>JBCCFW010000020.1:0-69501 GCA_039029535.1 Acidobacteriota bacterium
AGCTGTTTCAGTCAGTGTTGGTTCTTATGTCTATCGGTCCACGGCTAACCTGAGCCTTTCTAAAGGGCTTTCGCGTAAATTGGTTGATCAGTTTGCGGGACTATTTCTCATTACCAAATAGATCAACCCCACGACCTTTAGGTTATTGTTGCCAGACAACTAGAGGATTCATAACGTCTTCCATACCAATTTGGTGGAGAGCTCGGGCATCGGCCAGTCCGACACGGAGATCACCGAGCACGCCGATCTTTCGCTCTACGTCATGACCCCCGAGTACGGCGCGGCGAGCCAGCTCGAGAAGATCGACATGCTCGACTTCGCCGACCTGGTCGCCATCAACAAGTTCGACAAGGCCGGCGCCCTCGACGCGCTCCGCGACGTCCGCAAGCAGTACCAGCGCAACCACCAGCACTTCGATCGCGACCCGGCCGAGATGCCGGTCCACGCGACCATCGCCTCACAGTTCAACGACCCCGGCGCCACGCGGCTCTACCGCGCGCTCATGGACGGCCTCGCCGAGAAGACCGGCGCCGAGCTCGCCTCGGGCATGGAGACCAACGACGAGGACAGCCGCAAGCACCAGGTCATCCCCGGTCAGCGCAGCCGCTACCTCGCCGAGATCGTCGACAACAGCGAGGCCCGCGACGCCTTCATCGACGAGCAGTCCGCTCTCGCCAGCCGCCTGCACCAGCTCCGTGGCGCCGCCGCCGCTCTCACCGGCGAGCCGCCGACCAGCCGCCCCGAGCCGCTCAGCCCCATCGAAGTGGAGGACGGTGGCGACGACGCGGCGCTGAGCGCGGTCAAGGACGCCCACGACCGGCTTGCCGACACCCTCGACGCCGAGAGCAAGGAGGCGCTGCGCGGCTGGCCCGCCCTACGCGAGCGCTACTCGGCCGACCAGATCGAGTTCCGCATCCGCGACAAGGTCATCCAGCAGCCGCTGGTGAGCGAGTCGCTCTCGGGCTCGCGCATCCCCAAGGTCAGCCTGCCCGAGTACGAGGACTGGGGCTCGCTGCTGCGCTGGCTGCTGCGAGAGAACGTGCCGGGCTCACCGCCCTACACGGCGTCGGTCTTCCCGCTGCGACGTGAAGGCGAGGATCCCACGCGGATGTTTGCCGGTGAGGGCGGACCGGAGCGCACCAACCGTCGCTTCCACTACGTCTCGACCGGCATGCCCGCCCAGCGTCTGTCGACCGCCTTCGACTCGGTCACGCTCTATGGCGAGGACCCCGACCACCGCCCCGACATCTACGGGAAGGTCGGCAACTCGGGCGTCTCGGTGGCACACCTCGACGACGCCAAGCGGCTCTACTCCGGCTTCGATCTCGCCGACCCGCGTTGCTCGGTCTCGATGACCATCAACGGCCCGGCCCCGATGGTCCTCGGCTTCTTCCTCAACGCCGCCGTCGACCAGCAGTGCGAGAAGTGGATCCGCGAGAACGGCAAGGTCGACGAGGTGAAGAGCGCCATCGCTGAGCGCTGTGCCGATGCCGACGTGCCGGTCCCCACCTACGAGGGCGACCTCCCCGAAGGCAACGACGGGCTCGGCCTGCTCCTGCTCGGCAGCAGCGGCGAGCGCCACCTGCCGAAGGAGATCTTCGAGCAGGTCCGTGCCGACACCCTCAAGGCCGTCCGCGGCACCGTGCAGGCCGACATCCTCAAGGAAGACCAGGCTCAGAACACCTGCATCTTCTCGACCGAGTTCGCCCTGCGAATGATGGGTGACGTGCAGCAGTCGTTCATCGACTGGGGCGTGCGGAACTTCTACTCGGTCTCGATCTCCGGCTACCACATCGCCGAAGCCGGGGCGAACCCCATCACGCAGCTCGCCTTCACGCTGGCCAACGGCTTCACCTACGTCGAGTACTACCTCTCGCGTGGGATGAGCATCGACGACTTCGCGCCCAACCTCTCCTTCTTCTTCAGCAACGGCGTCGACCCGGAGTACGCCGTCATCGGTCGCGTCGCCCGCCGCATCTGGGCCCGCGCGCTCAAGCACCGCTACGGAGCCAACGAGCGCTCCTGCAAGCTCAAGTACCACATCCAGACCTCGGGCCGGAGCCTGCACGCGCAGGAGATCGCCTTCAACGACATCCGAACGACGCTGCAGGCGCTCTACGCGATCAACGACAACTGCAACAGCCTGCACACCAACGCCCACGACGAGGCGATCACCACGCCGACGGAAGAGAGCGTGCGACGGGCGCTGGCGATCCAGCTCATCATCAACAAGGAGCTGGGCCTCACTCGAAACGAGAACCCCTTGCAGGGCTCGTTCTTCATCGAGCACCTCACCGACCTCGTCGAGGCAGCCGTGCTCGAGGAGTTCCGCCGCATCTCCGATCGTGGCGGCGTGCTCGGCGCGATGGAGCGGGCCTACCAGCGCACGAAGATCCAGGAGGAGTCACTCCACTACGAGGCCCTCAAGCACCAAGGCGCCCTCCCCATCGTCGGGGTCAACACCTTCCTCGACGAGGCTGGCTCGCCGACCCGCATCCCCGGTGAGGTCATCCGCGCGACCACCGAGGAGAAGGAGAGCGCCATCCGTCGTCGGGACGAGTACCACGCGCTCAACCGCGAGGAGGCGACGAAGGCCCTCGACGCCGTGGAGCAGGCAGCCCTCTCCGGTGGCAACGTCTTCGCCGCACTCTTCGACGCCTGCCGGAGCTGCTCGCTCGGGCAGCTCAGCCACCGGCTGTACGAGGTCGGTGGGCAGTACCGTCGCAACGCGTGACGCGACGTCGTCCCGATCACGTCTGGGAGACGAAGAGTCATCGAGCGTACCGGCTCGAAGCCGAGGCCGACGAGAGCCGACGCGAACGACTCGAGCTCCGCTTCGAGAACGGTGACGTCCACGTCGCGACGCTGGAGCTGAAGCGTCAGGTCGTGCCGGCGGCAGCCGCCGAGGACCCCGATCTCGTTCATGCCGTCTCCTGCTGGCTGGTCGCCCGTGGTGCCCGCAGCATCCGACTCCGCACCGACGACGACCGGACGCTCATGCGGGGAGACCTCACGCCGGCTTCGCTGGGGCGTCAGGCCCGGCCCGAGCAGGCCCCATCGACGCTGGTGACGCTGGCCCCGTCGAACGCGGAGATGGTCGACGCCCTGAGACGCTTCGATCGCGTCGTCGCCTGCGAGGAGAGCTCGGACCATCCGCCCGAGTGCGCCGAGCGCGAGCGGCTCGGTCCCGACCTGAACCCCGACCTCGACCGCGTCGCCGAGCTGAGCCCCGACCTCGTCGTGTCGTCGCTGTCGGTGCCGGGAATGGAGCGAGTCGTCACCGGCCTGCGCGCCCGCGGGCTCGACCAGGTCGTGCTGGCCCCCCGCTCGCTCGACGACGTCCAGGACGAGGCGGCGCTGCTCGGTCGCGTGCTGCATGCCGACGACGAGGCGGCGACCCTGGTCGCCGACATGAAGCGCCAAAGGAACGAGCTGGAGGACGCCGCCCGCGCAGCGGGTGCCCCCCTCCCGGTGTATCTCGAGTGGTGGCCCAAGCCCATGTTCTCGCCGGGTGCCGACTGCTACTCGAACGAGCTCATCGCTCTGGCCGGGGGACGCAACGTCTTCGGCGAGCGCTCGGGCTCCAGCCTCGAGATCAGCGCCGAGGATCTCCAGGCCGCGGCACCCGCGGCCTGCTTCGTGTCCTGGTGCGGGGTGGACGAGGAGAAACTCGACGTCGAGAACTTGCTCGGACGCGAAGGTCTCAGCGAGCTGGATGCAGTGAAGACACGAGCGGTCTTCCCTCTCGACGAACGCTTCTCCGGACGACCGGGCCCGCGGATGCTCGAGGCATCGCGACGGATGGCGGCGGCGCTGGCGACGGTGCGCGATGCCTGAGCCGACGATCGGCGCAGCCTCGTCATGAGCCTCACGATGATCGTGACGCTCCTCATCGTCGCGCTCATCCCCATCGCCTGGTACGCCTCTCTGGTCCAGACCGTGCTGCACGCCAGCATCGACGAGCTCGCGACCTGGACATCCCGGAGCCCCGAGACGCTCCCCCTCCCCGATCACGTCGCGCACGCCGAGCAGCGCTTGCGCGAAGAGCTGTGCGCGCTCGGCTTCGAGAGCAGGGGCGACATCCATCAGGATCAGCGGTTCTTCCTGGCCATGTTCGCCCACCCAGGGACCGGCGACCGGGCGATCGTCCTCAGCGACGGGACGAATTCGGAGCTCCCTTCCATCCCCTGCTTCTCGACGTTCCATGAGGAGGGCCTCTGGATCGAGACTTTCCAGACCGTGCTCCCATCACTGCCGGTGCCGGCTCCTCGGCGGGAGGCCTTCTACTTCCCCGAGGTCACCGAGCTGGCCGCGCTGCATCGACGTCACCGGGCGCTGTGCTCGCATCTCGCCGGCTCACCGGTCGTCATGTCGGTGCCTGGCACCGAGCTGGACGAGCTCAACGAGCTGTCGGAGAAGGCCGTCCAGCGTCGTGTCGAAGCCGGCCTGCTCCGACCCGTGGTGGAGACCGGCCGGTACCGCATGACGCTCCGGGCGGCCCTTCGAACGACGTGGCGACTCTTCGAGCCCTTCCTCACGATCCGCGAGCAGCTCGACGGACGCCGGAACGAGCGAGCGCTCGCGGCTACGGGGTTCTCCGACGAGGCGACGCCCACGCGGTCATGAATCCCGGTTCCCGAGCACGTCGCCTATCATCGGAAGATGATCGAGGTACTCGGCTGGGCCCTCTGCGTGCTCCTCGCGCTGGCGATGAGCGGGCTTCCGGACTTCCTCATCTCCCGCGTGGTCGGCCGTACCGAGCCTCGCCCGGACGCGCTCGTGGTGCGAATGGACATCGAGGCCTGGGATCCCGCCGAGGCCCCTCCACCACCGACCGCAGCCGAGCACTTTCGAGAGCACGACCCCACGCTCCGGAGCCTGGGCTTCGAGCACCGAGCCCTCCTGCACGACCCACCCATGGGCTGGGTGTCGCTCTACTTTCACCCGCTCGACGGCGACCGAGCCGTGCTGGTGAGCATCCAGCCCGAAACGTCTTACCTCGAGTTCTCCACCGAGCACGAAGACGAGGTCGTGGTCGACACCAACGACGCGACGGAGCTGGGAGTTCTTGCTCGCCCCGAAAGCCATCACGTCTTCCAGTTCCCCGAGGTCGAGGACGTAGCGGAGCTCCACCGTCGTCATCGAGCCCTCGTGAGCGTGTTCGGCAGCTCGGCGCCCAAGGTCGCCCACCCACCGGGCTGCGAGGTGGAAGAGGCTCGCGAAGCGAGGAAGCGCGTGCTCGACCGGCAGGTGAGCGCGGGATTGATGCGCACCGCACCCGACGGAAGCTGGCGGGTCACCGTCTGGGGCTTCTGCTTGATGGCCGGAAGTCTCCTTCCGCCCTTCAGCACGATCCGCCGCATCCGGAATCGACGCGCCGCGACCCGCGCGCTCGCGTCGACGGGCTACCGGCCCGGTGTTCGAGAGCCCCGTGCGTCCACCACGGACCGGTGAGCACGCAGGTCGTCGACGGCAACCTGCACTCCTCTCCTCACGCACCCTGAGCATCGAGGCTTCATCTCCGGCGTGCCGGCACGCGCACCGTCTATCATTCGCGCCATGAGCGCCTGGAACGAGACCGAGTTCGAGCTCCCGAGCCTCGCCGACTGGCAGGCCAAGACCGACGGACAGCGAGTGGTCGACGACCCCCTCGAGCGTCGACTGGCCGGCCTGGAGCTCCCCCTGCTGTTGACGGAAGACGAAGGCCCGGATGCGGGCTCCGTCGGCATGCCGGGTCATCCCCCCTACCTGCGCGGTCGAGACAGTGCCGCCGGCACCTGGCCTGTCGCTGGCCTCGTCGATGACCCCGACCCCGCCGAGGCCGCAGCTCAGGTCGTTGCCGGAACGCAAGGCGGCCTCGATGAGGCCTGGCTCGCTCTCGACGCCGGTCTCGCTGCGGCCATCCGCACCCGCGCCGGTCGCGGTCCTCGACTCGAAGACGACGCCACGGCACGTGCGTTCGTCGCCGGGCTCGGCGGCGACACCTGCGACGTCGTGCTCGAAGCCGGCGCCTGCGCCCTCCCCCTCGGCCGCGCCCTGCGCTCGGCGAGCGACGGCCCCTGGCGCGGCGGCATCCTCGGTGAGCCCCTGAGCGCCGTGCTCCGCTCCGGCACTCTCGGGCTCTCCCTCGACGAGGCCTTCGTCGACCTCTCCCGCCACGTCGACGAAATGGCCGACGACGGCCACGCCGCCAGCCTCGCGATCTCCACCGAGGTCCTCCACGACGCCGGCGCCCACGCCGTCGACGAGCTGGCCTTCGCGCTGGCCGCCACCACCGAGACCTGGCGCCGGCTCGAGAAGGAGGGACTCGAGCTCGCACGTCTCCCCGAAAAGACCTGGCTCGTGCTCCCGCTGGGCCGTGACTTGCTGCTGTCGACCGCGAAGGTCCGCGCGGCTCGCGCGCTCTGGAGCCATCACCAGGAGGCTGCCGGTGTCGACGGTCCTCCTCCCCGCATCCACGCACGCTCCGCCCTCCGCGACTGGGCCGAGCACGACCCGTGGACCAACGCGATGCGCGGCACCGTCTCGGGCCTGGCCGCCGTGCTCGGCGGCGCCGACTCGGTCGCCGTGCGGCCCTTCGACCAGCTCCGAGGTCGCGGCAGCACGACCGGACGTCGCCTCGCAGCCAACACCGGACACCTCCTGCGTGAGGAGACCGACCTCGCGTCGGCTCTCGATCCGGCCGGCGGAAGCTGGGCGCTCGAAGGTCTCACCGCCGAGCTCTGCCGCCGGTCCTGGAAGCGCTTCCAGGAGATCGAGCGCAGCGGCGGCTGGCTGGGCTGGGCGAGCGACGATCGCCTGCGCGAGACGCTGACCGCGACGGCTGAGGAACGGCGACGCGCCGTCGCACGACTCGCCCACCCACTCACTGGCACGAGCACCAACCCGGCGGTCCTCAGCGGACCGCTGCCGGAGCTCGCGCCCCTCCCCCTTCCTCCGACGACCGCGCCGACCTGGGGAGAGCACTTCGCCGACCGCGGCAGCGAGTCTGCGCCGGTGCTCGAGCTCGCCCGTCTTCCAGAACCCTTCGACGACCTTCGCGCTCGCGCAAGTCGTCAATCGACACCGTCGATCCGACTCCTGCGCATCGGACCCTACCGCGACCACGCCAAGCAGGCCGCCGCCGCCAGCGGGCTCATCCGCGCCCTCGGCTGGCCGATCGAGGAGTTCACCCTCAGCGTCGACGAGGAGCACTCCCTCGACCCCGAGAACTTTCTCACCATCGCCTGCGCCACCGACGAGGTGCTGGCCGAGCGTCTCCCCCACCTTCTCGCTCAGGCCGACGACGACGCTCGGCTCCGCGTGGCGGTGGCCGCGGCGAGCCCACCCGACGGGCTGAAGGTCTTCGCCTGCCTCCATCCCTCCGACGACGTCCCCGCCCAGCTCACCGAGCTGCTCGATCGACTGGAGGTGTCGCGATGAGCCGGCTTCCCGACTACGGCAGCACCGACTGGGCACCGACGAGCACGTCGTCGACCGAGGCGGCGTCCTCCGGTGACCGCACCCTGCGCACCGCCGCGGACCTCGAGAACTGCACGCACCAGCGTGGACTGCCCGGCTTCCCGCCCTACCTGCGCGGGCCCCACCCGACGATGTACGCCGGTCGGCCGTGGACGGTGCGGCAGTACGCGGGCTTCTCCACGGCCGAGGAAAGCAACGCCTTCTACCGTCGCAACCTCGCCGCGGGTCAAACCGGCCTCTCCATCGCCTTCGACCTCGCCACGCACCGCGGCTACGACTCAGACCACGAACGGGTGACGGGTGACGTCGGGATGGCCGGGGTCGCCATCGACTCGATCCGCGACATGCGGATCCTCTACGACCGCATCCCCCTCGATCGCACGAGCGTGTCGATGACCATGAACGGCGCCGTGCTGCCGGTGCTCGCGCTGCACGTGGTCGCCGCAGAGGAGCAGGGCGTCCCCAGCAAGGCACTCGCAGGGACCATCCAGAACGACATCCTCAAGGAGTTCATGGTCCGCAACACCTACATCTATCCGCCGACGCCCTCGCTGCGGATCATCGGCGACATCTTCGCGCACCTCGCGAGCGAGATGCCGCGCTTCAACGCCATCTCGGTCTCCGGCTACCACATGCAGGAAGCCGGAGCGACGGCCGACCTCGAGCTCGGTTACACCCTCGCTGACGGTCTCGAGTACCTGCGCACCGGCACGGGAGCCGGGCTGGCCATCGACGCCTTCGCCCCCCGCGTCTCGTTCTTCTGGGGCGTGGGGATGCGCTTCCTCACCGAGGTCGCCAAGCTCCGAGCCGGTCGCCTGCTCTGGGGACGCATCGTCTCCGACTTCTCTCCCGACGACCCGCGCTCGCTCAGTCTCCGCGCCCACGCCCAGACCTCGGGCTGGAGCCTCGCCGCCCGCGACCCACTCAACAACGTCGCGCGCACCTGCATCGAGGCGCTGGCCGCCACTTGTGGCCACGTGCAGTCGCTGCACACCAACGCCTTCGACGAGGCGCTGGCCCTGCCGTCCGACTTCTCGGCTCGCCTCGCCCGCGAGACCCAGCTTCAGCTTCAGCAAGAGGCCGGCTTGCTGCGCCCCATCGATCCCTTCGGAGGCTCCTTCGACATCGAGGCCCGCACGGCCGAGCTCGCCGCTGCTGCCTGGGCGCACGTTCAGGAGGTCGAGGAGCTGGGCGGGATGGCCAAGGCGCTCGAGCGCGGTCTTCCGCAGCGTCGCATCGAAGAAGCGGCCGCCCGCACCCAGGCCCGCATCGACGGCGGGCGGCAGTCGGTCATCGGCGTGAACCGCTTCCCCCTCGCTCCCGAGGACGAGCCCCCCATCGACGTCCTCCGCGTCGACAATCAGAGCGTCCGGGAGGCTCAGCTCGCCCGTATCGCCGAGCTGAAGAAGGAGCGCGACGGTGACGCGGTCGAGCGCGAGCTCAGCACCCTGACCCACTGCGCCGACTCCGGTGAGGGCAACCTGCTCGAACGCGCGATCGCCGCGGCCCGCGCCGGCGCGACGGTGGGCGAGATCAGCCTCGCGCTCGAGAAGGTCTACGGACGTCATCGCGCCGAAACTCGTCCGCTGGCCGGCGTCTACGGCGCCGAGCGCGGTGAGGACACCGACGCCCTCACGCGGGTCCGTCGACGCAGCGCCGAATTCGAGGAGAACGAAGGTCGGCGACCACGCATTCTCGTGGTCAAGCTCGGCCAGGACGGCCACGACCGCGGCGCGAAGATCATCGCGACGGGTCTGGCCGATCTCGGCTTCGACGTCGACCTCGGCCCGCTCTTCCAGACCCCCGCCGAGGCCGCCCGGCAGGCGGTGGAGAGCGACGTCCACCTGGTCGGCGTGTCCTCCTTGGCTGCCGGCCACCGACGCCTGGTCCCGGAGCTCATCGGCGCGCTGTCCGAGGCCGGACGCGACGACATCCCGGTGGTCGTCGGCGGCGTCGTGCCGCCAGAAGACCACGACCAGCTCCGCGCCGACGGCGTGAGCGCGATCTTCGGGCCCGGCACCGTCCTCACCGATGCCGCCGACGAGCTCCTCGATCGCCTGGCCGCCCTGAGCACGGGCTCCTGAGGTGGGGGCCGAGCCCTCACCGCGGGAGCTCGCCGAGGCGTTGGTCGCCGGCGACCGTCGAGCCCTGGCTCGCGCCATCACCCTGGTCCAGAGCCGCCGGCCGACGGATCGCGAGCCCTCTCTCGATCTCCTCGACGCTCTCCCGGACACGCCCGACGACGCGCACCGTGTCGGCATCTGCGGCCCTCCCGGCGTCGGCAAGAGCTCTCTCATCGAGGCCCTCGGCCGTCACTGGCTCGACGCGGGTGAACGTCTCGCCGTCCTCGCGATCGACCCCCGGAGCCCCGTCAGCGGCGGCAGCCTCCTGGGCGACGCCACCCGGATGGAAGAGCTCTCCCGACACCCCGACGCCTTCGTCCGCCCCAGCCCCAGCGCTGGCGACTCGTCGGGCCTGGGTCGGGGAACCCGCGAGTCCGTCCTTCTCTGTGAGGCGGCCGGCTTCTCTCGGGTTCTCCTCGAGACGGTTGGCGTGGGCCAGGCGGAAGACCGCGTCCGCGGGCTCGTCGACACCCTGGTCCTCCTCGTCCAGCCGGGCGCCGGCGACGAGATCCAGGGGCTCAAGCGGGGCCTGCTGGAGCTCGCCGATCTGGTCGTCGTGACCAAGGCCGACGGCGACCTGGCGGCGGAGGCCGAGCGCGCCGTCTCCGAGCATCGTCAGGCCCTCGCTCTCACCAGCTCTCCGCGCTCGGGCTGGGAGCGGCCCCTGCTGTCGGTCAGCGCTCACGAGGCCCGAGGGCTCGGGGCCCTGGCCGACGGACTGGCCGAGCACCGGACCCACCTCGCCGCGACCGGACGGCTCGCCGCCGGCCGATCCGAACAAGCCGTGTCGGCCCTCCGCTTCGACCTCCGTGAGGCCCTCTGGGAACGCTTCCTGACCCCCGAGCGCCGGGCCGCCCTGGACCGCCTGAGCACCGAGGTCGCATCCGGATCCCTGTCCCCCGGACGGGCGGTCGCACGCCTCCTGGAGAGCGACGAGAGCGCCGAGTCGAGATGACTCACGGCTGCTCGTGCGGGTCTTGGGGTCCAGGGGGTCTCCAACTGCCGTCGCGAACCCAAGCCTGACTAGAAAAAGCGGGGGCTGACGATGAGGGTCAAGTCACTGTCATTCAAGGACTTGTCTAGAGGTGACAGAACTCGAACCCTAGAAAAGTCGACAAGAACACATGGCTGGGCCCGGGAAAGCGGCCCTACACTTGGAGGAACCATCCGTCTTGACTTCGGTCTGACCACAGGTCAGTCGCCTCTCGGCCGTCGGTGTCCCGGTGCATCGGGCATTGGCCCTGGGGAAGCCCTCGATTGGGGGCCGGCGACTGATCCGGGTCAGCCGGGAAGTTCGAGGAGAATCCATGTGTAGACGTCTGACCTCATCCTGCCTCGTGGCCCTCCTGGGCTTCGCACTGGGCTGCGGGGTGGCTTCGGCGACTGATAACCTCACCGCCCTCCAGCAGAAGCCCGATCAGCAGGCCTTCATCATTTCCGCCTTGATGCGCGCTGGGCTCTACGACGCCCGGTTTGCTCAGGAACTCAACGACCAGCTTGCTCGCGAGGGTGCCCTCGGTGACGAGATGCTGATCAAGCTCCGCGACATGACCCCCGAGGGCATGTTCGAGCGTCTCTGGGGCATCACGCTCGAGGACAAGAAGAAGATCGACGGCGAGCGCCGGTTCCAGGACTGGTCGCGTCAGTGGAACGGTCGTCCGGGCCAGCGTCAGGTTCACACCCCGCGCACCCGTTCGGACGAAGCCCGCACCGCCGGCGACCAGAACTTCCGCACCAACCGTGCCGACCGTCGTGGCAGCCGCCGCGGCAACGTTCGTGAGATCACCTCCGATCTTCTCGAGCAGCACGGCGTGGAGGCGAACGACACGTGCGCGACCGCCACTGTCGTGACCCTGGTGGCTGACGGGTCGACCCAGACCTTCAGCGGCAACACCTGCGACTCCACCGACGACGCCACGCCGTTCTGCGGCACGGGCGACTCGGCCAACGGCGATGTCTGGTTCACCTTCGAGGGCACCGGCACCGACGTGACCGCCAGCCTTTGCAACTCCGGCGACGACTGTGGCGGCGGCCTCTTCGACACCAAGATCCAGGTGTTCAGCGGCAGCTGTGGCGCGCTCGTTTGTGAAGTCGGCAACGACGACGCGGCGTGCGGCGGCCTCAAGTCCGAGGTCACCCTCGCCACGACCGCGGGCACCGACTACTTCGTCGTGGTCTTCGGCTTCGGCACCGACGAGGGCGACTACGTCCTCGATCTCACGGCCGACATGGCCGGCCCCGGCGTCACCCCGCGTGACGGTGGTGAGAACTGCTCCGACGCCGTCAGCCTCGACGACCTCGGTCTCCCCCTCACCGTCTCCGGCTCCACCACTGGCGCCGACGACTCCGACCCCAACGAGAACACCGGCTGTGGCACGACCGACGGCGGCCCGGGCGTCTGGTACTCCATCACGGGTACTGGCACGACCCTCAACCTGTCGACCTGCAACGATGCCGACTTCGACACCAAGCTCCGCGTCCATTGCGGCGACTGTGATGCCCTCGCCTGCGTCGGCGGCAACGACGACACCGGCGGTTGCGCTGGCTTCACGACCGAGCTCGACGTCTGCACCGAGGCCGGTGAGACCTACCTGGTCCTCGTCTTCGGCTTCGGCACGGCGGCTGGCGACTACAACCTGACCATCGAAGACTCCGGCGTGTCCTGCACGTCCGGCGTGAACTGCTTCCCGGTTCCGCCGCCGAACGACGATTGCCCCGACGCGATCGACCTCGGCGACCTCACCGCCGGCCCCGTCACGGTCATGGGCGACACCAGCCTGGCCAACGACACCGGCACGGCCGAGGAAACGGCTGACGACGGCTGCTCCGGCGGTCTCCACGCCGCTCCTGGCGTCTGGTACACCTTCATGGGTACCGGCAACACGGTCAACTTCAACGCGTGTGACACGGGCGGCCACGACAGTGACCTCCTGCTGTTCTGCGGCGCCTGCGACGACCTCAACTGCGTCGCCGGTACCGACGGTGGCCCGAGCTGCCCCGGCTTCAACGCCGAGCTCGACGCCTGCACGGTTGCTGGTGAGCAGTACTTCCTGCTCGTCGACGGCTTCGGCGCTGCCGATGTCGGCACCTTCACGCTGACCGTCACCGACTCCGGTGTTGCGTGCAGCAGCTCCTGTGGTCCTCCCGAGAACGACGACTGCGCCACCCCGCTCGAGCTCGAGTTCGGCGTGCCCGTCACTCAGGAGAACACGCAGGCGACCGTGGTTGCCCCCGAGGACGTTCCCGGCTGCGGCGGCATCCTTGGCCCGTTCACGACCGACGCTTCGCTCTGGTACTCGATCACTGCGCCTCCGACCCCGGCTCCGACCGGCACTCAGATCACTGCTTCGACCTGCGGTTCCCCGCTCGACACCCAGATGACCGTCATCTGCGGCACGTGCGATGAGCCCATCTGCATCGAGGGCAGCGACGACGATTGCGGTCTCCAGACCGAGATCACCTGGTGTGCGCAGCCCAACGCCACGTACTTCATCCAGGTCCTGGGTTGGTTCGGTGGCCGCGGCGAGTGGACCATCACCGTGACCGACGACGGCCCGTGTGAAGGCTACGTCGAGTGCATTCCCGAGGGCGCTTGCTGCATGCAGGACACCTCCTGCTCCATCCAGCAGGAAGCCATCTGTGATGCGATGGGCGGCCGCTGGTTCGGCGACGACTCTGACTGCTCCGCGTCCATGGTTGCTGGCGACTCCCTCCCGGCGTCGCTCGCGATTCCCGACAACGGCGGCATCAGCGACACGATCACCATGGGCGCTTCGTTCCAGGTGACCGACGTCGACGTCCGTCTCGACATCAGCCACACCTGGGTTGGTGACCTCGTCATCACCCTGAGCCACGCTGGCACGAACGTGACCCTCATCGACCGGATGGGCTCGCCGCCGCTGACCTTCGGCTGCGACCAGGACAACCTCGACATCACTCTCGACGACGCTGCTGCGGATCCGATCGAGAGCCAGTGTGAGGCCAACCTCTCCGGCACCTTCTCGCCCAACGGTTCGCTGGCCGACTTCAACGGCCTCGACTCCGCTGGCGACTGGACCCTGACCATCACCGACAACGCTGGCGGCGACACTGGCTCGCTGAACGGCTGGGCGCTCGTGTTCCCGGCTGAGTTCACCACCTGTGTCCCGGCCTCCTGCGACGGCGATCGTTGGGAGACCACGTTCAACGGCGTCCCGCTCATCGAGGGTGACGTCATGGCCAACCAGATCTGGGGCGCCGGCATCTCCAACGCCGCTGGCCTGGACATCGTTGCCTACGACACCACCGCTGGTGGCGCTGGTTGTGACGACGACCTCGAGACGATCGACGACGGCAACGTCCTCGTCGTCAACGAGGACGGCACGGACGAGGGCGACCCGCCCTGTCTGCCCGCCGACGATCGTCGCTTCGGCGGCCGCATCGACGTCAACTTCTACGTCCAGCGTGATGTCGACTCGGTCGAGATCTACGACTCTGACGAGCCCGGCGGCCTCATCGTCGGCTTCGACGACGGTGGTGGATTCGTCTGCGCCATCCAGATCCCCGTGGGCCTGGACGGTGAGACCTCGACGGTCATGACCCCCGACTGCTTGGGCGTGCAGACGCTGCAGATCGTCCTGGCCGGCTCCGGCGCGGTCCAGGCCATCAACTGCGACGACGCTGCCACGGCGACCCTGCCGTAACAGTGTTCTCGAGCGGTCCTCCTTCGGGATGACCGCTCGCACTTGAAGGGCTCGCTCCTCACGGGGCGGGCCCTTCTCGTTTCTGGCCCGGACCATTCGCGAGTCTTCGGCTGCGTGCCCTGACCTGCTGCCTGCGAAGGACGCACTGGCCCCGCGACGACGCGGATCAATCGCTCGCTTCCGTGAACGAGACGACTGGCGCCGACCCTTCGACTGAACGACTCTCCACTCGACCGCGGCGAGGCCGAGCGGCGTGTCGAACGTCACGGCAAGCACCCCCAGTCACTCGCTCGTCTTCGTCGCGGTCACCTCCCTCCTTCTCGGCCCGGCCCTGGCTCTCCGCTAGACTCCCTTCCCGTCGAGGCCCACCACGACCGTTCGTCTCTCGATGGTCTCGACGCGAGACCCGCCGTGACCCCCGAGCTCTTCGGCATCCTCAACCTGACCCGGGACTCCTTCTCCGACGGCGGGAGCTACCTGGAGCCCGCCGACGCCCTGGCTCACGCCCGGCGTCTCGTGGCCGGCGGCGCCGCGATCCTCGATGTCGGGGCCGAGTCCACCCATCCCGACTCGGAGGACGTCGACGCCGAGGAAGAGCTCCGACGCCTCCGTCCCGTGGTCGAGACGCTGCTCTCCGACGGGCTGGTCGTCTCGATCGACACCTGCAAGCCCGAGGTCATGGCGGAGATGGCCGCCCTCGGCGTCCACTTCATCAACGACGTCGACGGCTTCCGCGCCGAGGCGAGCTGGGAGGCCGTCGCGGACTCGGACTGCCGGCTCGTCGCCATGCACAGCCTCGCGGCCGGAGGCCGCGCCGACCGCGACGCCGAGGACGAGCTCGCCATCCTCGAGCGCATCGAGACCTTCGCCACCGAGCTGGTCCAGCGCGCCGAAGAATGCGGCGTCGCCCGCGAGCGTCTGATCCTCGATCCGGGGATGGGCTTCTTCCTCGGCTCGCGCGTCGAGACGAGCTGCACCGTGCTCGCGGGCCTCCCGAGGCTCCGCGCGCTCGGTCTCCCCCTGCTGGTCTCGACCTCACGGAAGTCGTTCCTCGGTCAGCTCACCGGTCGCGAGGTCGCCGAGCGGGGGCCGGCCACCCTCGCTTCGGAGCTCCACGCGGCGCGGTCCGGAGTCGACTACATTCGAACCCACGACCCGGCCGCGCTCACCGATGCGCTGACCGTCTGGCGCGCGCTCGACGCCGCCGGCACCCACGATCCGACATGAGTCTTCCCTACTCGCCTCGACCCACCCGACTCGTCACCGCCCTCGCGGTCCTCGCGCTGGGCGCGGCTGCCCTCTCGGACGGCGCACGAGCGGAGCCGACGAGCTTCGTGGTGGCGAGCACCGACGACCGCCTCGTCGTCACCCACCCGTCGCTCGAGCAAGCCGACGAGGCCCGGGACTTGCTCACCCGGCTCGAGAACCTCGACGCTCGTCTCGCCAGTCGCTTCGGCTTCCCGCTCCTGCCCGGCTCGCTGCACTTCCACGTCCGCCCGGAGTCGACCGAGACCGACGACGACCGCATCCACCTGGTCGTTCCCCGAAACGAGCAGTCACTCATCCTGCTGGCCGAGCTCACGCGCTTGCGGGCTCGGGCGAGCCTCGAGCCCCACCTCGGGCGCCAGCCGAACGCGAAGGACTGGCTCGGAGGACTGTCGGAGCTCGCCGCGCTCATGACCTTCGAGGGCGACGACCCTCAGCTCCGTCGCCGCTGGCTCGGAGAGCGAGCCCGCATCATGCTGGCCTCTCGCGAAGGTTCCGCCGAGTCCGCGCGCTCGCGTGAGGTCCGAGCTCTCGCTGCCTGGCTCCGCGACCCTCCCGAGCCTGGCTTCCTCGTCGGCCTCACCTGCCGTCTCCGCACCGGCCGAGGCCACGGAGCGACGGGCCCCGACGGTGCCGCGCGCACCCTCCTCCTCCCTCGCGAGGAGGCCTTGCGGCAACTGCTGGCTTCCGCCGACCGCCCTCCGCGCTCACCAGCACGACTCGCCAGCGACACGAGCGAAGTGCTGCGAGCCTGGGCCCCGGCGACCGAGAGCTGGACCTTCGAGGCTGCCCGCGGTGAAGGCGAGCTCCACGTGCTCAGCGAGGAGCTCACCTTCTGCAAGTTCCAACTTCGCGGTGACCAGGGTGACGCCGAGGCGATCTTCGAGCTCGCGGTGGATGACGAGGCCCGAGCACGCCTCGCCGGTAGCTCGGGCCTGGGCCTCGACATCGGCGGGGGTCACGACACCCACCTTCGCTTCGCCGTCCAGGTCGCGCTCGACGACGGACCGCTCGCCTGGCTGGACGTGCCGCTCTTTCACGCCGAGCTCCCAGCCCCCCGCGAGATCGCCTGGGGAGAGCTCTTGCCCACCGACGACGGCGCCTGCCCGGGCGACGTGAAACCCGAGCGCGTGCGCAGGTTGCGGGTGAGCGCGACGGCCACCAAGGGGCGTCACGTCCGCAGTCGGATCTTTCTCGGCGCGCTCCGCGTGCTGGGCTCGCGCTAGCTCGGGCAGACCCTCACTCGTCAGGCACGAACTGGACCGCGAACAGCCACGGCCAGTGCTTGCCGGTGAGGAAGAACAGGCCGTTCGCCGGATCGTGCGCGATGCCGTTGAGAACATCGGCCTTGGCCCGCTCGCGGGACGTCAGCAGGCCCGAAGCGTCGATGACCGCGGTGACGACCCCCGTCTCGGGATCGATGCGAACGAGATGGTCGGTCGTCCAGACGTTGGCCCAGACCTGACCATCGGCCCACTCGAGCTCGTTGATCTCACGCAGCGGCTTGCCGTTGAGCGTGACGTCCACGCCACCGATCACCTCGAAGGTCGTGTCGTCCCGGAACGTGAGCCGCGGGCTGCCATCGCTCATGATGAGCCGCGTGCCGTCGTGGGTGAGCCCCCAGCCTTCTCCGTCGTAGCGGTACCGCGCGAGCTCGGTCAGGTCGTGCAACCGGTAGACCAGGGCCAGACCCGACGTGTAGGTGAGCTGGACGAGCCGCCGGTCCACCAGCGCCAGGCCCTCCCCGAACAGCTCCGGCTTCAGGGGCCGATCCAGCACGACCTGCCCGCTCCGTGGCTCGACCCGCCGCAGCCGGGATCGCCCCCGCTGACCGGTGCTCTCGTAGAGCTCGCCCTCGTGCCAGAGCAGGCCCTGCGTGAAGGCGCTCTCGTCGTGGGGAAAGCGAGCGATGACCTCGACCCGGAGCTTCTCGACCGTCGAGGCCGGGGTCACTGACGCCGGCGTGCCGCCGTCCTTCGCGGGCTGGGGTGACGAGCAGGCGGCCGGCAGGCCCGCCAGGACGGCGACCAGCAGCGTCCCGAGGCGGGACGGACGAGAACGGCGTGGAGAGCTCATGCTCGGAGAGTAGCGCGCCCCAGGCTCCCATCGCTGGACGGATGTCCCGAGAAGGACCAAGTTCAACTCGAGGATGATTCCGTCCCCCGGCGACCGTGGCGCCCTTTCCCGGGACTTCGAGCGACGCGCGCTCCCCCACGTGGCGGGCCTCCGCGCGCTGGCAGCCAACCTCTGCTCGCGCAGCGAAGACGCCGAGGAGCTCGTTCAGGAGACGCTCTTCCTCGCCCTCCGCGCCTTCGGCAGCCTGCGAGTCGACAGCAACGTGCGGGCCTGGTTGTTCCAGGTCGCCCGCAACGCGCATCGCAGCGCGTGCCGCCGTCGTCTCCGACGAGCCGAGCAGGCCTGGCCCTGGCCCGAGCGCGAAGGCGGAACCACCGAGCCGGTCGACCCGCGCACCGGGAGCCGCCCCGAGGAGCTCGCCCGCGGCTGCGACCTGCGACGCGCGCTGGCCGGGCTACCGTCTCAGCAGCGCGAGCTCGTCATCTCGTCGCTGTTGTTGGACGTGCCTCGAGTCGAGTTGGCCCGCACGCTCCACTGGCCCGAAGCGACGGTGAGGACTCGTCTCCTCCGAGCGCGACGCCTCCTGCGTCGACAGCTCGACGAGCGCCCGGCCGCCTGATCAAGGCTGACGGCTCACGTGTCGGTTCGGTGGCCGAGGCTCAGCTCGGTGCGCAGGGCCTCGGCGATGTCGGGAGTGCGGAAGCGGAAGCCGGCATCGAGGGCCCGCGACGGCACGACGCGGGGACCGCTCAACAGCAAGCCGTCGGCCAGCTCCCGTCCGACCAGGAGCCGCAGCGCGAAGGCCGGCACTGGCAGGACCGTCGGTCGCCTCAACACGTCACCGAGCTCGTTCACCATCTCACCGAGACGAAGCGGCGTCGGCGCGACGGCGTTGACGGGCCCCTCCACCTCTCTCCCCTCGCGCAGGAGCCAGGCGACCAGCCCGAGCACGTCGTCGAGCGCGATCCACGACGCCCACTGACGGCCGTCACCGAGCGGCCCGGCCACGCCGAGCTGAGCGGCGGGCAGGAGCTTGCCGAGGACACCACCTCCGCGTCCGAGCACGAGCCCGATGCGAAGGTTCGCCACCGACAAGCCGGCCTCGCGCGCGGGGTCGCAAGCGTCTTCCCAATCACGACAGAGATCGCCGAGGAAGTTGGACACCGGTGACGTGCTCTCGTCCTGAACACGGTCGCCAGCATGCGGGTCGTACCAACCGATGGCCGAGGCAACGATGAGACGACTCGGTGGCGACTCGGCGCGGGCGGCTGCTTCGCAGAGCGCTCGCGTGGCGGGCACGCGGCTGTCTCGAAGGAGCTCCTTGCGACGACGCGTCCAACGTCGGTCGGCGACGCCGGCACCGGCGAGGTGGATGACCGCGTCGAGCCCGCTCAGGTCCTCGGGCCGGGGTCCCTTGCGGACGTCCCAGTGCAGCTCGTCGTCGCGCCGCGGCTCGTGTCGAACCAGGCGGAAGACCTCGCAACCAGCGGCTTGAAGAAACGGCACGAGGTTGGAGCCGACGAAGCCGCTGCTCCCGCTCACGGCCACGCGAAGACGATGACCGTCCCCCCATCGGACGAGGTCGGCCACGGTGCGCCGATGACGATGAGAGAAGAGCCTCTCCAGACGACGCCTGACCTCCCCGCCTCCGAAGAGTCGACCGAGCGCGCCGAGCGGCAGCTCGTAGTCCACCCTGTCGACCATCCGGCAGCGGTCGGCCGACAACGGCTCGAAGTCGTGCTGGTGCCGCCAGCTCCGGAACAGCCCGGTTTCCTGAACGTCGACGAAGCGTCGCCCCGGCTGCACGTCCTCGTGCCGCGCACGCCAGCGGAAACGCAGCGGACCGAGATGCACGTGCAGGTGCCGCACGGCGCCGTCTTCGAGCCCACCCTGGTCAGGTGGCGTGCTCAGGCCAAACAGGGGCGGGTGGAGACGCTCGAAGGCCCCTTCCCGTGCATGCCAGGCCCAGGCCTGGTCCGCGGACACCGGCAACTCGACGGCACGACGGAAGACGGTCACGACGGTCAGCTCCACGACGGGGCGTCTCGCCGCGGCAGGAAACGCCGACACGGGACATCCCGACAGGTCGACCCTACACTTTCAGGAAGACACCGAAGTGACGAGTCCCTCTTCCGGTCGTGACCGGACGGGGACGCCATGCTCCTCGAAGACACCTCACCTTGCGCCTGGTCGGTCTCCTCCCCGCGCAGCACGAACCGCTGCCGCTGCTGGTCCATCTCGAGAAGGACCGGGGCCTCGAGGTCGAGCTTCGTCGCGACGACGACGGTCGCGCGGCCTTCTGGGTCCTCGACGAAGACCATCGCCAGCTCGCGACTCAGGTGCTCGACGACTACGTCGCCGACCCTTCGGCGCCCGCCTTCGTAGACGCGGCGGCTCAGGTCGGACTGGCGACCGAGCGTCACGCCGAGCGACTCCGACGACGCGCCCAGCTCGAGACCCAGCGACGCCGTCGTGCGCCCTGGCATCGCCCGGTGACCGTGTCGTTGCTGTTGACCTGCAGCGTGATCGCCATCGTCGTGTCGCTGCTCGGCGCCGACACGGTGACCGCCTCTCTCGCTCCGGGTGGACGGCCCTCGTTGACCGACGCGTGGCGGCTGCTCACGGCCAGCCTGCTCCCAGTGAACGCGCTGCACCTCTTCTTCTCGTTGCTGTGGCTACACGAGCTGGGTGGCCTGCTCGAGAGCCGCTTCGGCAGCGCCCGGCTCGCGCTGGCGATGGTCGTGCTCGCGCTCGTCGGCAACGGCGCCGAGATGCTCGCGGTCGGCCCGGAGCTCGGTGGTCTCTCGACGGTGCTCGCCGGCCTGTTCGGCTTCGTCGTGGTGCGTCGTCGGCTCGGCCCGGCCTCCGGCTTGGTGCTTCCGGTGACGACGGAGCTGGCCATCGGCACCTGGCTGCTGCTCTCCCTGACGGGTACGCTCGGTTCTTCCGGCGTGGTCGGCCCCTTGGTCGGGCTCGCCATCGGCCTGAGCTCGGCGCTGGTCCAAGAGGCTCGGCGTCGACGACTGCGCGCCCTGACCGTCTAGACGTCAGGGTCCCGCGACCGTGAGGGAGCGTTCGTCATGACCTGGGGCCCTGCTTACCGACTCGTCACGTCCCGACTCGAGCTGCGCTGTCCGGATCCTGCCCGCGCGTCCGAGATGCGCGAGGCGATCATCGAAAGCCTCGATCGGCTTCGACCATTCATGCCTTGGTCCGCCTCCGAGCCCGAGAGCGTGGAAGACAAGGCTCGCCTCGTCGCCGGCTGGCGAGCCAGCTTCGATCGGGGCACCGACGTCTCCTATCAGGTTTTCGATCGTGAGAACGATCGCTTCCTCGGGATGATCGGCTCGCACCCCAGGTGCGGACCGGGTGGCCGCGAGATCGGCTACTGGATCCGCACGAGCCACGAGGGCCGCGGCCTGGTGACCGAGGCAGCGGCAGCGGTGACCCGCGCCGGGCTCTCCGAACCGGAGCGCTGGCGGATGGAGATCCACCACTCCACGGACAACACGCGCAGCGAGGTCATCCCCCAGCGGCTCGGCTACACCCGTGAAGGCATCCTGCGCGCTCGTGAGCGTCAGGCCGACGGCCGTCTCAGCGACTCCGTGGTCTGGAGCCTCTTGCGTGAGGAGCTCGCGGGCTCACCGGTCATGGACTTCGAGGTCGAGGCCTACGACGTCCTGGGACGCGAGCTCGAGCTGGCCGGGGCGCAGTCGGCAGCGTCGTGAGCTGGGGTCCGGCCCACCGCCTCGTCACCCCTCGCCTCGTGCTGCGTCCGCCCGATCCGACCCGTGCCGCCGAGGTTCTCGACGCGATCGAGGAGAGCCTCGAGAGCTTGCGCGCCACGATGACCTGGGCCGAGCACGAGCCCGAGTCGGTCGAGGAGAAGGCACGACGACTCCGTGGAGGACGTGCTCGGTTTCACGAAGGCCTCGACCTCACCTACGGCATCTATCGGAAGGAGGACGACGTCTTCCTCGGCAACGTCAGCGCGCAAGCCCGCTGCGGAGCGGGTGGTCGCGAGCTGGGCTACTGGATCCGCACCAGCGCCGAGGGCCAGGGTCTCGTGAGCGAGGCTGCGGCAGCCGTCACTCGCGCGGCGCTGTCCGACGAGGCGACCTGGCGCATCGAGGTCTGCCACGGACCGGACAACGACCGCAGCGCGGGCATCCCGCGACGCCTGGGCTTCCGTCGCGACGCCGTGCTGCGCGCTCGCAAGCGCTGGGTCGACGGCAGCCTGCGCGACACCGTCGTCTGGAGCCTCCTCCGCGACGAGCTCGCAGGCTCACCGGTGACGAACGTCGAGGTCGAGGCCACCGACGTCTCGGGACGCGAGCTCGAGCTCGCCGGCTAGCGTGCTCGAGGACCGAGCTACTCGAGCCGCTCGTGCAGGAGCTTGAGCAGGTCGATCGAGGTGATGATGCCGACTGGACGACCTCGATCGTCGACCACCGGCATCGCGCCGAACTTCTTCTCGATCATCTGCGCGACGACGTCCTTCAGCGTGACGTTGGGGCCGACCGTCGCGACGTCGGTGGTCATGAGGTCCGCCGCGGTCTGAAGCATCAGCATGCGGTCCTCCTGCTTCTCCTGCTCGGAGCCGAAGCGCACGCTCATGTGCCGCTTGAGATCGCGGTCGGAGATCAGGCCGACGAGGGCACCGTTCGACACGATCGGCAGGTGCCGGATGGACTTCTCCACCATCATCTGTAGGGCCTGGTAGAGACGGGTCTCCGGCACGGCCGTGATGAGATCGCGGTGCATCACGTCCTTGGCGAGAAGCGTCATGGTCTTCCTCCAGCAGCCGCCAGTGGCATTGGAGAAAGGCTATCAGCCGGCCTCTGGGTCCGGCGAGCCACCCCGTTCAGGGAAGAACACGATCCAGCTCACGCTCGTCGCGTGCCGTGACCAGGGCCGCACCGCGATCGTCGAGGAGGTGCAGCGCCACGTCGGCTCCCCGAGCCCGCTCCGACCACTGCTGCTCGGGACCTTGGAGCGTGAAGGCCCAGTGGCGGACCTCGTCTCGGCTGCGACGAGTCAGCAACGCGAGAAGCCCCAGGGCCACCGTTCCCGTGGTGTAGCGAGCGTTGAGCTCGACCAGGGGCCGGAGCTTCTCGCGTCCGTCGGGAGCCTTCCACGTCAGCGCGTCGATGCCCGCCGGTCCCCGAAAGCCCTGCTCCGACAGCCTCGCCCCCACGCGCTCCGCCAACGCGACGAGCGTCTCATGATGAGACCCGTTCCGGCAGCGTGGCAGCTCGTCGAGCAGGCCGCGGTTGCCGAGCGAGGCGCCTGAGCGTCGCACGATTTGGTCGGTCGTCCCCAGCACCTCGACGCTCCCCGACTCGTGCACGACGAGCTGTACCGAGAGGTCGGAGCTGCGCTCGAGCCAGGGCTCGATCACGGCCCCGTCGGGACTGTACGCCTGAAGACGCTGTAGGTAGCGATTGGCCACGTCACCATCCTCGAGGAGGACTTGGCGTCGACCGCTCGTGCTCCACAGCGGCTTGAGGACCGCCCGTCGTCGCGCCCAGGCCGGCCAGGCGGCGAGCCGCTCCGCGATCGCCTCGCGAGCAGTGCGACGCCATCGCTCCCCGACGATGAGCTCCGCGAGGCCTTCCAGCTCGTCGGTCTCGGTCTCCAGCTCACGCTGCAGGGTCAATGCGTGATCCCGCCGGTGAACCACGGCGATCAGCTCCGGAGCCGGCCCCGTGAGCGTCCAGCCTCGCTCCACCGCGAGCGCCGCGGCCTCCGGCGTGGGAAGCCAGGCACGAGCCCCCTCGCCGTCGAGCCAGGTCCACGCCGGCCCCTCGGCGAGAAAGGACGACGGCGCGGGCCAGGGCTCGGGATGACCCAGGGCATCGTGCAGCTCCCCCTCTCCGTGCAGCCGGGCCCAAAGCCCGCGAAGCCCGGCCACCGCGCGTCGGGCCGGTTCGCTCACGTGTCCGGAGTCTTCGGCTCCGATGTTGGCGATGAGCCGCAGCGTCACGAGGTCCGCGTCCGCACGGCAGCCCGACGCAGGCGATCGGCGATGGCTCGACCGAGTCCCTCTTCGGGCACCGGCAACACCGCGATCTCCATCAGCCCCGACGCGTCGAGTCGATGCAGGGCAGCGAAGAGCCGACTGGCCGCCTCGACGAGATCACCGGTGGCCGAGAGCTCCTCCACCACGCCCCATCCCTCGACGCTCGGTGGTCGCCGCAGGCAGAGCAGGCCCGCCTCCGGTCGCGCTCGCCCGGCGAGCTCGGCCTCGGTGACCGGCACGATCGGCGTGCGGGGTGCGTAGTGGCTGGCGAGCTGGCCCGGTGACTCCGGGGCCTCGGTCGCTGGCGTCACGCCCGACTCGACCGGCCCCAGCACGGCCTCCAGCTCCTCGAGCGTCACGCCGCCGGGCCGCAGGAGCCGGGGCCGATCGTCGAGCAGGCTCAGCACCGTCGACTCGAGCCCCGTGCGACACGGGCCGCCGTCGAGCACGAAGGGGCCCTCGGGCTCCTCGCCGAGCTCGGCGCGGACGTGCTCGACGGTGGTCGGGCTCACTCGCCCGAAGCGATTCGCCGACGGCGCCGCCAGGGGACCGACCGCCGAGAGCAGCTCACGGGTCAGCGGATGGTCGGGCACGCGGACGCCGACCGAGTCGAGACCGGCGCTCACCAACGCCGGCACCTCCTCGGCCTTCGGCAGCACGAGGGTGAGAGGTCCCGGCCAGAAGCGGTCGGCCAGCAGGTCCACGGCGGCCGGTCGGCTCCGTGCGACGCGCCCGAGCTCACCGACCTCGGCCACGTGGACGATGAGCGGGTCGAAGCGCGGGCGCCCCTTCCGCTCGAAGATCGAGGCCACCGCCCGGGCGTCGAAGGCCCGGGCCGCCAGGCCGTAGACGGTCTCGGTGGGAATGGCGACCAGGCCGCCCTCGTCGAGGATCGCCCGCGCGCGGGCCAGGTCCTCCTTCGTCGTGCTCACCATTCGATCGTGCCAAACATCGGGAAACCAGGGGGCGATCTTGTAGACTTCCCGCCCTCAGCCGGGACGCCTCGCCGTCCTTTTCTGAACGTTCAGGAGCCGGGCGCCCCGCCCCGCGCCAGGAACGACCCGATCGAGGCCAAGCCATGACCAGGTGGATGACCGTTCTCGCCCTCGTGATCTCTTGCTCCCTGACGCTGGAGGCCCGAGCCGGGCAGCTCAGCTCGGAGCAGCGTGGCGACTTCCTCACCGCCGCACAGCGCATCAGCGACCTTCGCTTGCAGGTTCGACGCTTCGGGCAGGTCGCCCAGCGCCAGGGCCTGGGGCACGAGGAGGCTCAGCGCTACCAGTCCGAGCTGCGCGACGCATTCCGTCAGGCCCACCGCCAGCACGATCGCTTCGCTCTCTCGCTCGACGAGCAGCTCCAGGACGACGGCGGCCCGCACCTGCGGCGCATCGAGCGGTTCCGCACGAAGATCCGCCGTCGGCTCGGTCAGCTCGACGAGCTCGTGCAGGGCGACGACCTGAACCTGGCGAAGATCCAAAACCGCGCCGACTCCATCGCTTGCTCGCTGCAGCGCTGGTCGCGTCAGTACAAGCGTCTCTCGGCCTGGTACCAGGAGCCGATGTAGTCCGGAGTCACCGGACCGCGGCCGTCAGTCCGTCGCGGCGCGACGACTGACGGCCCCCAGGACGAGCTCCAGCCCACCTTTCTCACCCTGGAGCCGTCCCCGTTCCAACGCTGCCTCGCGCTCCGGCTCATCGAGCACGTCGAGACGCGAGGGCAGGCCGGCGAGCTCTTCCCAGACGACGAGATCGAGCTCGTTGCCGTCGCGTGTCCCGCGATGACGGACGACCTCTCGGAACCAGCCCCACAGCTCGGCCGCTCGCACCGGGTCTCCCCGTTCGAGCGCGAGCCACGCCAGCCCAGCGACCGAGCGAAGACTCCCGACGACTCCCCGCTCGGCGACACCGCTGCGAGCTGCCTCCAAGAGGCGTGCTTCCGCGACGTCGAGACGGCCCTCCCGGATCTCCACGAACCCGAGCAATGCACCGGGCAGGCTGGAGCTCAGGCCGTGACCGCGGACCAGGACGAAGGCCTCCTCGATCCGGGTCCTCGCCTCGCCGAGCTCGTTGCGCCGGAGGGCCAGGAACGTGAGCCCGGCCAGCGCGCTGACCTCGAACGCCCGAGCCTCCGCCCGGCTCGTCAGCTCCCTCGCTTCCTCGAAGAGCTCTCCCGCCAGTGAGTCGTTGCCGGCACCGAGCTCGAGCTCTGCCAACTGCACGACGATCATCCCTTGCTGGATTTCGTCGCCACCCTCGATGGCGAGCGCTCGGGCACGCCGACCCAGCACGCGAGCCTCGTCCACGCGCTGGAGCCGACTCAACGTCACCATGAGGTTCGCAAGGATGCTGTAGTAGAGCCGACCACCACGCGAGCGCGTCGCCTCCTCACACCGGGCGAGCACCTCCGCCGCCTCGCTCAGGCGACCCAAGCCGTGCAGCGCGGCACCGACCCGCGACAGGGCACGCAACGCACCCAGCTCGTCGCCGCTGGCGAGGAGACGGCCGTGGGCCTCTTCGCAGGCCGCCAGCGCCTCATCCCATCGGCGATCGGCCCCGAGCGAGGCCCCCAGCGCGTCGAGCGCTCGGCCGCGCAGGTCCTCGGCGACGGAGGCGTCGGCTCGCGCCAGCGCCACCTCCAATCTCGCGCGGCCCTGAGCCGCTTGGCCGCGGACCAGGCGCCAAGGGTTGAGCGCCGTCGCCAGCCGGAGCGCCTCGCTCGAACAGTCGTCCGCCTGGCTCGACCAGTCGAGAGCAGCGTCCAGGTCCGATCGCATCCGGTCGAGGCAGGCACCGACGCGCGCGCCTTCGGGACCGAACAGCGACGGCGCGAGCCTCTCCACGCAGCCGAGCAGGGCGAGGAAGTGACGCCGTCGCAGCGCGTCTTCCTCGTCCGACTCGCGGAGAAGCCGGATCGCGTGTTGGCGGATGGGCTCGAGCAGGCGGCAGGTCGTCTCGTCACCTCGATGGTCGACGGTGATAAGCGAGCGATCGGTGAGCTCCAACAAGCCGACCGCGACGTCGCGCGCGTCGAGCGGCTCGAAGCCACAAGCCTCCTGCGCCAGCTCGAGCGTCCAGGACCCCACGAAGACGGCCAGCCTCTCGTGGAGCAGCCGAGCCTTGTCGTCGAGCTGGTCGTGGCTCCACGCGATGGCGAGCTGCATGGTCCGATGACGCGGATGCTCGACGCCCGAGGCCCAGTCGAGAACCTCCGCGCTGTCGTCCAGTTGTCGGGCGACCTGTCGGAGCGAGAGGAGCTCGGTCCGTGCAGCCGCGAGCTCCAGCGCCAGGGGTAGCCCGTCGAGGCGACGACAGATCGCGGCGACCGCCGCTGCGTCCTCATCACGCAGGCGATATCCGGAGCGGAGCTGCTGGACACGATCGACCAGGAGCTGCCCGGCGTCCGAGCCCTCGACCTCCTCCACCGAGGCCGCTTCCGAGGGTGCCGCCAAGGGCTCGACCGCCTGCACCCGCTCGCCCTCGACCTTGAGCCGTCCTCGACTGGTCGCGACGATCCTCAGCTCGGGAAGCGCAGCCAGCACGCGAGGGATCAAGTCGGCGCAGGCCGCCGCGAGATGCTCGCAGTTGTCCAGCACGAGAAGACAGGCTTCGTCACTCAGGCAGCCGGCGATCCGCTCGATGGGCGGCTGGCTTCGAGCGCTCGACCCGAGGGCTTCGGCCACGCGCTCGAGCAGCGGCTCGGTCTCGTGCCAGTCGGCCAACTCGACGAAGGCCACCGGCCATCGGGTCGCGACCCGATGCGCCAACTCGATCGCGAGTCGGGTCTTGCCGACTCCGCCCGCTCCCTTGAGGGTGACGAGCCGATGCTGCTCGAGCTCGCTCGACAACGCGTCGCGCTGTTGCTCGCGTCCGATGAAGCGCGAACGCGGTCGGGGCAGCCGCCAAGCCGGCCCCCGACGAGGCGTCGACGTCGTGCCCGTCGACGGTGCCGGGGACGCGGCCGCGCGATCGCGTCGCAGCTCGTCGGCCGAGACTCCGAGCGCGTCGGCCACCAGCTTGAGGGTGCGTGGATAGCAGCCCTTGCCGAGCTCGAGTCGTTCGATCGTCCCCTTCGACACGCCGGCCTCGTCGGCGAGGTCGTCCTGACTGAGCCCGGCGGTCTCCCGCAGGCGAACGACGCGTGCCCCGTCGGGGAGGAGGGGCACTCAGCTCACCGCGCGGCGACTGGGAGGCTCACGTCCTCCGAGAACGAAGTGGGGGATCTCGTCTTCGGGCATCGCCCACCCCCTTCGGCGGGCGCTCTCGTGGCCATCGAGCCCGAGTCGCTCGTGAAGACGACGCGGCAGGCCCGCCAGGTGCTCCCAGTCCATGTCACCGGGGAGCGCCGTGGACGCACGCTCGTGCCGGTCCTCGAGCGCGTCGGCAATCCCCCAGAGCTCCGAGGCCCGCCTCGCCTCTCCCTGCTCGAGAGACAGCCAGGCCAGGGCTCGCAGCGCTCCGGTCGAGCGCCCCGGTCGCGCGGCACGCCAGGCCAGCTCGAACGATCGGCGCAGGTGCGATTCCGCTGCCCCTGCTCGACCGCTCATGAGCTCGACGAGTCCCAGCATGTAGTGCCCAGCCCTCAGGAAGGGCTCGAGGTGATGGCGCTCGGCCAGCGCGAGGACTCGCTCGGCCCAGCCTCGTGCCTCCTCCGGCCTCCCGAGCAGCACGAGCGTGAGCGCGAGCCCGCGCAGGGCGGGCGCCTCCGTCCTCAAGGCGCCACAGCTCCTGGCGAGCCGTTGCGCTCGTTCATGAGCCTCCTTGGCCCCGATGAGGTCGTCCATGCGCGAGAGGGCTTCGGCCACCATCAGGTGGCCCACCGCCTCACAGGCCAAGTCCCCGGCCTCGTGCGCCGACGCGATGGCCTCTCGGCCCGCCTCGCGCGAGTCTTCGCTTCGCCCCGCCTGCTGATAGATGAACGCGAGGTTCACCAGGCAGACACGCCTGACTCGCTCGGCCGTGCCACGCGCTTGCTCGATGCAACTCTCGAAGGCCTCGATCGCGTCGTGCAGGTGACCGGCCCCCATCAAGGTGATCGCGAGGTACTGTTCGAGCTGGAGTCGGTCCTCCGCCGCGGCACCGACCTCGACGGCGAGCCGATGGGCCTGACGGCACTCCTCCAAGCCCTCACGATGCCGGCCCGTGGCGAACAGGCTGACACCGAAGGCCCCGCGAGCCCGGGCCAGCGTGCCCTGCGGCGTCGTCTCGTCGGCAAGGGCGATCAATGACTCGAGCTGATGCAGGCTCTCGGCCTCTCGTCCCCGGATCGACAGCCAGGGGTTGAGTCGAGCCGCGAGACGCAGCGCATCGACGAGCGCGGCCTCTCCCTCCCGAGCTCGGGCCAGTGCGACGTCGACGTCGGGGACGAGGCGTTCGAGCTCGGCCCCGGCGGCCAGGACCTCGGGCCCGAAGAACGCGTCCACGAGCTCCTCGACCCGCGCCAGCACGAGCTCGAGGTGACGGCTCGCCAGGCTCTCGTGCTCGTCCGTGTCACGCAGTGCCAGGAGCGCATGGTCGCGGATCGGCGTGAGGAAACGACAACGCGCCTCGCCGTCACGATGCGAGGTCTCGATGAGCGAACGATCGAGCAGCTCGAGAAGGCCGACCGCCACGTCGCGTTCCGACAGGGGAGACGACGCACAGGCTTGCTGGGCCAGCTCGAGGGTCCACATGTCCGCGAAGACGGCCAGGCGCCGGTAGAGCACGCGCGTCGTCTCCTCGAGACGGTCGTGACTCCACGCGATGGCGCTCTGCAAGGTGCGATGACGGTCTTCGCCGGAGCCGGTGCCCCAGTCGAGGAGGACGGCGCTGCGCGTCAAGTGCTCGGCGACGCGAGCGATCGAGAGCTGCTCGGCCTGCGCCGCGGCCAGCTCGATGGCGAGCGGCAGGCCTTCGAGCCGCCGGCAGATGGCGACCAGGGCGTCGGCATGCTCGTCGGTGAGCTCGAAGTCGGGCCGAGCTCGGCTCACGCGGTCGACGAGAAGCTGCACCGCCTCGCTCTCCGAGATCGCGGCAACCGTCCTCTCGACCGCTTCGTCCGGAGCAGCCAGGGGCTCCACGGCATGGACCCGCTCGCCTTCGACCTTGAGCCGACCTCGACTCGTCGCGACGATCCGCAGGTCCGGGCAGCGGCAGAGCAGTCGTCCGACCAGCAGTGCGCAGGCCGGTGCGAGATGCTCGCAGTTGTCCAAGACGAGCAGGCAGTCCCGCTCTCCGAGGGCGGCGACGATCCGATCGTGGGGGTCTCTCGGCCCCGACGGCGCGTTCAACGCCTCGGCGATCCGCGTCGGCAGGGAGTCTTCGGGCACGAGCGCGGCCAGCTCGATGAAGGCGACCGGGAAGCGAGACGACACGCGGCGAGCGAGCTCCAGGGAGAGCCGCGACTTGCCTGCGCCTCCGGTGCCCTTGAGCGTGACGACCCGCTCGGAGTCGAGCATCGCCTCGAGCGCCTCGAGCTCCTGAGCCCGACCGATGAAGCGAGTGCTCGTCCCGGGCAGGCACCACGCCGTGCCTGCGCGTCGGGACCGTCCGACCTCGCTGGACGCAGCGACACGGAGAGCGTCCGCTTCCACGTTCAGCGCGTCGGCAACGAGCTTTAGCGTGCTCGCATAGCAGCCCTTGCCGGCCTCGAGCCGTTCGATGGTGCCCATCGACAGCTCGGCCTTCGCCGCGAGGTCTGCCTGACTCAGGCCAGCGGCCTCACGGAGTCGTGCCACCTGTGGCCCGTCGGGTCGAAGCGGCATGTCTCAGGTGCTCGTTCCGCCGAGCGGATCCTGGGCTCCCAAAGTCATCATCATCGGTTCCGAATCACGTGCCCGACATCACGCACCGTTGCGAAATCATCCGGCACGACGTGGGCAACCGAGCTCGTCCACTGAAGCAGACAGCATTGCTTCAACCTTGGGCCGAGCTTGGGGTGCCCTCATGACGTCGGTTGAAGGAGTCTACCTGAGGCTCCCCGCCTGGCCTGGCCGGGGAAGGCTGAGCCTCAGCCAGGTCGAGAAGGTCCCGGTCGCCAGTGACGGCTCGCGACCGGGGCCTCTCACTTTCGATTGGGAGAAGACTGACCACTCGAGCGGGGTCGATTGCCGGGAACTTTGGGGTGCGCTCATGAAGAGGTCCGACGGATGCTCTGCAACGGAGCTGTTCTCTCGGGAGCCCTCGGCGCCCGTGGCGTCGACCACGAAGAGCGGTTCCAGCGGGAGAGCAAGATCGTGAGGCCCTTGCTGCGTTTCATCTCACGCAGCACTCCACCCATCGCGGACGGCCGGACGCGGCGCGAACGCAGGGTGGAAGCACCCAGGGGTGTCTCGATCGACTGGAGCCGAGTCCGTCGAGGCGTCTCGTGCGCGTCGGTGGCTCCGCCGGAAAGGCTCCCCGCCTGGCCTGGTCGGGGGGGCTGAGCCTCGTCCAGGTCGAGGGGTCCCGGCTGCGGGTGACGGCCCGTGGCCGGGGCCCCTCATTTTCCCGACCACCGACGAGCGCAGCGCTCCGTCAGCGCAGCTCTTCGAGCACCGGTCGTTCACCACCCCGAGCGCTCGCCCAGGTTCCCACCACTGCCGACAGCACCGTCGCCGTCACGATGGCGACCACGCAGCGCAGCACCGGCCAGTGCCAGCCGAGCTCGAGCAGCTCGACGACGACGAGCCGCGCGAGCAAGAGCGCGAAGCCGACGCCGACCAGGCTCGCGACGAAACCGACGAGACCCAGCTCGGTCGCCGTCGCCCACGCGCGCTGACGTCGGGTGGCCCCGAGTGCACGGAGCAACGCCGCCTCGCGTCGACGACGTCCGGCCTCCGCAACGACCACCGCCAGCAAGACGGCGAGGCCCACCGCCACGGTGAAGCCGCCCATGACCGTCACGCCCGCAGCGACCAGCCCGAGCACGTCGGCAACACGACGCAGGACGTCCTCGACCTGGATGAGCGCGACGTTGGGCAAGCGATGTGGAAGGAGGTCTTGCAACGCCTGGAGCGGTCCGGGGTCGAGACGCGCCGCGATGAGACGCGAGTGCGGCGCCCGCTCGAGCACGCCGGGCTCGACCATGAGGAAGAAGTTGATCCGGAAGCTCGTCCAGTCGACCTCGCGCAGGCTCGTGACCTGGAAGCTCATCCGTCGTCCCTGGACGTCGAGGACCAGCGTGTCGCCCAGCTCGATGCCGAGGTCGTTGGCGTACTCGACCTCGACGCTGACCTCGTCGACCTCGGGTTGCTCGAAGAGCGCGCCGGCGACGATGCGGTTGTCGGGCTGGAGCGAGTCGCGCCAGGTCAGACGCTGCTCGCGCGTGAGCGCCCAGCGCTGTCCTCGCTCCTCCGCTCCGAGAGCATCGACGATCTGCTGCACCGAGCGTCCGCCGATGCGTTGCAGGCGACCGATGACCACCGGCACCTCGTCGATCTCGGTCGCCCGATGCTCGTCGAGCAGCGACAGCACTTCCTCTCGCTGGTCGGGCTGGACGTCGATGAGGAAGGCGGTCGGCGCGTTCTCGGGCACGCCCTGCCGGAGCTGATCGCCGAGAACCTCTTGGACGATCGTCACCGTTGCGACCGCCAAGATCCCGAGCCCGAGCGCCACCAGCGCTCCGTTGCGGCCGGCCGAGCTCCGGGAGAGCGACGCCATGGCCAGGCGCAGCGGTACCGGCAGCCCACGTCGCGGCCAGCGGGCGATGAGCGTCGAGAGCCCGAGCGCGGCGACGCCCAGCACGAGGGCGGCCACGAGCACGAGGGCGACCTGCCAGACCGCCGTCGTGGCCTCGCCGGCCTGGAGCCACTGCAGCAGCCAGGTCCCGCCGAGCACGACGGTCAGCAACGAGATCCGCGCCGGCCAGCTCAGCGGAGGAGGCTGCACGTCGGCGCGAAGCACCAGAGCGGCCGGGACGCGATGCAGGGCCAGCAGCGACGGGAGCGACGCGAGCAAGGCCATCCCGATCCCGAGAACGAGCCCGAAACCGACGGCGTCCAGCCGCCAGGTCGACACGGTCAAGCCCGGGAGCATCCCCTCGAGCCAGCCGGGCAGCGGGGCCGCCAACAGCAGGCCACCGACGGCACCGATCAGGCTGGCGACCAGCGCGAGAGTCAGGACCTGCAGCACGCCCTGCACGAGGATCTCGACGGGCCGAAGACCCAGCGCCTTCCAGGCGGCGATCTCGCGTCGTCTCGGCTCGGCCCAGGCCGCCGTCGCGCGCGCCACGCCCAGGCCCCCGAGGACCAGCGAGGCCAGCGCGATGAGCGCGAGGAACTGACGTCCCCGTTGGAGAGAGCCGGCCAGGCTTCGCTGCCCGCCCTCGGTGGTCTCCAGGTTCACCCAGGGCGTGTCGACCATGTCGGCGCGGAGCCGACCGGCGAGAGCAGCGCCATCGGCTCCTTCGGGCAGGCCGACCAGGTGGCGGTAGAAGGTCCGGCTCCCCAACCCGAGCAAGGGCGTGCGCTCGAGACCTGCGCGAGTGATCAAGACGCGCGGCCCGAGGGAGAGCAGGCGATCGTTGCGATCGCTCTCGGAGACGATCGCACCGGCGATCTCGAAGCGCTCGCCGCCGAGGACGATGTCGTCACCCGGTTCGAGATCGAGCAGGGCGAGGAGGTCCGGTGCGAGCAGGGCGTCATGCTCGGTGAGCCAGCCGACCAACGGTCGCTGCGGCTCGGTCACGACATCGCCGTGAATCGGGTGCTCACCCGAGAAGGCCATGAGCAGGGCCAGCCGGCTCGGACCCGTGTCGTCACTCCCTTCCGGAGCCGCCGCCGCCACCAGGGTCGGGACCTCGACCGTGTGCGAGAGCCGGGCCCCCGGCACCGCACGTGCCAAGTCGAGGAGCTCCTCGGGCACGACGCGCCGTGACGACAGGATCAGGTCGGCGCCGAGCAAGCGCTGGGCCTCGCTCCGCAGGAGCTCGCGCACGCCGCCGGACAGGGCTTGAGTGGCCACCACCGCCGCCACGCCGAGGGCGAGGCAGGCGATGAAGACCAGAGCGGTGGAGCGCCAGCCTCGGAGGTCGCGGAGGCTCCAGCGCAGGAGGGGCTTCAGGCGCACGTCGTCGTCTCGGCGCGAACCACCTCGCGCTCGATGCGACCGTCGCGGAGGTGGATGCTGCGGTCGGCGCGCGCGGCGACCTCCGAGTCGTGGGTCACGATGACCATGGCGGTCTCGCGTCGTCGTCTGAGATCGTCGAGGAGGTCGAGGACGCGACCACCACTCTCTCGGTCGAGGTTGCCGGTGGGCTCGTCGGCGAGGAGGAGGCCGGGCTCGTTGGCGAAGGCCCGCGCGACGGCGACTCGCTGCTGCTCGCCGCCGGAGAGCTGGCTCGGCAGGTGATGGGCACGCGCGCCGAGGCCGACCGCCTCCAGCCAGCGAAGGGCCCGCTCACGAGCATCCTCGATGCCGGCGAGGTCGAGGGGGAGCTCGACGTTCTCCAGGGCGGTGAAGCGAGGGAGGAGCTCGTGGGACTGGAAGACGAAGCCGAGCTCGGCGCGACGCCAGCGGGCGAGCGCGTCCTCGTCGAGCCCGACGAGCGAGCGACCGCGATGACGGACGTCGCCGTCAGTGGGCCGGTCGAGCCCGCCCATGAGCCCCAGGAGGGTCGACTTGCCGCTTCCCGAGGGGCCCAAGATCGCGAGGAACTCACCCGGTGAGATGCTCAGGTCGACCCCATCGACGGCGGCCACGACGCCCTCGCCGGAGGGGTGATGACGCTTCAGCCCGCTGAGCTCGAGCACCGGCGCGGGCGACGTCGTTCCGGGTGGGTCGTCACCGCCGGATTGGCGTGAGGCATCCTCGCTGGTCATGATGGCTCCGAGTCGTGCTCGCCCCCGCGACGGCTGCGGGGCAGGGACCGAAAGCATGTCGTCTTCAACGCCCCATCGCCTCCTTCTCGTGACCCTGGCCCTCCTGGGTCTCGCCTGCGGTTCTTCGGTCGACGAGCCGCCCGCCAGCACGCGCGTCGTCGACGGCGATCCGCCCCTGGTCCTCTTCCTGGGCGACAGCCTGGCGGCCGGCTACGGACTGCCGGAGGACGAGGCCTTCCCGGCGGTGCTCCGCGACCTCCTCGCCGAGCGTGGCAAGGACATCGAGATCATCAACGCCGGCGTCTCGGGCGACACGAGCACGGGCGGCCTCAACCGCCTCGACTGGGTGCTCGAGTCGGAGCCCGACCTGGTCTTCATCGAGCTCGGCGCCAACGATGGCCTGCGTGGACAGTCGGTCGAGACGATGGAGGCCAACCTGCGGGCCATCGTCGACGGCGTGCGGGCGGCGGGCGCTCGACCGCTGCTCACGGGCATGCAGATGCCGCCCAACTACGGGCCCGAGTACGCCGGGAAGTTCAAGGCCGTCTTCCCTCGGGTGGCCGACGAGCTCGACGTGCCGTTCTTCCCCTTCCTGTTGAAGGACGTGGCGGCCAAGCCCAAGTACAACCTCGGCGACCTCATCCACCCCAACCGTGAGGGTCACCGCATCATCGCGGAGAACCTGCTCGACTTCTTCGAGGACGCGCTGGACGACCTGGAAGGCTGAGACGACCCGCCGCGCTCAGGCCCGGCGCGCGACCGCCACGAAGAGATCGCAGCCGGTCCCGTCGGCTCCCTCGAAGACCTCGTCGCGCAGCAGCTCGAAGCCGGCCGTGGTCAGCTCGGCTCTCAGCGAGTCGGGCTCACCGATGAAGCGCACGCCCTTGCCGTCGCGAAGCAGGCAGCGACTCTCCGGGTCGTAGTCTCCGGCGAAGCCCGCCGGCAGCTCACCGCTCATGGCGTTGAGCAGGAAGACACCGCCCTGGCTCAAGACCCGCCGCACCGAGGCGAGCAACGCCGCGCGATCGTCGCCGACGATGCAGTGCGCGCAGTTGCCGTCGTGGACGAGGTCGAAGCTGTCGTCCGCGAGCCCGGCCAGGTCGAGCACCGAGCCGACGCGAAAGTCGACGGGAAGCCCGGCCGATTCAGCGTTCTCCCTCGCCCAGGCGATCGCCGTCGGCGAGAGGTCGACGCCGGTGACCTCCCAGCCCCGCCGCGCGAGCCAGAGCGCCTTGCGACCTTCCCCGCAGCCGAGATCGAGGAGACGACCGCCCCGCGGCACCTCGTCCCAGGCGAGCACTGCCGCGGTTCGCTGCTGAGCACGCTCGAGGAGCGTGTCGTCAGCCCAGCCCTTGCGGCCGCCCGACCGCAGCTCTCGGTACTGACGGTCGAAGAGAGAGTCGTCGGCGGTCACGGGCGCTCAGGCCTGATCCGCGACAGCCCCGGTCCCCCGCTGCTTCGCCACGTCGCGCACGAGGTTGAGCATGACCTCGGACAGGGTCGGGTGGTACCAGGGCATGACGAGCACGTCGTCGACCGTCATCCGACCGTGCATCATCACCGAGATGACGTGCACGAGATCGTCGGCACGTGGACCGACGATGGTCGAGCCGAGGATCTCGCCCGACGCACGGTCGACGAGCAACTTCCACTCACCGTGCTTGACGCCCATGGTGATCGCCCGCCCCGTCGACGGGAAGCTCGCCTGGCCCACGACGACCTCGCCACTGGCGATGCGCTCCTCCGCCTCCTTCGGCGTGATGCCGACCTGGGCGAAGGGAGGGTCGGTGAAGATCGCCGACATGAAGAGCCGGTAGTCGATCTCCTGGGGCTCACCTCCCGCCGCGTTGTGACCGGCCACGCGACCTTCTTGATTGGCGAGATGGAGGATCTGCTTCTGCCCGGTCGAGTCTCCGGCCAGGAACACCCGCGGGTTGTCGGTCCTGAGCCGCGCGTCGTGCTTCAGCCGACCACGCTCGGGCGTGAGCCCGACGTGCTCGAGACCGATGTCGGACAGGGACGCTCCGCGACCGGCGGCGATGAGGATCTTCTCGACCTCGAAGCGACGCTCGCCGTCGGGACCCGAGATCGTCGCCGCGATGAGCTCACCGCTCTTCTCCACCGCGCTCAGGCTGGCCGGCTGGTGGATCTCGATCTCGGAAGCCAGCGCCGCGCTGAGCTCTTCACCAGCCGACGGGTCGAGCCGCGCCAAGAGCGGTGAGCGCGACGCCAGCACGACCTTCGTGCCGATGCGCGCGAAGAACTGAGCCAGCTCCAGGCCGATGGCGCCGCCGCCCTGCACGAGCAACGACTCGGGCTGCTCGGTGAGCGCCATGACCGAGTCGCTGGTGAGGTAGCCGACCTCGTCGAGCCCGTCGATCGGCGGCACGTTGGGCGCCGAGCCGGTGGCGATGACGTAGCTCTTCGCCGTCAGTCGCTTCCCGTTCACCTCGATCGCCTCGCCCTCGACGAAGCGTCCACGACCGTCGATGACCTCGTAGTCGGCGCTGTCGATCGAGTCGACCTTGGCCTTCTTGAAGCGCGCGACCTGAGCGTCCTTGCGCGCCATGATCGCCGGGAAGTCCGGCTCGAAGCTCCCGCTGAAGCGCAGGCCGAGCTCCTCGGCATGGACGCCGGCCACCGCCTCGTGAGCCGACGCGAGCAGGGCCTTGGTCGGCATGCACCCCCGCAGGATGCACAGCCCACCGAGCTCGCCATCGTTGATCATCGCCGTGCGGGCGCCCGCGGCCACCGCAGCGGACGCTGCCGAAGTGCCGGCCGATCCACCACCGAGAACCAAGACGTCGTAGTCGTGCTCGCTCATCGACTCGCTCCGTGCGCCGGAGGGAGTCGTCACTCCAGCGCTTGCGTGAGGTTGCCGCTCTCGTAGCGGGCCAGCCCGGCGCTCCACGCCCACAGCGCGAGGACGAACAGCACGGCGTTGCCGAACAAGAGCACGCCTGCCTGCGACCAGCTCCACTCGATCAGCAGCTCGGCGGGAAGGTAACTCATCAAGCCCGCCGGCAGGAGGAGGAAGAGTACCGTGCGACTCCAACCGCTGAAGGCCCCGGGCGGATAGATGGCCACGACCACGAGAGCGTGCGTTGCCTGAGCGGCCACGGTATCTGCTCGACCCGCCCAGAAGGCGAGGCTGGAGCAGATCGTGCCGAAGGCGCCGAAGGCGAGGCAGGCGATGACGCTGGCCACCGGGAAGAACAGCCAGTCCCAACCCTGCGCGTGACCGGAGACGGCGAACAGCCCCACGCCGACGGCCAGGTCACCCAGGCCCGACACGCGCATCTTGGAGACGGCCGCTTGGCACAAGACTGGTCGCGGCTTGAGCAGGAGATCGTCGAGGCGCCCCTGCGAGATCCGCCGCGCGAGCTCGGGCAGGCCGCCGAGGAACACCATCGACAGGCCGAAGCCGGCAGCGGCCACGCCATAGAGCAGGGCGAGCTCTCGCAAGCCCCAGCCCCCGACCTGCTCGAAGCGCTCGAAGAAGATCACCCAGAACACGAGGAAGAGCAGGTTGTTGGCGATCATGAAGATCACCTGCCCCAGGAAGGCCGCTCGGAACTCCATGGCCGCGCGCAGGCTCGCCGACCACTGGGCCACGAGCCAGCGAGCCAGCCCGGCGCGTGCGTCGTGCTCCATCCTCAGCCTCCCTGCGCCTGGACGTGACGGCGACCGAGCCGCTCGAGGAGGAGCAACCCTCCGAAGAGCACCGCGCTCCAGAAGAGCAGGCGCAGCAACAGCGGGACGAGCTCACCCTCGGCCAGTCCTCCGACCGCCATCCGCGCCGGGTCGTGAAGCAAGACGCGAAACGGCAACCAGGACGCCAGCGAGTAGAGCCAGTCCGGGTAGAACTCGATGGGCATGAAGAGCCCGCCGAGCACGAACAGGAACTTCTGCCAGATCCAGTAGACCGGCGCGACGTCCTCGACCCAGAAGGCGAGCAAGCCGATGGACACGCGAACTGCACACTCGAGCAGGATGGCCACCGGCAAGACGAACCCCAGCGCCAACAACGCGTCGCGCCAGCGGAGCTCCGGGAGCCCGACCACGAAGACGAGGAACGGGAGTCCCAGGGCGAGCAGGCCGAGAAGACGTGCGCTCATGGTCCCCAGTGCTCTCCCCATCTCCCAGGCCGCATGCGGGAGCGGCCGGAGCAACGACACGGAGTACACGCCCGAGCGCACGTCCTCGGCGACCTGGAGGTGCAGGGCCCCGGGCGCCAGCACGACCAGCTCGGTGACCAGGAGGTAGGTGACCAGCGCCGTCACGTCGAAGCGGCCGAGGTCCGTCAGCCCGCCCTGGCTCTCCACCACGGTCCACAGCCTCCAATAGAGGAAGAGGACCACCGCGAGGAAGCCTCCCGAAGCGAGCAGGTCGATGGGATAGCGCAGCTGCTCCCGAGCAGCCCCTCGGGCCACCGCCAGCACCGCCGAGATCACGAGCCCGCCTCGGCTTGCGAGGAGTGGATGCTCCGCAGCACGGTCTCGAGCCGGGGCCCGCTGATGGAGAGGTCGTGGACCTGGGCCCCTGCCAGGAGGGCGCCGACGACCTCCTCCAGCGGCGTCACCTCGGTGTCCACCCGCAGGATCACCCGATGGGCTGGCGCTTCCAGGTGCTCCACGCCCGGGCGCTCGCAGCGGAAACCCTCCTCGGCGACCACGGCCTCGAGACGCCGAAAGCGCCGGTGTCCGGCCATCAGCTCGTCCAGGGAGCCGTCGAATACCAGCCGACCCTCGTCGATGAAGAGCACCCGGTCGCAGACCTCCTCGACGTCGCCGGCGTCATGGCTGGTGAGGAGGAGGGTGACGCCCTCCTCCTCTCCGAGCCGGGCGAGGAGGGAGCGGATCCGCGCCCGTGCCAGGACGTCGAGCCCGATGGTCGGCTCATCCAGGAGCAGGAGCTCCGGCCGATGGAGCAAGCTGGCCGCCAGCTCACAGCGCATCCTCTGACCCAGCGAGAGCTGGCGCACGGGCTGCTCGAGGAGATGAGAAAACTCGAAGAGCTCCGCCAGCTCGTCCCGGCGGCGACGGGCGTCGGCCGCTGGGAGCCCGAAGACTCGGGCGAGGAGGTCGAAGGTCTCGGCCACCGGGAGGTGGTACCAGAGCTGGGACCGCTGGCCGAAGACGCAGCCGAGCCGCCGAACCAGCCGGCGTCGCTGCTCCCAGGGCACCAGGCCGAGCACCTCGGCCTGGCCGGAGCTCGGGTGAAGGATGCCCGTCATCATCTTTAGGGAAGTGCTCTTGCCGGCGCCATTGGGTCCCAGGAAGGCCACTCGCTCCCCCCTCTCCACCTCGAAACCGAGGTCCACGACGGCTTCCACCTCCTCGTGGGCAGGCCGGACGAGGGCCCCCAGGGCGGCCAGGAGGCCGGGAGCACGAGTGCGCCGGCGAAAGGTCTTCGAAAGGCCCTCGACCCTCAGAGAAACGGTCACGAAACGAGTCCTCCGAGGTCAGGTTAGCGCGTGGCCTCGGCCCGGACCGCGGGTTCCGTGAACCGCGGGTTACTGACCACCTCCGGAGAGCGGGTTGCGGCGGTCGGCACCGGTCTCCATTCAGAGAGGGAACGGAGGACCGAATTCGCCGAAAACGAGCATTCTGGGCCTGGATCGCGCTTCTCCGCGGTGACATGATGCCGCGATTCCAGGGTTAGGGAACTGCAAGGACCGAGTCGTCTTCCGTCGGTTGAGGCGCCGATCGTCGATCCGGTCTTCCCCCCCTCAAACGATTTGCCTCCGCGAAGTAGGAGAGAACCCATGCTGCGAGAGCTCACCAAGAGGCTCGCCTGCCTGACCTTCGTGCTGATGCTGCCGACCTTGGCAGCTGCACAAGAGACCACCGGCAGCATCGCCGGCACCGTGACCGACACCAACGGTGCGGCGGTGCCCCTTGCCAACATCACCATCTCGGGCGACCGCGGCGACCGCAACGTCGTGACCGGCGAAGAGGGCAAGTTCTTCCTCGCCTTCCTCACGCCGGGTCTCTACACGATCACCGTCGATGCCGATGGCTACTCCTCGCTGGAGAACTACCAGGTTCGCGTGAACCTCGGTCAGCGCTCCCGCGTCGACCTGCAGCTCCTCCCGCCGATGCGCGAGACCATGACCGTCTCCGCCGATCGCGAGCAGCTCATCGACCTGTCCAAGCAGGCGACCGGCGCCAACATTCTCACCGAGGTCGCCGAGCAGCTCCCCTTGGGCCGCAACGTCCAGGACCTGGTTTTCCTCGCTCCGAGCGTGAAGAGCGGCCTCGGCACCGGCGCGGCCAACCCGTCGGTCTCCGGTAGCTCCGGTCTCGAGAACCAGTACGTCTTCAACGGCGTCAACGTGACCAACGCCGGCTACGGCGCGCTGGGCTCCTACTCGATCGTCCACGGCTCGCAGGGCCAGGGCATCAACTACTCCTTCGTCGAGGAGACCCAGGTCGTGACCGGCGGCTTCAAGCCCGAGTACGGCCAGGCCACCGGCGGCATCATCAACGTGCTGACCAAGTCCGGTAGCAACGAGTGGGAGGGTGATGTCTACGGCTACTACACGCCGACCGGTCTCCAGGCCGACTTCATCACCCCCGACGTCGATCCTGCCGCGGCCCCCTTCGAGGGCATCGAAGAGACCGAGCTCGGCTTCGGCGTCGGCGGCCCGCTCATCCAGGACAAGCTGTTCTTCTGGGTCGGCGGCGCCCACCAGGTCACCACGACCACGCGTCGCGCCCCCAACGACAGCTTCGGCCTCTTCGACCTGGGTGACATCTCCTACGACCGCGAGATCACCACCTACGCCGGCAAGCTGACGATCCAGCCTCACCAGGACCACACCATCGAGCTGTCGTTCTTCGGCGACCCGTCCGAGACCGACTTCGGCCCGCTCCGTGGCTCCTCCACCCTCCGCCAGGACGACAACCGCCAGTTCTCCAAGCTCGACTACGGCGGCAAGAACTGGACCGTGTCCTACAAGGGCTCGCCCCGTCCGAACTTCAACATCGAAGCCTCGATCGGCAACGCCAACAACGAGTTCGAGGAGTTCTTCGTCGTCGACGATCACCAGATCATCGAGCGCGTTGCCACTCGTCTCCGTGACGGCGGCATCGGCTTCTTCGAGCGCAACGAGTCCGACAACACCCAGTTCAAGATCAACTTCACGAACTTGATCGGGAACCACGAGCTCAAGTACGGCTTCGGCGTCGAGGACATCGACTACACGGCCGCCAACGACCGCACCGGTCCGAGCTTCACCAACCGCTACGGCGACCCGACCACCACCGGCGCGGCCGTCTTCGTCGTCCGCGAGGACGAGGCCACCCTGCCCAACGGCGGCGTCGGCGTCGTCGACCGTTACGACGGTCGCGGCGGCATCTACGGTGACACCGTCATCGACGATGACATGGACGGCATGGCCGACGCGGTCATCTACAACGTCATCCGCGGCCGTCTCGACAACGTCGAGCAGACCGTGACGTCCGACTACAAGTACGCGTTCATCCAGGACGACTGGGCCCTCACGCCCAACATGACCCTCTCCTACGGCATCCGCTGGGAAGAGATCAACATCAAGGGCACGGAGACGACCTACAAGTTCCCGAGCGAGATCTCCCCCCGCCTCGGTCTCTCCTGGGACCACACCGGCGAGGGCCGCAGCAAGCTCTACGGCAACATCGGTCGCTACTACGAGAAGGTCCCCCTCGACATCGCCGTTCGGCTCTTCTCGCCGGAGACCGGCATCCGTCGTGGCCACTACTACGACCGTGACCTCACCATGGCCGTCCCCTGCAACAACCCGGTCGACCCGAGCGACCCGTTCATGCAGTGCGACCGCTACCAGGTCAGCGGCGGCTTCAGCGATTCAGTGGTGCCGGGCACGACCCTCCCGTACGTGACCGCCGTTGCTCTCGGTTACGAGCGCACCCTCGGCCAGGACTGGAAGGTCAAGGGCGAGTTCCAGTGGCGTGACCAGGGCACGGTCCTCGAGGACTACGCCGACTCCCCCGCTTCCGACGTCGAGTTCGGCTTCGATCCCGACGGCAACCCCGCCAGCTTCGGTAGCTACATCGTCGGCAACATCGACCCCAACACCGTGGCCTTCCGTGACGGCGTCGGCTTCCCCGACGTCGAGCGCGAGTACATGGCGCTGGTGCTCGAGGCCCAGAAGTCCACCGAGCGGTGGTTCTTCCACGGCCAGTACACCCTCTCCGCCCTCCACGGTAACTACGAGGGTCTGTTCCGCAACGACAACGGTCAGAGCGACCCGAACGTGACCTCGCTCTTCGACTTCCCGAACGAGGCGCTCTTCTACCACACGTTCAGCAATGGCAAGCTGAACACCGACCGGACGCATCGCATGCAGGCCTACGGTGCCTACAAGTGGCGCAACGGTTGGAGCCTGAGCAGCCGCGTGCTGGCCCAGAGCGGCACGCCGAAGCTCCGCCTGGCCACTCTCCCGCCGTACGCCAACGGTGGTGAGATCGCCCTCGACCGTCGTGGCGCCCGCGGCCGCACGCCGTTCCAGTGGAACGCCGACGTCGGTGTCGGCAAGAAGTGGGAGCTCAACACCCGCTTCGAGTCGACCATCTCCGTGAACGTCGACATCTTCAACTTCTTCAACCACCGCTTCGTGACCGGCTTCGACTACGACTTCGACAGCGGCGCGGACACCGACATCTGCCTGGACTGGCTCGATCCGACCGCCCCCGGCGCGGACGAGACCTGCGACACGCGCGAGGAGGCCGAGCAGCGCTTGGTCGACTCCATCGCCAACGGCATCCCCAACCCCAACTTCGACAAGCCGACCAGCTACAACGCTCCTCGCGAAGTGCGCTTCGGCGTGAAGTGGACCTTCTGATCCACTAAGTCGTTGGGTTTCCCGGTCTGACCGGGAGCCGAAGGGCCGGTTCCGAAAGGAGCCGGCCCTTTCTTCTTGTCCAGGTAGCGTGCGGAGGCTCTTACCGCAGGGCGCGGTAGCCGGGCAGCGGCGCGAGAGGGCCCCACTCCCGACCCAGTCGGTCGAGCAGGTTCTCGACGACCTCAGCCAACGCAGGCCAGCGACTGCTCAGGCCCGGCATCTCCGCGGCATGCTCGAGCCCGGCCCAGACGCGCTGTCTCAGGCTCGGCCCGTTCCACTCCTCGTCCTGCTTCAGCGCCCGTGGCAACAAGCACAGCAGGCCGGCCAGCCACGCCGCGCACGAAGCCGCCAGGGCTTCCTCGAAGAGCGCGTCGTCAGCGGCCTCCGGGATCCAACGGGCGAGCTCGGCACGGTAGGTCGCCTGAAGCTCCTTCCTGAGTCTCGAGGGCAGTCGCCGAGCCCACATCGAGTGAAGGTAGCGAAACGCCGCGAAGCTGCCGTCGACGAGGGCGTGTCGGGGAGCCACCGCCTCCAGGTCGAAGAGGACGATCTCCCCTCGCCCATCGAGCTGACCGTTGGCGAGCGTGGGGTCGCCGTGCGTGAGCACGAGGAAGGGCCCCGGCTCGTCGAGCACGCGAGCGATGACGGTCAGCTCACGACCGAGCTCCGAGGGCACCGACGACAACAGTGGAGCGACCTCGTCCGGCAAGGCTCGCAAGGCCTCGTCGAGACGCCAACAGCGGTGCCGGGTCGACTCGGTCGGGGCCACCTCCGCGAGCAGCGCCTCGTAGCGGATCAGCCGCCCCTGCGTGACGCCGTGAAGACGAGCCATCGCCCGCTGATGTGCGTGGAAGGCCGCGACCGCCGACGCGACGTCGGGAGCGATCGGGGCGGCTTCATCCCTTGCCCCGCCTTCGACCCACCGAGCGAACCAGCGGTCGTCTGGGCCGAGGTCGGAGATCACCATCAGGTCGTCGTCGGGCGCCGCCGCCAGGAGCCGCGGCACGAGACCGTCGGCCTCCGGGATCTCGTTCAGGAAGCGCAGCGCCGCGATCTCGCGACGGACGTGCCCATGACCGAGGTTCGACGCCTTCACGATGACGGTGGTCGACTCACCACTCGGTGACCCTTCGAGACGACAGCGCAGCACCTCGGCGGCGCGATCGTCCCAGCTCACCAGCCCGACCGGCTCGTCGAGCACGACCTCACGACCCAGCTCTGCAGACAGGGCGACCCGCGCGGTGCTGAGCACCTCCTCCGTCGGGCGGACGCTCAACCGCCCGACTCGAACAGGGCTTCGACGTCGCGGAAGGCCGGCGCGTCACCGTGACGTGCCCGCCCTTGCTCGAGGATCTCTCGCGCCTTCGCCGGCTGTCCGGCCTGAAGGTACGCGGTGGCTTCGAGCGCATGGGTCGCCGGTCCGAGCATCCCCAGCTCGCGTGCTCGTGCGAAGCAAGAGGCGGCGACGAGCGCGTCACCGCTGCGGCCGAGCACCGAGCCGATGAGCAGCCAGGACTCGGGCTCTTTCGGACCCTGTGAACGCGCGATGAGCGCTTGCTCCCGCGCCGCCGCCTGACGGCCCGAGGTCATCAAGGCGCTGGCCCAACGTGCACGCAGGCTCGGCTCGGTCGGACGGAGGCCCACGGCGGCCTGGAAGGAAGCCAGTGCCAGGGCCTTGTCTCCCCGTGCGAGCGCCAGGGCGCCCAAGGCCTCGTGATGGTCGGGAAGGTCGGCACCCGTCGCCAGCCCCCGCCGCACGAGCTCTTCGAGCTCACCGAGACGACCGGCAGCATCGGCGAGCGGCAGGAGAGCACGCAGGGCCTCCGACTGCGTGGGGTCGGTGCGCAGGGACGCGAACAGGAGCTCCCGGGCCTCGTCGTGCTGGCCACGCTCGAGGGCGATGAGCGCCCGCGCGACCTGGGCGTCGGAGCTGCCGCCCCGCGTGCCCTCGGAGAGTCGTGTCCGCTCCCGCTCCGCGTCGTCGAGGCGGCCCGCCGCCGCGAGCAGGCGCACGAGGCGCAGCCGGAGCTCCGTCTCTTCCGGGGCCAGGGCCGCCGCCCGTCGCACGGCCTCGAGGGCACCGTGGTCGTCGCCCTGCCTCTCGAGCGCGTCGGACAGCAGGCTCCACGCGTCGGCGTAGTCGGCGCTCTTCTCGGTGGCCTTCATGGCCTCCTCGGCCGCCTCGGCGAATCGACCCGCCGCGAGCAGGCTGGTGCCACGGTTGAGGTGATGGTTCGGGGTCGTGTCGTAGCCCCGCGGTCCCTCGTCGTCCGAACCGTCGGTCGGCGGCGGCGCCGTGCCGATGGGTCCGACGTAGCCCAGCGCCGAGAGCTGCTCGACCGCCGCAGCGTCGAGCTCGGACGAGGCGGTGAGGTCGCGCTGCTGCACGAGGGGGACGAGGTCGTCGTAGGTCGGCACCGTGGCAACGGGGCGATCGGTGCCGAGCAGCACGCGTCCCGACATGTCCTCGCCCACCGGCAGGCCCATCAAGTGCAGGACCGTCGGACCGACGTCCTCGATGGAGCCACCGGCGAAGCGGACGCCCCGCGCGAAGTCGGGGCCACGCGCCACCACCACGCCGTTGCGACGGTGCCAGCGCCCCGGCTGACCGGCGACGTTGGCACGGCCGGCCGGACGCGCGTCTCCAGATAGGAAGCCGTGGTCGGAAACGAGCAGCACGACGACGTCGCGCGGCACGGCGTCGAGCAGCTCACCGAGCAACTCGTCCTGGACCTCGTAGGCGGCCGCCACCGCACCCGAGCCCGCCGCGAAGTCGGCTGCGCTCACGTCGGCGCGACGGGGCGGCGCGAGGTGCATGAAGCGATGGCAGACCTGATCGACCATCTCGTAGTAGACGCCGGCGAGCTCCCAGGACTCGTCCTTCAGCAGCTCCAGCGCGGCCGCGTGATAGCTCTGAGCACCGGCCAGGATCGTACGAAGGTGCTCGACGTCCTCGTCCTTCGACTCGCTCTTCGCGCCCTGGAGGAAGCGGCCGATGAGCTCGGGCGACACCTGGTCGCCACGTCGGGCGAGGGCGGTGAGCCGTCGCTGGAGCGCGGGCGGGTGCGCGACCAGCGGGGGCAGGCTGGTCTCGACGTTGCGCGACAGCGCCGTGTACGCCAGGCGGTCCGACACCAGCGCGCCGAGCACGGGCTCGGGCGGCCAGGTCGCCCACCATCCGATGAAAACCGACGACAGCCCCGCCTCCGTGGCGACGTTCCACAGCGCGGGGACCTGGCGGAACTGCGAGGTGATCGGGAGACGCACGCCGGAGCTCGGATCGACGATGAGGAAGTCGCAGATGCCGTGGTCCTCGGGGCGGCGTCCGGTGACCATGGTCGTCCACACCAGCGGCGAGAGCATGGGATCGGCGCTGAGCAGGTCGCCACGGATCCCCTCGGAGAGGAGACGCTCGAGCTCCGGCATCCGGCCCTCGGCGAGCAGCGGATCGGCCAGGCGCCAGTCGAAGCCGTCCACTCCGATCAGCAAGACGCGTCGGCCCCACTCGGCACGACGCTCGGAGAGCTCGAGAGGCCGAGCGAGACTCAGCTCGCGCAGCTCGAGCCGGAGGCCTGGCTCTGCCCAGTCGGCGACCAACGCCTCGGCGAGTCGGGTCGAGCCATCGGTGGCGAGCTCCGCCGAGCGCGTGGAGGCCAGCTCCGAGAGCGCGTCGTCGAGACGACCGGCGAGGGTCGTCTCGAAGCCCTCGGCGCGCAGTCCGTCCTCCCAGTCGGCCGAGAGGTCACCGGTGAGTTGCCAGCCGAGCCGGTAACGCAGCTCGACCTCGGAGCCTTCCTGGAAGCGCGGCGCGCTGACCCCCGTGAGCTCGGCACCGGAAGCCGGCAGGGTCTCGAGCGAGCCAAGGTGCCAGCCGGGTGAGAGACGTCGTCCGTCGGGACGCAGGCCGAGCTGCTCGGCCCCGATGCGATGGGTCAGCGTCGCCAGCAGGACGAGGACGGCGAGGAGCGCCAGCCCCACCCCGATGACGAGCCCGCGACGCTTCGAGTCAGCCATCGCTCCATCATGACGAGGGAGCGACGCGATCTCCAGAAGTCATGCGCCGGGCAAAGGGCGCACCGCGACGACGGCTCCGGGCGGCGTTACTGGTCGACGCTGGAGGACGGCGCCCAGCCGCGATCGCCCTGCGGCCCCTTGAGCCGGACCCAGCAGCTCTCGGGCACCCACTTGGCATCGAGGAGCTCGACGCGGTCACCGCTGCTCAAGCGGCCCAGGCTGCCGGAGTCACCGGCCCGCGTCGCGAGCTGGACGTCGCGGTTCATGGTCCCGGTCATCGGCGAGCCGACACCGTACTGCCGGCGAGCGTCGGAGCCGAGCTGGTGACAGGTGGCCCGACGCGCGTCGACCTCGGCCTGCCCCAGCGCCTGCCCCATGCCGGAGAGCTGCGAGAGGATGCGATCGACCTCGTTGAGCTCGCGGTCGACCGACTGGCCCAGTCGGCGTGCCTGACGCAGGTGTCCCCGCGCAGCCTGGAAGTCGGAACGGCTTCGGCTGAGGAAGTCGTCGCTCGCGTTGGACGGCGCGCGCTCATATCGCGCACGGGCCCGCTTGAGCATGAGCCGACCGATGAGGGCCTCGACGGAGCCACGCTCCTGGCTCGGCCCGCCCATCCGCAGCGCCTGGCGTCCGCGCCGGATCGCGTCGCGCTGCTGGCGGTCGTCGTTGCTGCGCATGGCCGAACGCAACGACTCCTCGGCGAGGATGAGCTCGGAACGACCGCTGGTCTGTCCACGACCCTGCATGACCAGCCGCAGTCGTCGCGCTTCGTCCTCCATGAAGGAAGCCTCAGCGGCGGCAAGGAGGGTGTCGAGCTCGTGACGCGCGAGCTGTCCCTCGACGGCGCGACACGCCGCGAGCATCTTGCGTCGACCGGAGCCGAGCAGGTCGTCGGCCTCCGAGATATAGGCCCGGCAGGCCTCGGCCGCCGCGACGGGATCGCCGGGACGCAGCTCGAGGACTCGGGCGAAGCAAGAGCGAGCGACCTTGCGGTCACCTTCGCGGCGCGCGACTTGACCGACCTGGAGGTGAAGGTCGGCGTCGTCTTCGAGGTCGTAGCGGACCTTCTCCCAGTAGCGCAGCACGGCTGGGCCGTCGTCGGCGGCGAGGGCCAGGTCGAGACAACGCGAGTACAGCCCGCGACGCTCGGTGCCGGGCAGGAACGCCATCCCCTTCTCGAGCGCGTTGAGCGACTCACCCGGACGCTTCTCGTCCTGGTAGACGTGCGACAGGTCCATCCACTCTTCGCTGACCTGCGCCTCGTCCAGCGCGATGGCGCGCTCGAAGGCCGAGATGATCGACGGGCGCAGCCCCGGGTCTCCGGTGTTCTCGTAGGTCTTGAGAAGACGACGGCCGAGGCTGAGCTGGACGAGCACGGAGTCGGGGAAGCGATCCGCGCACTCGCGCAGGACCTGCAACGAGCGCTCCGGGTTCTTGGCCTTCAGCTTGAAGGACTCCCGAAGACACTCGGTCGGGGTCTCGGCGCTGGTTGAACCAGCCAGGGCCAGCGAGAGGAAGACGACGGGGACCACCCGCGCGGGGGTCCGAGAAAAAACGCGGCTCGACCAGACGTTCATCACATCTCCGCGGCCGGCCCCACCAGCTCCCGGCCCTGAAAAATCAGACCGCGGAGTCTAACCCGGTTCTCGCAATCAGAGGCTCCGCGTCTTTCGGTTGGACGACGGAGGATTGCGGCGACGTTCGAGGCCTTTCGGCCCGGGGCGCGCGTCCTCCGTTCCCACTGAGAAGACGCCGGGAAACCGCCGGGATTCACTCGGCCAGCACGCGCTCCAGGCAGGCAGGACAGATCCCGTGGGTGAACTCGGTTCCGGTCCGACCCGAGACGTACTGCTCGACCTCTTGCCAATAGTTCTGATCGTCCCGGATCTTCTTGCAATAGCAGCAGATCGGCAGGAGCTTCCCGAGCCGCTGGACCTCGGCCAGGGCCGTCTCCAGCTCGCGGACCCGCGAGGCCAGCTCTCCCTGCAGCCCGACGACGCGTCGGCCGACGGAGACACGTGCCCGGAGCTCGGTGAGGTCGAAGGGCTTGGAGACGTGATCGTCGGCGCCCGCCTCGAGGGCCTCGACGATGTCGGCTCGCTCGCTGCGACCGGTCACCATGATGAGATAGCTGCCAGCGTGGGCGACCTCCTGCCGTGCCCGCTTGACCAGCTCGAGGCCGGTCAGCCCGGGCATCATCCAGTCGAGGAGAGCCATCGGCGGAGGTGACTCCGAAGAGAGCACCTCCCAGGCTTGCTCGCCGTCCTCGGCGACGACGACCTCGAACCCCCACGCCTCGAGTGCGGCCTGCAGCACTCGCCGCGAGACCGCTTCGTCCTCGGCCACCAAGATCTTCATGCTCACGCGGTCTTCTCCCCCGGAGCGTCGTCGGTCGAGCCCGGCTCCAGTCCCACCGCCAGGGCGGGTGACGTTCGGTCCAGCCGGGGGAAGGGACCGTGCGGTCGCTCCCCGGGCACGAGCAGTCGTTCGAGGACGGACTGGAATCGGGCACGATCGAGGGGCTTGGCGAGGTGCTCGTCCATCCCCGCGTCGAGCGCGCGTTGCTGGTCCTCGGGCTCGGTCAACGCCGAGACCGCCACCACCGGCACCCGACGCTCCGAGGGCTCGGCGGCCCGGAGCCGACGGGCGACCTCGAAGCCATCGAGGCCCGGCATGCAGCAGTCGAGCAGGACCAGGTCGAAGCTCTCTTCGGCGAGAGCATCCAGGGCCTCGTGGCCATCGGCGGCCACCACGACCCGGTGACCCGAACGCTCGAGCAGGCCGAGGCCGACGGCCTGGCTGATCGGGTCGTCTTCCACCAGGAGAACCCGACGAGGCGCGGGCGCGGGCGTCGGCACCGCGGGCACGCTCGGCCGGGTCGTGTCGCTCTCCTTCAAGACGATCTCGCTCGTCGCCTCGGCGTCCGGCGCCGAACGGACGCGGAGCGCAAACGGCAGCACGAGCCGCAGCGTCGTTCCCTTGCCGGCTTCGTCGAGCTCGACCCGACCGCCGAGCGCCTGGGCATTCTCACGAGCCAGCCGCAAGCCCAGGACCGCTTCGCTGGTCGGCGGCTCGGCGCCGGCGATCGCCGCCTGCACTTCGGCTCGCTCTTCCGGCACCAGGGTCCTGCGATCGTCGGCGACCCAGAACGCGAGCGTCACGGTCGGTCCACTCCAGGACTGAACCTCGATGCCCAGCTCCGTCTCGCCGGACGGTCGTCGCGACAGGTGCCCGACGAGCTGCCCCAGCGCCGTGCTCAACCGAGGACGATCTCCGATGAGCTCCTCGGGGACCTCGGGAGCCACCTTCAGCGACGGCGACACTCCCCCACGCGAGGTCTGCTCGTCGAGCAGCTCCTGCACGCAGGCGCGGGGCGAGAAGGCCTCGCGGACCGACTCCGCGCTGTCGGCCGAGCAGCGCGAGCGCTCGAGCGTCTCGGCCAGGACCAGCAGCAAGCGGTCGGCCGACTCGCGGACCATCCTCAAGTGCTCGGCCTCGGCATCCCCCAGGGGAGCGTCGAGGACGAGATCGGTCAGCCCGATGATGCCGTGCAGCGGCGTCCGGATGGCGTGACCGAGATTCGCGAGGAAGACGGCGTTCTCACGACCGACGGCCTCCGTCTCCTCCCGGGACGCCTGCAGCTCGGCCAGCTCGGTCTCGAGCCGAGTGATCCGTTCGTCGTCTTCATCCCCGACTCGTGCCGGAGCCGGCGCGACCTCGTCGCGATGCGGATCCCCACTCTCGCGGGCGGTCGGCTCATGTCCAGCGTCCGAGGACCCCGTGAGCACCCAGCCCATCGTCGCCACTCCGGCGACGAGCAGGCCGCTGGCGACGACCCACCAGGAGAGGGCCGGTGGGACGACGCGGGCCAGGACGGCCTGGGTCAGGCCGAGACCGACCAGGAGTAGGAGGCTCGCGCGACTGCCTGCGGAGCTCGGGAGTGCTGAGGAGGAGGACTGCGGCATGGGAGAGATGCGGGGCCGGGCCGACGTGGCGCGGCGCTCGTCCTCATCCTCGGGTGTGGTCGCCGCGAACTTGAGCCGGCCCCCCGCGATGTCCGGGTTAGCATTGGCGCTCCCGACACGCGATCGACGTCACGATGGCCCGGAAGCTCGTCCCTCGAGACCCGGGTCAGGGAGAGGACGCATGAGCAGCAACCGACCGGCCTGGGCCTCACGCCTGGGCTTCATCCTGGCCGCCTCGGGCTCCGCCATCGGCCTGGGCAACATCGTCTTCTTCGGGGCCAACGCATACCAGTTCGGTGGTGGTGCGTTCTACCTGCCCTACCTGATCGCCCTGTTCGTCGTCGGCATCCCCGTCATGATGCTGGAGTTCGCGCTGGGCCGCAGCACCCGCAAGGCCTTCCCCGCGGCGATGAAGCAGGCGGTCGGCGCCCCCGGCGAATTCGTCGGCTGGTGGGCCCTGCTCAACGCCTCGGTCATCTGCGCGTATTACGTGACGTTGCTGGGCTGGGTCGTGCTGATGCTCTTCGGCGCCTTCGGCGAGCTCTGGAAGCCGAGCGTGCCGACACCCGAGTACGCCCCGGAGACCCTGCCCAATCCGGTCGGCTACTTCTTCAACGCCCTGGCGAGCCCCTGGGCCCTGGTCGCCGCCCTCTTCGTCTGGCTCCTCAACGTGCTCATCTGCTCGAAGGGCACCAAGAGCATCGAAGCGGCGGTGAAGCTCTTCGTCCCCGCCATGTGGCTGATGATGATCGTCCTTGTCATCCGCGGCCTCACGCTCGAGGGCGGCGTCGACGGCGTGCTCTACCTCTTCACGCCCGACTTCGGTGCCATGGGGCAGCCGGAGGTCTGGCGAGGAGCCTTCTCGCAGATCTTCTTCTCACTCTCCCTCGGCTTCGGCCTGCTGACGGCCTACGCCTCCTACTTGCCGAAGGACGCGAACACCAACTCGTTCGCGATCCAGACCTCGCTGCTCAACTGCGCGTTCGAGTACGTCGCAGGCTTCGCCATCTTCTCGATGCTCTTCGCCTTCGCCATCGTGCCGAAGGCTTCGACGCTGGCGATGAGCTTCTTCGTCCTCCCGCAGGGCATCGCCTCCCTGCCCACCGGGGTGACCGCCTTCGGGATCTTGTTCTTCGTCCTCCTGCTGGTCGCCGGGCTCTCCTCGAGCATCTCGTTGGTCGAGGGCCTGTCCTCGGCGCTCATCGACAAGTTCCAGATCCCGCGCAAGCGCTGCCTGACGCTGGTCTTCATCTTCGGCGCCCTCGGCTCGGTCGCCTTCGCCTGGCCCAAGGTCATCGACGGCGGCCTCGGCGGCGACGGCACGCTCGGTCTCACGCTGCTCGACCTCGTCGACAACAAGGCCTTCGGCTACGGCCTGTTGCTCGTCGGCCTGGCCGAGTGCGTGCTGCTCGCCTGGTTCCACGGCAGCGGCAAGCTGGCCGAGGTGTTGGGCACTCACGGCACGCTCAAGACCGTCTTTCAGGCGCTCGTCGGCGTGATCATCCCGGCGGCCCTCGTCCTCTTGTTGGGCCTGTCCTTCTACGACGAGCTCAACGCCGGCATGTACGGCCTGCAGGACGGCGGTCCGGTCAAGGCCGACGTCATCGGTACCGACGAGTACCAGTTCCTCGCCTACCTGGCCCCCCTCGCCTGGGCGGCCATCACCGTCGGCGGCGCCCTCGCCCTCACCATGATGAAGGGTCGCGACGACGAGGAGACCACCGCATGAGCATCCGAGTCGCATCGTCCTGCCTGCTCGCTCTCCTCGTCGTCGGCGTTGCGAGCGCCACCACCCTTCAGGAGCCTCCGCGGCTGGTCGACGGTCAGTCCGCAGCGTTGAGCTTCGTGACCGAAGCGGGCGCGCCGGCCTCCGGCGTGGCGGTGACCGCCGTCTACCGTGAGAACGCCCACGCGTCCTTGCGCAAGGAAGTCGCGGTCGGCACCACCAACGCCGCGGGTCGGCTCGACTGGACGCCCGAGCAGGCTGGAGTGGTCGTCCTCTCGTGGGACGGCGGAAGCCGGAACGTGAAGGTGCACCACGACGGCACGCCGGTGCTGGGCGTGATCATCGCCGCGCTCGCCGGCCTGCTGCTCGTCGGTGGCTCGGCGTGGTTCTTCGCGTCGATGCTCCGTCAGCCGACGCTGGACGAGTCCATCCCACCGTCCACCTGAGAAGGGAGCCGGGATGCCCGCGAACGAGGAGCTGACCCGACTGCTCGGCCGAGCCGAGCGCGTCCTGGTGTTCACCGGGGCGGGTGTCAGCACCAGCAGCGGCATCCCCGACTTTCGTGGCCCGCAGGGCGTGTGGAAGCGGCGGCAGCCCGTCATGTTCCAGGACTTCGTCGCGTCCGAGGAGTCCCGCGTCGAGTACTGGGACCAGAAGGCCGAGGGCTGGGAGGGCTTCCGCGACGCCCAGCCGACGCCGACCCATCGCGCGCTGGTCGAGCTCGAGGAGCTCGGTCGACTCGAGGCCGTGCTCACCCAGAACATCGACGGCCTGCATCAGGCCGCCGGCACGAGCAGCGAGCGTCTCCTCGAGCTTCACGGCACCAACCGCTGGGTCGAGTGCCTGGACTGCGGCGAGCGCACGGATCCCGACCCGTCGGTCGCCGAGTTCCGGGAGACCCGTGCCTGTCCGCGCTGCCCCTGCGGCGGCCTCAGGAAGTTCGCGACGATCAGCTTCGGTCAGGCGCTGGAGCCGGAGATCCTGCAACGGGCGGCGAGCCACGCTCAGTCCGCCGACCTCGCCCTCGCCATGGGCTCGACGCTCTCCGTCACGCCCGCCTGCCTGTTCCCGGCGTTGGTCAAGGAGCAGGGTCATCCGCTCATCATCATCAATCAGGGTGAAACCGACCTGGACGGCGCGGCCGACCTCCGGCTGGACGGCAGCCTCGACGCGCTCGTCCCGCCGGCCATCTCCGCCCTACGCACGGAGTCGACGTGAGCGAGCCGACCACCACCCCCACGCGCCGCCGGCCTCGCTTCGAGCTGCCGCTGCTCCTGACCTGCGCCTGCCTGACGGCACCCTTCCCCTTCGCCAGTCGCGAGACGAGCTGGCTGCTCGGCCTGCCGACTTGGCTGTGGTGGTCGGCCGGGTTCACCGTCCTGCTGTCAGCGCTCACCTCCTGGGCGATCTTGAAGCACTGGGACGACTGACGTGAGCGACCTGACCGGCCAACTCCTGGCTCTCACCGTCGGCTACCTGGTCCTGCTCATCGTGCTGGGCTGGCTGGGTCGTCGTGCGCGCAAGGCGTCGACGCTCTCGGACCACTACCTCGCCGGCCACTCCCTCGGCTTCCTCGTCCTGCTGCTCACGCTGTTCGCGACGCAGTACAGCGGCAACTCGCTCTCGGCCTTCCCGGGCAAGACCTACCGCGGCGGCCTGTCCTACTTCATGAGCGTGACCTTCATGGTCGCCATCGTCGCCGGCTACCTCCCCTTCGCGCCCCGGCTCGTCAAGCTGGCGCGACGTCGAAGCTACCTCACGCCCTCCGACTACCTCGTCGATCGCTTCGGCAGCGTGCGGCTGGCCACCGCGGCGAGCGTCATCTTCACCGTGGCGCTGTGCAACTACTTGCTCGCTCAGCTCATCGCCATGGGCAACGCCTTCGCCGGCATCTCCGACGGCGCGGTCCCTTACACGGCCGGCGTCATCGGCGGGGCCACCATCATCTTGATCTACGAGCTCATGGGCGGGATGAGGGCGGTGGCCTGGACCGACATGCTCCAAGGCGGGGCGATGTTCATCGGCATCGGCTGCGTCGTGCTCGTGATCTGGAACGTCATCGGGAGCCCGGCCGAGATCGTCGGCACCATCGCCGCCAGCGCCCCGCAGAAGGTCGCCGCTCCCAGCGTCACCGCCTGCATCACCTGGATTTCGACCTGCGCCCTGCTCGGCTTCGGCGCGCCGCTCTATCCCCAGGCCATCCAACGTCTCTACGCGGCGGCCAGCACGCGCGAGCTGCGTCGCTCGCTGGCGGTCATGTCCTTCCTCCCGCTCTTCGCCGTCACGGCCGTGGTCTACATCGGCCTCGCCGGCCTCGTGCAACGTCCGGGCTTGAGCACCCAGGAGTCCGACCGCATCACCTTCCTCGTGCTCTCCGATCTCGTCGAGCTCGAGCCGCTGGCGCGCCTGCCGGTGCTGCTGGTCATGCTCGCGGTCGTGTCGGCCATCATGTCGACGGCAGACTCCTCCCTTCTCTCGCTGTCGTCCATCGCGACCAAGGACTTCTTCGCCCGGGCGAAGGGACTCACCGACCAGCAGGCCGAGGGGCTGACCTCGCAGGCACGGATCATCTCGGTCGTGGTCATGGGTCTCATCGTGACCCTGGCCCTGCGACCACCGACCACCTTGTGGCGACTGCTGGAAATCAAGTTCGAGATCCTCATCCAGCTCTCGCCGGCCTTCCTCTTCGGAACCCTCCACGACAAGGACGACCCGCGCGGCTACGACGTCGTCGACATCAGCATCGGGCTCGCGCTGGGGCTGGTCGTGGGGCTCACGCTCTACGCGCTGGGAATGACCAAGGTCGGCGGTCTCCACGCCGGCGTCATCGGCCTGCTCGTGAACTTCGCCGCCGTCTTGCTGAGCCGTGTCCTCAGGCGACGTGGCGGGCTCGCAGGGTCGATGGAGGCCTGACGCTCTCGCGCCACGGTCCAGCTCGGTTGGCGCTTCCGTCCCCTTCAGGCATGCTGCTGTCGTCTCCACCACGACGAGGTGAGCATGCCCCGGGTGAGCTTCACGCAGAACCTGCAGCGTCACGTCCGTCGCGACCCGCTCGAGGTCGCCGGCAGCACTCTCAAGGAAGCGCTGGAGGCCGTCTTCGCGGTCACCCCACAGATGCGCGGCTACGTCCTGGAGGACCAGGGCTCCATCCGCCGTCACGTCGTCGTGTTCATCGACGGTGAGCAGTCGCAGGATCGCGACGGCCTCTCCGATCCCCTCCGCCCAGACAGCGACGTCCACGTCATGCAAGCGCTCTCAGGCGGGTAGGAGTCTTCCATGAGCGACCGTCTCTTCGTCTCCACGCGCAAGGGCCTCTTCCGCTACGACCGCTCGTCCTCGGGCGAGTGGAAGGTCGAAGCCGCCACCTTCCTCGGCGACAACGTGACGCTCTGCCTGCCGCTCGCCGAGGGCAAGGTGCTGGCGGCGCTCGATCACGGCCACTTCGGCGTCAAGGTCCACCGCTCCACCGACGAGGGCGCGAGCTTCACCGAGACGACCACGCCAAAGTACCCGGAGAAGCCCGAGGGCCTCGTCGACCTCAACGCCATGACGAAGGAACCGCTGGCCTGGAATCTCAAGCTCATCTGGTCGCTGGAATCCGGCGGACCGGACCAGCGGGGTCGGATCTGGGTGGGCACCATTCCCGGTGGTCTCTTCCGCAGCGACGACGAGGGCGAGAGCTGGGAGCTGGTCCGCTCGCTCTGGGACGACGAACGTCGTCAGGGCTGGTTCGGCGGCGGCGCCGACTTGCCCGGCATCCACTCGATCTGCGTCGACCCCCGGAGCTCGAGCCGCGTCCTGCTCGGCGTGTCCTGTGGCGGGGCGTGGATCACCGACGACGACGGCGCGAGCTGGCGTCTGTCGGCGAAGGGCATGAAGGCGCTCTTCATGCCGCCGGACAAGCAAGACGACGAGAACACCCAGGACCCCCATCGCATCGTCCAGTGCCCCGGTCAGCCCGAGGTGTACTGGTGTCAGCATCACTGCGGCGTCTGGCGCTCCACCGATGAAGGCGCCAACTGGGATCAGGTCGAGGTCCCGCCGTCGAGCTTCGGCTTCGGCGTGGCGGTCCACCCGGAAGACGGCGACACCGCCTGGTTCGTGCCGGGGGTCAGCGACGAGCACCGCATCCCCGTCGACGGCCAAGTCGTCGTCGCCCGCACGCGGGACGGCGGCAAGAGCTTCGACGTCCTCCGCGAGGGCCTCCCTCAGGAACACGCCTACGATCTGACCTATCGTCATGCCCTCGACATCGACGGCAGCGGTGACCGACTCGCCTTCGGCAGCACCACCGGCGGCCTGTGGCTGACCGAGGACCAGGGCGACCACTGGCAGTGCCTGAGCGCCAACCTCCCCCCCATCCACGCCGTCCGCTTCGCGTGACTCGGAAGACGACATGAGCCTGCGCCCACGTCCCCACTGGTTCGAGGTCGACGACGAGGACCTCCTCACCGCCCACGTCGAGAGCCCCCTCGGGCTCAAGGACTCGGTCGTCCAGGGGCTCGACCTCACCGGCTGGTCGGATCGCCTCCTCGGCTGCGACCTCACCGGCGCGGTCTTCCTCGGCTGCCGCTTCACGCCGTAGCTCCCGATGGAGCTGCTGTCGCGGGGCGCGGTGGTCTTCCCCAGCCTGAAGGAGAACCGACCGTACCGGCCGGGGCGCAGCGGCCTCTACACCGTCGACGAGCTGCTGGAGGGCTTCGACCCGAGCGATCCGAGCAGCAGCTTCGACGACGCGGTGGACTCCGCGATCTACCGTCACTCCCACGCCTACCGGGAGAGCCGCGAGCCACTACCCATCCTCGAGTCGCTGGCGCAACGTCTCCACGATCACGCCATCGACGACGCCCTCGACGAGCTGCTCCACGACCCCGACCATCCGCGGAAGGTCGTCGCGGTCATGGGCGGCCACGCGCTCAAGCGCGACGAGCCGATCTACGCGGAGGTCACCCGACTCGGACGGGGCCTCGTGCGTGCGGGCTACTTCCTGGCGACGGGCGGCGGTCCCGGGGCGATGGAGGCCTCGCAGCTCGGCGCCTGGCTGGCCGGAGACGACGACGCGGCCCTGGAGACGGCGGTCGCCACCCTGGCGCAGGAGCCGGACTACCGCACCTCACGCTACGTCCAGCTCGGGCTCGAGGTCCGCGACCGTCACCCGAACGGACCCGAGAGCCTGGCCATCCCCACCTGGTTCTACGGTCACGAGCCCACCAACACCTTCGCCACGCACGTCGCCAAGTACTTCAGCAACAGTCTCAGGGAGGACGGGCTGTTGGCGATCGCGCACCATGGCATCGTGTTCACGCCAGGCAGTGCGGGAACGGTCCAGGAAGTGTTCCAGGACGCGGCACAGAACCACTACCGCACCTGCGTGTACGAAAGCCCCATGGTCTTCCTGGGTCGTGAGTTCTGGACCGAGCGGCTGCCCGCCTGGCAGCTCGTGCAGGCCCTCTCGAACGGACGGAGCTACTCCGAACAGCTCGCGATCGTCGACGACGTCGACGAGGCGGTGGACTTCATCGTCAGCCATCCGCCGAGATAGCGACTCGCTCGTCTCAAGCGTGGCGACGCCGACCCGATAGCCGGAGCAACAGCTCATTGGCCCGGGGAGGCCCCATGGATCGCTCACCACGCACTCTCCTCATCGATCCCGACCCTTGCGTCCAACGCCGGGCGGTGAAGCTCTTGTCCGAGAGTCATCGGCTCGAGCTCGCCTCGACGGACGCGACGCTCTGGGAACAGCTCGATCATCGCGCACCCGACCTCGTGCTCGTCGCCCATCGGCCGCCGGCACTGGATGGTCTCGACCTCTTGCGACGACTTCGGGGCGTGCGCCCCGACATCGCGCGGGTCGCCCTCGTTCCGAGCAAGGCGGTGGGTCTTCGTGACCTCGCGCTGGAGCTCGGCTGCGACGAGATCATCGACGACCGCCTCGACGAGATGGAGCTGCGGCTCATCCTGCCGCGAGCGTTGATGACGTCCCAACGCCGGCTCGAGCGGGTCGTGTATCGGAAGCGGGTGGAGCAAGCCGCCAACCTCGGCCAAGAGCTGGGCGAACGACTCCGCACGCTGGAGCTTCAGCTCGACGCGCATCGTCTGAGGGCTCGCAGCAACGCCGAGCTCCGGGCAGCCAGCTCGGCCGTGGAGGCCGCTCGCGCGCTGGCCCGGGTGGCGGAGCAGGTGCAGCCGGTGATGGAGCGCGAGCTGAGCTGACCGGCGAGCTCATCGCGAGCAACGAAGCGCTGCGTCAGCTCCGCTCGAAGTAGTCGAAGTCGATCACCAGCGTGGCGATGACGAGCATCCGCTTGTCCGTCACCGACAAGCGGGGATCGTCGAAGCTGACGTGGAAAGTGTCGGCGTCGGTGAGCAGCTCCCGTCCACCGCCCGACCACTTCTTCTTGATGAGCGCGACCTGACGTCCGCCTCGGAACACCGGGAAGGTCCACGGGCTCAGGATCGAGCCGTCGATCATCATGTCGCCACCCGGCTTGTCACCGACGGTGATGCGATAACGGCGCTTGATGAAGATGGGCCACTTCCGTCGGACCGTGCCGACCGGCTGCCCATCGGTCGACAAGGCAAGCAGCTCCGGCGGGCTGAAGTCGCCGAGAATGGAGAACGGCCGGGTCGCCTCGGCGGCCCAGCCGGCCTCCTGGTCGGTCACGTTCACGTCCACCGGACGACCCGAGCCCAGGAACTGCCGCACCAGGAAGCCACCGGTCCCCGAGCTGCTCTCGTCGGCGCCACCGAGCTCACGACCCGTGACGGAGTCGAGGATCACGTAGCGGTTGGCCTGCTCGTAACCGACGACCACCTCACGCATCTCGACGAGCTGCTTCACGACCACCGAGCGACAGGTCGCCAGACCGGCTGCCACCGGCTCCTGCTCACGCATCCGCTCGTAGGCCGCCCTTCCGGCCGCCGCGGGGCCGGCGGAGCTCGCCGTCATCTCGCGTCGGAGCTGGGCGACCGCCATCTCCCACTCCTCGCCGCTGATCTCGCCGTCACCATCGACGTCGTAGCGAGCGAGCACGCTCGGATCGTCACGGAGGAGACGCTTGAGCTCACGGACCGCGTCGCGGAAGGCTGCTTCACTCATGGGAGACCGACGTCAGACCTTGTCCAGCTCGTCGAGCTCGCCCGGATCCGAGCGCAGCACGAGGCTGCCGAGGACGTCGATGACCTCGTCGAGACGCTCGAGCACCGAGTCGTTCTCCAGCAGACCCTGACGCTTGCTGCCATTGCCCGTCGTCAACGAGCAGAGCACGTCGGAGAGCTCACCCGCGTCGTCCACTCGTTCGAGCGTGATGATGACCAGCTTGCCGGCGCGAGGGTGAAGGGGGACGAGTGCCGTGGCCAGCTCGCGCAAGACCTGACGTCGCGCCAGCAAGGCATCGCGGTCCGGCTCGGTCAGGGGATGACGCTCGGTCGTCGCGATGCGATAGGGCGTGACCGTCGACTGCTCCTCGACGAGCCGCACGCGCTCGAGTCCCTCGACGACGATGTCGAAACGTCCATCGTCGTGTCGGTGATGCACCGCGATCCGACCCGCCGTCGCCACGTTGCGAATGCGCGGCCCGTGAGGTGTTTCCTCCCCCTCCGGATCGAGCTGCCAGACGGCCATCGGCAGGTCGTGCTCGAGACAGTCCTCGACCAGGGTCTTGTAGCGCGGCTCGAAGACGTGCAGGGGCAGCATCGTGTTGGGAAACAGCGCCACGCCCTCCAGCGGGAAGAGCGCGAGCTGACCCAGGTGCTCCGACGTGAGAGCGGTGACCGCTGTCATCCAACCTCCTGGAGGCCTACGCCGCGGGTCCGCCTGACGCAGGCTCCTGAACTGAGAGTAGTCACTTCCGCCGCCCGTCTTCCCGCGTTCCGCGCGACGCCTGGCCAGCACGTGGCCTTTCGACCCGAAGCCGAGCCCGAGGCGTCGGGCTCGGCTCGGTCGAGCGGCGAGAATGCCCGCGCTTCAGCGGCTCACGGACAGGCCGGTAGCCCCATGGCGGACAGCCCCACCCGCGCCTCGGCGGTCACGAGCAGCTCGCCGACACCACAGTCGTTGAGCCCCTGCACGAGGTAGTACCACGACGGCTCCGACCTCCCGGCCGCTGGATCGAAGAAGCTCGGCTCGTTGGTGCCGTCGAGACGACAGGCCGCATCGAAGCCGCGGTCGCGGTGCAAGGCCGTCAGGTCGCCGCGGATGACGAGGTGGCGGGCCTCCGGGTCGTCGAGCCCCTCGCTCGCCGGTGCCCAGGTGATCCGAAGCTGCGACGCGCTGAAGCCGACCCTCAGGTCCGTGAGTGGCGGCGCCATGCTGCCGTCGCCGAAGTCGGTCGGCGCGCAGTCGACGTCGTTGTCGAATCCGTCGCCGTCGAGGTCCAGGTCGCAGTCGTCACCGATGCCGTCGGCGTCGAGGTCGGCTTGCTCCGCATTCGGCAAGAGCGGACAGTTGTCGAGGTTGGCGCAGAGCCCGTCGCCGTCCCCGTCGTCGTCGGCATCGAGCGGACAGGGATCGCAAGAGTCCCCGGCGCCATCACCATCCAGGTCGACCTGCAGGGGGTTCGCCAGGCCCAGGCAGTTGTCGATGTTCGCGCAGAAGCCGTCACCGTCGGCATCGTCTTCGCCGTCCAACGGGCAGGGGTCACAGGGATCTCCCGCACCATCGCCGTCGAAGTCGTTCTGAAGCCCGTTGCTCATGGTCGGGCAGTTGTCGACGTCGGCGCAGTGCGTGTCGCCGTCAACGTCGTCGAGGGGATCATCGGGACAGGGATCGCAGCCATCGCCTGCCCCATCCGAGTCGGCATCAGCCTGGTCGGGGTTGGGGAAGTCCAGGCAGTTGTCGATGTCGTCGAGGACCAGGTCCCCGTCTTGATCGGGAGACAGGCGCATCCAGAGCACGACCTCTTCCCCGAAGCCTCCCGGGGGCGGGAAGGCCTGGTCACCGGCACCGACGACCCGGTTGAGCTCTTCCACCCGATCGCCGCTCACCGTGTCCAGCCAGATCAAGTCGCGCAAGGCCTCTTCAGGGATGCCGAGGAAGCCCATGTCTCCCAGCCCCTGATAGCGGTAGCCGAGATAGCTCTGCCCCTCGTTGGCCAGCACCCAGTTCGTCGTCGCGTGGGCGAGGTCGTCACGCGGAACCATGGTGTCGAAGTCGGTCGACTCGAGGAACTCCTGCTGGATGCGGCAGTAGCCGAGGTCGTTCTGGCGCTGCTCCTCCGTGCGGTTTCCTCGGTTGGTGAAGATGTAGAGGATCTCGACGCCGTTGGCGCCCGACATCGCCGCGGCCCAGTTCGTCCAGCGCAGGGTGTGGCCCGTGCCGTGGGGACCACCCTCCCAGGCGAGGTAGGGGTTGTTCGACCAGACCTCGGCGAGCGTCACCGAGTAGTCGCGCTCCACCGCCAGCTCGTAGGCCCGCAGCAGGGAGGCGTGCAGGCCCTCAGGGGTGTCGTTGTTGTCGTGATGACGTCCGAGCTCGATGAACCAACTGTCGATGTACTCGGAGTCGCCCTGGTGGAACCAGTAGCGGTCCGGCGGCCGGGGCGGTGCGCCGACGTCCCACACCCAGTGGTGATTGTGGATGACGTGATCGTGATCGTCGGCCTGATGCACGATCTCGGCCACCGCCTCGATGCGCGGCAGCGAGAAGACGCGGTGATGGTTGCAGTCGCAGTAGTAGTAGAAGCTCGTCTCTTCGCCGATGCCCCACATCAGGTTGCGGTGGTGCTCGTAGCGATTGACCAGGTTCTCGATGAACTGCCGCTCCATGTCGGGGACTACGTCGCCGACCCCCCAAGGCCGCGACTTGTCGTCGAAGATGATCATCGTCGGGATGATCCCGTTGTCGTCCATGACCGTGAGCCACTCTTCCCACTGATCCGCCATCGCCGGCTCGAGCTGGCCCGTGTCGGGATCGCCGTTGAGGAAGGGGTTGTGATGACCGGGACCGTCACCACCGTGGGAGCGGATGAGCGTGAGGTACATGGTGTTGCCACCGTGCTCGATCATCTCGGCCAGGATCTCGTCCTGGTTACCACCCAAGAAGGTGCCGTCGGGCTGCTCCGTGCCGCGGTAGAAGAACTCCTCCGGATCCCCGGGACCGACCAGGAACACCGGCCCCACCCCGTTGCGGTAGAGCAGCTGGGGGTTGTCGGGGTGGACGATGACCTGTCCCGGCAGGGGCTGGGCTCGCAGCGAGCCGGCGACCAGCAAGCCGAGGAGAAGGACGGGGACGACACGTCGTGCGCTCATGGACACTCCGGTAGGCCGATCGCCGTCAGCCCGAGCTCGACGCTGACCCGACCCGGGAGAGGCGCGGCCGACACCGTCCTCACCCGCAGGCTGCCCACGAGGGGAACGACCAGCGCCGTCCGCCTCAACCGGGCAGATTTTTCTGAACCCATGTTCAGAGAATCGGCCAGTTGTCTTCAGAAATCAAGCAGCCCGCGGCGGAACGGCCCCCTGGGGACGACGGGGAGTCATTTCACCCCACCCTCGGACGTGACGGGGCGCTTCCGCTGCGGACAGGGGGCTGTCCGGACGGCATGATCACGGCCATTCCGTCTTCTCGTTGCGCCCCGGAGTCAGGCCCCGATGTCCGATCCCCGCTCTCCCCTCGCCCCTCCCGCCGACTTCCCCAACCGTCACCTCGGTCTCGACGAGGCCACGACCGGCACGATGCTCTCCGAGCTGGGCCTGGGCTCACTGGACGAGCTGGTCAGCCAGACCGTGCCGGAAGCCATCCGCCTGAGCGGTGACCTCGACCTGCCGCCGGCGCTGACCGAGGCAGAGACCCTCATGCATCTCCAGGAGATCGCGGGTCGCAACCAGGTCCTGCGCTCCTTCCTCGGGATGGGCTACCACGGGACGTTCACGCCGGCCGTCATCCGTCGCAACATCCTCGAGAACCCGGGCTGGTACACGCAGTACACGCCCTACCAGGCCGAAATCTCGCAGGGCCGACTCGAGGCGCTGCTCAACTACCAGACGATGATCGGCGACCTCACTGGCCTCCCGGTCGCCAACTCCTCGCTGCTCGACGAGGCCACGGCGGCGGCCGAGGCGATGACCTTGTTGCGTCGCGTGGAGCGCAAGAAAGACCGCACGCGCTTTCTCATCGACGCCAACTGTCACCCTCAGACCCTCGCCGTCGTCCAGGGTCGCGCCGAGCCGCTGGGCATCGAGACCGTCGTCGCCCCGGCCGACGAGCTGCCCATCGACGACACGGCCTTCGGTCTTCTCCTCCAGTACCCCGGCAGCGACGGTGAGCTTGCCGACCCGCGACCGCTCATGGAGCGAGCGAAGACCGCCGGCGTGCGCGTCGCCATGGCCTGCGACCTCCTGTCTCTCACGCTCCTCGCCTCCCCCGGCGAGCTCGGGGCCGAGGTCGCCATCGGCAGCTCGCAGCGCTTCGGCGTGCCCCTCGGCTATGGCGGTCCGCACGCCGCCTTCTTCGCCACTCACGAGAAGCACAAGCGTCAGGTCCCCGGTCGCATCATCGGCGTCTCCAAGGACAGCCAGGGTGAGCCCGCCCTGCGAATGGCGCTCCAAACCCGCGAGCAGCACATCCGGCGCGAGAACGCGACGAGCAACATCTGCACGGCCCAGGTCCTGTTGGCGATCATCGCCGGCGCCTATGCCGTGCATCACGGGGCCGAGGGCCTGAAGTCCATCGCGACGCGGGTGCATCGACTCACCCGCAGCCTCGCCGATGCCCTCGCCGGTCGGGGCGGTCAGATCCTTCATGCCGCCTACTTCGACACGCTCCGCCTGTCGATCGACGGCAAGACCGCCGACGAGCTCGTGGCGGCCGCGCTGAACGCGGGCTTCAACATCCGCAGGCTCTCCGACAGCGACGTCGGCATCGCTCTCGACGAGACCACCACCAAGGACGAGATCGATCGCCTCGCCGGAGCCCTGGTCGGCGAGGAAGGCCTCACCGTCGAGCCCGTGCTCGAGTCGGCCATCCCTGGAGACCTCCAGCGCACGAGCAGCTACCTCGAGCACCCGGTCTTCTCCCAGTACCGGAGCGAGACCGAGCTCCTGCGCTACCTCAAGCGACTCGAGTCGCGGGACCTCTCGCTGACGACCAGCATGATCCCGCTCGGCTCCTGCACGATGAAGCTCAACGCCGCCGCGGAGATGCTCCCCGTGACCTGGCCGGAGATCGGCGGCCTGCACCCCTTCGTGCCGACCGATCAGGCGCAGGGCTATGCCCAGCTCTTCTCCGAGCTCGAAGCCCAGCTCGGTGAGATCACCGGCCTGCCCGCCGTCTCGCTCCAGCCCAACTCCGGCGCCTCGGGAGAGTACGCCGGGTTGCTCGTCATCCGCGCGCACCACCTGGCCAATGGCGACGACCAGCGCGACACCTGCCTCATCCCCTCGTCGGCCCACGGCACCAACCCGGCCAGCGCCAGCCTCGCCGGCATGAAAGTGGTGGTGGTCGCCTGCGACGACCAGGGCAACGTCGACCTCGACGACCTCGCCGCCAAGGCCGAGGCCCATGCCGACCGCCTGTCCGCGCTGATGGTCACCTACCCGTCGACGCACGGCGTCTTCGAGGAGGACATCCGCCAGGTCTGCTCGATCGTCCACGACCACGGTGGGCAGGTGTACCTCGACGGCGCCAATCTCAACGCCCAAGTCGGTCTTTGCCGTCCAGGCGACATCGGCGCCGACGTCTGCCACGTCAACCTGCACAAGACCTTCTGCATCCCCCACGGCGGCGGCGGTCCCGGCATGGGGCCGATCTGCACGGCCGAGCACCTTCGCCCCTACCTGCCCGGTCATCCGGTCGTGCCCTGCGGAGGAGAGAAGGCCATCGGTGCGGTCTCGGCCGCTCCCTGGGGTAGCCCGTCGATCCTTCCCATCTCCTGGTCGTACATCCGGATGATGGGCCCCGACGGTCTCAAGCGGGCCAGCGAGATCGCCATCCTCAACGCCAACTACCTCGCCCATCGCCTGCAGGACGCCTTCCCCATCCTCTACTTGGGCAAGCAGGGCCGAGCCGCTCACGAGTGCATCCTCGACGTGCGTCCGCTCGAGAAGGAAACGGGCGTCTCGGCCGAGGACATCGCCAAGCGACTCATGGACTACGGCTTCCACGCGCCGACCATGTCGTTCCCGGTCGCCGGCACGCTCATGGTCGAGCCGACCGAAAGCGAGGGCCGCGCCGAGCTCGACCGCTTTGCCGACGCCCTCCTCGCCATCCGTCAGGAGGTCGCCGAGATCGCCGACGGCACGATCACGGTCGAGGACAGCCCGCTCCGCCACGCTCCGCACACTGCGGCCCTGCTCATGGCCGACGAGTGGGACCGCTCCTACACGCGCTCGCGCGCGGCCTACCCCCTGCCCTACCTCCGCGAGCACAAGTTCTGGCCGTCGGTGGGTCGCATCGACAACGTCCACGGCGACCGCAACCTGATCTGTAGCTGTCCCACGATCGAGGCCTACGCTGAAGCGAGCGACTCGTGAGGGGCGTTCGCGTCGTCCTCTCGCTCCTCCTCGTCTGCCTGGTCACCACTGCCTGCAAGCGTCCGCCCGATAGCGGCGGCAAGAAGATCCTGCGCTATCCGCTGCGGGCCAAGATCGGCTCGCTCGATCCCGTCGCCGGCAGCTCGCAGTACCAGAACATGCCGATCGCGGCGATCTTCGACACGCTGCTCGGCTTCCGCTACCCGGTCCGCCCCTTCGAGCTCGAGCCCGTCCTGCTGACGAAGATGCCGGAGGTCTCCGAGGACGGACGCACCTACCGCTTCGAGCTCCGCGACGACGTCCTCTTCCAGGACGACGAGTGCTTTCCCGGCGGCCAGGGGCGAGCCATCGTGAGCTCGGACGTCGTCTACTCGTTGATGCGCTCCGCCGACGATCGCTGGTCTCCCGCCGGCTACTGGCTGTTCCAGGGACGCATCGAGGGTCTCGACGAGCATCGGACCGAACAGCGCCGCCTCCGGAGCGAGGCCGCCGCCGCCGGACGACCCGACGACTACCGCTTCGATTACGAGACCCTCCCGGCGGGCTTCCGCGTCCTGGACGACCGACGCTTCGAGATCGTCCTCACTCAGCCCTTCCCGCAGTTCCTCTACATTCTCACGATGGGCTACTCCTCGATCGTTCCACGTGAGGCGGTGGAGCACTACGGGCTCGAGTTCGGTCAAAACCCGGTGGGCAGCGGGCCCTTCCAGGTGAAGGAGTTCTTCCGCGGGAGCTGGCTCAAGCTCGAGAAGAACCCCGACTATCGAGACGATCATCTCCCGACCGAGCTCCACGAGGACCAGCTCGCAGCCGGCCTCGGCCCCTACGCAGGCGCCAAGCTCCCCTTGCTCGACGAGATCCACCTGCCCATCTACGAGAACGACCAGCCCATGTGGCTCAAGTTCCGGGCAGGTGACCTCGACGCGAGCCAGGTCCCGGCCGAGTACAAGCCGACCGTCTGCAAGCGGAACTCGATGGACCTCCTGCCCGACGTGGCGGCCGAGGGTCTCCAGAGCTTTCCCCTGCCGCTCCTCGACCTCATCTACTGGGGCTTCAACATGGAGGACCCGACCTGGGGGCAGCCTCCCGAGATGAAGCTCGTGCGTCAGGCCATCTCCTACGCGGTCGATCTCGAGCAGCGCAACATCGCGTTCTACAACAACGACAACACGCTCTACATCGGGCCGATCCCTCCCGGCCTCTCCGGCTACGAGCCCGGCTACCGCAAGCAAGACCTCGACAAGGCCCGAGCGCTCATGACGGAAGCCGGATTCCCCGACGGCGAGGGACTTCCGATCCTTCAGTACCAGACCAGCAAGAGCACGAACGCGGCCGAGCAGGCCGAGATGTTCACGCGTCAGGTGAGCGAGATCGGCATCCGGGTGAACACCAGTCAGAACAGCTTCCCCGAGCTCTCCGACAAGCTCAACCGCAAGAAAGCCCAGTTCTTCGGCCTGGCCTGGGGCGCCGACTACCCCGACGCGGAGAACTTCCTCCAGCTCTTCTACGGGCCGAACGAGGCTCCGGGCAGCAACAACTTCAACTACAAGAACCCCGAGTACGATCGCATCTTCGACCAGGCCAAGGTCATGGACCCCGCCGACCCGGAGCGCACTCGTCTCTACCAGCAGCTTCGCGACATCCTCATCGAGGATCAGCCGATGATCGGCTCGATGGCCCGGACCCGTCTCTACGTCTGGCATCCCCGTCTCAAGAACTTCAAGCCCGAGGAGGTCTACTACACCTGGTGGAAGTACCTCGACGTCGCCGACGATGACGACGCTCCCTCTCCCATGGTCGCCTCGGCCGGAGGCGTCTCGCGATGATCGGCTACATCCTCCGCCGCCTCCTCCTGGGCGTGCCCATCCTCCTGGGCGTCACGTTCATCACGTTCTTCCTGCTCAACGTCTTCGGGGGCGACCCCGTCGCGGCCCGACTGGGCAAGAGCGCGAGCCCGGAAGACCTCGCCGCACTGCGCGCCAAGCACGGCCTCGACCAGCCGCTCCCGGCTCAGTACTTCCGCTACCTCGGCGAGATCGCCCGCTTCGACTTCGGCCGCTCCTTTCTCACCGACGAGCCAGTCCGACAAATCCTGGGTCGCAGCATCGGCCCGTCGCTCTCGATCACCCTGCCGGCGCTGGTACTGACGACCCTGGTCAGTCTCACCATCGCCAGCATCGCCGCCGCCTACCGGGGTCGCTTCATCGACCGAGCGCTGATGGCTCTCGCGGTGTTGGGCATGAGCGTCTCGTTCCTCGTCTACATCGTGGCCGGCCAACACTTCCTCGCATACAAGGCCGGGGTGTTTCAGATCCACGGTTACTCGACGGGGATCTTCGAGAGAATCGAGTATCTCCTGCTGCCCATCCTGATCTCGGTCATCGTCGGCACCGGTTACGACGTGCGCTTCTATCGGGCGGCCATCGTCGAGGAAGCGGACCGGCTGCACGTGAAGACCGCCAAGGCCAAGGGGCTCGCCCCCTCCACCGTCATGCGACGCCACGTGCTCCGGAACTCCCTCATCCCGATCATCACGCGGATCATGATCTCGGTGCCCTTCCTCATCACCGGCTCACTGCTGCTGGAGGTCTACTTCGGCATCCCGGGCCTGGGCTCCAAGGTCCTCGGCGCGCTCAACGAGCAGGACTACCCGGTCATCAAGGCCGTCACGGTGATGGTCAGCTTCCTCTTCATCCTCGGCAACGTCCTCACCGACGTCCTCTACAGCTGGGCCGATCCTCGGGTGAGGTTGGACTGATGAGCCGCACGCGACGTTTCTTCCGCCGTCTCACCCGCGACCACCTCACCAAGGTCGCGCTGGTCGTCATGGTGTTTTACGCGGTGGCCGGCATCTCCGTGCGCTTCGGCATCCTGGGCTGGATGGGGGGCGATCCCGACGCGGTGCTGGTCACCGAGCAGCAGGACTTCGCCTTTCGCACCGAGCCTGACGGTGAAAGCTGGACCCGGTGGCTGGGGACCGACCGCCAGGGACGCAGCATCCTCGTCCGCGCACTGCACGGGATCGACATCGCCTGGTCGGTCGGTCTCGTCACGGGCCTGCTGGCGGTCGTCGTCGG
>JBCCFW010000021.1:0-67538 GCA_039029535.1 Acidobacteriota bacterium
TGAGCTATCCGTGGGGCGCCGGGGGGGGGGTCGGTGGGGGGGTTGCTTTTGGCGCCTCGGGGGCCGGCGGGGCCCACGACTTGAGCCTGAAGCGGTCCCCCTCACTGTGGAAGCACACCGAGTGGGCACGCCAGTACGCCAGCGTCCGAAGGCAAGTCGTTCCAAGGCTGGTCGAACATCGGCGAGCCCGACGAGTCGAGCTGGGCCCGAACGTCACGCTCCTCTTCGAGAACCGCACGACCATCCTCGCTCAGATCTACGAGCAAGCCTGGGCCGCTGGCGACATCTCGGTCGATGCTGGTGAGCGCATGCGCACCGAGCTCAGGAGCCTGGTCCCGCAGCCGGGCGAGCTCCTGACGACGGTGTTCCTGCAAGGCGAGACCGACAAGGTTCTTTCCCTCTCCCATGACCTGACGGCCTATCCTGGGGCCCTGCGACTGCACCTGCCCACGGGAAGCTGCGCTGGGATCAACCTCGACCCCACCGACACCAAGGCCGCCGTTCACTTCCTCCGCTTCCGGCTCCCTCAGGGCCCACGCCTGGTGACCAAGAACAGCGGCGCGCGAACTCGCTCGTGGACGCTGGAGCTCGACTCCTCCCTCGGTCTGCTCGCGCAGACCATTTCCGACGCGTTGTGCAACGACTTGCTCAATGACGCCGACGCTCCGACCTCCCGGACTCTTCCCGAGCTGGTCGACCTGACTCAAGTGATTCCCTCGGAGACGACCTCATCATGATGACCGGACAGCCCGCCCCGACCTTCGATGCTCCCGCCGTGCTCGGCGACGGCACCATCGTCGACTCGTTCGACTTCGCCGAGCGCACGAAGGACCGCTACGCCCTCGTGTTCTTCTACCCGCTCGACTTCACCTTCGTGTGCCCTTCCGAGCTCATCGCCCTCGATCGCCGCATGGCCGAGTTCAAGGAGCGCAACGTCGAGGTCATGGCGGTCTCGATCGACTCGCAGTTCACCCATCACGCCTGGCGCAACACGGCCGTGAACGACGGCGGCATCGGTCCGGTCGGCTTCACGATGGTCGCCGACGTGAAGCACGAGATCTGCCGTGCCTACGGCGTCGAGAGCCCAGGCGGCGTCGCCTACCGCGGCGCGTTCGTCATCGACGGCGAGGGCACCGTCCGCGCCTCGATCGTTCACGACCTCCCGCTCGGTCGCAACGTCGACGAGCTGCTGCGGGTCGTGGACGCGCTACAGTTCCACGAGAAGCACGGTGACGTCTGCCCCGCCGGCTGGAACCCGGGCGATTCGGGCATGAAGGCGTCGCCGGAGGGCGTGGCGTCCTATCTCTCGGAGAACGCCGAGCAGCTCTGATTCCGGAGCCGTCGCCCGTCCTCCATCGAACGCCGTCGGTGGAGGGCGGGTCATGCCTCAGCGTCACAGCAGGATGGTCGACGGTCGTCGTCACGTCTGGCTCACCGAGGAGCTCTGGAAGCTCGCCGCCGACCTGCCTCCCTTCGACCTCCCCGTCGAGGACGTCGTCGAGCTCGACTGGAACTGTTGGTTCGACGACGACGACCCGCCGACGATCCGCGCCGTCGCCGAGCATGCGCGTCGCATCCAGGACGCGTCGCTCGAGCATCCGATCGTGCTGAACGCCGACGGTCAGCTCATGGACGGAGGGCACCGTCTCGCCAAGGCCCTCCTCCTCGGCCACGCCACCATCCGTGCCGTGCGCTTCGAGGCGACGCCCCCGCCGCACGAGGTGCTGGACCCGAGCTGACGCGATCGCTCAGGCGCGCGACCGCGCCCGCTGCCGTCCCCGCCGGCCGTTCCTCGACCGCGCCTCGGAGCTGAAGGCCACCGCCTCCTCGTCGGCCGCCACCTCGTCGAGGGCGCTCGCCAGGGCGTCGACCCCACGGCTGACCTCACGGAGCTGGGTCCCGAAGCTCTGCACCGCCGCCGAGGCGCCGGCCAGGTCGGTCGAGAGCAGCTCGACGAGGTCGAGGTGGAGCGCCGACAGCATCCCGACCGCCGTCCGCAGCCGGGCGTCGATGCGACGACGTCGCTCCTTGACCCGCACGAGCGTCTCCTCCTGCTTGAGGAGAATCTCGAGCGTGGCCTCTTCATCAGCGCGCGAGCCCTCGTCGGCCTCGGCGACCCGACGTCGCGCCTGCTCGAGCTGACGCGACAGGCGGTCGGCGTCGTGGTGTCGCAGCTCCCGGTCGACCCGGGAACCCTGCTCGGCCAGACCACGGACCCGCTCCTCGAGCACCTCCACGGGACGGCGGACGTCACCGAGGAGCTCCTCCTGCGCCGGGTCGAGCTGGAGCAGCAGGTCCTCGACGGCCGTCTTGAGCCGACCCAGCTCGCGGACGTGGGCGTCGCGGTCCCGCGCCAGGCGGCGGGCTCGGGCCTGCTCGCGGGCCTCGTCGCGGAGGTCCAGGCCGTCGAGCACGAGCCCCAGGCCCAGGATCACGAGGACCAGGACGGCCCAGGGAACCTGGGGCGTCAGGGCCACGTTGAGCGCGGCCGCGACCATCCCCACCAGGACCGCCCGACCGATGCGGAAGCCCCGCCACCTGGGTCGTCGTCGCTGGGTCATCGGGACCGCCACCTTCCCTCCTCGCCCGCTTGGGCTCGGGCCACGTCGTCCTCATCTTGCCGGCCGTTTCGGCTGCGTGCCATGCTGCGACCTCGTCATGACGGAGCTCGCCGACGCCTCCCGCCACTGCCAAACCCTGGCGCGAGAGCACTACGAGAACTTTCCGACCGCCTCGCTGCTCCTGTCCTCACGGGTCCGGCCGGCGGTGGCAGCGATCTACGCCTTCGCCCGCACTGCCGACGACTTCGCCGACGAGCCCGAGTACGCAGGCTCGCGCCGCGAGTTGCTCGATTCCTGGGAACGGTCCCTGGACGCCGCTCTCGACGACCGCCCCGACGGTCCCGTGATGGCCGCGCTGGCCCAGTCGGTGCGGCAGTTCGACCTGCCGGTGCAGGCGCTCCGGGACCTGCTCGAGGCCTTTCGGTCCGACTCCGACAACCCCGTCCACCCCGACTTCGACTCTCTCCTGCGGTACTCGGAGAAGAGCGCCAACCCGGTCGGGCGGCTGGTCCTCGCCCTCCACGACATCCGCGACCCCGGCAGCCTCGCCGCCTCCGACGCGATCTGCACCGGGCTCCAGCTCACCAACTTCTGGCAGGACGTGGCCGTCGACCTCCCGCGCGGCCGCTCCTACCTCCCCCAGGCCGAGCTCGATCGCTTCGGGCTGAGCCTCGACGGCGTCGGCACCGACGGCGCCACGCCGGCCTACCGAGAGATGATGGCTTCCCTCATCGAGCGCACGCGGATGGTGTTCGCCGGAGGCTGGCCGCTGGCCCGGGAGACCCGTGGTCGACTCGGGCTCTGGCTCCGCTGCGTGTGGGCCGGTGGCCACGCCATCCTCGGGCGAGTCGAGGAAGTCGAGGGCGACGTCTTCACCCAACGACCCAAGCTCTCCACCCTGGATCGCATCCGACTGGCTGCCCCGGCGGTCGTGGGGCTCACCCGGCCCCGACCGCCCGCTCGGGCCATGCAGGCGCTGACGTGAGCACGACGCGACGCATCGATCCGCAGTTGACGGCCCGAGCTCTCGACCTGTGCCGGGAACGCACCCGCGCGAGCAAGAGCAACTTCGCGCTCGCGTTTTCACCCCTGCCCCGCCCCCGGCGCGAGGGCATCCATGCGGTCTACGCCTACTGCCGCTGGCTCGACGACCTCGTCGACGAGCCGCAGGAGAACCTCGACCCCCGCGCCGAGCTCGACGCCTGGCGGGCCGCGGTGCCGCGGGCACTGCGCGGTGAGGTCGACGACCAGGACGATCCGGTGCTCGTCGGCGTCGCCGCCACTCACGAGCGCTTCGGCCTGCACGAGGTCGACCTGCTCGCCGTCATCGACGGGATGCAGATGGACCTCGAGCGCAATCGCTACGAGACCGCCGAGGAGTTGTCGCTCTACTGCCGACGCGTGGCGGGTCACGTTGGCTGTCTCTGCCTGCCCGTGTTCGGCAGCCAGTCGGAAGAAGGTCGTCGCTTCGCGATGAAGCTCGGCGAAGCCTTCCAGATGACCAACATCCTCCGGGACGTCGGCGGCGACGCGGCGCAAGGGCGGATCTACCTGCCGCTGGAAGAGCTCGAGCGCGCCGGCGTCACGCCCGAGGAGATCCTGGAACGCCGTGCCAGCCCCCGTCTGGCGGCCCTGCTCCGTCGGATGGGCGAGAGGGCCCTTCGCCTGTTCAACCTGGCGGAACAGGCCCTCCCCACCAACGAGCGTGCGACGCTGTTCTCCGCCTCGATCATGGCCGCCATCTACCGGCGGCTGCTCGAGGAGGTGCAGGGACGAGCGCCCGATCCCTTCGGTCCACGACCGCGGCTCCCCGGTCGTCTCAAGGGTCTCCTCGCCACCGGCGTCATTCTCCGCGACGCCGTGTTCCGCCTCGCGTGACCCGCGCTCTCGTCATCGGCGGCGGGCTCGCCGGTCTCTCGGCAGCGACCGCCCTCACCGAGGCCGGCGTCCCGTGCACCGTTCTGGAAGGCCGGGGCTCGTTGGGCGGTCGAGCGTCCTCGGTCGTGCACCGACGCACCGGCGACGAGATCGACACCGGGCAGCATGTCGTCATGGGCTGCTACGACGAGACCTTTCGCTACCTCCGACGCATCGGTGCCGAGGACGGCATCCGACTGCAAGACCGGCTGCGCGTCGCGCTGGTCGAACCGGGACGCCGACGCGCCGTGCTCGCCTGCCCGCCGCTGCCGGCGCCGTTGCACCTGGCGGCCGGTCTGTTCGGTCACGCCCTCCTCACGCCGCTGGAACGACTGCGCTGCGTGAAGGTCACGATGGCCGCGCGCTTCGGCGCCGGCGACCCCGCCCTCGATCGCATCAGCGTCGCGGACTGGCTGCGACAGCTCGGTCAGTCCGAGAACGCGCTGCGGGTCTTCTGGACCCCCACCTGTCTCGCCACGCTCAACGCCGACATCGAGACGGCCGCCGCCTCGCTGTTCGCCACCGTGCTCGACCGCGCCTTCCTGGGTCCCGGTCAGTCCTCGTCACTCGGCTGGCCGACCGCCGGGCTCTCGACCGTGCTCGCCGAGCCGGCTCGGGAGCCACTCGAACGAGGTGGCAGCACCCTCGAGATGAACCAGCCGGTCCGGGGGCTGCTGGTGGAGAACGGACGCTGCGTGGGCGTGGTGGATCGCGGTGGTCGTGAACGTCGCGCCGATGTCGTGATCGCCGCCGTGCCCGCCGACGTCCTGGCGCGCTTGCTCCCCGAGGAGTGGCTCGGCCGCAGCCCCTTCGACGGCCTCGACTGCTTCGAGCCGTCGTCGATCGTGTCGGTGCACTTGTGGCTCGAACAGCGCGTGCTCGAGGCGAGCTTCGTCGGGCTCATCGACTCACCCGTCCACTGGGTCTTCGATCGCGAGAGCTGCTGGGGTCGACCACCGCAGGGCGGCGCTCAGCTCCTGACGATCGTTCGCTCAGGGGCGGGTGAATGGGCCGAGCGCGATCGTGACGAAGTTTTAAGGGAGTGCCGGGACGAGCTCTTCCGCGCCTTCCCCGACATCGCTTCGACACGCATTCTCGACAGCGAGGTCATCAAGGAACGACGCGCGACCTTCGTCGGTCGCCCGGGATTGAGCGTTCGACGCTTCGGACCCGACACGCCCGTACCCGGACTGTTGGTGGCCGGCGACTGGACCGACACCGGCCTGCCCGCGACCATCGAGGGCGCCTGCCAGTCCGGACACGCGGCGGCAGCCCGACTGCTTCAGCTGACCCGAACCAGTCATGAGTCTCCTGCTGCGTGACCAGATCTGCTGCCTGCGAAGGGCGTACTCGCCTCTCGGTCCTCAACGCACCACCAAGTGCGCTTCCGGGCCTCGTGACTACGTTCGCCCCTCTCGGCCGGCATCTCCGGCCACTCGCGACGGACACTCATGACTGGTCCGGGTTAAACTCTCTCGGCTTCCGCTCGGAGGGCCACGAGTCGTGAAAATCATTCAGAGCGCCCGCGATTACTGCGATCAGTTCTTCCTTCGTCGCTCGTACGCCCAGCCCACCGTCAAGGGCACCAACCTCGAGCTGCGCGTCGACCTCTCCCGGCCCGAGATGCAGGCCCGCGCCGAGGCCGACTTCCGCTTCCGTCCCCTCCAGGACACCAAGACGGTGATCCTCGGCATCGGCCCGGTGACCGTTCGCTCGGCCACCTGGAAGGGTCACGCGCTCAAGACTCGCTGCAACTCTCCATTCGTCATCCTTCGCTTCCCCGAGAAGCTGGAGAACTGCATCGAGACCCGCATCCACCTGAAGTACTCGTACTGGCCCGACTCGTACGGCACCCTCCGTCAGCCGCTGACCAAGAACGACTTCCCGACCAAGGTCTGGCTCACCTGCCGTCGTCCCCTGCTCGCGCTCTGCCAGGGTGAGCTCATCGAGAGCAAGGAAGAGCCGCCGCTGCGCGTCTTCGAATGGGCGCCACCACGCTCACGACGTCTCAACGCCGTCGTCGCGACGGTGCGCAGCTTCCGCAAGCAGGCCGACGACGAGCTGAATCTCTGGCTGCACGTCCGAGAGAACACCGTCGACATCGTCCCGCGCATCCTCGACCTGATGCTCGAGATCTACGAGGAGTGTCGCGGTGCGCACGGCAAGGGCCTGCCGTACGAGCACCTGCACGTCGTCGAGTCCGACGAAGCGGACCGCGAACCGTTCAACTCGCCGGGGCTCATCGTCGTGCCGCGCGGCAGCCTGATCAACGACAGGCCCAAGGTCTATGGGCTGCTCGCCCCCGAGTTCAACAAGGAATGGGGGCGCGAGGCGATCCGGCTGCAGCACTGGGGCGAGAAGGACTGACCTCCTCGCCCGAGTGGGGAAGCCAGGACGCTAGCGTCCGAGCCGTCGCAAGCGATCGGCGTGGTGCGGCATGACCACCATCCGGTGATCGTCGACGACGAGCCGAGCTTCATCGGCTCGACCTCGGTCCATCAGCAGCTCGGCCAGCTCGAGTCGTGCCGCCACGAAGGCCGGCGCAGCGGCACAGGCCGCCCGAAGGTGGCTCTCCGCGATCTGCGGCTCGGCACGCGCGAGCGCCCAGGCCTGCAAGCCAGCGGTCGGCACCTCCGAGAGACGCTCGAGCCGAGCCTGCACGGCAGCGGTCGGCGCCTCACCACCCAGCGACAGCGCGAGCCCGGCCAGGGCCTTGGCCAGGCCGTCGGCGGGAACTTCCAGGCCTTGCTCTGGGTGGAGACGGGCTTCGGTCAGGTCGATGAGGCCGACCGTCACGAGCCAACGCCCGTGCTGCCAGCGGCAGCGGCCCTCGATGACGTGGGTCGCCCCCGCCCGCTCGGCGAGGACCCAGGCGGACGCCAAGGGCCAACGCTGGCCGGACAGGCCGGCTTCGCGGGCCAGGCGCGCGCGCTCGCCACGCGTGATGTTGTCGTGGCCGAGAGCCGAGAGGGACTCGCCGAGGAAATCGGCAGCACCCTCGGCGAGCCAGGGCGCGTCACGGCCTTCGACCGCGAAGGGAAGGACGAGAGCACGGGTTTCCGCCGTGGCGGAAGCGGCTGCGAGGAAGGAGAGGACGAACGCCGCGGAAGCTGAACGCAGGAAGGGCATGGTCGCAGGTCCCGACCACTTGCCCGGCCCCAACGTTACGTCAAGTGGAGATCCGTTGCCAAGCGTCGCTCGCTCGGCAGCGGGCTGGAGGGGCGCCTCAGTTGGCGGCCCGCTGCGAGCCTGGAGGCATCCGACGGACGATCTTCGCGTCGTCGACGTCGACGGCACCGAAGATCATCTTCCCGGCGTTGGTCTGGATGACGCTGGTGACGACCACGTCGACCTGCTCGCCGAGGTGCGGTCGGCCGTCGTCGATGACGACCATCGTGCCGTCGTCGAGGTAGCCGACTCCCTGGTTGCGCTCCTTGCCTTCCTTGATGACCTGCACCTGCAGGGTCTCACCGGGAAGGACGACCGGCTTCAGCGCGTTGGCCAGGTCGTTGACGTTGAGGACCTGCACCCCGCGGAGCTGCGCCACCTTATTGAGGTTGTAGTCGGTGGTCAGCACCGACGCGCCGAGCTCCTCCGCCAAGGCGATGAGCTTGCCGTCGACGTCGGGGATCTCCGGGAAGTCCCGGTCGCTGATCTCGATGTTGACGAGGGGCGACTCCTGAAGACCCTCGAGGACGTCCAGGCCCTTGCGCCCGCGGTTGCGCTTCAGGGTGTCGGACGAGTCCGCCACCGAGTGCAGCTCGCGCAGGACGAAGTGCGGGACGATCAGCGGTCCGTCCACGAAGCCGGTCGCGATGACGTCGGCTGCTCGACCATCGATGATGACCGAGGTGTCGACCACCTTCGGGAAGATGGACTCGTCATCCCCCTCACGAGAGCGGTCGGTCGGAATCGACTGCACGGCCAGCGGTCGCCACTGACCGACTCGCGCGCCGACGCTCACGCCCAAGGTCGCGAGGATCATCACGAGGATCAGCCCGATGGCCATGGGCGTCCATTGCGCGAGCAGCTCGCGTCCTGGCGTCAGGGCGACGAGCCAGGCGAGGAGGGCAGCCATCAGCAAGCCGGAGACCGTGCCGGCCACGCCGCCGATGAGACGCCCCGGCGTGACGCGAGACAGCAGGAAGAAGATGGTGCCCGCGACCACCATGCTCCCAGCAGCCCAGAGCAGGCGCTGTTCGGACTCGGCGCCGGCGACGGCTCCGAGGACTGCTGCCACTCCCGCGACGAGCACGAGGGGCAGGATGCGTAGGTCTTTCATTCCACGTTCGTTGGAGTGCCTCTTCCCCAGCCACTCGCAAGCCCAGGCATGCGTGACAAGCATGCCACTCGCACGCCTTCATGCCAGCCCGAAATGCCCCCATGGGGCAGAGCGGCACGAATTAGGCTGAAGACTGGGCAAGACGGCCCGAAAAGCGTCTTTCGAGGCATTCTCTCACCTGCGGGATCCGCCGGCCAGCCGGGGGTTGGTCAGTGGAGCAGTCGGCAACTTGGGACCCCTCTTGCACCCCCCACGGGTGGGACGTATAGAATGTCCCAAGCCTCATCAGAATATTGCCGACGGGGCGGTGTCAGCGAAGTCGGTGAGCATTCCGTGAGGCCATTCGCCCTCGGGCGAGAGATGCAGGGCTAGCAATTCGATGAGCCTCAGTGGCAGCCTCGAAATCATGCCGTTTCCGGACCTGGTCCAATTCATTGGGCTGGGGCGGAAGACGGGTGCCATCCACGTGGACGGCTCCAACGGCAAGCGCATCGCCTACTTTGAGGACGGCTTTGCGCTCGGCTGTACCTCGGGCGATCCCTTGGAGGACTTCGCGCCGCATCTCCTGCAGCGCACCAGTCTCACCCGCCAGGACCTGGCCGAGATCACGCGTCTCCGGCAGTCGGGTGGTGAGCCGCTCCGCGACCTGCTCTGCCGCATCGGACAGATGACGCCGGCCGGTCTCGACTCCGTCCTACAAAGGAAGGCCGAAGACGCCCTGCACGAGCTCGTCTCCTGGACCGAAGGCGCCTTCCAGTTCGTGCCCGGCGAGGTCCCGCGCGACTCCCTGCCCGTCACGGTCATGCTCGACTGGCAGGGAATGATCATGGAAGGCGCGCGACAGGCCGACGACATGGGTCGCCTGCGCCGACGCCTCGGTGGCCCCGAAGCCCGCTTCCGCGTCGTCGACGACGCCAAGGCCAACGACGCCGCCGCCGACCCCGGTGGCAAGAAGCTGCTCGAGATGGTCCGCGACGGTCTGACCCTTCGAGAGATCTGCCTCGGCTTCCACTCGAGCGACCTCGACATCCTCGGTCGGCTCGACGCCCTCATCGACCAAGGTGTCGTGGCAACCGGTCGCGAGACGCCGCAAGAGACGGCCTCTCCCACGACCGTCCCCAATTACGGCGCCAAGGCCGTCATCCAGCAGGCAGAAGGCCTGGTCAAGCAAGCGCTGCTCGCCGAAGCCCTCGAGCTGCTCCGCGACAGCTCCAAGCGCTTCTTCGACGACGCCAACATCGCCGGGATGCTCTGGGCTCTCGAGCGGGCGCTCCGCCACTCCTTCGAGTCGCTCCCCGATGGTCTCGACGCCGTCCCGCGTCTCCGCGGTCGACCCGAGAACCTCATGACCGCCTCGCTGGGAGCCGAGCGGGCCTTCCTGCTGTCACGGATCTGCGGCACCTGGAGCCTGCGCTCGCTCCTGCGCGTGTGTCCTTTCGACGAGCTGACGGTCTTCTCGCACCTGCACGGTCTCGCACGGGACGGTCTCATCGAGCTTCCCGGCCTCGATCCCACCCGCACGCGTCCGGCCGCCCAGGGCACGGCTGACCCGGCCACGCAGTCCGCTCCGGCCACGCCGCCTCAAGCCGAGGCCGAGCCGGAAGCCGCGATGGAAGAGGGCCCGCTCTCGAGCCCGGGCGTGACCTCGCACAACAACCCGGGACCGTCGCTGTCGGCGATCGCGTTGGCCGCACGCAAGGCGAACCCGAACCCGTCCGGTCCCGCTCCCGAGCCCCTCCCCTTCGATCCGAATCGCAAGGCGGCTGGCTCCGGCAAGTAGCTCCTCGGCCGACGTCCCGACGACGACGGCACGACGCTTGCTCCTCTCCCTCTCGGCCCCGGTCTCGTCCGGCCTGTCGCCCGTGAGAGCCCTCTCGCACGGTCGGTCGGCCTGACGACGTGGAAGTCCTCCCAGCTCGCTGGGAATCCCTCCGATCGGAGCTCGTCGTTCTCGGGAGCGCGTCGTGGTCCGAACCCAACTCGTCAGCACCTGCCTGGCCCTCCTCGCCCTGGCGGCCCCCGCTCAGGCCATCGAGCTGAGCTTCCGGCCGGCGGCCGTGACCCTCGAGGCCGAGCGCGGCAAGAGCGTCGAGGTCCTGGTGCGTTGCCCGGCCGGGCGCCCTCCGGCTCTTCGCACGACCTGGGGCAACCTGTCGTCGCTGCGGCGGATGGGCACTGGGCGCTACAAGGCTCAACTCGACCTTCCGCCGAGCTCCGTGCCACGCACCGTCGTCGTGGCCGCCTCCGGCGGTGGCCCCGATGCCGATGGCCTCGCCTGGGCGACGCTGCCGGTGTCGGCCCGCACCCAGCTGCGTGCGCGCACCGAGCCCAAGGCGGAGATCTCCGTGCTGTCCGGCGAGAAGGTCCTCGGCACGACCGTCGCTCGTCGCACCGGTCGCTTCGAGCTGGAGCTCGAGCTGCCACCCCGCGTCGAGCCACTCACCTTGACCCTGCGTGATCGAGCCGGCAACGAGAGCCAGAAGGAGCTGCCGATCACGGCACCTCCGGTGCCGACGCCACTGGTGTTTCTCGAGCAGGACCGACTCGATCTCGACGGCCGACGCGCGCTCCGGACCTGGGTGCTGCTCACCGACGCCGAGGGGCGACCGATCCGACGAGCCGAGCTCACCGCCCGCGCGAGCTTGGGAGGCCTGACGCCGTTCCGCTCACGTGGCGACGGCTGGTTCGAAGCGCAGTGGTCGGTGGTCGGCGGACTGGTCGGACCGGAGCCCCGCTCAGCCGAGCTCCGTGTCGGACGACTCAGCCATGCGCCGGGCCGCGCCATCGCGTGCGTCCACCGCTCGCCTCCACATCGCCTCGACCTGAGCGCACCGGTCTCGCGGCTCGGCGTCGGGGAGAGCACGCAGCTCCGCGTCACCCTGCGTGACGAGAACGACCGACCGGTCGCCGGCCCGACGCCCCGGCTTCAGGTCGATCGCGGCACGCTCGGTGATCTCGAAGCCCTGGGTGAGGGTCGTCACCAGGCCGCACTCACCGCCCCGGTCACGATCGGCGAGGGACCGCTCAAGGCCCATGCGGTCGTCGAGATCGAAGGCTCTCGGCTCGCGCCCCATCATCTCGAGCTCACGCTCGGTCAGCGTCGAGACCGGCCACGGCTGCAGCTTCGTGTCACCGACCTCGCTGGCAGCGGCGTCGCGGGTCAGCCCATCCAGCTCGACGCCGGCCCCGGAGGCGGCCTGCCCGCCGGTCTCGTGACCGACGACGACGGACGCGCCGAGCTCTCGCTCCCCGCCAGCACCAACGGACCGACCTGGCTCGACCTGTTCGTCATGGATGCACCGGGTCTTCGAGCCAGCCTGCGCTGGACCGAGGCCAATCCGCTGACGACCCGCAACGGCATCCGGCCCGAGGCCGGCCGACCGACCCCGGCCGTCGAGCTCCGAGCGGACCTGCAGATCGCGCTGATGTCGGGCCGGCCCACGCAGCTCGTCGCCCGGGCCATCCCCGACGTCCTCCCCGCCGACGGGGCCAGCACCTCGCGGCTCGAGATCGAGCTGCTCGATCGTCATGGTAACGGTGTCGAAGGTGGTCGCTACGAGCTCGTCCCCACCCGCGGAATCGTCGACGTCGTCGCTTCGCTGGGTGAGGGCCAGTACAGCACCACCTACACCGCCCCGGACGGCTCGCTCCCCTCACCCGACGTCATCCTCATCACCGAGCTGGGCAGCAGCCTGACGACCGAGGCAGAGATCGCATTGACGCTCGGACCGCCCCGTCAGCTCTCCGTGTCGGTCGAGCCCGGTCAGCTCGTCGCCGACGCCAGCTCGGAGGCGAGCGTCGCGGTGCGCGTGAGCGACGCGTCCGGCGTGCCCATCCCCGGTCACCCGCTTGCGCTGACTCGAGAAGGCCCAGCCGTGCACCTTGCCGAGACCACCGGGACGACCGGCGACGAGGGCTGGTGGACCACGACCTTGCGCTCGGGGCGCGAGGAGGGCACGGCGACTCTCATCGCGAGCTGCACCGAGTCGGCCCTGAACGCACGGGCCGGCGTCACGCTGGTTCCGCTCCATCCCGTCTCCCTCGAGCTGGAGGTCCAGCCGGGTCACCTCCTCGCCAACGGACGGGAAGTCGCGACTCTCACCGCCCGTCTCGAAGACCCATGGGGTCGCCCCGCCACCGACATCCCCGTGCGCTTCACCGCCGAGCCGAGCGACCTCGTCGTGCTCGCGGCGACCGAGGTCCGCAGCGATGACGACGGACGGGCCGTCGTGCAGCTCACCGGCCACCAACCCGGTCTCGTGACGCTCCGCGCCGCGACCGTCGAGGGAGGGCTCAGCGACGAGACCTCGCTCACCCTCGATGCCTGGCTCGGAGGCGTCGACCTCTTGGTCGATAGTCCCACCTGCGCAACTGCGGTGAGCCTGCGCGCGGTGGCGGACCGCATCGATCGCTTCGAGTGGGACTTCGACGGCGACGGCACCACCGACGCGCTCGGCGTGCGAGTCATCGCCCCGCTGCCGGCCGGTGAGCACGACGTCACGCTGCGAGCCTACTCCGACGACTACCCCGACGCGGTGGAGCGACGCGACCGACGAGTGCGAGTCCACGAGCCTCCCGACGCCGACGTGAGCAGCCGACCTTCGGTGCTCTTCGAAGGCGACTGCGTGGAGCTGGACTCGCGTGGCTCGATCGCTGGAACCGCCGGCCCCTTCGAGATCGAGTGGGACTTCGACGGCAACGGTCAGTTCGACGACGACGACGCGGTGATCACCACGACCTGCCCACCGCTGGGCACGACTCGCGTGGGACTGCGTCTCACCGACCTCGAGGGCTGCACGGACGAGACCCACCTGAACGTCCTGGTCCAGGAGCACCCGGTCGACCTGCGCCTGACGACCGTGGGTGCACCGACCCGGAGCCTCAAGGCCGGAGAGCTGACCACCTGGACGGTCGCCGTCGACAACGACTCGCTGGGCACGGCCCGCGACGTCGTGATCGACCTGCGCCACCACGTGGGTCTCGAGCTCATCGACGCGAAGCCCACCCTCTCGTCCCGCGCCGCGCAGGGGGCCCGCTTCCGCCTCGGCGAGCTCACTCCGGGCGAGGGCAGGACGCTGGAGATGAAGTTCCGCGTCGGCACGGCGCTGACTGCGGTGCGGCAGCTCGCCGAGGTCGAGCTTCGCGCCTCCCACGATCGACCCGACCTGAACCCGAGCGACGACGAGCTGCGGGAGGTCATGGAGATCCTCGGCGAGCCGGCCCTGGCCTTGCGCCTCGGCGCGGTCTCCGACGCGGCTGCGGGTGAGAGCGTGAGCTACACCCTCGAGGTCGAGAACCTGGGCAGCGCACCCGCGGTCGACCTCCGTCTCCGTCACCTCCTCGATGGAGCGATCGTCTCCTCGGCATCACCGCTGCCCAGCGGCGGGAGCCCGATCTCGGGAGGCCTGGAGCTCGTGCTGCCCGACCTCGCCGCCGGTGCCGTCAGCCGAGTCGATCACGTCGTCACCATCGGCGATCCCCAGGACCTCGTCGATCCCCTGCTCACGAGTCGGCTCGAGGCTCAGGCGGTCGCGACGTCACCACCAACACCCGCGTCGCACGTGCTGCAAGTCCTCGCTCGCCCCGAGCTGAGCCTCGATCTCGTGCTCGACCCGGACGTGGCCGCGGCTGGTGGGACGGTGACGGCCACCGCACGGCTGACCAACATCGGCCACGCTCCGTCCTCAGCCGGGACCGTCCGCTTCACCTGGCCCACCGAGATGACGGCGCTGACGCCCGAAGACCTGTCGCACGGCTCGCTGCGCGTCGGTGAGACGGTCGAGCTCGTCGCGTCCGCACGACTCGCCGCGACCCTGCCGACACCTCACCAGGAGCTGATGGTGACCGCGACCCAGCTCGAACAGGTCGTCGTCGACCAGGCCTCGCTCGAAGCGACGGCCGAGGCGGTGCTCGACATTCAGCTCGTCGCTGCGCCGGCAACGCTGACCGCCGGCGAGAGTGACGAGGTGGTCTTCCGGGTCGCCAACGACGGGACGACTCCGGCGACCACGCTGCGCCTGGAGCTGCTCGCGCTCGCGAACGGTCATTGGCTGAGCTCCTCGGGCCCGGCGCAGCTGATCACTGCCGGGCTCGCTCCGGGTGGGAGCGTCGAGCTGGCCTTCCCCATCACCGTCGACACGGAGCTGACGGACTGCAGCCCGCTGCTCCAGCTCGAAGGCCGGCTCCAAGCCGTGCTCGGAGGAGGCGCGCCGCTGACCCGTCCCGTCGACATCGGGTTGCAGGCCTCGCCGGACCTCGGCGTGACGCTGACGCTCGACCAGACCACGGCCGGCGCCGACTCGGCCGTCGTCGCCCGCGTCCGTGTCGAAAACCGGGGCGGCGGACGCATCGAGAGCCCCACGGTCACGCTGAGCCACCCCAGCTTGCTGACGGTCATCACCGCACCACCCGAGATCGGCTCTCCGACTCCCGGGGCTGGGGTGGTCAGCGGCATCCTCACGGCCGGCCTGGGGCCCGGCGAGTCTCGCGAGCTGGTCTTCGAGCTCGTCACGGTCTCGACCTTGCCGGCGGGCTCCACCACGGCCCAACTCACCGCCAGGATCACCGGCGCCGCCTGCGGCGTGATGTTCGATCCGACCGACACGGCGACCTTGCAGGTCACCGACGACACCGACCTCCAGCTCGCGCTCAGCCTCATCGGCGACGAGCTCGTCGCCGGCTCGACCCTGCGCGCCCGGCTCTTCGTCACCAATGACGGTCCCGTGCAGGTGAGCGATGCAACCCTCGCGCTGGAATGGCCCGACGGTCTCGTGACCCTGACCGACCCCGGCGCGGGTGCCGTGTCGGGAGCCCGGTGGGAGCTGACGGGCGTTGCGGTCGCTGCCCACGGGGGGACCGCGCTCGTCGAGGTCGGGTTGAAGATCGCCGACGTGCTGCCGTCGACGTCGAACACCCTGCCCTTCGTCGCCAACGTCGCCAGCAGCTCGGTGTCCGATTCTCAGCCCGCGAACGACGAGGTCCGGCTGGAGCGTGACGCCGTAGCCTGGGCCGAGCTCTGCCTCCAGCTCACCACGACGGCCACGCCCGATCCGGCCGTTCCGGACGGCGCGCTCGACTACGAGCTCACGGTCACCAACCTCGGAAGCACCGCCGCCCACGACGTCGCGGTGGCCTTCCGGGGAGACGAGGTCTTCCTCCAGCCGATCGGCGGCACCCCGCTGGCCCTCGATTGGCTCGTGCCGACGCTGGCGGTGGGAGCGACCGAGGCCTTCTCGATCCCCACCGCTCGCGTGGTCTCCTCCCTGCCGTCGTCGTCCGTCACCGTGGTCAGCTCGGCCGAGGCCAGCGCGAGCGAGACCGGCAGCAAGCCGCTGTGCTCGGGCCGGGTCGAGTCGCGGGTCGACGTCGCGGGGGTCCCGGAGCTCCGACTCGACCTCGTGCTCACGCCCGAGGACGATCCGCTGACGCCCGGGAAGGCCCTGCTGGTCGCCGCGACCGTCCGCAACGTCGGGAGCGCGCCGGCCGAGCTCGGCGGGCTCGACCTGGGGGAGCTGGTGTTCGCCTTCCCGCCCGAGGTCGACCTGGCATCGGAGATCCGCGTGCCGCTGCCGACCGGACTGGATCCGCAGGAGGAGGTCCATCGGCTCCAGCGCGCCGTCGTCGACCCCGGTCTCGCGGTGCTCCCGACCTCTCTCAGCTTCTCGGTCGAGGCACGGATGAACGGCGGCCTGCTCATCACGCCGACCCTGCGGACCGAGGCGATCGCGGTCGTCGCCCCCTTCGCGCCGAGCTCGCCGCCCATCGTGTTCACGTCCTGGGGGCCGCGCGGAACGGCTGGGCGTTGAATCCGGCCGGTCGGTCCGGCCATGATCGGTCCTTCACGCGGCGGGTCTCGACATCATGAACGACCCGCCGGGGATCGCCACGGAGGCGACCCACCGGGAGGATCGATGAGCACCGCCGACCGTCAGGAATTCCAGGCCGAAGTCCAGCAGCTCCTGGACCTCGTCGTCCACTCGCTGTACTCCGACAAGGACGTCTTCCTCCGCGAGCTGATCTCCAACGCCGCGGACGCCCTCGACAAGCGTCGCTTCGAGTCGCTTCAAGACGAGTCCTTGCAGGCCGAGGAGCTGGCCATCCACCTCCGCGTCGACGGGGATGCCCGCACGCTCGTCATCGAGGACAGCGGCGTGGGCATGAGCCGCGACGAGCTCGTGTCGGACCTGGGCACCATCGCCCGCTCGGGCACTCGCGCCTTCCTCGACGCCCTGGCCGAGAAGAAGTCGAGCACGGCTCCCGACCTCATCGGTCAGTTCGGCGTGGGCTTCTACTCCTCGTTCATGGTGGCTGAAGAAGTTCAAGTCCTCACGCGCCGGGTCGGTGAGGACACGGCTCACCTCTGGGTCAGCGATGGACGCAACGGCTACACCATCGAGACGGCCGAGCGTGACGACGCCGGCACGACGATCACGCTGAGGCTCAAGGAGGCCGACACCGACAACGGCCTCCAGGACTACTCCGACCCGCAGGTGCTCCGCGGCATCGTCCGCCGTTGGTCCGACTTCGTCACGCACCCCATCCTCCTCGAGAAGCCGCCGGCCGAGACGAAGGCCGACGACGAGTCCGCGGAGACCGAGTCCGAGGAGCAGGACGTCCCGACCGAGACCACCGAGCGGCTCAACTCCGGCAAGGCCCCGTGGACGCGACCGGCCGACGAGATCACCGAGGAAGAGCACGCCGAGTTCTACAAGCACGTCTCCCACGACTGGGCCGACCCGCTGCTTCCCGTCCCGGTGAAGATCGAGGGTCAGGTCGAGGCCCGCGCGCTGCTCTACATCCCCTCCAAGGCGCCGATGGATCTCTTCTGGCGCGAGGGAGCACGACGGGGCGTGCAGCTCCACGTGCGTCGCATCTTCATCATGGACGACTGCGAGGAGCTGCTCCCCGACTGGCTCCGCTTCGTGCGTGGCGTGGTCGATGCCGAGGATCTCTCGCTCAACGTCTCCCGCGAGATCCTCCAGAAGGATCGGCAGGTCCGAGCGATCAGCAAGTTCCTCGTCAAGAAGGTGCTGTCGGCGCTCGAGCAGCTCCAGAAGGACGACCGCGAGAAGTACCTCGGATTCTGGAGAGAGTTCGGCAACGTCCTCAAGGAAGGCCTGCTCGTGCCCGGCGAGCATCAGCAGCGCCTGCTCGGTCTCTGCCTCTTCGAGTCGACGGCCAGCGAGGACGGGCTCACCACTCTCGCCGAGTACCACGAGCGCAAGAAGGACGACCAAGACGCCATCTACCACGCCACCGGCAGCTCCCGTGAGGCGCTGCTCCGCTCGCCGCATCTCGAGGCCTTCCTCGATCGCGAGCTGGAGGTGCTCCTGCTCATCGACTCCGTCGACGAGCTCTGGGCTCCGACCGCCCCCGAGCACGAAGGACTCCCCTGGAAGAGCGTCGGCAAGGGTGAGGTCGAGCTGGGCTCGGACGAGGAGAAGGCCGAGAAGAAGAAGGAACGCGAGGAGAAGACCGAGGAGCTCGGCGACTTGCTCGGCTTCTTGAAGGGCAAGCTCGACGGCAAGGTGAAGGACGTCAGCCTCTCCGCCCGCCTGTCGAGCTCACCGGCCTGCCTCGTCGCAGGCGAGCACGACCCGACCCCGGCGATGGAGGAGATGATGCGTCGCATGGGCCAGGAAGGTCCGAAGGTCCAGCGCACGCTCGAGCTCAACGCCGATCACCCGCTGGTCGCGACGCTTCAGTCCCTGCACGCCGAGAGCCCGGACGACGAGCTGCTCGCGCAGGCGGCGGAGGTCCTGCACGGTCAGGCCTTGCTCGCCGAAGGCGGCGCGCCAGAGGACCCGGCAGCCTTCTCGAAGCTGCTCACCGAGCTCATGCAGCGGGCGCTGGGCGCTGGCTCGAAGTAGCCGGTGTCGCAGATCGTCCGGGCGCCCCGACAGGTGTCACGGAAGCGCGACGATTTGCCCCCACAATGAACGCTGGCGTTCAGCTTGAGACGTTCGAATTCGGGCGTCTCATGCTACTGGCATCCCTCTTGCGATGTCTCCCGAGACGGGCCGTGCGCCCAACAGTCGAGGGAGATACGCTGTGCCAAGTCATCAGAGGGAGACACCATGTCCAGCCAGCCAGTTCACGTGCTCACTTACCAAGACTTCACGACCTTCCCGGACGACGGTCTCCACGAGATCGTCGATGGGGCCCTGTTCGTGAAGGGCGTGCCGAGCCTCCGTCACCAGAAGGTGTCGGGAGAGCTCTTCCTTCAGCTCCGTGAGCAGGTCACGCAGCCCGGCCGGGGCGAGGTCTACTACTCGCCGGTGGGCGTCGAGCTCTCCCCTCACGACATCGTCCAGCCCGATCTCGTGGTCGTTCTCGACCGATCGGTGCTCGTCGGGAGCCACGTCCGGGGCACGCCCGAGCTCGTGGTGGAGATCCTGTCGCCGTCCAACCGACGGCACGATCTAGAGACCAAGCACGAGCTCTACGAGCGCAGCGGTGTCGGTGAGCACTGGGTCCTCGACGCGGAAGGCCGTGCGCTGACCCAGCACGTCCTCGAGGGTGGGCGCTACCGCTGCACGGGTGACCACCGGGAGCACGTGAGCTCCGTGGCCGTGGACGGTCTCGACGTGGATCTCAGTCGCGTCTGGTGAGTCCGAGCGTCTCGGCCAGGCCGGGGTTGCCTTCGCGTCGCCAGATGAAGCCGTCGAGCAGGTAGTGCGTGAGCTGCGGCATCACCAGCAGCGGCACGATGAGGCTCGTCACGCCGCTCGAGAGCAGCACCTCCGGTCCCGCGAACAGGCCGCCGTGCTCGTGCCACACGAGGCGATCCCAGGCCCACTCCTCCACGTAGGCGACGGCGACCAGCGGTAGCAGGAAGAGCCACCACCCGCTCGGCTTGAACACCGAGGCTCGCCAACCGCCTGACGAGACGAAGCGCCCCTTGCCGTACACCCACGTCAGCGCCAGGTACGGGATGCCGTGGATGAGGACGTTGGTGACCGTGAAGGCATAGTCGGAGTCGAACACCACGATCCCGACGAACCACGCGAGCCAGGTCGTGACGATGACCAGCGCCTTGCCCGCGCTCACCGGTCGTCCGGTCCACCACTGCCAGATCTCGTGCCCGGCCCACGCGACCATGATGACGACGTGCACCGGGAGCAGGACCGTGGCGGCCGCCGTCGGGATCCCCGGTAGGAAGTCGCCGTCGAGGAACCACGAGAACTCCCGGGGCAAGTGCGCGTGCCACCAGAGCAGCGGGTACAGGGTCGAGGAGTAGATCGCCGCGTCGTCGAGCACGCGACCGAGTCGAGACGGCGGCGCACCGAGACGGCGACGGTAGAGGGCGACCCAGCCGTACTGCTGTCGCACGAAGTGGTACACCGCCATGTAGGCGAGCACTCGCCAGAACCAACCGGAGGAGGCCGAGTGCAGCACGACACCCGCCACCCAGCCGAGCAGCGGGACACCGATGTAGAGCGCGGGTCGTCGCGCGAGCTCCTGCGGGTCGAGGTAGACACGCCAGGCCGTCGACCAGACGTGCGCGACGTCGACGGCCAGCACGGTCGCCACCCAGGTCCACGCGGGGAGCGTCTCGTCGAGCAGCCCGGTGGCCGCGCCCCACCCCAGCAGCAGGAACGACAGCAGCGCCGAGCCACCGAAGACCAGGAGGTCGAGCCGCGCCGAGAAGAGCCACGGGCTCCCCGCGCGCCTCGACGCGCCCGCCAAGGGCGCGGTCAGCTCAGCCACGACTCGAACCCGACTCCCCGCTGACCCAGGACTGCTTCGGCTGCGTGAATCCCCCAGTACTGCGCCTCTTCGAAGAGCGGCAGGCCCGACAGCTCCGCGTGCGCGAAGTGGACGCGCCCCAGGGGCTCCGAGGCTCGACGCAGGGCTTCGCTGAAGAGGAAGCCAGGCGAGGGTCGCACCATCGCGTGACCGTGGACGCGGACGTCGACCCGCTCGATGAGCTCGGGCAGCTCCGGATGCGCCTGACTCAAGTCGGCGACGATCTCGTGGACCCACTCGTCCCAGGTTCGGTCGTGAAGCTGTCGTCGCGTCGTGACCGGGTCGTCGGTGGGGAACGGGCGGTAGTAGGTCCACACCGTCGGCCCGTGATCGCTGCCGAGCTGATGCGTCGCGCTGACGTAACCGAGCGAGGGGCTGTCGAAGAGGACGTTGTCCCAACACTCCGGGTAGCCGTCCGGGAACGGTCGGTCGCTCAGGGTCAGGTTCGCGACCACCCAGGAGCCGTGCTCGAAGGCGGACAGGAACGACGGTGGCTGACCTTGCCAGGGCACGAGGAGCCTCGACAGCACGAAGCGAGGCGCGGCGACGATGACCTGCTGGGCGCGGTAGCCCTTCATCTCGTCGCGCGCGACGTCGAGCACGTCGACCTCGACACCCTCCTCACCCGGGTCGATGCGCAGGGCGGCGTGTCCCAACGCGAGCCGATCGCCGACCCCTTCCGCCATGTGCGCGACCAGCCGCCCGTTGCCCTCGGGCCAGGTGAGGACCTCCGGCTGCTCGCCCGTGTCGGCGTTCATCCGCGACGCGTGGTAGTGGATGCCGGCCCAAGCCGAGGTCTGCTCGAGGCTCGTGCCGTAGTCGTCCCGACAGCCGTACTCCACCCACCAGCGCACGCGCTCGGAGCGAATGCCGACACGGTCGAGATGCTGTGCCATGGAGAGGGTGTCGAGCTCCCTCACGATCGGCGCGTCCGAGCCGAGAGCGCGCGGGATGACGAAGGCCGGTCGACCTCGCTCGTCACGCCAGGCGGCCCAGCGACGGACGTCCTGGCGGAAGAGCTCGCGCTGCTCGCGGTCCTCCTCCGTCTCACCGACCGACGGGAAGAGCCCCTCGATCCACGCGCCTCCCTGGAAGAGCCGCTCTTGAGGCGCCCGACACAGGACCTCCTCGGCCCAGAGCGGTCGACCCTCATCGTCGCGGCCCTCCATCGCACCGACCTCGTCGAGCAGGGTGACCAGCGGACGGTTGGCCACGGGCGGGACCGGCACGTAGTGGCCACCCCAGGGGTAGGCCGTCACGGGTCCCTTCCCCGACGACGACGTGCCTCCCGGCGTCGAGCCCAACTCGAGGACACGGTAGTCGCGGAGGCCCGCATGGTCGCAAGCCCAGGCAGCCGACAGGCCGGCCACGCCGGCACCGAGGATCAGGAGCTCCGCCGACTCGAACGACTCCGGGCGGCCGAACCCACCGTCGCGCAGCCGATGTCCGACCCCGCGGTGATCGTCGACGAGCGAGCCGACCAGGGTGGCTGAGCCACGACGCGGCCTGCCCGGCGAGCAGGCCACGACCCCGAGCCCCATCAACCCTGCCAGCAACTCGCGTCGCGACAGCGAGCAGGACCCGGGCTCGCTCACCCCAGGGACTCCCAGTCGTCGGTGTAGTAGCGCACGAGGAGCTGATCGTTGAGCCGGTTGACGTCGACCGGCACCGGCGCGAGGTCGGGGCCGAACACGAACAGGCTCGGCAAGGTGTCACCGTCGAGGAAGCGGAGCCCGTCGGGCAGCGGACGACGTCGCGTCATCGGATCCGCCTCGCCGGACTTCAGGGCCAGCGAGAAGCCCCACTCGCCGAAGGACGGCACCGCTGCGTGGAAGGGATGGACACCGAAACCGGCCGACTCGAGCGTCTCCTGAATGCACCAGAAGGACCGACGGGCGAAGAGCGGCGAGGTGCACTGGATGGCGGCACCTCCGGCCGGGTCGAGCCTCTTCTCGAGCTGACGATAGAAGCGACGCGTGTAGAGCTTGCCGAGCGAGAAGCTCGACGGGTCGGGGAAGTCGACGATCGCCGCGTCGAAGAGGCTCTTCTCTTCCGCGATCCAGGTGAACGCGTCGGCGTTGATGACGGTGACCCGCGGAGAGTGCAGGGCGTCCTCGTTGAGTCGTCTCAGCAGCAGGTTCTGTCGGGCGAGCTCGGTGATGGCGGGATCGAGATCGACCAGCACGATCTCCTCCACCTCGTCGTAGCGGAGGATCTCGCGCACCGCGAGACCGTCACCGCCGCCGAGCACCAGCACCCGCCTGATGCGAGGCAGGTTCCCCAACAAGGGATGCACCAGCGCCTCGTGATAGCGGTACTCGTCGACCGACGCGAACTGCAGGTTGCCGTTGAGGAAGAGCGAGAAGCGCGGACCCGCCTGCGTCATGACGATGCGCTGGTAGCGACTGGTCTGCGCGTGGACGATGGTGTCGTCGTGGAGCTGGTCCTCCGCCAGCGTCGTCATCCGGCCCGCCTGCGAGTAGGCCAGGGTCAGCAACACGATCACCGCCACCGCCCGGACTCGCAGGAAGCTCGCATCCCGCAACGCGGGCAGCAGCCAAGTCGACCACAGGCCGACCAGCGCGTTGGCCAGGCCGAACAGCAGCGAGGTGCGGATCAGGCCGAGGTGCGGCACGAACAGGAGCGGGAAGAGCAGCGAGGCGACCAGCGCTCCGAGGTAGTCGAAGGTCAGCACCTGTGCCACGAGATCGCGGAACTTCACCGCCTTCTCGAGGATGCGCAAGATGAGCGGGATCTCGAGCCCGACCAGGATCCCGATGAGCGCCACCAGCCCATAGAGCCACAGCCGGAAGGCGCCGGGCCAGTTGCCGAAGACCAGGAAGAGCAGCGGCGCGGAGCAGCCGCCGATGAGCCCCACCGCCAGCTCGATCTCGACGAAGCGATGCGAGAGACGTCGCTGGATGAACTTCGACAGGTACGAGCCGACCCCGAGCGCGCTCAGGTAGCAGCCGATGACCGTCGAGAACTGGGTGATCGAGTCACCCAACACGTAGGACGCGAGCGTCCCAGCCACCAGCTCGTACGTGAGCCCGCAGGTCGCGATGACCAGGACGGTCGCGTAGAGCAGCGGCGAGCGAAGGGGCGGCTCGGCCTCGGGCGTCGCGAGCCCGGGAGGGGGCTCGACCACGCCCTCGTCGTCAACCTCCGATGGCTGCGGCAACGATGATGCTCAACGCGATCAGGAAGCCCGCGAGGATGACCCCGAGAGCGGTGTTGTGGTCGTCCTCGATCTCCTTGCGAATGGAGAACGGGAGGATGAGCTCGACCACCCAGAACAGGCCACAGAGAGTCACCGCCCCGACCACCGCGTAGAGCACCGAGGCGGCCAGGGGGCCGGCGTGTTGCGCCAAGAAGTCCATCACTTGCCTCCGCGATAGCCACTGCTGTAGTACGCGCCGTGACCACCACCACTGGACCGCACGGGTGCGGGTCGTGCCGTCACCACGTTGGGTCCCTTCAGGGTATTCGGCTCGAACGATCCGCCCAAGCCCATCCAGTCGGACAAGCCGTGAACGGAGACCACGCCGAGACACAGCCACCGGAACAGGTTCTTGCCCTTCTTCACCATCGTCGTCCTCTCACCATCGGGCGTCAGCCCTCATCGCTCTCGGCCCATCGCCGCGACTCGAAGCTGCTGTTGCGTACCGACAGGATGAAGGGCCACACCCAGAGCAAGAAGCCCAGGAAGACGGCCCGTCCTCCGTTGGTCACTCCCGTCCGCACCGACACGCGGTAGTCGCGCGGCGGCGACGGAGCCTGCTCGGGGAAGTCCGGCGTGAGCTGCAAGACGTAGTCTCCCGGCGGCACGCCGGCCAGCACCGCGCTGACCCTCGTCCTCTTCGAATGAGGGTGGTAGTCGTGGACCATGAGGTTCACGGCCCGACGGTCTCCACTCTCCTGGTGGATCAGCAGTCCCGAGAGACGGATCCAGTAGTCCTTGAGGTTGCTGTTGAGCGTGATCTTCGTGCGTCCTCGCCGAAGCTCGAAGGGATCGCTCCGATAAGTGCCGGCCTCGGCCGTTTGGGCCTGCGGTACCGGGAAGCTTCGGTCGAAGACCTGACCCGACCGCGCCGACACGAAGAACTGGAAGGCGAGCAGCAGCACGGTCGCCAGCAGCGCGCTCTTGGCCGCGGACTTGGCCCGGACGCCGAGGTCGGTCGGTTGATGCGGGGCGATGCCCTGCTGCATCGGCGGACTGCCCTCCATCCCGAAGGCCGACCACAGGGTCTCGGCGTCGACGTAGGTGCCGAGGCTCCAGTTGATCTCCTGAGCGGTGCGCTCGGCCGAGACCATGTAGGGCGGCCGGATGTAGTCGGCGGTGCTCGACGTGTCGCCGACCGAGACCTGCCAGTAGAGCTCGCCGAGCACCTGGGAGACGATGGCCTCACCGGACTGGAAGCGCTTGTAGCTCTCACCGCGAAAGTGAACCTTGCGGTAGGCGTCGCCCACCTCGGCAGCGCTGATTGGCTCCACGAATGACCAGTGGCCGTTCTGATAGGTCAGCCAGCGGAAGCCTTCCTGGGCCGAGTGAAGCAGGTACTCCTGCCAGTAGTAGCGGGTCCCGTAGACCTCGACGTACTTGACGATGTGGCCGATCGCCGCCCACTCCACGCCGCGCAGCCGGCCCTTCGTGCCGAGCGGGATGTGGGGCTTGATGGCCACCCGCTCCCGCGCGCTGAGGATCTCGAAGTCCTTCTTCGCGTCGAGCAACGAGCCGCACCAGGGGCAGCCGACCCTCTGCGTCTCGTCGGGCAGGGTGATCTCGAGCGGGCCGCCGCACTGCGGGCAGGTGAGCGTCTTCGCCGCCGCGGCCGTGGCCCGTTCATCCTGGTCGGGGAGATCGACCTTCGAGAAGCCGAGCTCCGACAACGCGATCTCGCGGCCGAGGTAGACCGCCTCGCAGCTCTCGCCGGTCCCGTAGTCCAGCGTGCCAAAGGTGTTCTTCGGCCCCTGGATGTCGGCGTAGTTGAGCAGCGCACCCGGCTCGACGGCGCTCGGCAGCTCGCCGGCGGCGGCCATGAAGCGGGCCTGCCGCACCTCGGCGATGACCCAGGTGCCGTGCGAGCCGAGGTCGACGGTCTCCCCTGGGTCGTGCTCGGAGAAGGAGGCCAGGGGCGGCACGTCGATGCCGTGGACGAGGTGGAACTTGCCCTGCGACTCCGAGAGCCAGGCGTGATGGCCGTCCTCGAAGGCGAGGTGCCACTCGTCCCAGGTGCCAGCGCCGTGGTCGAGCTGGAGTCGCCCGACGACCTGGAAGCGACCCTCTTCTTTCGTGCGCCCCTCGATTCCGATGCTGAGGAGCGAGGGAGTGGGGATGAGCTGGGCGACCTCGCCCAGGGTGGCCAGGTCGACCCCCTGCCGCACCACCGCCGACGAGCACGCGGGGCACACGGCCATGACCGAGTCGCCCAGCCGGAAGGTCACCGGCGAGCCGCAGCTCGGACAGGGGGCCTCGTAGCCGGCGAGGCTGGCACCGCTCACGGCAGGCCCCGCTCGATGCGGCGCAGCCGCACGGTCTCGGCGCCGAGGAGCTCGGCGAGCCGCTCTTCCCAGGGCCACTCCGGCCGGGGCCGGCAGCAGTAGAGGTTGAAGGCGGCGAGACCGGTCTCGGGGAAGGTGTGGCAGCTCAGGTGGGATTCCGTGAGCATGAGCAGGCCGGTCACGCCTCCCGGTCCCGGGAAGACGTGCCAGCGGGTCTCACCGAGGGGCTTGAGGCCCTTCTCCTCGACCACGCGGTCGAAGACGGCGGTGAGCGTCTCCACCGAGCGGAGGGCCTCCGGACGACAGCCGGCCGCGTCGACCACCCACTCGACTCCGGTCGTTCCGGGATCCCCCATGCGCTCCCTTCTCTCCACTCCCGGCCGCAGGCCCCGACAGACGGGCCTCCGGTGCGGGCGCCAAGCCTAGCAAGGGCACGGGGTCGCGAGGAACCGGGCCCGTGGACGATGAGGGGTCTACGCGCAGAGAGCGCGAAGGTTGCCAGCGGGCCCGCGGAGACGGGATCAGCTCATCGCGAGCATCCGACCCGCGGCCGAGAGACCCGCCTGGAAGGCGCCGCCAATGGTCCCGTAGGCGTTGATCGAGAGCGCCTCGCCACCGAAGAAGACCCCGGCCATCTTGAGCGGCTGGTCGGCCAGGATGATGCGCGCGGCTCCACCACCGGGTCGCGCGAAGGAGTAGGCCCCCAGGCTGTAGGGGTCCGCGCCCCAGCTCGTCACGTAGGGCGGCGTCTCCTTGGAGAGCTGCGCGATGGCGTCCTCCCCGAAGACGTCACGAGCGACCTCGACGGCGGCCTCCACCGACGCCGAGTGCTCCAGCCGGGAGAGAGCGCTCGCCATGCTCCCACCGAAGTACACGACGGCCAGGTTCTTCTGGGTGCCTTGGAAGTTGGTGGCGTACGTGTTCGTTCCGTACAGCCCGCTGCGGACGATGCTCGCGTTCTTCTCGGTCGTGGATTCCGGAAGGAGAACGCGGTACTGCGTCGGCTGGGTCGCCGCGCCATCGAACAGGAGGGCGACCTTGTGGTAGCTGCCCAGGGGGAGGAGCTGGAAGTTGTCGGCCACCTCGGGTGGCAGCTTCGGCACGAAGCGAATGCGATCGGCGTTGAGCACGCCCGTCGGCACCGTGACGAGCACCGCATCCACCTCGAGGCGCCCCACCGAGTCGGCGAGGATCGTGATGCTCCCCCGACGGCTGTAGTCGATCTCTTTCACCGGGGCCTTGCGGCAAAACTCGACCCCGGCTTCTTGCAAGCGAAGAGCGTAGGACTCCGCCAACACGCCGAGCCCGCTCACCGGCACCATGTTGCCCCCGCTCAAGCCACTCCCGCTGCGGGAGCGATCCACGCAGGAGAAGCTCCAGAGGTCGGTCGCCTCCTCCAGGGAGCCGACCATGGCAGCCGCCTGCGGGTAGTACTTGTCGTCCTGACGGGACTCGACGGCCTTGCCGGCAGGCACGTCGTGCCCGGCGCTTCCGACCTCGCAGATCGCCTCGTCGAGCGTCTCCTGCTCCTCGGAAACGGCGGTGTAAGCCTCGCCCGAGACCACTCCAGCCTTGGCGAGGTAGTGACGAGAGTCCGGAGCTGGCCGGGTCGGGATGCGCATCTTCGCAGCGACCTGGGTCCACTCGTTGGAGTTGGAGTAGTGGATCCACTGGGCACCCTCGTCGAAGGGCACGCCGAAGCGATCGATGGTCGACATCCGCCCGCCGAGTCGCTCGCGGGCCTCGAGCACCGTGACCCGCAGGCCGTTCTCACGAAGGAGCGCCGCCGCCGCCAGCCCGGAGGCTCCCGCTCCGATGATCGCCACGTTCCGATAGGGCATGGATCACCTCCGCGCGCTCGATCGTCGGACCGATCGCGACGAAGGCAGGGTGACAGGCGAGAGTTGCTCCGACTTGGCGTCGTCGGCCGAGAGAACGAGCACCGACTGCGATCGTCGGCGTCGCCTGCGGCAAGGCGCACCAGCCCTGGTCCGGGCTACTGGAAGAAGCGCTTCCGGAGCCGGTTCGGGACCACCAAGGCCAGGATCGCCGACAGGCTCAACAGCCACAGCGCGCTCACGCCCTGCTCGGGCCCCAACGGCCCCTGGCAGAGACCACGGCTGAGTCGCACCGCGTGATGCAGGGGCGTGAACCAGGCGATGGTCTCCCCGTGCGGGAAGCGACTCACCGGGAAGAAGATGCCCGAGAACAGGAAGAGCGGCGTGAGGAAGAGCGTGAAGTAGTACGAGTAGTGATCGATCTTCTTGATGATCGACGTGTAGAGCTGGCCGATCAGAGCGAAGGTCACGCCGATGAGAACGATGGCCAGCGGCATGAGCAGGGCCCAGGGCGAAGTGATCAGGGGATCGATGAAGAGCCCCATGCCGAGCACGACGATCAGGAACGCCAGCCCGTAGATGAGCGACCGGGCCACGGCCCACATCAGCTCGCCCAGGCAGACGTCCTCCACCTGGGCTGGCGTCGCCAAGTAGGCGTCGTAGAGCCGCGCGAAGGTCATCTTCACGAACATGTTGTAGGTCGACTCGAAGGTCGCCCCGTTCATCGCCGACGACGCCACCAGGCCGGGCGCGATGAAGGCGAGGTAGGTCTTCCCCTCGAGCCCACCCGAGATGTAGGCCCCGAGCCCCACCCCCATGCCCACGAGATAGAGCACGGGCTCGAAGAAGTTGGGGAGGATGTTGCTCTTCCAGGTGCGCCGGTACTCGGTGGCGTTGCGCATGAACACCGCCCAAGCCACACCCAGGTCATGGTCGGGAAAGAGCCGGCTCATCCCTCGAGCCCCCGGCCGGTGAGGGCGAGGAAGACGTCTTCCAGGTGACTGCGTCGCAAGGTGGCCTGGAGGTCGGGATGCGCGGTCACCGCCGACGCCAGCAGGCCCTCGCCATCGTCGACGTAGAGCAGCAAGCGACTGGGCAGTCGTCCGGTGGCGGTCACGCGGGGACGCCACTGCTCTTCCAGCGCCTCGATGTCGTCGTCGGCCTGCAGGCGGAGCTCGACCACCTGGGGCGCGACGTGACGGTCGATGAGCGCGTCGGGACTACCCTCGTCGACGACCTTTCCGGCATCCATGATGAGCAAGCGGTCGCAGAGCTTTTCGGCCTCGTCCATGTAGTGGGTCGACAACACCAGGGTGGTGTCGCCACGACTCAGCTCGACGAGCTGCTGCCACAGGCGGTTGCGCGCCTGAGGGTCGAGCCCCGTCGTCGGCTCGTCGAGGACGAGCAGGTCGGGTCGACCGAGCAGGCCACGAGCGACTTGCAGTCGTCGCTTGAGACCACCCGAGAGCGTGATGACCGGCGCCTCGGAGCGATCGCTCAGGCCGACGAACTCGAGCAGCTCCTCCACCCGTCGCTCGGCGTCGGCGCGACCGAGCCCGAAGAAGCGGGTGAAGACCCGGAGGTTCTCGCGCGCGCTCATGTACTCGTCGAGGTTCTGCTCCTGCGGCACGACCCCCAGTCGACGCTTGACCTCGCGATCGTTGGGTCCGTCCGAGACGGGATGCCCGAGCACCTCCAGCCGCCCACCGCCCACCGGGGTCGCCCGGTAGATCATCCGCATGGTCGTGCTCTTGCCGGCGCCGTTGGGCCCGAGCAGGCCGAAGCACTCGCCCTTCTCGATGCGGAAGTCGATCCCCGCCACGGCCCGCAGCTCGCCGTAGGTCTTGGTCAGACCTTCGGCGAGAACCGCCGGAGTCGTCACAAGAACTCGATCTTGGCGTCGGCTGGCGGCGGCGGGTAGGCCCGCGCGAGCTGGGTCAGGTCTTCCTCGTCGAAGACGATGTCCAGCGCCGTCGCGTTCTGCTCGACGTGCTCGGGGCGCACGGCCTTCGGGATCGTCACCACGCCCTCGTGTCGGAGCACCCAGGCCAGCGCGACCTGCGCCGGCGTCACCTGCTGCCGCGCGGCCACTGCCGCCAGCGCAGAGCCTGGACGCAGGCGTCCCTGCTCGAACGGCGAGTACGACATGAACAGCACGCCGGCCTCTCGACAGGCGGGGATGAGCCGGGCGTCCGGCGCACGACGCTCCACGTTGTAGAGACACTGGTTGGCGGCGATGCCGAGGCCACCGGGCAGCTCGCGGGCCGCCTGCATCTCGTCGTGGTCGAAGTTGCTCAAGCCGTAGGCGGCGATCTTGCCCTTGAGTCGCAAGTCCATGAACGCCGCGAGGGTGTCCTCGAGAGGATGTTGGCCCGGCCAGTGCAGCAGGTAGAGATCGACCTGCTCGACGCCGAGTCGCTTCAGGCTCCGCTCACAGGCCTGGATGGTCCCCTCACGCGACGCGTTCTCCGGCAAGACCTTGGAGACGAGGTAGACCTCGTCACGACGCCCTTCGATGGCCTCGCGGACCACGAGCTCGGCGTCGTGATACATCTCGGCGGTGTCGACCAGGGTCATCCCGAGGTCGAGGCCCTGCTTCAGGGCCCGGACCTCCTCGGAGCGTCGGGAGGCCTCCTCGCCCATCCGCCAGGTGCCCTGTCCGAGCACGGGCAGGCAGAGACCGGACGGCAGCGTCGTCGTGCGCACGAGTCGTGTCCGCTCGTCGGCTCAGCCGACCGGGCTGGCGGCAAACATGCCGACCTCGTAGGACGCGATGCGTCCCACGAAGGCCGACGCGGCCACGGTCAGCGGTGACGCGAGGTAGAGCCGGCCCGGCCCCGAGCGACCACGGTAGTTGCGGTTGATGGCCGACACGCTCACCTGCTCACCGTCGGCGGAGACGCCCGGGCCACAACCGATGCACGCCCCACAGCCGGGCGGGATGAGCGTCACTCCGGCCTTCTCGAAGATCTCGAGATAGCCCTGGCTCTCGGCGTAGGCAGCCACGTCCTTCGAGCCGAACTGGATGAAGAAGCTCACGCCGTCGACGACCTTCAGGCCGGCCTCGACCGCTTCCTTCGTGACCCGCGCGTACATGTCGAGGTCGTCCCGCTTGCCCGCGGTGCAGGAGCCACCGTAGGCGATCTGGATGCCGACCTCTCCGATCTCGGTGACGGTCGCGCCATTCTTTGGATCCGACGGGATGCCACGGTCGGGATCGCCGGGCGTGGCGACCATCGGGACGAGGCTGGACAGGTCGATGCGGTGGACGCCGCCAGCGTACTCGGCACCCTCGTCGGCGCTGATGAAGGAGGCCTGGATCTCCTCTCGAGTGAGGTTGGGACGACGCTCGGCGAGCCAGTCGAGGGCCAGGTCGTCGGCCTCACAGATGCCCGTGCGCGCGGTGCACTCGGTGGCCATGTTGGCGAGGGTGGCCCGCTCGTCCATCGAGAGGCTGGCCAAGCCCGGGCCGCCGAACTCCATCATCCGGTTGAGGGTCTCCTCGTCCTTCGCGAAGGTCGCCAGGATGTGGAGCATCAGGTCCTTGGCGGTCACGCCGGGCTTCAGCTCTCCCTCGAGCTCGAAGCGGATCGACTCCGGCACCTTCACCGTGGTGAAGCCGCACTGGAGGAGGTTGGCGTACTCGGTGGCACCGACCCCCCAGGTGAGGGCGTTGCTGCCACCGCCCATGCAGGTGTGGGAGTCGGTCGCCTGGATGAAGTCACCCGGGTCGACGAACTCCTCGCGGGCGACCTGATGACAGATGCCTGGGCTCACGCCGTCGACCGCGGAGTAATCGCGCAGGCCGCAGTGGGCCTGGAACTCCCGCTGCAGCACGCGCAGGCGCTCGATCTTGTCGGAGAACGGCTGCATGCGCGGCACGCCGTCGGCGTAGATGAGGTGGTCCTCGAAGACCGCGAACTTGCTGGGGTCCTCGACGGTGTAGTCCTTGCCGTACTGCTCCTCGAGGAAGAAGTGGACCTGGGCCGAGGTGAACTCGTGGGAGTAGCCGCCGTCCACCTTCACGACCAGGGCATCGCCCGGTTTCACGAAGACGTCGCCGTCCTGCCCCACCGCGTGTGACGCGAGGATCTTCTCGCCCATGTTCATCGGACGCTGCGGCGTGTCGAGCTCGGGCAGCGTCACCTCGCCGGCTGCCAGCGCGCGGGCGAAGGGGAAGAGCCCGCCGTGCTCGATGATGAGCGCCGTGATCCCGTCATGTCCCGCGGTGAACTCGGAGAGCGGGATCTCCTCGCCCGACTGAAGACGCGACAGCAGCGCGTGGTCGCCCATGAGCACGCCCTGGTTGATGTTGTTCTGCGCGTGGATGGGCGCGAAGCTCGCAGCGATGGCGAGCTTGATGCCCGACCACTTCTCCGCCTGCACCGCCGTCTCCCGCGACGAGCCCACGCCCTTTTGCAGGCCGGACACGATGACCTCGAAGCCACCGTCCATGAGCTCACGCTCACCGACGACCCGCTCGCCGTCCACGATGAGCCCGGCGTAGGCGTTCTTCGCGATCTCGGCCGGATCGTGGTCGAAGCAGACCCACGCCGGCGTCATCGCGTCGGTGTTGATGTCGTCGAGGAGGTCCTCGACGCGGACGTCGTCCATCTTCAGGTCGAGCTCGCCGCGGAGCTGCTTCTTGATGAGCTCCGGGTCCTTCGTGAGGAAGAGGATGCGGCGATCGGGGCTGAGGCGAAAGCTGGAGACCTGGGGCATGAGAACGGACTCGATGCGCTCGAAAGGCGCGAAGAAGGGAGGGAGGGAGGACGGAGGGAGTGCTGACGGGGAGCCCGATCATGCCAGCTCGGACGCTTTTCGGCAGCAGGCGCTCACCGGGCGAGAAAAATAACCCTAGCCGATGGTCGCGGCGCGATCAATTCACTGGAAGGATGCAGTAACCGGCCCAATGCACCGGTGAGTGCGACCGCCAACGCCCCAGGGCCCTGCGTCCGTTGTCGACGTCCGGTCTCCGGCACCAGCCCTCCTCGACATGGCGCGCTCGTTGCCTCGCCAACGACGTGTGTTTCGCCTGCTGAACACTCTCTCGCGAATCGAGCGCCCCGCGCTGGACAGGCGAAACGCAAGGGCTTAGCTTCACTCAACATCGCAGCTTGCGATGACAAAGTGGGCCACTTGCGAGGGAGAGGGCTGGAGGGATCCAGACCACGGAGCCCTACGCGTGTCTTCGGCCCGAGGGAGCCTGCCTGATGCCGTGCCGCGCCAATGCGCAGTTCTCTGCGCCGACCTCGTTCTCCACCCTCCTGCTCGCCCTTGCTTGCAGCTGTCTCTCGGGTACCGCCGAGGCCCTTCCGCCCGAGAATCTCCCCGAGATTCGTGAGACCCAAGAAGCTCCGGCTTCAATCCGGAGCGTCTCTACACCGAGATCCTGCCGACGGACCACGTGGACGTGGCAACGGGCTCCCTGGTTCTCACTCAGCCCCTCCTGTCACTGCCGCAGGCGGGCGACCTGACCCTGAACCTCACCCTCGGCTACAGCAGCGGCATGGCCGACCTCCGGACCTGGGGAGCCCGGCCTCAGGGATGCATCGGGGAGACGGCCCCTTCGGCCACCCCTCCACACCAGGTCAACCGTCTCCGGGCGAGCTGGGTCGCGCCAGGATTCACGCTCACGCTCGGCCAGATTGGTCTCGCACCGCTTCATGAAGGCCTGAATCTGGACTACGTCTACGCATGGCACTACTTCGACGAATCAGGAGCGAAGCACCACCTCGAGCTCGTCGACGACGCGCCGCCGGCGCAGTTCCCATCGGTCTTCGGAGGCACGCCGGCGCCGTTCGTCCCACCGGAGTGCACGCCGTGGCCCGATTGTGAGTGCGACACGGTGAGCCCACCGGAATGGTGCGACGACGAGCCGCCTGTCGAGCCTCCTTCGGTGCTCACGTATGTCACGCGTGACGGCACCTACTTCCGCGCCGATCACTTCCTCGACCGCAATTCCTGGGTTCTCTACCGGACTGACGGCACTCTCCTCGAGCTGGCGCACGAAGTCGTGACACCGAGCAGTGCTCTCTCGACCATCCCGTCGACTCACGATGCCCTGGCGGGAGGCGGCTTCCACGCGAGTCGAATCGCGGATCGTCACGGCAATCTCATCGAGATCGAGTACCACTCCTCCCCCAGCATTCCCGGCTCGATCTCCTCCATCACCGACAGCCTTGGTCGAATCGTGAGCTTCGCTCTCCATCCCGAAGTAGCTGGCGACCCCAAGAGTGGTCACCTCGCCTCGATGACGGCTCCTGCCTTCGGAGGAGTCACCGCCACGACGACCTTCGAGTACGAAGCATTCGGAGCATGGGAGAGAACAGACTGGGACGACTACGGTGGTGAGACGACGTTTCGGGAAGTCCCAAGACTCGTCGGAATCCACCGGCCTGAGAACTTCAGCACGACGTTCGATTACAGCCAGAGCCTGCCTCACGACGAGTATCCCGGCTGCTTCTTCACCGGCTTGAACACCTCGCCGTGCGATGCCTGGCAGCCCGACTACGTCAGCTGCATGCTGTGGTCCTCCGTAGCCTGGGACTTCGAGATCGAAACCATCACGTACCCAGGAGGAGGGCTCGTCCTCTACACCACGGGAACTTGGGAAGACGAGAATTGGAGCTTCAACTCCAGCGATCACGGGTACTACAGCCAGCAGATTCCCCAGCGGGGGATCATTCGGGTCGACAAGTACGCCAACGGTGATCCTTCAGACACCACGACTCAGGGCAACCACTCCTCCTGGTCCTACCAGCGAGGCTGTCACCGCAACTCGCCCTGCGCCACCCTCCGCGCCCCTGGCTCGTGGAGCCAGGACCCCGACCTGAATTGCGGCGGGGAGTCTTGCCCTAACGGAGGGGCCCTGGAAGACAGTTGCTGGGGTGTCGTCGGCGTTGTTGGACCTGACGGCAACCTCACCCGTCATCGCTTCCACGCGCCGGAGCCAGGCGCGTGGAAGGCCCGGAAGCCGCATCCGCTGGCTGGCAAGGAACTCGAGCGCATCATTCACGAGGGCAACTGCGCCGTGGTCCCGAGCCACGACTACTCCTGCTTCGGTGACGATCCTTGCAAGGAACGAGAAGTAGAACGGACGGTGACGGCCTGGAGGCTGAGCTGCCTCGGAATCGAGCGCTCTGGCGAAACGACCTGGAAACGTGAGGGAAGCAGCTCAGGTGCCTCATGGGCCCGACAAACCAGCTCGCGTTGCGAACCCGACGCCATGGGCAAGTTCCAACGCGAGACCAGAACGGCCACGGGCTCCTTGAGCCACGAGCCCTTGACAACGTCCGTCCGTTACACGCCCGTCCCGGTGCGATGGCTTCTCGATTCGTGGGTCGAGGCATTCGACGAGCAGTCGGGACGTCGTGTCAGACGTCATGCCCGCTTCGATGATCGCGGCCGGATGGACGAGTATCAGGCCGTCGGGGTACTCATCGATGCAAGTGCCGAACCGGCCGACGAGTGCCCTCTGTCGGCCTCCGTCTCCTATCCGGTGCCGGATGTCGAGTTCTTCGGCATCTACGAACACGCCTCGACGCTCCATTGCGCCGAGGGCCCCGAGTGGCTGGGCCTGAGCACCGAGTCGGACTTCGTCCAGAGCGCCGCGCTCACGCCGGCACCAGGGGACATCGTCACGAGCCTGACGTTTCACGAGTCAGGCAACGGAAGAGGCCAGCCTCACTTCGTCACGAAGGCGACCGGCACCGGTTCGGACGCCATCACGGTTGAGCTGACCTACGCAAGCGGCGCGCTCGAGAGCCAGGAAGTCATCGGCCTGAGCCCGCCCTGGAAGAGCTTCGATGCCGAAATCGACGCCAACACGGGTCGTGTCTCCCGAACCCGGGACCCGGCAGGAGCCTTCACGGACTACGCATTCGACGCTCTCGGCAGACTGACGCTGGTGGCGCCTCGAGACCTTGCCTCGACGACCTACACCTACCCGACGCCATCCACCGTCAGCGTGGTGCTTCAGGAAGAGGGAGATGAGTCAGAGGACCACTACTCGTTCGATGGCTTCGGAAGACTCACGGCTCACGAGAGGCTCCTCCCGGACGGCACCTGGGCCTTCAAGACGACAGCCTACGACTCCTCGGCGAGGATCGTGAAAGAAGGACGTTGGCAACGAAGCGGAGCTCCCGCGCCATTCTGCGGACTTCCTGAGCCAACGTCATCCGTGCTCACGGACTACACCTACACGACTGCGGATGGCGCCCATCTCTTCGAAGACCCGCTTGGCCGCATTCGCCGAATCGAGGAGGGCCCGGAGACAGTCACGACATACTCGTACCCGCTCGCGGGTGGCGTGCGGGCAGTCCAGTCGGGACTCAACGGAGATCCGACTGCCGAGGTGTCGAGCCTGGCCGTCAGCAACGGTCTCGGTCAACTCGTGAGCGTGACACCCGATCTGTCTGGCGGCGCAGCGGCAAAGTACGAGTACGATGTCTTCGGCGAGCTCTCTCTCGCAAGGCTCACGGGCATGGCCGACGGAACGAGCTTCGTCCAGACTCGGAGCTTCGTCCGCGACGGCCACGGTCGGGTGATCGCCTCAGCAGACCCTGAAAGCGGACTAACCGAGAACCTCGAGTTCGATCTTCAAGGCAACGTCACTCGCCTGCGTGACGAGAACGGACGAGCAGCCAGTTACACGATCGTGCGATCTCACGACCAGGCCGGCCGCCTCCTGTCGGTAGCCGAAGACCACGGAGCGTCCACCCACGTTCTGTACGAGTACCGCTACGACGGCGACGGCAGCCCATGTCCTGGCACTCACGACCTGGGCAAGCTCACGAGCGAGATCGTTCCCTTGCCAGGCTGGGGAGGAAGTTACCAGCGCTGCGTGCGTCATTCTGGTCTCGCTGGCTTGCCGGACCACGTTCGGGTCGACCTGACGACGGAGACGACCGGAACGGCGAGCTTCGAGAGCACCATGGACTACAATCGCCGTGGTCAGGTCGCAGTCGAGAGTTACCCGGATGGTCACTCGTGCACGGAGCCGTCCGGCTGCACGAGTTTCCCGGCAGGAGTGAGCATGGCGCACTCCTACCAGAGGGGACAGCCACGAGCCTCGGTTTACAACGGCCTCGACGACATCCAGGTCACCAAGTGGGCTGCCAATCTTCAGCCGATCGAGCATCATGTCGGTGACGGCACGCGACGGCTCGTCGAGCTCGACGATCAGGATCGGATCACGCGGATGAGCGTGATCGACGGTGCCGGAGCGGCACTGTGGGACAGTGGCACCCACGTCTACGATGGACTGTCGAACATCAGCTCCATCGGAGTCGAGGGCGTGGTGGGAACCCACCCGCAGTCGTACACGTACGACTCCCACGGCCGGCTGACGAAGGCCGTCCTGGCGGGCTCCGTGATCAGCTACCTCTACGACGACTTCGGCAACATGACGGATCGCCTGGGGAGTCCCTTCCCAGCGATCGGTGAGGGAGGCTTCACGGGGCACCGGCACCATGATGGAGGCACTCACACGAATCGCATCTCGGGACCAGGCTGGCTGTACGACGGGAACGGCAACCTCACGCTGTCGCCGGAGCCGGCCCAGAGCTACTCCTGGGATGTTCTCAACCGCCTCGACTCGATCGCCGACACAGGTGGAGTGACAATCCAGCGCCACGCCTACGACAGCACGGGCGAGCGCTTCCTAAGAGAGAACGCCAACGAGCTTCGATTCTACTATCGAGCAGGCGGCGCAAGGACTCTGGCAGAGTTCACCTGGAGCGGAACTGGCTGGCTCCTCGAGCGAGAGTACCTGAAGAGTCCGCTGGGCGAGTTCGGGTTCTGCCAGCACGAGAGCGGTGTGTTCTGCGGCGCAACGTACACGCATGCTGATCATGTCGGCACACCACGCCTCGAGACCGACCGCCTGGGCAACGTGACCGCATTGCGCCAACTATCCCCGTTCGGACTGCCGGTCGGCTCTGGCGGAGCAAGCACTCACGTGTTCACCGGACATGAGCGAGACATCGAGACCTCTCTCGACTACATGCATGCACGGTACTTCGGAGTCCGGCACGCTCGCTTCTTGTCGCGCGACCCCCTCGATTCGAGCGCAGAAGCCCAAGACACGGCTTCATGGAACCGATACTCCTACGTCACGAACAATCCATTGACATTCGTCGACCCCGACGGACTCAAGAAAGCCATGTACGTCATGCAGACCACAGGATGGTGGGAGGAGGTACCTGTCAACAAGATGCAGATACCCAGTGACTGGAGCTTGAGCTACGATGACTCCGCGTCAAAGAAGGACATCGAGGGAACTCTAAAGAAAGCGGACAGGGGTGACATCGTCGTCATTCTGGGTCACTCCAATGAACATTCCCAGAAGGGAATCGTGGGAATGGCAACGGACGAGCTCATCGGCTCTGAGAACATCTCGGGCCAAGAGATGGGCAAGGCTGCCGCCGATGGCTCGCCGCCAATGGCCGTCATCTTGGCCGGCTGTCAGACCGACTGCCTTGCAGCAGATGTGAACGCTGCTTCCGGCGCGACGTCGTTCGGCACCACTGCCGACCTCCCACTCCGCCTTGCATCGCCAGCAACCAAGGCGGTCGCGAGCACGCTGGCAAGTGGCGGCTCAGTGGGGCAGGCTAAGCAAGCAGGCGACGCGAAACTCCCAGCCCCAACCGTGGAGTGGAGGGTTCATCAGTAATGAAGTTTGGGGACACCTCTCAAACAGATGATCGACACCGGTGGATCACGGCTGCAGTCGTCACTACGGCGACCACCGCTTCAGTCCTGCTCGTGTTGGTGTCAAGCGTACTCGGCCCAGCCGTCGGCCTATACTTCGAGAAGCAGGTCTACCGGAATGATCTGCCCTACCTCACCAGACTCATCGTCCCCCGCGCTGAGGGGATTGCCGACATCGCTTTCTGGCTCACGTTCGCAGCATGTACGGCAGCATTGCTCGTCACGCTGAAGTCCGAACGTCACTCAGCGACCGTTCGGTGGCTCGCGGTGGCATGGACCTTCCTCGCGCTCTCCTGGGCCGCCTTGGTACTGTTCGCTGCCGCACTGCCATTCATCCCCCTCTCAACGTGAGACTCAGCTCGGAAGAGCCGACATTCAGAGCACTCCAAGGAAGGTCATCGTGTTCGGCCAAGGCAATGAGCACTCCCAAGGGTGGGACGGTGGGAACGCAGGCTGACGACTTCATCGGACGCGACAATGTCTCCGGGCAAGACATGAGCAATGTCTCAAGCGACGGCCCAGCACCAACGACCGTTACTTTGGATGGCTGCAAGACGGACTGCGTTGTGAAAGAAGCAAGACACCGTCTCCGGTAGCACGTCACTCGGGCTCACGACCAACGTCAAGATCCAATACGCCTCAAAGGCAACCAAAGCCGTCGTGAGCACGCTGGCAAGTGGTGGCTCAGCGGGACGGGCCAAACAAGCGGCGACGCGGAACTCCGAGCCCCAACTGCGGAGTGGTAGGTACATCAGTAATGGCCTCCGCAAGTGGCAAGCCGCACGCTGAAACAGTGTCGTCGGTCGCCGTGGTGATTGCGGCAGCGGCGGCCTCATTCATGCTTGCATTCTGCTCGGGCGGACTCGGTTCTGCCGTTGCACTGGAACTTCAGTGTCTAGACGGCCTGGTCGTTGGGGGCGGTGCGTTGGTTGCCTTGGTCGAGTACCGCAAGCACGCGTCGGCGGTGCGGTGGTCGGCCGTGACGTGGGTCCTGGCAGTGCTCTTCTGGACTGCGCTAGTTGGCTTTGCTGCCGTCTTGCCGTTCACTCCGCTGTCAGAATAGGACCTAGTCACGGAGAACGAGTCGGACGGCAACACCGGCGGTGGCTTGGACTCTTCGGCGCCACCTGCCTTCTTCTCCTTGCCATCGGCCTCGCTCATGCCTGGGAACACCACTCTCGTGGCGGAGGTCCGTTGGGCTTCACGGTCACTCCACGCTCGGCCTACACGCTCTACCTGAGCAGGCCGACCCGAGTCGCCCCACCGAACCGGGACAATCTCCCCCGATGTCCCAGTGCGGATCCTCACGAACGGACCGGGCCATTGAGCTCGTTTGCTCAAAGCGGTGCAGAACACGCTCCTCGGCATTGCCCCGCCCCCCCGCCGATGCAACACTCCCGGTCATGAGCAGCCTTCCACGACGCGAAGAGTTCGACGAGATCCTTCCGATGATCCTGGCCGAGGCGCAGCGCTACCTGGCCGAGGTCGACGAGCTGCCCGTTCGCTCACCCGGTCAAGCCGAGGCCTTGAAATCGCTCACCGGTTCGCTCCCGGAGAGAGGCGTCGGTGCAGCCGCCGCGCTGGGCACCCTCCTCGAACGCAGCCGCGACGCGGTGTCGGCGACCACGGGTCCGCGCTGCTTCCACTTCGTCATGGGGGGGACCACGCCGGCTTCGGTCGCGGCCGACTGGCTCGCCAGCGTCTACGACCAGCTCGGCTACACCTGGGTCGCCTCTCCCCTCTCGGTCCAGCTCGAGCGGCTCGCGCTCGACTGGCTCAAGCAGCTCTTCGAGCTCCCGGACGAGCTCTTCGGCATCATGGTCACCGGGGCGACCATGTCGAACTACGTGAGCCTGGCCGCCGCTCGTCAGTGGTGGGGCGAGCGCCAAGACGTCGACGTCTCCGAGCAAGGGATGAACGGCTTGCCGCGCGTGCCCGTCTTCTCCAGCGGTCACGTTCACGCGAGCGCGGTGAAGGTGCTCTCCATGCTCGGCCTCGGCCGGAGCGCGGTCACCAAGCTCAGCGTCGACGCGCGTGGCAACCTCGATCTTCCGGCCCTGCGTCGCGAGCTGCGCGCGCTGGAAGGACGTCCCGCCATCCTCATCGCCAACGCGGGAGAGGTGAACTGCGGCGAGTTCGATCCCATCGAGGAGATGGCCGATCTCGCCGAGGAGCACGACGCCTGGCTCCACGTGGACGGCGCCTTCGGTCTCTTCGCCCGCGTGTCGCCCCGCACGCGCCACCTCGCCGCCGGCGCCGAGCGTGCCGACTCGATCACCGTCGACGGTCACAAGTGGCTCAACATCCCCTACGACTGCGGCTTCGCCTTCGTCCGTCGTCCCGAGCTCCTCGCACGGGCGTTCACCTACGAAGCCGCCTACCTCCCCGAGCCCGACGCCGAGCGCTTGACCATCGGCGCGTTCGGGCCGGAGAGCTCGCGGCGAGCCCGGGGAATGACGACCTGGGCGACCCTCCTCGCCCACGGACGCGAGGGCTACCGAGAGCTGGTCGAAGGCCATCTCGACCTCGCTCAGTACCTGGCGGAGCTCGTCGACTCGCACCCCAAGCTCGAGCGTCTGGCCGAGGTGCAGCTCAACATCGTCTGCTTCCGCTACAACCCGGGTGACCTCGCCGATGGCCGGCTCGACGAGCTCAACGAGGAGCTCGGCGCCGCCATCCTGGAGGACGGCCGCGTCCTCGCCGGCACGACGCTCTTCGAAGGCAAGGTCGCCCTGCGGCCCGCGATCTCCAACTGGCGCACGCGACGGGAAGACCTCGATGCCTTCGTCGACGTGGTGAGCGAGCTGGGCGACGGCTTGCGAGAGCGCTGACGAGCGTCTCGAGTCGGTCAGTGTTGTACGCTGAGCCCCACCATCCAGGGGGACCAGCGATGACCTTCCGTGCCTTTCCCAAGGACCTTCTCCGATTCCTGAAGGAGCTGGAGAAGAACAACGACAAGGCGTGGTTCGACGAGAACCGCAAGCGCTACGAGGAGGTCTACGTCGAGCCGGCGCTCGACCTGGCCGCCGCCCTCTCGGGCCCGCTCCAGAAGATGTCGCCCCATCTCCAGGCCATCCCGAAGAAGGTTGGCGGCTCGTTGATGCGCATCCACCGCGACGTCCGCTTCTCCAAGGACAAGACGCCCTACAACGTCTGGCTCTCCATGCGCTTCCTCCATGACGAAGGCGGCAAGGGCGCCCCGGGCTTCTACCTCCGCATCGACCCGAAGCACCTCCATCTCGGCGTGGGCATCTGGCATCCCGACAAGCCCGAGCTCGACAAGATCCGCGAGCACCTCCAGGCCGATCCGAAAGCCTGGGTTCGTCTCCGCGACGGCAAGGCCCTCCGCAAGGCCTTCCCCGACATGGAGGGCGAGAGCCTCAAGCGTCCGCCCAAGGGCATCGATCCCGACCACCCGATCATCGAGGACCTCAAGCGCAAGGACTTCTGCTTCTTCGGTCGTCGTCCCAGCTCGGTGGTCACCAAGGACGACTTCTTCAAGACGCTCAGCGCCGACTACCGCAGCGCCGCGAAGTTCCTCGAGCACCTCTGCCGGGGTCTCGACCTGTCCTGGTGAGCCTGGCTCGTTCTCAGGGAGCCCTCACCGACCTCGACCACGGCGTCCAGGGCTCGCCCTCGCGGACGAACACCCTGGCGTCGATGGGGACGTCCTCGAAGACCTGCTCCTGACCGCTGGGCCAGTGGATCCGCAGCCGGTCGACCTTCGCGATCCGACCGAGACCGAACTCCACCGTCGGGGAGCTCGAGCTCCCAAAGCCCTCTCCGGCCTTGACCTCACGGAGGAAGCGACGACCGCCGGCCTCCACCAGGAGCCGCGCGTCGATGGCGTCGCGGTTGCTCTCGACGCCCTCCAGGTCGACGTGCAGCCAGTGCGCGCCACTGTCGAGGTCGTTGCGATAGAGGTGGTTCGGCCACAGGTCGCCGTGGTCGAAACCACCTTCGGGCGCGTAGATCTCGAGGTCACCGTCCTCGTCGACGTCGACGAAGGTCACCCCATGTCCCTTGCCGAGTGAGCCGAGCCCCGAGCCGAAAGTGAGGTCGGTGAAGGTGCCGTCACCGTCGTTGCGGAAGTAGCGGTCCGGCTCGAGGCGGCTGGTCTTGGGGTCGCCGGTGCCGAAGTACACGTCGACGTCACCGTCGTTGTCGAGGTCGGCGACCCCTGCCCCCATGATCCCGGCCGGCCGGCCGATCCCCGAGAACTCCGTCACGTCGGTGAAGAAGCCGCCGTCGTTGCGATAGAGACGCGGCGCGGCCCGCTGACCCTCGCGATGGAGCTTCGGCGTGCGCTCGTAGAGCTGGGTGTAGCTCAGCACCACCGCCGACCAGGGAGCGAGCGCGGTCTTGAGCAGGTCGGGATCGCCATCGCCGTCGTGATCGAAGAAGAAGGCGACGTAGCCGGTGGTGATCGCGTCGGCGCCCGCCACGCCGCTGCGTTGGGCGACCTCCTCGAAGGTCCCGTCACCCTGATTGCGGTAGAGCCGGTTGCGGGTCATGAAGCCCGAGACGAACAGGTCGGGCCAGCCATCCTGGTCGTAGTCACCCACGGCCGAGCCGATGGTTCGCGTGCCCGGTGCCTCCTGGAGACCGGCCAGGATCGTCACGTTCTCGAAGCGACCGTCCTCGCGGTTGCGGTAGAGCCGGTTCGTGTCACCGGCCAGGGTGATGCCGTTGGCGAGGTAGAGATCGACGCGGCCGTCGCGGTCGTAGTCGAGCCAGCTCTGGACGAAGGACGAGCCAGCGTCGCCGAGGCCGACCTCGTCGGTGACGCCGACGAAGCGGCCGTTGCCCGCGTTCCGGTAGAGCGAGTTGCGTGACGGGCCGTTCCAGCCGTCGCGCCCGATCGAGAGGTCGGGCCAGCCGTCGTTGTCGTAGTCGACGAACACCGCGCTGAACCCGGACTGCACGTGGAACAGGCCGGCTTCCTGCGAGACGTCGGTGAAGCGGCCTCCGTCGTTGCGGTAGAGCACGCCGTAGCTGTTGCAGCCGGCCGCGAAGAGATCGAAGTCGCCATCCCGGTCGTAGTCGGCCCAGGCCGAGGGACCGGCACCGTCCAGCTTGTCGACGCCGAGCTCCGGCGCGACGTCGACGAAGCGAGCGTCGTTGGCGGTGGGCTCGACCTGCATCTCCGCCCGCAACGGGAACGGGTACTCGCGTCGACCGGGGGACACCTCGGCCGCCTCCTGCGCCACGTGGAGCAGCCAGTGACGACCGAACGACGTCGAGCTGTTGAAGTCGTCGTCGGCCAGGGCCTTCGAATGCAGCTCGACGGCTTCATCGAGACGCCCCTGCTTGTAGCGCGACAGGCCCTGACGACTCAGCAGGGCGCGTCGCTGCTCGCCGTCGATCCCCGGCAGCTCGAGCAGCACCTGACTCCGTGCCACGGCCTCGTCGTGATCGCCCATCCGCTGCGCGACGTCGGCGAGACGATCGAGCAACTCACGCCCCAGCTCGCTTCGAGGATCGAGCTGATCGAAGGCGCGCTCCACGTGCGATTGAACGATGTCGAGCATGAGCTTCGAGCTCATCGGCGGCAGGTCGTCCTCCGACTCACGCTCGACACGGACCTCGCCCTCGATGAGCGTGGCAACGTACCAGGCACGCAGGTAGGCCAGGTCGGGCTTCTCCGCGAAAAGGCGCTCGAAGAGCTCCACCGACTGGTCCGGGGCGTACTCCCCGGCGCGCAGGAGCTGGAAGGCCGCGCGATGGACACGGTCCACCTCGCTCCGCGGCGAGTGGAGCCCCCGCCCCTTCGACGTCAGGCTCTTGCCGCTGTTGCCGGCGCTGCGCTCCTCACGCTCACGCAGCTCGACCTGGCTCAGACGTCCGAGCAGGTTGATCAGGGCCTCCGCCTGCTCGTCACGGGTGGCCGCGTCACCGCTGCTCTCGGCGAGCTCCAGGAGCAGGCGACGGGTCTTCACGCTCGCCGGGCGCTTCTTGAGGCTGCTGCGGAGCAAGCTCGTCGCTGCCGCCACCGCATCGGGACCCGTCTCCGCCAGCGTGAGCCGCGCGAGCTGGAACAGCACTTCGGGATGCTCGGGTTCTCCGGCCGCACAGCTCTCGAGCTGAGCGCGAGCTCCCGGCAGGCGACCGCGACGCAGCTGCTCGACCCCCAGTCGGAGCCGCCGCGTCAGCTCGTCACCAGTCGCCGGCGGGAGGGGGCGCACGATCTCGTCGTCGCTCGTTCCCCCTGACGTGCTCCCGCCCCCACAGCTCGCGAGGAGGAGGGACGAGATCAGGAGCGTGATCGCGACGAGGCGGATGGACGACGGCTCAGCTCGGCTCATGGTCCGCGATCCTGCCAGCATGCAGGCGGACCGTGCGATCGGCGGCCTCGGACCGGGTCGCGTCATGGGTGGCGACGACCATCGTGAGCCCCCGCTCCCGGTGGAGCTCTCGAAGCAGGTCCCAGAGCGCATCGGCGTTGCGCTGATCGAGGTTGGCGGTGGGCTCGTCGGCGAGGAGCACCTCGGGTTCCGTCGCCAGCGCGCGGGCCAACGCGACCCGCTGCATCTCACCGCGGGAGAGCGCGTCGGGTCGATGGCCACCCCGCTCGGCCAGGCCGACCCGGTCCAGCAGCTCACGGGCCGCGGCCTCGTCGACGCGAGGTCCGAAGAGCCCACCGAGCTGGAGGTTCTCGAGCGCGGTCAGCGCGCGGAGGAGCAGGAAGTCCTGGAAGACGAAGCCGAGCCGCTCACGACGCAGTCGGGTCAGCGCCTCGTCGTCGAGCTCGTCGACGCTCACCCCATCCCAGGAAACACGACCCGAGCTCGGTCGATCGAGGGCGCCGAGCAGCGAGAGCAGCGTCGACTTGCCCGAGCCGGACTCGCCCGTGACCACGAGGAGCTCACCTTCCTCGACGGTGAGGTCGATCCCGTCCAGGGCTCGCACGCGATGCGGCGCGCGACCCAGCTCCTTCTCGACCGCCGCGAGCTCGATCAGCCCCATGCCGCGGCTCCCCGGATCGTCCGGAGCGGCGAGACCCGCGACGACCGCCACGCCGGCCAGGCTCCCGCCAGCAGGCAGAGCACCACGACCAACAGCACGCCGCCGAGGATGAGATCCGGCTCGAAGACGAGCACGGGCCCGGCCGGCACGAAGCTCAGGCTCGCACGCAGGAAGCCCTCGACCGCTCCTCTCGCCAGGACGCTCAGGAGCACGCCGACACCGGCTCCGGCGAGACTCAACAGCAGCGACTCCATCCAGGCCAGGCGGAACAAGGTGCCGGCCGGGCAGCCCATCGCCCGCAACACGCCCATCTCCTCCCGACGCTCCGCCGCCGAGAGCAAGGCGACGTTGAGCACTCCGAGCAAGGCGACGACGAGACAGAGGAAGCCGAAGGCCGTGAGCAGGGTGCGCACCCCCGCGAGCACCTGAAGGATGGCCGACTGCACCTGCGAGAGCCGGACGACCTGCACCGACGGCAGGTCGTGAAGACGATCGACCAGCGTCGCGGCCTGTTCCGGGTCCTTCAACTGCAAGCCCATGCCCGTGAGCTGATCGAGTCGGTCGAAGATCGTCTGGGCGGTGAGCAAGGGCAGGAAGATCGTGCCGTCGTCTTGGGTGCCGAGCTGGTCGAGCACGCCCCGCACGACGAAGGGCCGACCGAGCACGGTCAGCTCGTCACCGATGACGACGTCGCGGTACTCGGCGACGTTGTAGCCCAGCACGACCTCCTCGGCCGTCTCCGAGCTGAACCAGCCGCCCTCCTGGAAGACCACCGACGGCTTGAGTCGGAGGAACTCGGCGTCGATGCCGACGTGGAGCTGCGTCGCTCCGGTCTCGGGTGCCGGGAGCGCCTGCATGAAGAAGCGCGTCGACGCGGCCACCTCCGGCAGCGACGCGATGCGCTCGGCCATCTCCGACTGGATGTACATGGGGATGGAGCCACCGCGGAGGATGAGCGTGGCCGCCTCGTGAGGGCAGCCCTTGCCCGTCACCAGCACCTGATACCCCATCGTCTCGATGTTGCGCTGGAGCGAGCGCTCGTAGCCCCGCTGGAAGGCGAGCGTGCTGAGGGTCAGCGCCGTCGCCAACGCCACCGCCAGGACGGTCAGCGTCGACCTCGTCGCGTGAAAGCGAAGGTTCGCGAAGGCGAGCCGCCAACCGGTCATGGGAGCACCTGCAGGCCGACGGCGTGCAAGGCGAGGTCAGGGCCGTCGCGAACCAGGCGCCCGGTCAGGGCGACCTGCTCACCGATCAACCCGCGGGTCACGGTGAAATCGGCGGAGGGCTTCAGGTCGACGTGGAGCTGACGAAACGAAGCGGCCTCATCGCCAGCCGGCGCCGCACCGAGTGAATCGAGAGTCAGCCAGCACCCCGCGCTGCGGCAGACCTCACCCACGCGTCCACGCAGGACGACCCGTTCGACGCTCTCTCCGTCCACGAGCTCGGGCAGCTCGGACAGCGGAAGCGCTTCGGCCGTCGCGACCGGGGCCCCGAGCCGGGTCGGCGTCGACGCACAGCCCAGCGTGAGGACGACGGCCAGGCACGAAGAGAGCACGCTCCCTCTCGGTCGTGACCGCCGAGTGAGCTGCCGACCCTCCTCGTGTTCGCGCGACGTCGTCATGGTGCGGAGCGACGTCGAGCCCGTTCACGGCAGCGTCGCGTGAGCAGACCGTGCCGCTCCGCGACCGCTGGCGCAAGCCCCGCGCGCCGGGCGAGCCCCTCGCCCCGCCCCGACGCGCGGAATCGTCTTCAGTCGCGTTCGACGACGACGTCACCCTCGACGAGAGCCCCCGCCTGCCGGTGCACGACGGCACCGTCCGGCGCGCGCACCACCAGCTCGACCACGTCACCACGGTCGAGCCGCCGCTCGTCGAGAGTCAGCTCGACGCGGTGCAGGCCACGACCGTTCCACGCCCCGTGCCCACGAAGAACGAGGAGCCCAGGCGTGCGCGGCGACACGAGGACCGAGTCGAGCATGGCGACCAGTCGGTGGTGCTCGGGCTCAGCGAGAGTCGGTCCCCGACGCGAAGTCCCTCGGACCACGCCGACGCCCTCGAGCTGCCGACGGCTCGACCGCGTCGGAAGCTCCAGCGCGGCCTCGAGCGGCGCGCGGTAGTCGAGACGCCCCCACGCCATCGCGGCACCGAAAGCGGTCACGTCCACGTCGAGCTCGGCACCGCCGGCCAAGGTGCCACGACCGCCGAGACCGGCGAGCTCACCGGCCGCGGCGAGGGCGGGAGCACAGGTGATCCCCGTGACCGCCCCACTGCCGACCAGCGTGACCTCCATCGTCGTGACGCCGGCCGAGGGACAGGCAACGTCCTGCCAGCCGTTGTCGTCGCTCGCCGGCAGGGGCTCCACGCAGAGCACCGCACCGTCGGCGTCGAGGGTCGTGACGAAACCGCCCTCCTCGTCGACGTCGAGCACGCCGACGGAGGCGAAGTCGACGGGCACGTCCCAGGTGAAGGTCAGGGTGCCGCCGTTGCGGTCATCGTCGCGGACGCAGTCGCTGTCCATCTCGCGGAGGATGAGCACCTGTCCCTGCGCGAGGTCGTTGCCGGGGCCCGGACCGGGGGTCGTCAGGTCGGCGTCATCACAGCCAGGCGCGTCGGAGTCGAACAGGATCGCCGGCCCAGGAGACCCGACCACCGTGAACCCGGCTCCGGGGAAGACCACGTCGGCCTCTCCCGCGGCGTCGGCGCCGCCCTCGAAGCCGTCGGCATCACAGGAGCCGCCGGAGACGCTGAGGGTCGCGGAAAACATCACGCCCGAAGCGATGAAGAAGCGGTCGCGCTGGTAGACGTAGAGCGTGTTCGTGCCGGTGACGAGGAGATCCTCGATCCCGTCGAGGGAGGCCGTGCTCTCCTCGGTGAAGCCACCGAGAAGGAACTCCTCGGGAAGCGGCGCACCGTTGAGGAAGACGCCGACCTGGTTGGCACCGACCCCCGGGCCGAGAAGCGAGTCGCCGAGCTGGTCGTCGGTGGCCCAGCAGAAGTCGATGGACGCCGCGGCGATCGGTGTCGTCGTGACCTCGAAGTCGACGGCGTAGAGCACCGTCTGCGGTCGAGTGGTCGGCATCGAGTTGATCCACAGCGACTCGGGGTCGCACTCGAGCTGCGGGATCCAGGCCGAGTTGCGGGTGATCGTGAAGGCGGCGTCACCGGTGCGGGCGGCGGCGAAGTCGGCCTCCGAGAAGGGGTCGTTCCGGAGCGGCCGGCCGGCCGCCCCCGTGAGGAAGTGGGCGGGATTCACGCCGCTCCTCAAGACGATGGTCTCGTCGGCACGGACGGCCGTCGGAGCAAGGAGAAGGCAGGTGAGCAGGCAGGTAGCGAACGATGAGCTCGATCGATGAGTCATGGTCGAGGCCCTCGGAAAAAGAAGTGGGAAAAGGGACGAGGCCTGGGCCAGGACACGCATCGCCCCCCACCCAGCGACCTCCCCGTTCTCAACCCGGCGGCGGCGGGAAGCTGACAACTCGGCCTCGCAATGGCCCGACCGACCGGGATCCGGTCCCCACGCTCGGTCCCCCATCCGGTAAGATTTCCGTCCTTTCGCAGCGGATTCTCGGCCCCCCGTTCCCTCCCTCCCGGGCCGCCCACTAGCAACCGGAGTTCTCCCCACATGAGCAAGGGCTACATCCACTCCTTCGGAGATGGCCGCGCCGATGGCGACGCGGGCCTCAGCCGCCTCCTGGGCGGCAAGGGCGCCAACCTGGCCGAGATGACCAACCTCGGAATCCCCGTCCCGCCAGGCTTCACCATCTCCACCGAGGCCTGCATCGAGTACATGAAGACGGGCCAGCGTCCGGACGGCCTCGAGCAGCAGGTCGACGAGGCGATCGCCCTCCTCGAGCAGCGCACCGGGATGAAGTTCGGCGACCCGAACGATCCCCTGCTCGTCTCCGTCCGCTCCGGCGCCGCGATCTCCATGCCGGGGATGATGGACACGGTCCTCAACCTCGGTCTCTCGCGCGACACCATCGCCGGCCACGTGGCCCGCGCCGACGACCGCTTCGCCTGGGACTGCTACCGCCGTCTCGTGCAGATGTACTCCGACGTCGTCCTCGACCGTGACGTCGAGCCGATGGAGCGGCTCATCGACGCCCGCAAGGATGCGAAGGGCACCACCGAGGACACCGACCTCACCGCCGAGGACTGGCAGGCCCTGGTCGACCAGTTCATCGAGATCTCCAAGGCCGACGGCGGCCAGGGCTTCCCCGACGATCCGCGCGAGCAGCTCTGGGGCTCCATCGAGGCCGTCTTCGCCTCCTGGAACAACGACCGCGCCATCAGCTACCGCCGGATGGAGCGCATCCCCGACGACCTCGGCACGGCCGTGAACGTGCAGGCCATGGTCTTCGGCAACATGGGTGACGACTGCGCCACCGGCGTCGCCTTCACCCGCGACCCTGCCAGCGGCGAGAAGGTGTTCTTCGGCGAGTGGCTCCGCAACGCCCAGGGCGAGGACGTGGTCGCCGGAACCCGCACGCCCCAGCCGCTCAAGACGGCGGTCGGCGGCGACGCTTCGCTCGAGTCCAGCATGCCCGAGGCCTTCGCCAAGCTGAACGAGGTCCAGGCCCGACTCGAGAAGCACTACCAGGACATGCAGGACATCGAGTTCACCATCCAGCGTGGTGAGCTGTACCTGCTGCAGACGCGCAGCGGCAAGCGCACGGGCGTGGCCGCGGTGCGCTGCGCCGTCGAGATGGTCGAGGAAGGTCTCATCGATCAGGCCACCGGGCTGAAGCGCGTGAACGCCGACGCCCTCGAGCAGCTCCTCAAGCCGGTCTTCAAGACCGAAGCGCTCAAGAGCGCCGAGTCGGCTGGCTCCCGGCTGGCTCACGGTCTCAACGCCGGCCCCGGTGCGGCGACGGGTCGAGTCGCCCTGTCGGCCGACCGCGCCGTCGAGATGTCGGCCGACGGCCCCGTCCTCCTGGTGCGGATCGAGACCTCACCGGAGGACATCGACGGGATGAAGAAGGCCGAGGGCATCCTCACCGCCCGCGGCGGCGCGACCTCCCACGCCGCGCTGGTCGCCCGTCAGATGGGCAAGCCCTGCGTGGCTGGCTGCGACGCTCTCGACATCAGCTACGACAACGGCACCATCAAGGTCGGTGACATCACCCTCCGCGAGGGTGACTTCGTCTCCCTGGACGGCACCACCGGCTGGGTCTACCAGGGCGAGATCGGCACGGAGCCCTCGGAGGTCTACCGCGTCATCGTCGACGGCACCCTCGGTGAGGACGAGTCGGTCATCTACCCCTACTTCGCCAAGCTCATGAGCTGGGCCGACGAGCACCGTCGGCTGGGCGTCCGGACGAACTCCGACACCCCGGAGCAGGCAGCGGCCGCGGTCAAGCTCGGCGCCCAGGGCATCGGCCTCACCCGCACCGAGCACATGTTCTTCGAGGAAGACCGCATCCTCGCCTTCCGCAAGATGATCGTCGCCGAGGACGAGACCGCCCGTCGCGCCGCGCTGGGCGAGCTCCTGCCCATGCAGCGGGCCGACTTCGCCGGCATCTTCGAAGCCATGGGCGAACGACCGGTGACCATCCGCCTGCTCGACCCGCCGCTGCACGAGTTCCTCCCCCACGAGAAGGAGCCTCAGGAGGCCCTGGCGAAGCAGCTCGGCTTCACGCTCGAGCAGGTGCAGGACCTCGTCGCCAAGCTCTCCGAGTCGAACCCCATGCTCGGCCATCGCGGCTGCCGGCTGGCGATCAGCTACCCGGAGATCTGCGAGATGCAGACCCGAGCCATCCTCGAAGCCGCCTGCGACGTCGTCGGAGGTGGTGGTCAGGCGGTGCCCGAGATCATGGTGCCGCTCATCTCCGAAGCGAAGGAGCTGGTCACCCTGCGCACGCTCATCGACGCCACCGCAGAGAAGGTCTTCGAGGAGAAGGGACGTCGCGTCGACTACCTCGTCGGCACGATGATCGAGATCCCCCGCGCGGCGCTCATGTCGAAGCTCATCGCCGAGACCGCACAGTTCTTCTCCTTCGGCACCAACGACCTCACGCAGATGGCCTTCGGTCTCTCGCGAGACGACACCGCCCCCCTGCTCGACTTCTACGTCGAGGGTGGTCATCTCCCGGCCGATCCCTTCCAGACGATCGACCAGGACGGTGTCGGCCGTCTCGTCGAGACCTCGGCCCGCGAAGGTCGCGAGGGCAACCCGACGCTCAAGCTCGGCATCTGCGGTGAGCACGGCGGCGACGGCGAGTCGGTGAAGTTCTTCCACCGGGCCGGACTCGACTACGTGTCCTGCTCGCCGCCGCGTCTGCCCACCGCCCGACTCGCCGCGGCCCAGGCCGCCCTCGAGGACGACGCCACGACGTGAGCACGCTGGTCTTGCCGCACCCAGGCACGGGGGCCGTGGCGTCGTGAGCGACGCGATCACGGGTCCGGACACCATGTCCGAGCAGGAGCGGGCTTACGCCCAGCTCCTGCAGACCATGCTCCAGTGCGCCGCCGACCCCTCGACGCTGGGGGTCGTGCGCAACCTGGCAGCCTGGGTGCGCGCTCGACAGCTCTTCGACTTCATCCGCAGCCAGCAGGACTGGTGGGACGACTGGCAGGTCAAGGAGGCGCTGTTCCGAAACGAGGCCATCCCGGACGCGATCCGGGGTGAGCTCGACCGCACCTTCGCCGTCTTCGACCTGCTTTCCGAGCTCGACCAGCCCGGCATGACGGCGGACGAACAGGCCGAGATCCAGGAAGATCTCAAGGACCTCATCGCGGCGCTGAGCCCTCACGACCGCGAGCTCGTCCGTCAGCGGGCCCTCGAGCGCTCGGCCGGCCGAAGGGCCGGCACGGCGACGACGGCCCCGGCTGGCGCCGACGACTTCGATGACGATGACGAGCCGGCTCAGGCCGCACCGGCTCCGGTGGCCGAGAAGACGCCGCCGATGCTCAAGGCGATGCTCCAGCGTGAGCTCATGGGAGCCCCGCCCGCACCGGCCGGTCAGAACCCGTCGAGTCTCCGCGACCTCCTGCGATCGGAGCTCGGCACCGACCTGCCCACGAGCGCGCCGGGCGCGACCGTCGCTGCCAGCAGCGGCGATTTCGCCCTCGACGTGCTGCACGCCGTGGACGCTCGCGCCCTCCAGCAGCCCACCCAGCCGCAGGTCACCCAACAACCCGCCACGACGCAACCGGCCGCAACGCAGCAGCCGGCCGCGACTCAACAACAGGCCACGACGCAGCCCGCGACGACAGAACCAGCCGCGAGCCAGCCGGCAACGACCCAGCAACAGCAAGCCGCCGCGCCGCCGGTCCCGGGTCGCCGCAAGCACCGACGCAGCAGCGCGGCCCGGACCGCCAAGATCAAGCTCCCCAGCGGTGCCGGTCAAGGGCTGACGCCCGGTGAGCGCGAGCCCGTCGGCTCATCGTCGACCGGGGATCAGGCAGCCCCACCGCCACCCGAAGAGACCACGGCCGCGCCGGACGAAGCCGCCGCCCAGGTCGAGACCGCTGCGGAAGTCGAGACGACGCCGGGCAAGGTCGGCCCGACGCCGACTGCCGGGAAGGTCCCCGCCGGCGAGCTCGAAGAGGCCCGCACCACCAAGGACCCAGCCGTCCTCGGGCGTCTCATTCACGACAACCGCGAGGACCTTCTCGTCGCTCTCTTGAGCAACCCGGCCCTGGCCGATCGCGACGCGGCCAACATCGCACGCCGCGCCAGCGCCAAGGTCGCCGAGGCGATCCATCAGAACCGCAAGGTCTTCATGCGGCCGTCCGTCCAGTCGGCCTTCCTCGAGTGCCCGAACGCCCCCTCCATCGCGCTGCTCGACGTCGTCAACAGCGTGACCCGCCTGCCCGATCTCGTCGCGCTCCTCAACAACCCGAAGGTGCGCTACATGGAGGTCAAGGCGAAGGCACGGACCAAGCTCGTCCAGGTCTTCCGGGCCCAAGGCAACAACGAGAAGCTCGCCGCCCTGCAGAAGGGTGGTCAGAAGCTCGTGAAGCAGCTCTGGAACGAATTCTTCCGCGACGACGCGCTGGTCATCCGCTGCCTCAAGGAGACCAACCTCGGCGGCAACTTCGTGCTCGAGATCGCCCGCAGCCGCATCGCCTCGCGGAAGGTGCTCACGGCGGTGGCGGAGTCGAAGGAGGCCCTGGCCAACTACCAGGTCCGACTCGAGCTGGTCATGAACCCGAAGACGCCACGGCAGATCACCAGGGAGCTGCTCAAGACGCTCAAGGCCTCCGACCGCAACATGGTCAAGCAGAACCCGGCCGTCACGGACTCGGTCCGCCGCCTCGCCTGACGGCTCTCGGCTCTCGACGCTCGACCCACGGCCTCCATCGAACCAAGTGGATCATGGACGAGCTCACCACCACCGATCTCCAGGACCTTCTTCCCGGGATCTTCGACGCCTGCGGTGAAGCCGGCGCGATCCTTCGGGAGCACTTCCGCTCGTCGGAGCTGTCTCCGGACACGAAGGACGACGGCACGCCGGTGACCGTCGCCGATCGCGGCGCCGAGGCGGTGCTCCGACAGCGGCTGGGCTCGCTCTGCCCGGACTTCGGCTTCCTCGGCGAGGAGCTCGGCGCCAGCGGCAACCAGCGCGTGCGCTGGGTCCTCGACCCCATCGACGGCACTCGCAACTTCGTCGACGGTCTTCCCTGGTTCGCCACCCTCATCGCCCTTCAAGACGACGACGACACCGTGCTCTCGGTCATCCACGCACCGGTGCTCGGCAGTGCCGGCTCGCTCGGCGGCGCCGATCCCGGCGCGTCGGAGGACATCGCCGGCTGGACCTGGTGGGCCGTGCGCGGTGGTGGTGCCTTCGGAGCGCCGGGGTTGCCAGCCACTCCCGAGGATCGGCGCGCACGTCGATTGGCCGTCAGCGCGACCTCGCAGCTCTCCGACACGTTCTTGACCCATGGCGGGGTGCGGCATCTCTACACGACGGGAGAGTGGGAGCAGTTCACCCGCCTGATCGGTGAGGTTCGGCGGACCCGCAGCTTCGGTGACTGGTGGGGTCACGTCCTGGTGGCGGAGGGTCGAGTCGACGCGACGATCGATGTCGGGATCGAGCTGTACGACATCGCTGCTCCCGGGCTGCTCGTGCAAGAGGCCGGCGGCGCGGTGACGATGCAACCGTCCTCCGTCGGCTCGAAACTCCGGGCGCTGACGAGCAATGCCAGCGTGCATGACCCGGTGCTGAGGACCCTGGGCTGGTAGCGGTCCGGCGCACGCCGCGCATCGCTCCCCTCGACCTGAGACCTTGACACTCGCGCAGTGAGGGTCCATCTTCTCCGCGACATGAGCACTCTCGCGAACATCGACAGGAAGAAGCACCTCTCGGGCCACCCGGCCCTGGAGCTCGCCACCTGCCGTTCGCGGTCGAGTCAGCATCGTCCCGGATTCAGCCAGTGAGCTCCGCCAACTGAGCCTCTTCCCGTCGACCCCCGTCGCCGGAAGTGCCGCCTGAGGCAACTGCCCCACCTCTCACTGGCAGCGAGACCATCGGTCTCCTGCTCTCATCCCGTCCTCCTCGGAAGACGAGTCAGGAGAGCCCATGCAACGCGACCCCCGATCCCTGGAACCCATCGACGAACGCGCCGTCCTCGTGGCGGTGCAGCTTCCGGGCGTCAGCGACGAGGACCTGGTCTCCTCTCTCGATGAGCTCGAACGGCTGGCCAGCACCCTGGGCCTGCGCACGGTGTCTCGAATGACACAGCGACGGGCCACCGAGGGCAGTCCCACGCTCGTGGGCGCCGGCAAGCTCCGCGAAATCGCCCGCTGGACCGGTGGGAGCGGTAGCGTGCCCTCCAGCGCCGGTCAGCGCGCGGACACGGACGACGAGGAAGTGGAGCTCGACGAGAGCTCCGGTGAGTCCGAGTCCGAGAGCCCGCCCGTGCCCGAGGACGAACGAGCCACCATCGTGGTGGTCGACCACGAGCTGAGCCCGACCCAGCTTCGCAACCTCACCGGTGCGCTGGGCGCGGAGATCATGGATCGCCCCTCGGTGATCCTCAGCATCTTCCAGCGTCACGCTCGCACGCGGGAGGCGAAGCTCCAGGTCGAGCTGGCCCGTCTCGAGTACCTCGCGCCCCGTCTCCGCGCGACCGGGAGCCGTCCCGATCGACAGCGCGGAGCGGCCGGGGGAATCGGTGGTCGTGGTGCCGGCGAATCGTCGCTGGAGCTCGACCGCCGCAAGGTCCGTGACCGCATCGCGGCGCTCAAGGACGAGCTGGTCATCGTGCGACGGGAGGCGGCGACCCGTCGCTCACGTCGGACGCAGCGAGACCTCGTCGCCCTGGTCGGCTACACCAACGCCGGCAAGTCGTCGCTCATGCGGGCGTTGACCGGCAGCGAGATCCTCGTCGCCGATCAGCTCTTCGCGACCCTGGACACGACCGTGCGGAAGCTCCATCCGGAGACGCGCCCGCGCATCCTCGTGTCCGACACCGTCGGCTTCATCGACAAGCTCCCCCACGACCTCGTGGCCTCGTTCCGCTCGACCCTGGAGGAAGCCGGCGACGCCGCGCTCCTCCTCATCGTGGTGGACGCATCCGACCCGGCCTGGCGGTCTCAGCTCGCGGTGACCCGCAAGGTCCTTGGCGAGATCGACGCCGACGACGGTCCCATCCAGCTCGTCCTCAACAAGATGGATCGTCTCTCGGAGGAGGAGCGTGTCGCGCTCGCCGACGAGCATCCGGACGCGATCCTCTTGTCGGCCCACCGCCCCGAAGACGTGACGATGCTGCACGAACGCATCGTCGCGCACTTCGAGGAGGACATGGTCGAGGAGGAGCTCCTGGTGCCGCACGCCGACGGCCGGATGGTCAACACCATCCACGAGTCGTGTCGGGTCCTCTCGATCTCGCACGAGGACGAGGGGACGCGCTTGCGGGTGCGGGCGCCGCCCGAGCTCGTGAGTCAGCTCCGCGGCCAGCTCGGCGCGGCGACCGAGACGGCGGCCGGGAGCTGACCCGACGACGCGACGAGATCGTCACGGCTCACCGTGAGGGTCTCGTCGTGGCGAAGGCCGGTCGCGTGCTCGTGCCGCGCGATGGCCGGGTCGTCGGACGCGTCGTCGCTCCGGACGGTCTCGTGCTCGGACCGAGCACGGGACCGGCTCCGGAGCGGTGACGTCCTCCTCGGTCGAGCTGGAAGGTCAGGCCGAGCGAGTAGTACGTCGTCAGCGGCAGGTTGCGACCGTCGAGGTAGCGACCGATGCCCACCGAGGCACCGAACACCGGCGTGAACGACCAGTGCGTGCTCACCGCCAGCCGCGTGCTCTCGACACGGGTGGCGGGGAAGGTGAATCCCGGATCGCCGATGTCGGGTCCGCTGGTGGACTGCTCTCGGTCGAGGCTCGCGCCGAAGTAGAAGCGGTCTCCGACCCAGCCGATCTTGGTGCCGATGAAGATCGCGTCGGGCACGCCCGCAGTGCGCGCGCTGTAGCCAGCCTGCACGACGTTGAAGAGACCGCTCTCGGCCTGGTGGTGAAAGACCACGTGCAGGTCGAGGGCCGTCGCCCCGTTGCCGTTGGAGAGCAGCGCGTTCTCGACGTAGTCACTGGCCGGCGTGGTGAGACCACCGTTCAGCAGGAACGAGAAGCGACCGTCCCGCGATTGCGCAGCGCGCCACTTGAGCTGGACCGACAAGTCCTGGAGCCCGCTCTCGCTCTGAGCCGGGAGATCGCCGAGGGAAGCGTCACCGTCGGCCCGCGACGAGATGTACGGAAGCTGCACCGTCAGGTCGAGATCATCGGTGAGCCCGTGCTTGACCATGACCGAGGCCGAGCGCTTGTCGATCTCCCGGAACACCGGGGGCAGGTCCATCCGCTCGCTCCCGAAGCGGAAGTCGTCGAAGCGCTCGGTGGCCAGGGACAGGACGAGCTCCGTCCTCCCCTTGCCCTTCAGGAAGCCGTCCTCGGTGTTGGCGGCCTGGGCCGTGGACGACCCGAGCGAGAAGACGATCAGGCAGGCGAGGGTGGAGGGGGCAGGACGACAGCGGTCCTTCGACATCGGCTCTTCCTCAACAGATCCTCCGACCCACGATGGTCTTGGATGCCGGAGGCCCCTCGAAGGTCACCGTGACCAGGCCGAGGTCACGTCAGGCCCTTCTCGCCTGTTCGTTTCGGCCTCACGTGGCTGGACAGCGCACGGCGTGCCGACGCCCCCGGGCGACCCAGGTGACGTGCCCGTCGCCGGGATCCCGCTCGAGCGCCAGGCTCAGCTCGTCGTCCGCCGGGTCGAGCACGCCGCCGAAGAGCCGGGGCGCCACCTCCGTGGAGTCGCGGAAGTCGGCCGGCAGGCTCCCGCGTCGTCGCATCTCGTCTCTCCAGGACCCGACGAGCTGACGATGGAGCAGGCGCCCCTCGTCCACCGCCTGGCGGAGCGAGCCGCCGGCCGGAGCATGGGGCCGGAGCCGGAGCTCGACCCGACTCGACCTTGGCTCTCCGGCCACGTCGTGCTGCAACGCCCAGTCGGCGCTGGCGAACGCCCGACACCGCGGGAGCGCCCAGGCCATCTCCCAGCGCGACGCCCGCCCACAGGGCTCGACGCTCTCCGACGCCGCCACCTGGGTGAGCACCGGTCGCCGGTCGTGCGCTCGCACGAGCGGCAACAGGAGAGCGAAGGCATCTCGGGCCGACAGCGGCTCGGCAGCCGGCTCCTCCCGGACCTCGTCCCGCGGCTCCTCGAGCGCGCCACGATCGAACAGCCGGTCGATCCGGTTGTACCAGCGTCGCAGCGTGTCGCTCATCCATCAGCCCCCGCGAATCAGTTCTCGCTCTCCAGCCCGCAGGGATCCTCGGCAAGGACCTTGAAGAAGTGAAGTCGCGGTCCTCCAGCCGGGGTCTCCTCGGTGAAGCTCGTGGCGGCGAGCCCCTCCGAACCGACGACCCGGAGCAACAGCTCCGGCTCGCTCCCGCGCAGGAACACGTAGGACTGATCGGTCGGTCGCGGAAGACCTTGATCGCCGGACCAGTCCCAGCTCGAGGAGATCATCGGCGCCAGCGGATCGCCGTGACCCAGCGGCCGGAGCACCGGCCCCACCGAGGCCGGCACGCGACCCACCGGGAAGGTCCGCACGTTCTCGACGAGACAACCCGCCGCGTCGCGCACCCGCGCCGCCACGGTGAAGTCGCCCGGCGGCCAGGCGTGGCACACCTCCTCGCCCACTTCGTCCGGCGTCCCGTCCCCGAAGCTCCAGGTGACCTCGTACGGTCCGGTCCCGCCCGAAGGCACGACCGTCAGGCAGGTCCGCTCCGCGATGCAGATGGTGACGTCCGGCACCGTCAAGGTCAGCGGCTCGGGGAGCTCGACGACCTCGCGACGCGTCACCGAGCAGCCGGCCGAATCGACGAGCTCGACCGTGACGACCCGAGTCCCAGCGCCACCGAAGTCGTGACAGGCCACCGCACCGGACACCGGAGGCGAGCCGTCACCGAAGTCCCAGCGAACCTCGGCGACGTCACCGGTGGTGTCGGCAGTGAGACACGCCGTCGTGCCGTCGCAGCTCGAGTCGACGGCGAGGCTGAGCACCGAGTCGGCGCAGCCGCAGGCGGCGACCTGACCGTTGATCATCCCGTGGCTCAGCCAACTCCGGTTCAGCTCGGACGCCACCGCGCCGCCGTCCTCGATCTCGGTGACCGCGTAGGCGTGCTCACCCCAGATGCGACGTGCCGGCGGCCAGGCCGGGTTGCCGAAGACGAAGAGCTCCGTGCTGGCACCCGATGGCGTGCGCATGACGACCAGCTCGGCCGAGCCGTCGGCGTCGACGTCGGCGATCACCGGCGTGTTCCAGTGGTCCCAGGGAGAGCGAGCCTCATGTTCCCAGAGCACGCTACCGGTCCCCGACAGCACGTGCAGGAACTGCTTGTCGTGGGTGACGATCTCCGGGCGTCCATCGAGGTCGAAGTCGAACACCGAGCACGAACCGAAGTACTCGCCGTCCCGAGCGTGGGTCCAGAGCTCGGTACCGTCCTGGTCGAAGACGTGCAGGAAGTCGCGGCTCGGCACGGCGATCTCGGAGAAACCGTCGCCGTCGAAGTCACCTGCACAAGGGGTGGCGGTGCCCCCCGTTTGCGTCAATGGAGCCAGCTCGATGGGTGGGAACACCTCCGTGCCGTCGTGATTCTCGGCATGGAGGTGGACGAACTGATCCATGTAGACGAGCTCCGGCTCGGGGTCGAGGTCGAGCTGCGTCACCCCACCACCCCAGGAGAAGCCGTCGAACACGCGTGGATCCAGGATGCCGGCGGTGTCCACCGTTCTCGGACGGTCCGCACCCATGCTCGGCTCGTAGTAGCCGCCGATGAGCTCCTCGCTGCCGTCGAGGTCGAGATCGGCGATCATCGTCGGGCCCCAGTTGTCCCAGAACTTCTCCCAGATGACCGAGCCGTCGGCTGCATCGAGCAGCGTGTAGCCGATCAGGATCTCGATGTCGCCGTCGTGATCGAGATCGCGGATCTTCGGCATCCCGGCGTAGTTCGTCGGCATCCCGCGCTGTCCCGACATCATGATGCGGTCGGTGCGCCAAAGTCGGGTGCCGTCCTCGTCGAAGGCACAGGCGTGACCGTCGCGGCCCACCACGACGATCTCCGAGGCGCCATCACCGTCGATGTCGGCTCCGGCCGCCTGCGAGCCGCTGGCCAGATCGAAGCACGGGTCGACGCTCCGCCACAGCTCGCGCGAGCCGTCACCAGACATGGCCACCAGCCCCGAGTTGGCGAGCACGCCGGCGCGGTAGACCACGTCGGGGATGTCGCAGCCGGTCACCCGTCCGTCTCCATCGTCGTCATCGAGTTGGAGCACCAGCGGTGTCTGTTGCTCGATGATCGTCCGCGGACCGTCGCTCCACTCGAGCTGCCCCGGCGGCAGGCCACCGACCAACAGGTCGACCGGCAGGTCCACCGGTCCAGCACCGGCAGTGGTGACCGAGAGAAGGAACGGCACGCGCGCGCCACGGGGCACCGTCATGTCGGCGGTGAGCTCGAAGGCGGCGAGGTCGTGGGCCGACGCGCCAGGGGCGAGGTCGGGCCAGGTGTCGGAGCCGACGTCGATGGTGATCCCGGCAGGTGCGCCGGGCGCGAGGGTCAGCACGCCCTGGATCGACTGCACGGGAAGCAGGCCGTCTTCCCGCAGCTCCCAGTTCACGCGAACGCTCTCACCCGGATCCCAAGCGCCATTGCCGTCACCACCCGCTGCGTCGTCGAGGGTCGAGGAGACGACGACGAGCTCCTCGGTCCCGAGCTCCACCGGCACGGTGAGTCGGAGGCACGCGCCATCGGAGGTCACGCCCGAGAGCAGGAGCTGCTGATGACTCGGCGCACCGGGATCGGCTCGGATCACGAAGCTCCCGGGTGACGCCGCCACGGCCCCGACGCCGACCGTGCCGTAGTCGAGCGGTCCGGCCGTCGTGACGACCAGGAGCGGGTCGGTGGACGCGAGCGTCACCGAGAGGTCGAGCGCGTCCGCACCGCCGACGTTGCGGAGGTCGATCGCGAGCTCCGCTTCTTCACCGTAGGACAGCAGGAGGTCGCCATCCCCACCAGCCGCATCGTCGAGACGCAGCGCGTCGATCGTGAGGACCGGACCGGCCGTCGCCGTCACGGAGCTCGTGCCGTGGCTCGTGCAGCCAGCCGCATCGGCGGCCAGCACGCGATAGAGATACGTGCGTCCGGGCAGCACGGAGCGATCGCTCCAAGCAGTCACGCCGACGCCGAGCTCGGCGACTGGCACGTAGGCCTCGTCCGCATCGTCGGCGCGAAGGACGACGTGGCTGTCGGCGCCGACGTCGGACCAGGTCAGCTCCATCCGCGGCAAGCCGGAGCCAGGATCACTTCCGACCGCGACGGCGAGAGTCGGATCGGCGGGCGGCGTGCAGGGAGCCGCATCGGGTGGTCGGAGCCCCGCCTCGAGCAGACCATGCGCCCCGAGCGCGTCCTCGATGTATGACGCGTGCGGCGTGCCGTCGGCGAGACCGTCGCCCTCGTCGTCGGCCAAGAGGAACGCCTCGTGTGCCCCCATGCCGATCGACTGAAGGTCGGAAGGCGCGTAGGCCGCCAGCAGCGCTCGTGAGCGGTAGAAGATCCGCTCGGCGACTTCCCAAGCCTCTTCCTCGGGGAGCGCCCCTCCCGGCAAGGGCGTGCCGTCGCGCCCCAGGCCGGTCCGCAGGTTCTCGATCAGTCCCCAGAAAGCCTGACCGAGGATCTCCCCCTCGCAATGCCCCTCGAAGCCGAGCACCCCACGATAGAGATCACTCGTGGGACACGCGTCCACTGCATTCGCGACGGTGAGACGTCCTCGACGGTGACCCACGCTGGTCGGATCGAGATCGCGCACTCCGGTGCACTCGTCGGAGGGCCAGTCGAAGCTGTTGCGGTAGAAGCCCTCGCCGATGCAGGCATCGCGACCCCTCAGGATGTCGACGATGTCGGCGACCGCCTCACCGGTGGCGGCATCGACGCTCACGCTGCTGGCGGGCAACCCGTCGGCCGCGTCGAGACCATGGCCCCACTCGTGGGCGATCACTCCACGGAGCTCGCCAGTGTTCGCACAGCGAGACGACGAGCGCATGAAGTTGAGGGTGCGGCCGTCGAAGTAGGCGTTGCAGGAACCTCGCAGGTTCGTGCGGATGTCGAGCGGATCGGTCAGGAACGGGCTGCCGAGATGACGCGACGCCTGGCGACGCAAGCGCTCGACCAGGAAGAAGGTCGTGCGCTCCGCCGGTGTCGACCGACCGTTGCCCGTCGCGTCCTCGCCACCGACCCCGAAGTCGATCTCACCATCGGCCCCCGCGCTCGCCGCCGCGGCGGTCGGTCCCGTGCAGCTCACGCAGCTCACGCGCGCCGCCGGACCGGTCAAGGTCGCCACGCCCCCACCAGGAGGTGGTGCGAAGAAGCCCTCGGCCCCGCTGGTCACGCCGCCACCGACGTCGCTCCACAGCAACAGCTCGGTGCGCTCACCGTCGGCGGGATCCTCGCCTCGCACGCCGCCTTGCACCCGACGCTCGAGCCCACCAGCCGGCGGAGGGTCACAGGACTCGATGGTTTCGTCACGCAGGGTCAACAGACCTCCCCCGACCGCGTCGATCCACGCGACGAAGCGGCGGGGCAGGTCGTCAACGGTGGTGCGGAGCTCGACTTCCCAGGCGAGCGAACGCTCGGGCTCCGGCGTGAGGACGAGCTCGGCCGGCGACCACTCGACGACGGCGTCGTGGCCACCGGGGAGCGCGGCGGCCGCTCGGGTCTCAGCCTGTTCGGATCCGAAGCGCACGACGGGCGGAGCCGACAGCGGCCCGCTGCCGACGACGTGCGCGGCGAGCACGCGGTCGTCGACGATCGCCATGGTGAGACGTGAGCCGATCACGCGAGCACCACCGACGACTCGATCGAAGTGGACTGCACGCAGGCCCGACTCGACGGTCGAGCGTTGCGTCGCGGCGTTCGGTACCTGCTGCCACTCGTCGGGTGTCAGCTCCAGGACTCCTGCGAGCTGTCGGAGTGCCTGCCCCTCGGCGTCGACGTCCGACGGCAGGACGAGAGCTCCACCACTGAGCCGGCGTGGGCGACCGCTGACGGCGTCCGGCGTGAGCTCCCAGGCGGCACCGTGACGGAGCTGGAAGCGACGCAGCTCGCCATCGGCCTGCACCGGGCTGACACCGAGCACGAGCAGGGACGTGAGAAACAGGACGGGACGCGGGACGAACGTCATCTGCGGATCTCCAGCAGCCCGGACCTCGTCCGGACTCTCATCACCTTCGTCGCGCCAGCCCCACGTGCAGGATGGAGCGGCCGTCGCCCATCGTCGAGGCTGCCCTGCCCCCGGTGATCAGCATGCTGGGAACCCGAATGGGCGTTCGGGAACACGGGGGGTGTCAGACAGGCCCGCGGGATGCATCTTTTGGTGAGAAACACCCCGTCATGGAGTTACTGGTAGGTACTCGTTCCGGAGTGCCGTCCGCTCTCGATGTCCGACCGGAGACCGTCATGTTGCGTTCCCCCGTGCTGGCTGCGTCCTGCCTGCTCGTGCTTCTCCCGCCCCTGCTGGCCACGGCGGGTGAGCCGACTTCGACGACGAACGCTTGGGCCCGCCTCGACGCGGAGGGCTTCACGGTCCAGCGAGCGGCCGATGGCACCCTGCGGAGGATGCTCGGCGGAGCCTTCGAGCTACTGTCCGAGGACGAGTTGGTCTCACTCGATGCACGACGGGACCAGCGAGCTCTCGTCATGGCGATCGAGAAGCTGCTGACGGGGCCATCGGGTCTCCTCGGGCTCGAGGCCGACGAGCTTCGTCTCACCACCTCGGGTCCGCATCCCTTCGGTCGCTCTGGGCTCATCGTCCATCACGAGCTGGTGCACGACGACGTGCCGGTCTTCGGCGCGCGGGTCACGACGGTTCTGCGCGGCGGGAGGCTGACCTACCTCGGTCGAGTCGGCGCGCTCCCCACGACGGCAGCCACTCCCTCCATCGGAGCCACCACGGCGACCAGCACCACGCTCCGCGCCGCCGGGCTGCGACCCATCGGCCTGATGCGACCGGCCGTGACCGACCTCTACTGGAAGCCGGTCGACGACGGTCATCGGCTGGCATGGCGGGTGTCGGTGCTCGCCGCCGACACCCGACGTCATCACGTGGGCTGGGTCGACGCGCTCGACGGCAGCCTGCTCGAGCTCGCCGACGCCACCGTCGAGGGCTGCCTCGGCCCGGCACCTGCCGAAGCAGCGGGTCGCGTGCTCGGTGGCGTGCTGCCGCACGGTCCCGACGACGACGAGCGGCTCGAGCTCTTGCCTTCGATCGAGGTCGGTGGCGTGGTCGCCGGGCTCGACGGTCACTTCGTCGACCCGGCGCTCCCGACGACGGTCGGCCTCTCCGGTCCGGTGGTGAACGTCGACTGCGTGGCCTGCACCGATCCCGAGCACCCGGCCGCGAGTGTCGGCGCCGATGGTGACGTGAGCTTCGGCACCGGCGGCAGCGACACGATGGGCAACGGTTTCGCGAGCCGCGCCGATCGCACGTGTTACTTCCACTCCGAGGCCGCCCGTCGTCAGGCCACGCGCTGGCTCGATCTCACCTGGCTCGACGAGCAGCTCCAGGTCGACACGAACCTCCCCGGCAACTGCAACGCGTACTGGAACGGCACCTCGCTCAACTTCTTCCAGGCCTCCGACCGCTGCGCGAACGCCGGTGAGATCCAGGACGTCATCTCCCACGAGTGGGGTCACGGTCTCGACACCAACGACGGTCTCCCCTCCTCCCCGCTCTCGGTCGACGCCGCCACGGGTGAGGCCGTCGCCGACATCGTCGCCATGCTTCGCAGCCACGATTCATGCCTCGGCGAGGGCTTCTTCCGCAGCGCGGCCGACTGGCCCTCCGCCGATTGCTCCGGCGTGCGCGAGCTCGACGAGCACGCCCCCGGTCACGTGCGGGGCATGCCGGCGACGCTCACCGTCGACAACGCGACGACCGAGTGTCCGCCCTCGGCGACGTACCGCGGGCCACTCGGCGCCGAGGGTCACTGCGAGGGTGAGATCTTCGGCCAGGCCTTCTGGCGTCTCGTGCAGGTCCTCGCCACCGGTCTCGACGCCGACGGCAGCCCGGTCGCCGGCGGCACCGCCCTGGGCGAGGACGTCGCCTGGCAGGTGGCCGAGCGTCTCTTCCACGACTCGCGGCCGCTGCTGGCGTCGTACGCGCCGTCTCACCTCCAGAGCATCGGGACCTCTGCACACGACGCGTTCCTGCTCGTCGACGACGTCGGAGACGGCGTGGCTGACGGCACGCCTCACTCCTGGGCCATCCACGCCGCCTTCGAGCGTCACGGGATGACCGAGATCGGCTCGATGCCCCTGGCCGAGGACGGCTGCACCGTGCCGGTCACCGCCCTCTCGGCCAACGCCGTCTTCGACACGGCGACGGGGCGACCTCTCGTCCGCCTGAGCTGGACTGCCGGTGCGGACGAGGTCGAGCTGCTGCGTTCGAGCGAGGAGCGCGACGGCTTCCTGCTCATCAGCGATCCGCTCCCGCCCGGCTCGGACATGTTGGTCGACCGGGGCGTGCTGGGAGGACGTGACTACCGCTACGCGCTGGTCACCGTGGACGCGACCGGTTGTCGGAGCGAGCCTTCGATCGTCACGGTCACCACGCCCACCGCCATCATGGACGTCACCGGCGTCCGCGTGGACGACACGACGACGGGCGATGCCGACGGCCTGCTCGGTGTCGACGAGGAGGTCGAGCTCTTCGTCACCGTGGCGAACTTGAGCGATGCGCCCCTCACGGGCGTGACGCTCGGCCTCGATGCCGATGCCGGCTTCACGCTGCTCGCGGGTGGCCCCTTCGCCACGGCCGACCTCGCTCCCGGCGAGAGTCGCGAGCTGGCCATGGCCTTCCGGCTACGCAGCGACCTCCTCCCACCACGCGTGCTCCGCCTGCCGTTCACGCTCGAGGCGGCGGAGGGCTGCCTGCGAGCCGACCGCTTGCTCGACGTGCACCAGCCCGAGCTCGTGCTGGTCGGCGAGCGGCTCGACGACAGCCTGTTCTCCGACGACCAGGTCTTCGATCCCGGTGAGACCGTGGAGCTGTTCTTCGAGCTCGAGAACCTCGGCAACCTCGACGCGACGATGGTCACCGGCACGCTCACGTTCCGCGGCGTGCCACCCGCCGAGGTCACCTTGGTGGCGGACACCGCTCCCTGGCCGGCCCTTCCGATCGGAGCACGCGAGTGGACCTCGGGCCCGCGCTTCGCGCTCGAGGCGAGCCCGGCCGTCGTGCTCGGCACCGAGATCCCGCTGACCCTGTCCCTGAGCGTGAACGGACGGGTGGGTCCGAGCTTCCCGGTCGACATCGTGGTCGGCGGCTTTCCGCCGGGTCAGCTCGAGTGGGAGGTCCGCACCGAGGAGCTCGAGCCCATGGGCACCGGTCAGGCGGTGAACCATCCCTTCGTCATCCAGACCAACGACGATGACGGCGACGGACGCATCACGGCCTGCGACATCCCCGACGTCATCTTCGAGGTCTGGAACCTCGGCGGCGTCGACGGCTTCCACGTCCTCTCCGGCGACGACGGCCGAGAGCTGACCAGCTTCCCGGTCACCGCCTGCCGGGACGGCTGGTCGACCTTCCAGACCTTCGCGGTCGGCGACATCGACGGTGATGGCGAGCCCGAGCTCGTGACGGATCGCGACAACCGCAACGCCTGCGCCATGGAGCTCGACGGCTCGCTCCTGTGGGAGACCGAGCGGGTGGTGGGCTTCAGCATCTTCCCGCAGCCGACCAAGATTGCGCCGAACATCGCGGACGTCGATCATGACGGTCGCGCCGAGGTCATCGTCGGGCACTCAGTCATCGAGGGCGAGGACGGCACGGTCGCCTGGTCGGACCTCGACGGCGGGGCCGGAGGCCGTTCCATCGTGGGCGACCTCGACCTCGACGGCGAGCTCGACATCATCGGCTTCGAGGGTCGCGTCCGGCAGGCGGACGGCACGGACCTCGGCACGCTCTTCCCCGAGCTCTGGAAGGACGGCGGTCTCGTTCAGCTCGACGACGATCCGGAGCCCGAGCTGGTGTACCTGGGTTGGCCGTCGGATCGCGTCGTCTACATCCAGGCCCGTGAGCACGACGGCACCGACATCTGGCGTCACGACCCACCACCGGGACTGGACTTGCGCTGCCCGCCCTGCTTCGGCGACCTGGACGGCGACGGCAAGACGGAGATGGCCCAACCCGGAGGAACCGTCATGTACGCGGTCGACGACGACGGCTCGTTCATGTGGAGCACGCCCATCGACGACTCCACGGGTGCGTCGGGCTGCTCGGTCTTCGACTTCGATCTCGACGGTCGGGCGGAAGTCGTGCACCGCGACCAGCGGGACCTGCGCGTGTTCCTCGGAGCGACCGGCAAGGTGCTGTGGTCGGCACCGGTGAGCTCGCAGACCCTCTACGAGTGCCCGCAGGACAATGCCATAGCTGATGGGTCGACGGGAAATTTTTGGAAATTGAAACCGAGAGAAATTTTCTAACGAAGATGTCATAGTTAAAACGTCGTAGGCAA
>JBCCFW010000022.1:0-63414 GCA_039029535.1 Acidobacteriota bacterium
CACCCTCGACCTGCCCGACAGCGTCCCTGAGGAGCACCGGGCCGCGCTCGAGGAAGCCGGTCGTGGCTGCCCCGTGTGCCGAAGCCTGTCGAACGAGATGGAGGTCGACGTCACGTTCCGCTGGACCGCTCAGGTCGCCTATCCCGGACCGTTCATGAGTGTTCGTCGCGAGTGGCCGGATACGCTAGCCGAGAAGTGCGCACGTAGCCGTGAGGGCCGGAGGCGTGCTTGGCGGCACGTTGAGGACCCGAGGGGCGAGTACGCCCTTCGCAGGCAGCGGATCTGGTCACGCAGCAGGAGACTCATGAACTGTCTGGGCCTGGGAGAACCACCCGCGTGACGATGAGCCGGCCCTCGCGGCCGGCCTCGACGCAGGTCCGACAGCGCCAGGCCCGCACGACTCGACCGCAGGGTCGACGCACGCGACAGACCGGACACTCGTGCAGGTAGACGTAGCGATGCCGTCGGCGCCGGGGTCGCGGTCGTGATCGCTGGGCGGCCGGAAGGTCGGCCACGGGGATGCGGGCCCTCGGCGTGAACCCGGCCGCCGCCATGAGCGACCGCCACTCGGCTCCGTGGGGAGCGACGTCCATTCCGTGGAGAGCCGCCGCGGCCAGGTGCGCGAGCTCGTGACAGAGGACCTCCGGCAGCAGGCCGGCGTCGTCCTCGAACAACCACGACGCGAGCCGAACCCGCCCTCCGCCGGGGTAGCAACGGCCCAGCGAGCGGGTCATCCGCGTGCTCGACTCGATCCGGACCTCGTCGGCCAGCTCCGGCAGGCCCCAGCCGGCGAGCCAGTCCCGGGCACGCTCTCGCAGCTCCTCAGGGAGTTGCTGCCAGTCCGACTCGGGCACGACGACCTCGCTCAAGGGACGGAGGGAATGGGTCGACGATAACCCCGATCACTCTTCGGAACACGCCTCGTCGCCCGAGCTGTCATCATCTCCATCCCCCCGCCGGAGCGCCTCGATGACCCGTCTTCCGTCGTCCCCGTTCTCCTTCACTCTCCTGATCGCCGCCGGGTTCGTCTCGTTCGGCCTCACGGCCCCCGTCAGCGCGGCTCCCCGCGCCTGGCAGGACCTGAGCTCGGCCGCTGCGCTGGGCGCGCCCCGCATCGAGACCACGCGGCAGCGCTTGCTCCGTCTCGACCAGGCCGCGTGGACCGAGTGGCTGACGACGGCGCCCCGCGAGGGAGGCGACGATGCGCTCGTCATCGAGCTGCCCTTCCCCGACGGCCGCTCGCAGCGCTTCGCCATCACCGAGTCGCCCATCCTCGCGCCGGCTCTGGCCGCTCGCTACCCACGGATCCGAACCTGGGTCGGTCGCGGCATCGACGACCCCCACGCCACCGCTCGGCTCGACTGGACGACGGCCGGCTTCCACGCCTCGGTGCTCTCCCCGCAGGGCACGGTGTTCATCGACCCGTACCGCCGGAATGACCGCGATCACTATCAGTCCTACTTCAAGCGGGACCTGGTCGTGGACGAGACCCTGCGCCCCGCCTGCGGCGGCGTCTGGCAGCGCGACGGTGAGACCGAGGCGGCGCCAGCTCCCCGCTTGCTCAGAAGCGGCGCCCGACCCAAGGCCGGCGAGGGTGGTCCCGTGTTCGGTCGTTTCCTGCGGACCTACCGACTGGCGGTGGCCACCACCGGCGAGTACGCGGCCTTCCACGGCGGCACCGTGCCCGACACGCTCGCCGCCATCGTCACGACGATGAACCGGGTCAATCAGATCTACGAGCGCGACCTCGCGGTGCGCTTCGAGCTCATCGCCGACAACGACCTCGTCATCTACACCGATCCGGACGCCGACCCCTACACGAACGACAACCCGAACGCGCTCATCAACGAGAACATCGACAACCTGACCGCCGTTCTCGGTCTCGACGCCTTCGACATCGGCCACGTCTTCAGCACCCAGGGCGGCGGGCTGGCCGGCTTCGTCATCTGCGAAAACGACAAGGCCGCCGGCGTGACGGGCATCGGCACGCCCGAGGGCGACCCCTTCGACATCGACTACGTGGCCCACGAGATCGGTCACCAGATGCACGGCAGCCACACCTTCGACAACTGCGGTGGCAACTCGGCGGCCGACGGTTACGAGCCGGGCAGCGGTTCGACGATCATGGCCTACGCCGGAATCTGCGGGGCCGACTTCAACCTCCAGCGCAACTCCGACGCGATGTTCCACTCGTTCAACGTGTTCGAGGAGATGGGCGTCACCGCTCACGAAGGCATCGGCTCGACCTGCGGTCGGGTGACCGAGACCACCAACCATCCCCCGGTCACCGCGGTGAGCGAGCTCGCCCAGACCATCCCGCGCAACACGCCCTTCGAGCTCACCGGCTCCGCGGTCGATCCCGACGGTGACTCCCTGACCTACTCATGGGAGGAGTACGACATCGGCGGCGGCACCTCCCCAGACGATCCGCTCGCACCGGTCTTCTTCCGCTGCTGGCCTCCCACCGACAACCCGACGCGAGTGTTCCCTCGCCTCGAAGACCTCGTCGCCAACACCACCGTCGTCGGTGAGGTTCTCCCCGACGTCGACACGCTCATGAACTTCCGTCTCACGGCGCGCGACAACCGCACCGACGGCGGCGGCACGAGCTGTGCCGAGCTTCAGCTCCAGGTCACCACGGCAGCCGGCCCCTTCCTCGTCACCGACCCGAACGTCGCCGAGACGTGGACCGAGGGCGACACCGAGACGATCACCTGGGACGTCGCCGGGACCGACGCCGATCCGGTGGGCTGCGCCACCGTCGACATCTGGCTGTCGCTCGACGGCGGCTTCACCTACCCCGTGCTCCTGGCGACGGGTGTTCCCAACGACGGCATGGACATGGTGACGGTCCCCAACGAGCCGACGACCACCGCTCGCATCAAGGTCAAGTGCGCGACGGGTGTCTTCTTCGACATCTCCGACGAGGACTTCGTCATCGTCGGTCGTCCCGACTTCCGCCTGCTGGGTCCGGCGTCGCTCCGCTCCTGTGCGGATCTCGACGTCGAGCTGGACCTCGAGCTGGAGGCTCTCCTCGACTTCTCCGAGGAGGCGACGCTGGCCGTCGTCGGTGACCCGGGCGGAACGCCTGGCTTCTCCGACAACCCGGTGACCGTCCCCGCGACGAGCCGGCTCACCGTCGCGGGCGTGCGCGCGGGTCTTCACGAGTTCGAGGTGACGGCCACCGCGGGTGGCGAGACCCGGTCGTTGAGCCTGAGCCTGCAGGTCGACCCGGCTCCGGACGCGGGCCCCTCGCTGCTCGAGCCCACGCTGCGCGCCCGGGACATCGACGTCCGACCACGTCTGACCTGGGAGCCCGTCGACGGCGCGGTGAGCTATCTCGTCGAGCTGTCGGAGACCGACGACTTCTCCACGCTGCTGACCTCCGCCACGGTGTTCACGCCGTACTTCGAGCCGATGACCCTGCCGTTCTCCATCGAGGTGTTCTGGCGGGTGCAGGCGAACACGAGCTGCGGTCAAGGCCAGCCCACCCAGCGCTCGTTCTTCACCGCCGTCGAGCCTCCCTGCCAACGCACGGTCGAGGACATCCCCGACGACGGCGCGACGGTGGGCCTCACTCAGGGTGTCGACGTGGCGATCACGGGCGAGCTCGTCGACCTCGACGTCGATCTCATGATCAACCACACCTGGGTCGGCGACCTCGAGGTCCGCCTGAGGCACGTCGACAGCGGGACCGAGGTGGCCCTCATCGATCGGATCAACGATGGCGGCTGTCGTCGCAACAACATCGACGCGGTGCTCGACGACGCGGCGGCCACGTCGGTGCAGACCGAGTGTCCTCGTGGCAACCCGACCGTCAACGGGACGTTCATGCCAGCCGAGACTCTGGCCGCCTTCAACGGCCTGGACTTCTCGGGTCGTTGGGAGCTCACCGTGCTCGACCACGGCGCCGACGAGCTCGGCAGCCTCGTGAGCTGGTGCTTGCTCCCGACCTTCGTGCCGGAGCCGGACGCCGACGTCGACGGCATCCCCGACGTGGACGACAACTGTCCGATGACGGAGAACCCGGACCAGGCCGACTCCGATGGCGACGGACCGGGTGATGCTTGCGACAACTGCCTGATGGTCGCCAACGCCGACCAGGCCGACGTCGACGGCGACGGACCGGGCGATGCCTGTGACAACTGCCTCATGGTCGAGAACACGGACCAGGCCGACGTCGATGGCGATGGGCCGGGCGATGCCTGCGACAACTGTCCGATGGACGCGAACGCCGACCAGGCCGACCTCGACGCAGATGGTGAGGGCGACCCCTGCGACCTCGATCGCGACGGGGACGGGTTCGACAACGACCTCGACTGTGCTCCCGACGATGCCGGTGACGGTGAGCCGACGCCGGCCGTGGCCGAGCTCCGGGTCGCGCTGGATGCGGGTGATGACGTGCTGCTCACCTGGCTCGACGTGCCGACCGGTCTCGAGGCTGGCGAGGGTGCCTACGTCGTCACGCTCGGCGACCTGGCCGAGCTGCGATCGACGGGTGGCTTCGGTGGCGCCTGCGGCTTCGTGGGCACGCTCGACCCGCAGGTCGTCGTGACCGCACCTCTTCCGGCCGACGAGCTCGGTCGTTACTTCCTCGTGCAGGGACGCAACGACTGTGGCGCCGGTGCGCTCGGGGAGCCGACGGACGCGGGCGCTGCCCGGGCCGGCCTCGACTGGGAGTCGCTCCCGGCCTGTCCGTGACGGTCAGGCCGCCCCGCTGACTCGCTGAGTGAGCAGGGCGGTCTCGACCTCGGACCAGTCGACCACGTGCCGCACCCAGTCGGGAGCGGGCGTGGTCTGGTGGCCGAAGAGGTAGAGGTTCGCGACTTGACCTCGGAGGTGCCGGAGCACGTCCAGGCGGTCGTCGATGAAGTGCGTGATGCGAAGCTGCCGGCAATGCAGCCGCTTGTCCTCGCGACGCAGGCAGGTCCGCACGTGCTCGGGCGGAATGCCCGTCCGTCGGTGGAAGTCGTTCACCCGCATCCAACGCCGGGTTCGACCGGCCACTCGCGGGCCACACTTCGAGACGATCCACGCACGACCCTCGAAGTCGTCGACCAGGCGGCTCAGCACCTCGAAGGCGCGTGGCACCGCGGGCGTGGCCATGGCCTGCTCCTCCCCTCCGCTGAGGAAGGACGTGTCGGCCCGACCGCTGGGATCGGCCGCCCCCATGACGACGCGACCGAAGTCGACTCCCAGTCGAGGCTCTCTCGGTTCTCGTTGCTTTCGTTCCTTTCGAGTCATGTCATTTCTCCTTGCGGAGAGAGTCGGGCCTCGATGGCTCAACGAGAACTACACTTTCTCGATGAGCTATAGTTTCAGGCGATGATTGAGCCTCGTTTGGATCTCGACTCGCTGCATGCCTTCCTGGTCTTCGCCGAGGAGTGCAACTTCACGCGGGCGGCAAGCCGACTCCATCTCTCGCAGCCGTCGCTGCACGTGAAGGTGAAGAAGCTCGGCGAGACCCTCGGGGTCGCGCTCTACGAGCGTCGCGGACGCCGGCTCCTCCTGACCCCGCATGGCGAACGACTCCTCGCCTTCGCCCGGGAGATGACGGCACGCGAGCGCGCCTTCCACGACGAGCTGCTCGGCGACGCCGCTGACGTCACGCCGGTCGTCCTCGCGGCCGGCGAGGGCGCCTTGCTGTACCTCCTGGCCGACGCGCTGAAGACGCATCGGGCCCGCAAGACGGCGGCCCCCCTCCGCATCCTGACCCGCGATGCACGGGGGACGCTGGACGCCGTCCGCCGAGGCGAAGCCCAGCTCGGAGTCGGACCCGTTCTCGACGATCCCGGCGACCTGGCTCACGAGCCACTGATCCGCGTCGGCATGCAGCTCGTCGTGCGCAACGATCACTCGCTGGCCAACCGCAAGAAGCTGAGGTTGGGTCAGCTCGACGGGCTCCCGCTCGTCATCCCGCCGCGGGGCCGCGCACACCGGGAGACGGTCGAGCGCGCGATGGCCGCCAACGACGCTCGACTCGACGTGGCGGTCGAGGCCGGGGGGTGGCAGCTCATGCTCCACTTCGCCAAGCAGGGCTTGGGTGCGGCGATCGTCAACGACTTCTGCCGACCACCGGCGGGAACCGTGGCGCTGCCTCTCCCCGAGCTACCCGGGCTCGACTACGAGCTCACCTGGAATCCGCAGGTCCACGGGCCGGGCGCTCGTCGGCTCGCGGACACCATCCGCCGGTCGGTGCAGTCGTGACTCCCCGGCTGCTCGCCTCATCGGGGCGGTGGTAGCCTCTCCGCCTCCCGGACCGAGTCGAGTCCGCGCAGCATTCAGCGAGTCGATCCCGTGTTCCTCGAGCACTCCGTCGGTCACCTGGTCGAGCCCCTCACCGGTCGACGCTGGGACCCTTCAGAGGTCCGACGTCAGGTCCTCGTCCGAGCCGCGGCCCTGGCTCGCGAAGGCGTCGAGCAGGGCGACCGGCTGTTCCTCCACCACGGCAACCGTCTCGAGATCTTCGCCGACCTCCTCGCCTCCTGGCGCCTCGGCGCCTGCCCCATCCCGCTCGACCGACGACTCACGCCGTATCAAGTGGGCGTGATGGCCGAGGCGGCGCAACCACGTCTTCACGTGATCGACGAGCAGGCATCGGACGAGCTCCGCGAGAGCTTCCGCGCCACCGAGGTCGAGACTGATGCGCTCGGAGAAGAAACGGTCGTCGCGGAGACGGAAGCGACACGCTCGCCCGTCCCACACCTCGACGACGAAGCGCTCATCCTGTTCACGTCGGGCTCGACGGGCGAGCCCAAGGGCGTCGTGCACACCCACCGCTCCCTGCGCGCGCGCTGGAGCTCGCTCGCCGGCGTCCTCGACCTGGAAGCCCACCGTCGCACGCTCTGCTTCCTGCCCACTCACTTCGGCCACGGACTCATCTGCAACGCGCTCTTCCCCTGGCTGCACGGACAGGACCTCTTCATCACGCCTCCGATGTCGCCCCTGCTCGCCCAGCAGCTCGGTCGGCTCATCGACGACCATCAGATCACCTTCCTGTCCTCGGTACCGTCGGCCTGGCGGCTCGCCCTGCGACTGTCGAAGGCTCCCGAGGGCGGCAGCCTGCAACGCGTCCACGTGGGCTCCGCTCCGCTGTCGGCCGCGCTTTGGTGCGACGTCCAGGCGTGGGCCGGCACGCGCGACGTCCGCAACACCTACGGCATCACCGAGACGGGGAGCTGGGTGGCCGGTCTCACCGACCCCGACGTCACGCCCGAGGACGGGCTCATCGGTCATGGCTGGGGCAGTCGCATCCGCGTGCTGCGCACGACCGAGCCGAGCGATGCCCCTCCCGAAGACGTGACCTGCGAGGCCGGCGAGGTCGGTCAGGTCTGGCTCGACACGCCCGCCCTCATGCGCGGCTACTGGCAGCGTCCCGACCTCACCGACGCGGTCGTTCGCGAGGGCTGGTTCCTCACCGGTGACCTCGGCCTGCTCGACGAGCGGGGTCGTCTCCACCTCAAGGGCCGGGAGCGCGACGAGATCAACAAGGGCGGCACGAAGGTGCATCCCGCCGACATCGACGCGGTGGTCGAGCGCTTCGCGGGCGTCACCGACAACTGCGCCTTCGGTTATGCCGACCCGCTGCTCGGTGAGAACGTCGGCCTGGCGGTGGTCCTCGCCGATCACGATCGCGAGACCGTGCGCGGCCTGCACGCCTGGCTGGAGTCGCACCTCGCCGATCATCAACGACCCATGCGCTGGTATCTCCTCGACGAGATCCCCCGCACGAGCCGCGGCAAGATCAACCGCGCCACGGTCGAGAAGACCTGCGCCGAGCGTGACCCCCTCGACCTCCCCTCCTACCTCGGCGACGACTCCAGTGACTGACCCCACGAGCCGGGACGCTCGCCGCGATCAGCTCGTCCGCTTCCTCGCCTCGATCCAACGACCGGCCCGCCCGGTCGCGGAGCTCGGCGACGACGAGCATCTCATCGACTCGGGCGTGCTCGACTCGATGGCCATCCTGCAGGTCGTCATGCACCTCGAGCAGGTTCATGGAGTGGACCTGCTCGCCCGAGGAGTCGACCCCGCCAGCCTCACCTCCATCGGCGCCATCCTCGACGTCATCGAGGGCTGATGCTCGCCCGGCTCGGTGACCTTCACGAGAACGAGCGGGTCGTGCGCCTCGCGCAGGAGCCGATCGGTCAGCTCCTGATCCTCGGCCTCGGCGTCCTGCTCCTCCTTCACGACACGCCGAGCGTGCTCGCGGCCCCGGTGATCGTGTTCGCGAGCCAATGGCCCGAACGACGTCGCCTCGTCCTCTCCGTCGCCGGAGTGCTCACTCTCGTCCACGCGGCCTGGGTCGGCCTGCGGCCGGTGCCCGAGCTGGGCTCCTTCGAGGTCCTCCCCTGGGAGGCGCCCGGCGCGAGCTTCGAGAGCCTGGGCGCCGTGGCGCTCGTGCTGCTCGTCATCGCCGTCACCTGGGCGGTGGCCGTCCACCTTCCCCGTCTTCCAGGCTGGCTACGTCGTCACCCCCAGCTCGCCTGGCACGCGGTCATCCTGAGCTTCCTCGGCCTGGCCTGTCTCCATCCCGGCAACGCCCTCATCCAGACCCTCGTCTACACGGTCACCTTCCTGACCTGGCGAGTTGCCTACCTGCTCAAGCACGCGCAGGCCGGGCTGGCCGGCACGCGTCTCGTCGACCACTTCTTCTACCTCTGGCCGGCCTGGGGAGGCTCGCGAGTTCCCTACGGGCAGGGCTTGCAGGCGCTGGGACGGCGGGAGGCCGGAAACGACGAGGAGCTCGTGCGGTCCCAGCTCGCGGGGCTCAAGCTCCTCCTGCTCGCCAAGCTCTGGCTCGTCGTGGTCAGCGCGCTGAAGCTCTTCGTCCTCGCACCGTCGACGCCCGACGCTCGCGTGTCCGACCACAACCTCGGCCTGCCGCGCCTGTCCTCGCTCATCGAGGGAAGCCACGGCGCGAGTCTCGGCGTGGCGTGGCTGGCCGTGCTGATCGAGCTCGTCCACGTCACCTTGCGACTGGCCGTCTATGGCCACGTCGTCATCGGCTGCCTCCGGCTCTGCGGCTTCAACGTCTTCCGCAACACCTACAAGCCGCTGCTGGCCGAGTCGTTGGTGGAGTTCTGGGGGCGCTACGCCTACTACTTCAAGGAGCTCATGCTCGAGCTCTTCTTCTACCCGACCTTCCTTCGTCTCAAGGTCGGTCCCCGCCTGCGGATGTTCTGCGCCGTCTTCGCCGCGGCGTTCGTGGGCAACCTGTACTTCCACCTCCTCCTCGAGCGCGGGAGCATGGTCTCCGGTGACTGGGCCGAGGTCTGGCGGGTCCTCGAGTCACGGCTGGTTTACTGCTTCTTCCTCGCCCTGGGGATCTGGCTCTCGATGCTGCGTCAGCAGTCACGCCGGGGTGAGCCGGTCGACCCGCGCTGGCACCGACGGCTGCTCCGCATCGCGGGGGTGTGGCTGTTCTTCGGCCTGCTGCGCATCTGGAACGTCAAGGGTGACGACCTGGACCTGGCCGATCGCGCGCGCTTCTTCGTGTCGCTGTTCGGATGGCCAACTTAGGTCCGACCGGAGAAGTCCTCGAAGCTCTGGCCGCTGGCGGCGAAGATCAGCGAGCCGATGAGCAGGCCGAGATAGCCGACGACCGTGATCGCGAGGAGGGTCCAGCCCACGGCGCGGCGCCGGTGGAGCAGCAGGCCGACGTTGAGGAGTCCGGGCAAGGCAATCGGGATGTTGTGAATCCCCATGGCCAGGAGCGAGAGCGCGAGCCAGCCATTGAGCAGCAGGGGTCGCCGACGCGCCTCTGATCGAAAGTCGAGAACCAGCCACCAGGCGGGCACGGCGAGAACGACGCCGAGGGCGAGGAGCAGGAACGCCGAGCCCTCGAGCGAGCCCTGCGCGAGCTTGATCCCGACGGCGAGCACGTGCCCGAAACCGAGGATGCCGAGGAGACAGCCGTAGGCCAGGCTGGGAGCGAGAGAGAGCCAGTCGGACTGACCCGCGCGATGTCGGCGGAGGCCCCAGGTGGTCGCGACGGCCAGCGACACGAAGAGGGCGAAGGGTATCCACTTCGCCTCGGCCAGCACGATCTCGATGATCCGGTCCAGCATGCGCTCACCTCGTCTCGGGTGAGAGAAGGGTAGCGAAGGACGGAGCCTCAGGCCCTCCGTACCAGGAGCTGAAGGTGTTCGAAGAACAATGCGAAGCCGGCCGCTGCCACGGCACCCATCAGGACCGCGAGCAACCGGGGCAGCAAGTCATCCGCGGTCGAGCCCGAGAAGACACTGATGGAAGCGCCCACCCAGATCATGACCAGCACGCTTGGAATCAAGCTCGTCACGGCAGCAAGACTCAGACGCGGACCCGGCAACGCTGGCCAGAAGCGACGGGAGACTGTCGCAAAGAAGAGCGCGGAGAACACCAGCACGGCGTTCACGAGGGGCTCCGAGTCGAATGGCCAGAGCCACCCGAGCGGGCCGATGAAGGCTCCGACGTGAAGCCCGAACACGAGTCTTCGCTCGCTTCGTGAGAGCTCCGTCCACGGTCTCCTCGAAGCAGCGACCGAGCTTCCGTCCTCGCGGCCTGGAATCAACACCGCGGGAATCGCACCAAGCACGGCAACCACCATGCTGGCACCGAGAATGACGGCGAGCTGCCGGTGATCCAGAGGCAGGAGATGCAAGCCCGTCAGCACGACCGCAACGGCAGCCCAGAAAGCCCACTCGTCGTGATCTCCAAGGACCGCAACGTGACGGAAGTGGCCGACGACGAAGGCGGCGAGGAAGCTCGGCAAGCCGCAGGCAAGACCGACCGACCACTCTCCGAAGGGAATCGAGAGGGCCATGACGGTCACGCCAAAGAAGACGAGCGTCAGCTCCAGGGCGACCAGCACTCGGTCACGCGGCGTCGGCTCGCTCCGCGTGCTCGCCGCGGCGATCCGATCGTCGATGAGCTTCTGGATGGACACGCTCCCCTCCAAGGACGTCTCTCAGTCCCGGGAAGCGTGTCACGATCCAGATGGCTCGGCCAGCTCAGGGGCAAGCCCGCGGCATCCGTTCCACGCCCAGCGAGCTCTGACCGAAGGGACCCGTGCCGCCGGCGTTGGCTCCACCGATGAGGTAGAACCAGCCGGTGCCGGGATCCGGTAGCTCGGCGTCGGTGGTCTCGTTCGTCATGAGATCGGGCTGAGCGCAAGTGCCGTAGCTGCCCACCCGCAGGCTCGCCAACACGCCGCGGTGGAGGTTGAAGGTGTCGGAGCCACTCGCCGCCGCTTCGTCCCAACGCAGGGTGACGGGACCGAAGAAGCGCAAGGGCGCCATCGCACCTCGCGGCGACACTTCCGTCGGCGGTTCGACCGCCGTGCAGGAGCCGCAGCCCAGGTCCTCGACGAGGAAGACACACTCCTCATCCCACTCGAACAGGCAGCAGAAGTCGTCCATCGCGCACACGCAGTCGGACACGGCCATGTCGTCACAGCCCGGCGTGGGATGGGGCGTGCAGCAGCCGGCCTCGAACTGACAGGAGGAGTCGCAACCGTCACCGTCGTCCGTGTTGCCGTCGTCGCACTGCTCGCCGGGCTCCACGCGACCGTTTCCACAGCCGGGCTCGATCGCACAGTTCTCGTCGCAGCCGTCGTCGGGGTCGGTGTTGCCGTCGTCGCACTCCTCACCGGCTTCCAGCTCGCCGTTGCCACAGACCGGCTCGAGCTCACAGTTCTCGTCGCAACCGTCTCCGGGATCGAGATCCCCGTCGTCGCACTCCTCGCCATCCTCCAGCACTCCGTCTCCACAGACGTGCTCGAACTGACAGCTCGGATCACAACCATCGTCGGGATCGGTGTTCCCGTCGTCGCACTCCTCGCAGGCCTCGACGACGTCGTTGCCGCAGCTCGACATCCGTGGCTCGAGGAGAGAGGCCCGGTAGTGCTCGAGGGTGCAGCGCATCCGCAAGGCCTGCTCGGGAGTGAAGCGCGCCATGCAGGTGTCGGCGGAGTAGTCGAGGTAGTTGTCGATGTTGTCCGGCACGCCGCAGGAGCCACCGTCGGTGCAACCGTCGGTCGGGAAGTCCTGAGGGGTCGTGTCGCAGATGAGATCGCCGTTGGTGTAGCAGTCACCACCACCGCAACCACCGGCGGCGAAGACGTGGTCGAGACCGAAGTAGTGGCCGATCTCGTGGGTCGCCGTCCGACCCTGATCCACCGGCGGACCGGCGGGTCCGTCCCGACCGACCGTCGACCACAGCAGCACGACGCGATCTTCCGGCTGACCGGCGATGCCTCCCTGCGGCAGGTCCGGGACGTAGCCGAGCGCGCCCTCGGCGGTGTTCGTGTAGATGTTCAGGTAGCGGCTCGTGTCCCAGGCCAGGGTCTCCCAGTAGTTGCCTCGGTCGTCGAACCACTCGTCGTTGGCGCTGCGCGTGATCCCGACCGTCGGCTGACAGTCGGGATCCTCGGTCGCCAGGAAGAACTCGATCTGGACGTCGGTGCCCGCTTCACCCGGAGTGCCGGGCAGGGCGAGGAAGTCCTCGTTCAGGATGTCGACCTGCTCCCGGATGCTCTCGTCGGTCACCATGCCCTCGCCGGCGCCGCTGGTGATGACGTGGAAGACGACGGGGATGCGGTAGAGGCCGCCCGACGGGGCATGGGCCGCGTCGGGGTTGGTCAGGGTGAAGGTGCAGTCGCCGGGGTCACCCCCGCGACGCGTCGTTCCTCGATCGGAGGGTGAAGGAGTCCGACAACGACCTCGCTCTCGGAAGAAATCCGACTCGAAGTAGTCCGCCCAGGAGGCGAAGCGATGGTCTCCGAAACGAATCGTTCCGTCGGGAAGGGACCTGAGCCCCACCTCCTCGTGCTCGTGGCCGCCACCCCGGGCAGGGTGGGACTCGGCGACAGCCGTGGCGAGCGTCGCCAAGAGAACGAAGAGAGGCAGGGCGGGGATCGCAACGCGCTGAGCGGGGGGGCGCATGGTCGGTCTCCGAAAGCTGGGTCGAATGGGGGGAGTGGACTCCTCCACCCCCGATCGAAGGACCCGACCCACCGCTCGCCGGGGGGAAGGAGCGGTGGGTCGGGCAAGAGGGTCAAGTGGTGTGGGTGGTCATGTGACCAAGATGCTCAACGAGGTTCGTCGAGCTGGTTGAGGCCGACGGCGACCTGCAGGGTGAGGACGACGTCGGCAATGTCGATTTCCATGGGTGCATCGAGGGCCGGGACCACGCGACCGCTGCCGTCTCCGACCGGAACGGCCGGAGCGACGTTGCCACGACGGATCGCAAGCGCATCGAGCTCGATGAGGCCGACGGCCGCCCGAAGCTCGGCGACGACGTCGGCGATGTCGACCCGACCGTCGGGTGCGTCCAGCGGGGCGACGTCACCCCAGACGAACTCACACTCCGTGCCGCGGCCGTCCGCGTCGGCGTCGAGCTGGTCGGGGTTGGCGTAACGAATGCAGTTGTCACAGGCGTCACCGACTCCATCGAAGTCGAAGTCCTCCTGTGAGGCGTTGGCGTGTCCGCTGCAGTTGTCGTTGAAGTCGAGGACACCGTCACCATCGACGTCGATGGCGTCCACGCTGCCGAAGAGCAACTGAAGCGGATCGGCCGACACGGGCACCGAGCGTGCGTCGGCGTCGGAGCCCTCGCAGCGCAGGGCCACGAGGGTGCTGCCCTCGCGATCGGAGCGGACGCTCATCACGAGCAGCTCACCCGACGGGAGCGTGGTGGCCGTCCCGTAGAGAGCGACTCGAACGTGACCGGGTGCCACCACGCTCCAGTGCAGGGTGAACGAGGCGGGCAGCTCGGAACCGGCAGCGACCTCGGCCAGCTCGACCGCCGTGGGGTCGTGGTAGAGGTCGACGCTGAGGGCACTCAGCGACGACCCGTCCATCTCGAGATGCAGTGGCACCGCGTGCAGCTCCGACAGCGGGGCGACGACGACGTCGCCACCGACACGAACCTGCGCTCCGGCACGGACGGGATCCGCCGACCCGACGAGGGCGGCCAGGACGAGAAGACTGAGAACACGGGTGCTCATGGCTGCACCTCCCGGAGGTCGAGACAGGGAATGCCGAGGAAGTTGTTGATGACGCACTGCAGCTCGAGCAGTCCCACGGCTCCGCTGTCGTCTTGGTCGGACGCATCGCAGCCGGACGTCGAGAGCCCGAGGTGACAGGTCACCGCGGCCAGCAGCTCGGTGATGGCCACCGCACCGTCGCCGTCGATGTCACCGGGCACGCCGAAGACCGAGAGCTCGCCGGAGCGGCAGGTGACGGGGCAGTCGAGCAAGGGCTCGGCCTGAGCGATCGCGCAGGAGTTGCCGAGCTCGGTGCGGGCACCGGGGGTCGCGTCGGGAGCCACTTGCAAGACGAGCCGCGCGACCTCGCCATCGAACATGGCCTCGGAGCGACCGAAGACCAGGACGCGGACGAGACCGGGCTCGAGCTCGGTGCAGTCGGCGCTCCACCCTTCCGCGGCGGCACCCAGCTCGACCAGGCAAGGCGAGAGCGGGCTGAGCACGGCCGGGTCGTAGGACAGGTCCGTCGACAGGCTCGACGACCGGCAGGTCGCGTCACCGTTGGTCAGCAGGATGGGCACGGCCATCTCGGTGCCCGGGCGGCCCATGAGCGAACCGACGGCCACCTCGAGCTCGGGGCTGCCACCACCGCCACCGCAACTCGGGTCGATGCCGGCGCGACAGCTCAGGCTGCCGTCTCGCGTGGGGGGTGCGACCGAGACGAGGTCGAGGGTCGCGCTCGCGCTGAGCAGGGCGACGTCGACCGAGGAGCACTCGCCGACCCGGCGCAGGCGCAGCACCAGGGCCGAGCCCGGACCCGAGGCGAAGCTCGTTCCGGAGGAGTCGATGAGCACCGACAGCGGCCCCATCGCCGGCTGACTCGCGTCGATGACGGCCGGGTTGGTCGTGATGGTGAAGCTCGACGGCTGCGTGAGCAGGTCGCCGGCGTCGAGACCGATGACCTCGACCGCCCCCACCGGCGAGAAGGCCAGCGTGAATTGAAGGGCCGAGATGCCCGCTCCCTCCGAGAGGGAGATCGGAAGATCGATGGTCTCGCCGGGACAGGTCGGCACCGACTCGGGCACCGCCAGGGTGGGCGGATCCGCCGCGGCCCGACAGCTCGCGCTCCCGGCACTCAAGGCGGGGGCGACGGTGACGAGGTCACGGGTGACCTGCGCATCCGACAGGGTCAGTCCGACCGAGCCGACGCAGCCGGCCGAGGCCGCCAGCCGGATCACGACGACCGAGCCCTCGCCCGACGCCAGGCTGGTGCCGGGTGAGTCGACGAGGACGCGGATCGAGCCGGCGGGGCTGGCCGCCGAGGGACTCTCGGGGTTGCTGGTGATCGAGAAGGACGAGGGAGGCTGCTGGAGGCTGCCTGCCTGGATGCCCACGATGGACACGGCCGAGGGGTCGGAGACCGCCAGGCTGAACAGGACCGCCGAGACACCGGCGCCGTCGGAGAGGACGACGGGCAGGTCGATGGTCTCGCCAGGGCCGATCTCGAGGTCGGGCACGCCGAGGGTCTGAGCCTGGGCGGAGCCCACGCCGACCAACAGCATCAGGCCGAGGACCGGGAAGACCCAGGCACGGTCACGCACGCTGTCGAGTGACTTCATCGGTTGCACTCCTCGCAGGGCTCGAGAGCGAGCAGGCAACGACGCAGCCGGACGACGTCGGTGGAGTTGGCGTTACCGTCCCCGTCGTAGTCGGCCGACTCGTCGGCATGACCACCGCACTCGGACAGGCCGACGAGGGAGCGACGCAGGCAGACCACGTCGGTGCCGTCGCGACGACCGTCACCGTTGACGTCACCAGGCTCGCGGACGCAGCTCACGGCAAAGTGCGCGACGAGCTGGCGATCGGCGGGGAGGGCGAAGCCGTAGCTGGCAGAGGTGCTGACGGTCACGCCGTCTTCAGCCCAGCGCTCGAACTCGTAGCCGGCGTTGGCGCTCGCGACCAGGCTGACCGCACGACCACAGTCACCGGAGCCGTCACCGCTGACCGAGCCGGCACCGGCCGGCTGCACGCTGGTCGTCACGGCGCAGGTCTCGCCGCCACCGCCCCCACCGCCATCGACGGCTTCGAAGAGATCGGAGCGGTAGTGCTCGAGGGAGCAACGCATGCGACGCACCTGCTCCGGGCTGAAGTGGTTCATGCAGGTGTCGTCGGTGTAGTCCATGTAGTTGCGGATGGGATCGGGAGATCCACAGCTCCGCGAGTCCGAGCAACCGTAGGTCGGCTCCGCCTCGGGGTTGGTGTCGCAGATGAGATCGCCGTTGGAGTTGCACGACGAGGCTGCGGCACAACCACCGTTGAAGGTGTGCTCGAGACCGAGGTAGTGACCGAGCTCGTGGGTGGCCGTCCGGCCCTGGTTGAGCGGCGCGCCGATGGCCGCGTCACGACCGAAGGCCGACCACAGCACGACGACGCGGTCTGCGTTGGAGCCGGCGATCCCCCCCTGCGGCAGGTCGGGGACGTAGCCGAGGGCACCGGAGGCGGTGTTCGTGTAGATGTTCACGTAGCGGCTGGTGTCCCAGGCCAGGCTGTCCCAGTAGTTCCCCTGGTCCTGGAACCACTGGTCGTTGGCCGAGTAGGTGATGCCGGTCGTGGCGGCACCGCTGGGGTCCTGGGTGGCCAGGTAGAACTCGATCGAGGCGTCGGTGCCGGGCTCGCCAGGCGTGCCGGGAAGGGCACCGAAGTCCTCGTTGAGGATCTCGATCTGACTCTGGACCTGGGCGGCCGTCAGGTTGCCTTCACCGCTGCTGCTGGTGATGACGTGGACGACCACCGGGATCCGGTAGCGCTGGACCGACGGGTCGTAGTCAGCCGAGGGGTTGGTCAGGGTGTAGGTGCAGTCGGCTCCGGTCCCGCGCATCTGCGGACGACGCTCGACGGTCGGGGGCACGCCACAGCGCATCCCGTGGTCACGGAAGAAGTCGGAGCGGACGTAGTCTCCCCAGGTCGGGAAGTGATGACCGTGGACCTCGATGCCGGCGGGAGTCGAGACGACCACCGGCAGGTCGGACCGCGGAGCGGCCAGGGCCGTAGTGGAGGTGGTGAGAAGGGTCAGGGTGAGCAGGAGCGCCGAGACGCCGAAGGATGTCCTGACGGGGGAGATTCGAGAGCTGAGCTGAGCTGGGGCTCGCATCACGGGTTCCTCCTTGCTCGAACTGCCGATGGAGGGGCGACGTCCCCATCGGCCGATGCAGGCGAGTACAAGGTGCTCCCGAACCGTGTCGAAACCGTGTCAGAGCGGTTTCGAGCGACGACTTTCCCGTTTCACGAGCAAGGCCTCACGGCGGCATGGAGCTAGGATCGAGGGGATGTCGACGTCCACCACCTCTGCCGCCAAGGTCCTCCTCGTCGAGGACGATGAGCGGATCCGCTGCGAGCTCATGGACGCCCTCTGCGCGGCCGGCTTCGACGTGGCGGTGAGCCTGGGCCTGGCGGGAGCCCGTCGCGCCCTCGAAACCGACCACGACCTGGTCCTCCTCGACCTCGGGCTTCCCGACGGGGACGGTCTCGACCTCTGCCGCGAGCTGCGCAACGAGGGTCGCAGCATCCCCGTCATCATCCTCACCGCTCGGGACGCCCCCGAGCAGCGCGTGCGCGGCCTCGACGTCGGCGCCGACGATTACGTCGTCAAGCCCTTCCACCTGCCCGAGCTCCTCGCCCGGGTGCGCTCCGTGCTTCGACGCTCCGGTCGCGCGGCCGGCCCGGGCCGCGTGCGCTGGCAGGACCTCTGGGCCGACCCCGAGTCCCGAGTGGCTCAGCGCGGCGATCGCCGTCTCGACCTCACCCCCACCGAGTTCGACCTGCTGCTCTTCTTCCTCCGTCACCCGGGTCGAACCTGGACACGCGATCAGCTCCTCGACCGGGTCTGGGGCAGCTCCGGCGCGGGCAGCCAGCGCACGGTCGACCTCTGCATCCGGCGACTCCGCAGCAAGCTGGAAGACGACGCCTCCGATCCCCGCTATGTCGGTACCGTCTGGGGCGTGGGCTACCGGATGGGCGAGCCCTCGTGAGCGAGGCCTCACCACGCCGGTTCCGCTGGCATCACCGCCTGAGCGTCAAGCTCGGCCTGTTGGTCGCGGGCGCCCTGCTCATCTTCGAGCTCTTCTGCGACGACATCTTGAACGTCGCCTTTCAGCTCTTCGGGCTCGGACCTCTCGACCAGCAGATCGTCGTGCTGCCCGACGAGGACATGGTCGTCGAGCTCTCGGCCCAGGCCGACCAGCTCGCCGACGCTCTGTTCGCCGCCCACTCCGGCGAGGGTGACTGGTCCCCGAGCGCGACGGCGAGCCAGTCGCTCTCCCAGATCCTCGAGTACGTGGACGAGGGCTTCGTGCTCGTCGATCCGAGCCGTCGCATCGTCGCCCGTAGCGACAACTTGCCGTTCCAAGTCGGCAGCCCGTGGACGGAGCCTCGCCGACCGCTCATGCGCTTCGCCATCCCCGGCGAGCGCCGCACCGCGCGGGCGGTGTCGGTCCCGGCGGGGCCGCCGGGCCGACCCCGAGGTTGGCTCGTCTACACCTGGCTCGATCCTCCGCTCTCGGAGTCCGACGCCTCGCTCAGCGCGGAGGGTGACCTCGTCCTCGAAGACGAGGAGTTCCAGGCCCTCGCCGAGCGGGAGGTCAAGGTCTTCTGGATCGCCCGCGGGGCGATCCTCGGGATCATCGTCGCGGTCATCGCCATCGCGATCTCGCGGGGCGTGACCCGTCGTCTCTCACGGCTCGCGGTGCAGGCCGCCGCTCCGTTGGGCAGCGGTGGTGAGCCGCCCGGTCCCTTCGAGGTCGAGGGGAACGACGAGATCGCCCTCCTGGCGACGACCATGAACGACCTGCGCGACCGCGTCGGCGAGCTCGTGGGCAACATCCAGGACCAAGACGCCCGACGACGCGAGTGGGTGGCCCACGTCTCCCACGACCTGCGCACGCCGTTGACCGCCCTCCTCGCTTGCTTCGACCGCGCCGATCGCCTGCTCGACGAGAAGGACGGAGACGAGCTGCGTGACGAAGTGGAGCGCGTCCTCTCGGTCGCCCGTCTCGACGCGTCTCGTGTTCACGAGCTGGCCGTCGACCTCCTCGAGATCAGCCGCCTCGACACCGAGGCCGATCTCAGCTTCGAGCCAGTTCCACCGGGAGAGATCGTGCGTCAGTCGGTACGTTCGCTCAGCGCCCTGGCCGAGCTCGAGGAGAAGGAGCTCGTGGTCAAGGTCGACAACGGCCTGCCACTGCTCGAGGCCGACGGTCGTCGGGTCATGCGCGCGATGGAGAACCTTCTCCGCAATGCCCTCCAACATGCCAAGACCCGCGTGGAGGCCGTCGTTCAGCAAGCGCCCAGCGGTCACCTGCACTTCGAGGTGCGTGACGACGGGCCGGGTCTCCCGGTGGGCGATGGACCCGTGACGCTCAGCGGCCTGTCGAGCCGCCGCAGCCGGAGTGACTCGGCCGGGCTCGGTCTCATGGTCGCCCGACGCGTGGCGGAGGCACACGGTGGCAGCATCGGCGGTCGTAACCTCGACGAAGGCGGCGCTGCCGTTTGGTTCGAGCTACCGGTGTGGACGTGAATCACGAAGCACCAGGGATACCATCGACTCCATGAAAGCCCTGTTCGTCGACTCGTCCCAGCGCAGCGCTCGCATCATCGAGCGCGACATCCCCGAGCCTCCGGAGGGCGAGGCACTCATCCGCGTGTCGCTGGCCGGCATCTGCGGGACCGACCTCGAGATCCTCGCCGGCTACATGGACTACTCCGGCATCCTCGGTCACGAGTTCGTCGGCACGGTCGAGTCGAGCCCCAGCGACCCGAGCTGGGAAGGCAAGCGGGTGGTCGGCGAGCTCAACTGCACGAACGACGACTGCGGCACCTGTCGACGCGAGGGACCGCGTCACTGCCCCAACCGCGACGTCCTCGGCATCCTCGGTCGCGACGGCACGATGGCTCAGTACGTGCTGCTCCCCATCGCCAACCTGCACCCGGTCCCCGACGGTCTCGACGATCGCCGGGCCGTCTTCGCAGAGCCTCTCGCCGCGGCGCTGGAGATCCTCGAGCAGGTCCACCTCGAGCCGACCACCGAGGTTCTCCTCCTCGGTGACGGTCGACTCGCCCAGCTCATCGGTCAGGTTCTCCTGCTGCCGGGTTGTCGTCTCACGGTCTGTGGCAAGCATGAAGACAAGCTCGCCATGCTCGCGAAGAGAGGAGCGCGCACCGTGCGCTACCCGGATCTTCCCGAGGGCAAGTGGGACGTCGTCGTCGAGGCGACCGGTCGGGCCGAGGCCGCGGCGCTCGCCGTGTCGCGCTGTCGTCCCCGCGGCACCATCGTCCTCAAGAGCACGGTGGCCGAATCCGGTGGCATCCCCATCGTCCCGGTCATCGTCGACGAGCTGCGGGTGGTGGGCTCGCGCTGCGGTCCGTTCTCGCCTGCACTGTCGCTGCTCGAACGCGGACGCATCGACGTCGATCCGTTGGTCAGCGAGGTCATCCCGCTCGATCGCGCGACCGACGCGCTGACCCGGGCCGGAGAGCGCGGTGTCCTCAAGGTCCTGCTGGAGTGCTAACCCGGTGGCGGCGCCACCACCAACCGAGCGCCACCGCCGGCACGAGCCCGAGCACGGCCCACGACGACTTGGACAGCCAGCGGCTGCCCGGTGACTCCAGCGTGCCGTGGTCGCCGGCGCCCCGTCGCGTCATCTTGAGCCGGCGATAGCTCGCGTCATCGAGGGGAACGAGCGGCGCCTCGTCGACGAGCGAGAAGGCCGGCAGCTCGTCGACGGTGAGCAAGCGCGAGCAGTGGTTCCACGAGTGGACGCCCACGACCACGCGCTCGCCTTCCCAGCACGGCACCTGCCGCAGCTCCCCCTTCCACGTTCGCCCGCGGAAGACACCGTCGGGCTCACGAACCCAGACCTGACGGTCGTGACGGGGAACGAGCTCGAAGTAGTCGTCGCTGGTGGTCGAGTCGAAGCGCAGCCGAACCACCTCACCGCTGGCGAGGTCGACGCTCACCTGATGGGCCTCGATGTCCTCGACGGTTCCGTACCGCGCGGCTCGAAAGAGCGCGTAGGCCAGGTGAAGCAGTCGTCGCGGGGCGATCTCGTTCTCCCACGAGAAGTAGTAGACGAGGTCCAGCCGCCCTTCGGCTTCCACGGCCTCGGTGCGAACGGCGCTCAGCGGCGGCGACGGGGTCGCGGGACGACGCCGCTGCACCGGTCGATGATGCTGGAGAAGGTCCGCGACCGAGCGCGGCTGACCGGCGACCACGACGATTGCCTCGGGAGCGAGGACCGGGTAGGCCCGCGCCGTGCGGCCCGACAGGGCCTGGGGGACGAGAGCGAGCAGGGCGGTCGTCACGACCACCGCCAACAGACCTCCCAGGATTCGAGCTGCCTTCCGGATCACGGCCCGATGGTAGACCGCAGGCTCTCCGGTGCCGTCCCCGCGCATTCCGGGTAGAGTGCGGTCATGTCTCGGCCCGTCACCCACGTCCTCGTCGTCGGCCTCGCCGTTCTCGGCCTCTCCTGCCGCACTCTCCCGGTGATCCAGCCCGACGCGACGCAACCGCTGTCGCCCGCGCAGGACACCCTCATCCGGGAACGGATTGCCGCCGTCGAGTCCTCGCCGCGAGACGCCGAAGAGCGGGGGTCGCTGGGCTTCGCCTACCTCGCCAACGGCCTGGAGACCGAAGCGGCAGCGAGCTTCGCCCAGGCGTCGGAGCTCGACCCCGACAACCCGTACTGGTCGTACTACCAGGGCGTGGCGCTTCACGAGGGTGGCGAGCTGCCCGAGGCGCTCATCGTCTTGCAGTCCACCACCGAAGCGGCACCGTCCAATCCGGCGTTCCACCTCCAGGCCGGTTACTGCGCGCTCGATGCGGGCGAGCCGCAGGTCGCGCGACGCGCCTTCGAGCGAGCCTCGGACCTGCTCCCCGATCGTCACGAGCCGCTCATCGGCATGGCGGCGGCCATGCTGGAAGACGACGAGTTCGTCCAGGCCGAGCTCGTGCTCATGCGCGCCATGCAGCGCAACGACCAGTCGGGCTTGCTCCACCAGTACCTGGGTCAGGCCCTCGCCGGTCAGGGTCGCAGCGAGCAAGCGCTCCCTCATCTCGAAAGAGGTCAAGAGGCCAAGCGCGAGTTCTTCGCGACCAAGTACACGGCCCAGCTCCAGTCGTACAAGCTGAGCGTCCCCGAGCGCACGCGTCGTGCCCACGACCTCCTTCAGACCGATCCAGCCGAGTCCCGACGCATTCTCGAAGGGCTGCGCGCCGAGCGACCCGACGATCTCCAGGTGCAGCTCAACCTGTCGCTGGCGCTCGAGGCTCTCGGCGAGCGCGATCGCGCCAAGGCCTTGCTCGAGGACATCCGCTCCAGGGACGGCAGCTTCCACCTCGCTCACGTGGTCCTCGCCGACATGTTGCTCAAGGAGCGCAAGCCGACCGAGGCGCTCGCCGCCGCGCGTCAGGCCGTGGCGCTCTCCCCGCAGCACGCTCAGTCGCGGCACGTGCTCGGTCTCGTCCTGCGCAACCTGGGCCGACGCGAGGAAGCCCGTCAGCACCTGCGCAAGGCCATCGAGTACCAGCCCTCCCGTCACGGCAGTCGTCTCGTGCTCGCCGAGCTCTGCGCCGAGCTGTGTGACTTCCCCGGAGCGATCGCCCAGCTCCGAGAAGCCGTGAACCTCCAGCCGCGCGAGCTCTCGGGCCGACTGCGCCTGGTCGAGGTGCTCGCCCGGTCGGGTCGTCGTTCCGAGGCTCGAAGCGAGCTCGGCAAGGCCCGTCAGCTCGCGCCGAGCGACCCCCGCCCCAACGAGCTCGCGCGAAACCTGGGTCTCGCGGGATGAGCCGCTGCCGCGTCACGACCGGAGCGCTGCTCGTCGCGCTCACGACCGGATGCGGCCCGCAGACGCCACCGCCCACCGACGGCTCCTCCACGACGTCGTCCAGCTCGTCATCGACCAGCGACCGGATCGAGTCCGCCTGGTTCGAGGACGTCACCGCGACGGCCGGCCTCGACTTCGTTCACGTGAAGGCCGAGCCGACGGGGCGCTACTGGTTCCCGGAGATGACCGGCTCGGGCTGCGGTCTCTTCGACGCCGACGGTGACGGCGACCTCGATGCCTACCTCGTCCAAGCGGGCGAGCTGAGCGAGGTCCTCGCGGGACGCGAGCAGCGGCACGCCAACCGTCTCTACGCCAACGACGGCAAGGCCTCCTTCACCGACGTCACCGAAGCGGCCGGGGTCGGCGACCGCGGCTACGGCATGGGCTGCGCGGTGGGCGACCCCGATCGCGACGGGGACCTCGAGCTGCACGTGACCAACGTGGGCAGCAACGTTCTCTACCGCAACGAGGGCGACGGTCGCTTCACCGACGTCTCGAAGCAGGCAGGCATCGGCGGCGACCAGTGGAGCTTGACCAGCGCGTTCTTCGATCACGACGCCGACGGTGACCAGGATCTCTTCGTCGCCAACTACCTGATCTGGTCACCCGAGACCGACATCGCCTGCACCAACCCCCAGGGCCAGCGGGACTACTGCGGCCCACGCAGCTACAAGACCGTCGCCCCTGACCAGCTCCTGCGCAACGACGGCGGCCTGCGCTTCACCGAGGTGAGTCGTGAGGCCGGGCTGGGAGCGGTGTTCGGCTCAGGCATGGGTGTCGCCTGCGCAGACTTCGATCGAAACGGCCGCCTCGACGTCTACGTCACCAACGACGGACGCGCCAACCAGCTCTGGATGAATCGGGACGGTCGCTTCCAGGACGAGGCCGTCCTCCGTGGCTGTGCGTTGAGCTCGACGGGGATGCCCGAGGCGAGCATGGGAGTGGTCGCCGGCGACCTCGACCGCGACGGCTCGCTCGATCTCTTCCTCACGCATCTCCGCTCGGAGACGAACACCGCCTACCTGAACAACGGCAAGGGCTTCTTCCGCGACCGCACCACGCGCACCGGCCTGGCCAAGAGCAGCCTGGCGTTCACGGGCTTCGGGGTGGCCCTCGTCGACTTCGATGCCGACGGGCATGAAGACCTCTACATCACCAACGGCCGGGTCGAGGACAAGCTCCCGCGCTACTCCGAGACCGACGTCTACGCCGAGCCGGACCTGCTCTACCGCGGGCTCGGCGACGGCAAGTTCGTCGAGCAGCTCCCCCGCGGCGGCACCGAGTCGGAGTGGATCGGAGCCGGGCGCGGGGTCGCGACCGGTGACGTCGACGGCGACGGCGACGTCGACCTCCTCACCACCGACTCGCATGGTCCGGCGCGCCTGCTCCTCAACACGGTGGCGGGCGGTCACTGGCTCCTCCTCGACGTGCGCGACCGGTACGACGTGGCGGCTTTCGGTGCCGTGGTGGAGCTGAGCGCCGGCGGCACGACCTGGCATCGGCTGGTGCAGGCGTCGCTGTCGTACTGCAGCACGAACGACCCGCGGGTTCACTTCGGGCTGGGCACGCAGTCGAGCGTCGACGCTCTCGTCGTCACCTGGCCCGACGGCACGCGCGAACGCTTTCCGACACCCACCGTCGACGCGGTCCACTCGATCATTCGAGGTGAAGGAGAATCGGAGTAGACGAGAGACTCTCGTCGTTCGTATCCGCACTGGAGGAGGCATCGCGTGCGGCAGTTCGCCCTCATCACCTGGCTGCTCGCTGTCGGCTCGGCCTGGGCCGGGCAGGTCACCGTCGTCGTGACCGAGCAGGGTGGCAAGCCCCTGGGTGACGTCGTCGTTCACCTGGGCCTGGCCGACCGACAGCCCTACTGGTTCGGCAGCGTCAGCCGGTACCGCCGGGGCCGAACCAGCTCTTCGGGCCAGGTCGTCTTCCGCGGCGTGCCGGCCGGCCGCTACGCGACGCAGGTGCGGGTCCAGTCGCCGCATCACGTGGCCCCCGAGTCCAACCCCTTTCAATCCAGTCTCGAGATCTCCGTTCCGGAGACAGGCGAGGTCGTGCAGGAAGTGCAGGTCGCTCGCGGCTTCGAGCTCCGCGCCGAGCTCGTCTCCAACGACGATGCCATCCCATCGAGCGCGCTCACCCTCGTCCACGTCGACACGGGCTTCCAGCTCGAGATGCAGTTCTACGGACGTCAGCGGGAGTTGCAACGCACGCTCGTCCACGGCCGCTGGCGCGTGCGCTACGACGCACCGCCGGGGGCCTTGCTGGTCGAGAACCAGGTCGACGGCTGGCCGCACGAGACACACGAGGTCACGCTCGAGGTCGACGAGGCCAAGCAGCGCGTCGACACGACCTGGATCGTCGAGGTGCAGGCCCGCGCGCACGGCAAGGTCGCGGCAGCCTCCGGCTGCGGAACGGGCACCGTCGAGGCCCACCTCCTCGAAGCCGGCGAGTGGCTGACGGCGGCGCGGGCTCGTGGTGGATCGAGCTACGAGGTCGTGCCGACCCACGTCGATCCCTACAGCTGTTACTTCGACTTGCCTCTCCCCTCCGGACGCTGGGAGCTCCGACCCGTCGGCGATCGCATCACGTCCTGGAGCCCGGACCCCGTCCTCGTCGAGCTCGGCGTCGGCGGTCGCGAGCACTCTTGGATCGACATCGAGCTCGACGACGGTCAGGACGGGCTCTCCATGGCAGTGGTCGTGCTCGACGCCGACGGACGCGTGCTGCCCGGTGCGGCCGTCGAGGTCCCCGCCGTCATCGGTGACCAGGCTCGAGCTCACTTGAAGACGACCGGACCTCGGGGCGACGTGCTCTTCGGAGGGTTGGTCAAGGGACCGCGGGAGGTGCTCGCCGGCGACGTCGACCACGTCGATGCACGAGTAGAGGCGAAGGACTGGGAGCTGCAACCCTCCGATTTCGACACGGGCGCCTGGAGGAAGAAACGGGTCGAGCTGCAGCTCGAGCGTGGCGCCGCGATCCGAGCCCAGGCACTCGACGAGCACGACGCCCCCGTGTCGGGCATCCGTCTCGTGGTGACCGCACTCGACGAGCTCCCCATGCTCGTGCGCTCCGACGAGCTGAAGAAGCAGCGTCAGCAGCGAGAGATCGTCACGGACAACGACGGTCGAGCTTGGCTTCAGGGCTTCTTCCCCGGTCGCTACCACTTGAAGGCCGAGGCCGTCGGACACGCGAAGAGTCGTCGACATGTTCGGGTGTTCCACGGTGACGAAGGTGGTGACGACGAGCTCGAGATCGTCATCACGGGCGACGAGGTCGTGCCCTTGACGCTGAGCGTCCTCCCGGCCGCGCGGCTCACGGCCCAGCTTCGCTGCCGGGAGGGCGAGGAGCTCCCGACCGTGGCGTCGGTCCTGGTCTTGCCGGGACAATTGGCCTGGGACGTCGCGTCGGCACGCCTGCGTGGAGAAGAACACGAAGCCGAGGACGACGTCGCCGTGCTGCGTGAGCCCGAGCAGGTCCTCGACGGTCCCGGTCGTGACGAGCTCGCCGTCGGTCCGCTCGAGCCGGGTCATTGGTTGCTGGCGGTCAAGCCAAGGGGCTTCGCCCGCTGGACCCTGCCGTGGGGCACCGAGCGCCTCATCGAGGCCGAGTCCATCCCCGTTGAGGCCGGTGAGACCGTCGACCTGGGCACGCTGGAGATCGACTGCACGCCACGCCTGGAGGTGCGCCCGCGGATGCTGTCAGGCGAGCTTCCCGACCTTCGGATCGCCGAGCTCGAGGCAGCCTGGCGTCCGGTCGATGAAGAACGACGCCACTTCGGCGAGGGCAACCAGCTCCCCGTGCGCTTCGAGCGCGATCGCATCGTCTTGCTGGAGAACCCGCAGGGTGAGGTCGACCTCGACATCGCCGTGCATCACCCCCACTTCCTGCCCTTCCCCTGGGTCGTGATCGAGGAGCGGCGGACCCTCGAGCCCGGCTCGCTACACGTGCACGAACCGGTCGTCGAGCGTCTCGGCGGAGCCATCGTGGTCCGGGACGGGAGTGACGGCTTCGCCAAGGCCGTGCTGCAGCGCGACGACCTGGTCGTGTCGGGCGTGACGCAAGAGCTCGAGGATGGCGTCGCGCTCCTTCCGGGGCTGGAGCCGGGTCGCTTCACGGTCCGTCTCTGCGAGGACCGTGAGTGTGAGCGAGTCACGAGGACCTGGGATGACGTGGCGGTCGAGCCGGGCGTGACCACGGAGCTCTCGGCAGTCATTCCCTGAGACCGACCGAGCTGTCATCCTCCCTCGGACGTCCTCCGCCCGCCCCACTCCGTCGAGCGCTCTCAGTGAAACCCCTCTCCCGGAACGTGCGCGCCTTCCTCGTCTTTCGAGTGCTGTTCAGCGCGCGCTTCTACTACCCGGTCCTCGCCGTCTTCTTCGTCGACCTGGGTCTCACGCTCGATCAGTACGCCATCTTGAACGTCGTGTGGGCTGCTTCCATCGTCGCCTGCGAGCTGCCGCTGGGCTCGCTGGCGGATCGCATCGGTCGACGACCGCTGGTGATCGGGGCCGCGGCGCTCTTCGTGATCGAGATGGTCGTTCTCGGCTTCGCGCCGACGGGCAACTCCACGTTGCTGTTCGTGGCCTTCCTCGTCAATCGCCTGCTCTCCGGTCTCTCCGAGGCAGCGGCCAGCGGTGCGGACGAGGCGCTCGCCTACGACACGCTCTGCGTCGAGGGCCGACGCGACGAGTGGCCCCGCGTCCTCACCCTGCTCCAGCGCTGGATGGCGGTCGCGTTCGTCTTCACCATGCTCGCCGGTGCCGCCGTCTACGACGCTGAGTTGCTCAACGGCCTGTTCGGGACGACGCTTCGACCCGAGGACGTCGTCCGCTACCCGGTCCACCTCACGCTGCTCTTCGCACTGGGGACGCTGGTCGCAGCGTTCTGCCTGCGCGAGCCGACGACGAGCGAGAGCGAGGACGAAGACGGCTGGGGCGGCGTGCGGGCCGCGAGCCGCTTCGTCTTCGGCACGCCCTTCGTGCTGTCGGTCGTCGTGGTCTTCCTGGTCATCGACAGCGTGGTGCGTCTGTTCTTGACGATCCAGGCCAGTTGGCTCCGCAAGATCGACCTCACCGAGGCCTGGTTCGGCCCCGTCGGCGCCTTGCTGTCGGGGCTCGGATTCTTCTCACCGATCTTGGCCAACCGACTCATCCGCCGCTGCTCGGCCCGCACGAGCTTCCTCGTCGCGGGCGGCCTCGGGATCCTGGGCCTGGCGGGCATCGGCTGGATCGACGACCTGCGCAGCCTGGTCTTCGTCGTGCCCGCTGCGCTGTCCTTCCACCTGCTCGGCTTCTTGACCTCCCACTACCTCCACGAACGAACAGCCTCGTCGATGCGAGCGACGGTGCTCAGCTTCCGGAGCCTCGCCGGCAACCTCGCCTACGGGGCGGTGGGTGCCCTCTACGCCCTGGCCTTCCGGCTCGCGGGCGACGGCACCCGACCCGCACCGGGCTCACCGGAGGAAGAGCTCATCTTCGGCCGCACCCTGGCCTGGCTCCCCTTCCTCCTGCTCGGGATGCTGCTGGCCTGGTGGACGTGGTCACGCGCGGTCGTTCCCGACGAGACGAAGCCGTCCACCTCGGGCTGAACGAAGAAAGAACGCCCGACAAGGCAGAGAGAGAACCTTGCCGGGCGCCAGGGTCATCGACCCGCTGTCACGGGCCGGGCTGAGCCTCGAAAAATGAGAGTCCTGTCTTCGAGGCCATCCCCCGATCCGTCGGTCTAGATGTCGCTGATGTCGAGCGTGAACGTGCCGTTGCGGATGGACACGCCGGAGCCCTGACCTTCCTCACCGATCGGATCGTCACCGAGCTCGGGAGCGAAGGGCAGCGCGAGGGCGGCCAGGTCCAGGCTGAAGGTGCCCGTCACCTCGGTCGCGCTCACGGCGGTGACCGTGACGTTGCCGCAGCTTCCCAGGCTCATGCACTGGTAGGTGTCGATGTCCGTCGGGCTGGCACCCGAGCTGTAGTTGATGATGGGACCACCGACCAGCGCCACGTTCTGAGCCACGCCCACCATGCCCGACGAGATGTTCACGTTGGCGAAGTTGAACTGACGGGTCCGGCCGCCGGTGAAGATGCCGCCGGCGAAGGAGATGGTCGTCTCGGTGAGGGCGGAGACGCAGACGGTCGGGAAGCCGGTGCTGCTGCAAGGCGCATCGCCGGTGTCGTAGCCCAGACTCTCGTCACCGCTGATGTCGGCGACGATCTGGCCACCGCCAGCCGCGCCACCACCACCGCCGCCACCTCCACCGCCGCCGGTGCCACCACCACCGGTGCTCGGCGGGGTGAAGCGGAAGCTGCCGTTGAGACGGACGCGGATGGTGCCGCCGGCCACGAAGCCCGAGGCGGCCAGGTCGATCTGGACCTCGACGAAGGTGTCACCCGAGCCCAGGAAGTCGGGCTCGACGTCGATGTCGCCACAGTCGCTGCCGTCGCAGGTGTAGGTCTCGAACACGCCGGCGGAGACCTCCTCGCGGTAGGTCGCCATCATCCCGGCCTGGGTGCCGAGGGTGTAGGCGCCCAACGCGTCGGGGATGCCCTCGATCGTCAGGGTGCGGAGCCGGCCGTCATCGAGGCCGCTGAACTCGAAGTCGATGGTGCCGCCGGCCGCCTCGACACAGGCCGAGTCGTCGCCACCGGTGCAGGCAGTCGCGCCCGCGAAGTTGGCCGTGTCGGCATCCGTGACGTCCAGGTTGAGAGCCAGCACGCCGAGGCCGGTTCCGGTACCACCGCCACCGACGGGGGCGCCGACGCCGGTGAGCCGCGACGAGCTGCCGCAGGCGGTGATGGTGAAGAGCAGCACGGCCGCGGCGAGACCGCTGGCCAGCCGCGAAAACAGTCGGGACTGAGAGTGCTTCATGATCATGGTTCTCGGTTCTTCGGGGAGAAGAGGGTCAGTTGCCCCAGCGGAAGCCGAGGGCGAAGGTCGTTTCCAGGTCGACGTGATCGGAGTCTTCGAGCCAACGCGCGCGTGCATCGAGACGCAGGTAAGCGTGCTCGGACACCGCGAACTTGCCGGCGAGGCCGAAGTGAGCGGTGAAGGTGTCGTCCTCGAAGGCGCTGGGATCGACGTCGATGAACGACGCACCCACTCCACCGAAGACCGTGAACACCGCGGTGTCCTCCGGGTTGACGTGGTAGACCGCCGACAGGTCGAGGTTCCACGCCTCGTAGTCGAACGGGGTCTTGCCGGAGAAGCCGTCGTCCTCGTGGAGGCCCAGGGCAGCCTGGAAGCCCCAGCGGTCCGACGCGTTGTAGCCGACACGCAGTCCGTAGACGGCTCCCTCACCGTCCAGCAGCGCGTCATCGGTGAAGAGAACACCACCGAAGAGCTCGAGCTCACCGGTGTACTCGCGCACGTCGGCGTGAGCGACCTCCGCACGAACGAAGAGAGACGAGACGACGACCACGAGGGTCATCCAAGCGGCACGCTGCATGACGGACACTCCGCTGACGACGTGAAGACGACACGACCGAAGAGAGCTCTCTTCGGCCGCGAGTGACTGGGTTGCCCTAGCCATAGCAGCTCGCGTGCCAGCTCGTGGTGAGCCGGAGGGCCGCTGGAATCGTCTTCGGAGCGCGTGCCGACGGCCCCGCGGGTAACCGAATCGGTAACGGTTACCGAGGTGGCGTTACCGGGGTTACCCGTGGGTTACCCCTCCGGGAGAGCGCGAAGACCCGTCACTTCCCCTGCAGCCGACGACGGATGCGCGGCACGCTCTTGGGGTGGATCCCGAGCCGCTCGGCGACCACGGAGCTCCGCCCGCCGCACTCCTCCCAGACCCGCTGAAACTCGTCGAGATCCACCTTGGGTCGTCGTCCGAGAATGCGGCCCGACCAGCCCGGGGACTTGGCGGTCACCTCGATGTCCTCGATGACGTCGCCCTCGGTCAGCAGGGCAGCCCGCTCGAGCACGTTCTGCAGCTCCCGAACGTTGCCGGGCCAGTCGTGATCGAGGAGACGCTGGAGCGCGGCCCGACCGAGGTGCAGGTCGCGAGAGCCGAGCCGCTGGCGCGAGCTCTTGAGGAAGGCCTGAGCGAGCAGCGGGATGTCCTCCGCCCGCTCCGCCAATGGCGGCACGTGGGCGACCAAGACCGCGAGCCGGTAGTGGAGGTCGGCGCGCAGGGCCCCCTCGGCCATGGCTTGCTCGGGGTCGCGATCGAGTGACGCGATGACGCGGACGTCGACCTCGACGGGCTCGGTGCTACCCACGCGCGTGACCTTGCGCTCCTCCAACGCGAGCAAGAGCTTGACCTGGCAGGCCGGCGGCAAGGCCTGAAGCTCGTCGAGATAGAGCGTTCCTCCGTCAGCGGCCTCGAAGAGACCGGCCCGGGATCGCTCGGCGCCCGTGTAAGCACCACGCACGACGCCGAAGAGCTCGGCCTCGATGAGTGACTCGGGGATCGCGCCCGAGTTCACGTGGATGAACGGCTTGTCGGCGCGGGGGCTGGCCTCGTGGACCTGCCGCGCGAGGAGGGTCTTGCCGGTCCCCGTGGGACCGCACAGCAGGACGGGGACCTCGCCGGCCGCCGCCTGCCGGAGACGGGCGAGCTGACCCTTGAAAGCCTCCGAGCAGGTGATGACCTCCGGGAAGCCCTCGACGCTCGCGTCTTCTTCAGCCAGCGCGCGATACACGGCCTCGGCCGCCACCGGGAGGATGGCGCGGACGGTGTCCATCGCGGCCTCGTCGAAGGTGTCGGTCTCGGTGGTGTTGTCGAGATAGATGAAGCCGATCATCCCGCCTTCGGGAACGATGGGGAGACAGGCGACGCTGCGGAGCTTCAGCGACTTGACCGACGCGGCGTCCTTGAAGTTGCTCTGAAGAGCATCGGTGGTGACCACCGCCTCACGGGAGCGCAGCACGCGTCGGATGATCGTGGTCGACACCAGCGAGTCGGGATCGTCGAGGTCCTTGCGCGCGAGCTCGCGCGCGGCGAGGAAGCGCCAGTCGCCGGTGGGCTCCTCGGTCGTCTCGCCAAACGGGCAGACCGCGACGAAGCCACGCTCGGCGCCGGTGAGGCTCACGACGATGTCGAGCACGCTCTCGGCGACCGGCTCGAGCCCCTGAGCACGGAGGATCGCCACCGTTCGCAGGAGCGTCCGACGCTGCCGCTCGGTGGTGCCTCGGAGGGCGTCGAGCTCCGCCAGGGCGTCTCGAAGCCCGGCGCGCACGCGGCGCTGGTCCTCGTCGCTGCTCCGACCGGCGTCGAGCCGGTCGAGCGCCTCGGTGAGCTGCTCGGGCGAGTCGGTCACGGTGTTCCTCACGGGCGGCCCGTCGACGTGACGGCGACCTCGACGTCGAGTCGAAGCAAGGCCCGTGCCTCTCCACCTTGCAAGACCGGGCTCCCCTCCGTCCATGCCGTCCGGTCCGGGAGACCCTCGTCTTGATCGGAATCGTGACCGGGTCTCAGTTGCCCGGCCAGGGCCCCCGTCCCAGCTTATGGAAGCGCCTTCATGACCTTGGAGAGTCTCTCCTTCTCCCGCGAGCTTCTCCCTCTTGTCCCGAGACTTCCCCGGCACCGACGCGCGTTCCTGGCGGACGCTGCAACGTGAGATCGCGGCCCGGCCGCGGGCGACGCACGAGGACAACCTCGAGCTCATCCGCCGCAGCCAGGACGGCGATCGCGAAGCCCTCGACGAGCTGGTCACCCGCAACCTCCGGCTCGTGACCAAGATCGCCTGGCAGTTCCGGGGCTGCGGTCGAGAGATCGGCGACCTCGTGCAGGACGGGACCCTGGGTCTCCTTCGCGCCGTGGCACGCTTCGACCCCTCTCAAGGCTGCACCTTCGCGACCTACGCGGGCCGACTCGTCCATCAGGCGATGATCCAGTCGCTCGAAGACCGCGGCTCGCTCATCCGGGTGCCGGCGCGACAGCAACGTCGCGGCCTGCGAGCGCCGACGACCTACTCGCTCGACGAACCCTCGGGCCGCGAGGGCGCACGTCGCAACGTCGCCGACCTGCTCCCCACGGTCGAGGGAGGGCAAGAGCCGCATGCCGAAGCAGCCTGGGCGGCGGCCCGTCTCGACCGCCTGCTCGATCGGCTCAGCGAGCGCGAGGCGGAGATCGTCCGCTGCCGTGCCGAGGGTCACTCGACCGGCGAGCTCGGTCGCCGGCTCAAGCTCTCGCGTCAGCGCGTCTCTCAGCTCGAGCAGCTCGCCTTGCAGAAGCTCCGAGGAGAGCAGGAGCAGGGCGGGCTCGGCACCAGCCTCCTGACGCTCGCCGCCGTCGCCGGACCGAGAGCGCCGCGTCCCCTCGGTCCGCCTCGGTGACGGACCACCATGCTGATCGCTCGCCTCGCCCCGGTGTCGACGGGGACTGATACGGTAGGCGTTCATGCCGCGGAAGGACGAAGCGACAGGGGACGAGCACGCCTCGCGCCTCGGTGAGCGCTTGCGCGAGGCCCGCAACCACGCTGGCCTGAGCGTTCGCGAGCTGGCCGCCGAGCTGAGCGTCTCCCCCGCCACGGTGAGCGCTGCCGAACGTGGCAGCGATCCCCGTCATTCCACGCTGGTCCGCTACGCCGAGGTTCTCAACGAGCTGACGCCCGACCGCTTGCTGCACGTGGGCGCTCCCCTCCGGCCCCGAGCGTCCGACGCCGTCTGGCAGCATCTCCGCGACGTCTTCGGCTTCACCATCGCGACCTTCCGCTACGAGCTGACGCTCGAGCCCTCGGGTCGACGCATGGCCCGCTTCGAAGCCTCGGGCGTGAGCGCGACCGGCGGCCTCGACACGGCTCCATGTCGCCAGCGTGTCATGCAGCTCCTGTTTCGAGGCTCGCAGGAGGCACGTCTCGACCTGGCCGCCGAGGAGCTGCCCGACGACGGCTTCGAGCTGGTGTTGCCCGACGCCGCGTTCCGCCACCGCTTCCGCTTCGACGGTCGTCACCTCTCCTACGCGCGCTGGCAGGTCCCGGACGAGGACCCACCCGCCTATCTCCCCGAGCCCGGGCGGCTCGCCTTGTCGGCCCCCTTCGGCGAGGGCGTGTCGTTCCCCGTCGAGCACCCGGTCGAGCGCTTGGAGCTGCTGCTCCGCCTCCCGGAGGGAGACGGCGAGCCCGAGGCGCGTCCCGGCTGCTGGACCGACCTCCAGGCCGGCCTCTCCGAGGAGCGCGACTTCACCCCGTCCCTGCACCCCGCGGGTCTCCCGGTCACCTGGAACGCGGAAACCAGCTCCCTGGAGATGGTCGTCGACCGGCCGGTCTTCGGTCTCTACTACGGTCTTGGTTGGGACGAGGAAGAGGATGACGACGCCGAGCCTCTCGAGGCCACGCCCTGCGCGGCAGCCGAGGGCGAGACCCTGGCCCAGGTGCTGCGCGCGGCCCGCGACGCCTGCCAACTCTCCCAGCGTCAGCTCGCCGGACGCCTCAACCTCTCGCACGTCACCGTGGCACGTGCAGAGGAGGGCCACGACGTCCGGCGCTCCACGCTCCAGCGCTACCTGACCCTCCCCGGCCTCACCCCCAGCCAGCTCGTGAGCAACTCGCGCACGCGGCCGTTGACTCGAGCCGAGATCTGGGAGCACCACCGCGCCTTGCTCGGCGTGCAGTCCGACCTCGAGCGGAAGAGCCTCTTCGTCGAGCCCAGCGGCGACGCACACGCGCTCTACGAGACGGTCGGCCTGCGTCGGGCCCGCCCCAGCCAGACCGACCTGCGCATTCGCTACGGATCGGCGCAATCACCCAGCCAGGACGTCCCCACCGAGCTGGAGAAGGTCGAGGAAGCCGCCGCCCGTCAGGCCGAGCTCGCCGGCCTGCGCACGCGCGTCGTCAAGCGTCATCAGGGTCGGCTCATCCACGAGATCATCGTGCCGCGCGAGCTGGCCGGTGAGGGCGCCACCTTCGCCCGCACCATCTTCACGCCCGAGGTCTTCGACCCACAGGTCAAGCTCGACGACGGTGTCGCTCCCAGCCCCGACGGCATGCTCGACGGCGCGGCGATCATGGTCTTCCACGCCGTGCGCGCGCTCGAGCTGAAGATCCAGTTCCCGAAGGGTTACTGGCCGTCTCAGTTCTGGTTCGGCGTGCACCCGCGGATGATGCTGGCCGGTCCGACCCGCTGCGCCGATCTCGCCGAGCAGCTCCATCCGGAAGGTCTCGGCCACGAGGTCGACGCGAAGAAGGGCTCGGTCGTGCTCCGGGCAGACCATCCCCTCATCGGGTTCATGTACGACGTCTTCTGGGCTCCGCCGCGAGCGGAGTGAGAGGACGCCTGGCGTCCTGAGTCAGAGATCGAATCTCCGACTCAGGACAGACACTACCGACCGTAGTGGCCGGGTGAGCCGTGGTCGCCGTCCGGGCCGACGGGGACGATGAGGAAGTACTCGTCGCGACCCTCCGTCAGGGGCACCGTCAGCATGCCGACCTCGTCGACCCCGCCTCGCGGCGTGATGTCGACGAACTCGGGGTTGTTCGGCCAGGCAGCCTCGCCGTCTCCGGGCTTCGGCGAGAAGCCGCGGTAGATCGCGGAGGTCGTCAGGCAGGGGTTCTCACCCTCGCTCCAGGCCAGGCGGAGCATCGCGGTCGACGGACAGCTCAGTCGCAGCGTCGCGCCGATGGGCTCGAGCAGGCTACCCACGCAGGTCAGGCCTCCGCTGACCTCGAAGAGGTCGCAGTGGAAGCCCTGCTTGCCCAGCTCGGGGTCGCGGACGATGACGTCGCGCGGACCGTACTCGGCACCTTCCGCAACGAGCAGGTCGATCTCGAGCGCGAAGTCGAGAGGCCGGACGTCGATGACGGTGACGCCCTCGCCCATCTCGACGGTGGTTCCCGGGTTGAACGGACCACCGAGGATGGTGAGGGTGTGAATCTCGCCGTCGGGTCGCACGAAGTTCGGGCTCACCGAGTCGAGAGCGATGGTGTCGCGCAGCACGAGACTGCTCGGCGCGGACATGTGCACGGCGCTGGAGATCACCTCGGTGCGACCATCCTCGGTCAGCTCGAAGAGAGCACCACGGGCACCGACCTCGAAGGGGTCGGCCTCGGCGTCGAGCACGAGGATGCGACCGCTGCCCGAGAGGGCCAGGGCGACGGGGCTCACGAACTGGTCGCTCGTGAAGATCTGCTGAACGTTGTTGCCGGCCGGCACGCGCGGATCGATGCGGTAGACGCGGCCGTTGCCACCCGCCTCGCCATCGAGGACGAGCAAGGTGCCGGTGCTCTCGACGGCGACGTCGCGGAGGTCGCGGAAGTCGGATCGCGCGGCGATGAGATGGGTCAGGCCGCCCGCGCAGCCGAGACCGAAGACGGCGCCGACACCATCACCGGGGACGGGGCGCGCGCTGCGGTCGATGACGAAGGTCTCGCCGATGGGGCTGAAGGCGAGCGCGACGGGATCTTCGAAGACGGAGTCGCGGCCGTCGGGGACGCCGCCGGGGTAGGCCGAGCCGTCGGAGAGGAGCTCGAGCGTGCCATCGGGCAGGACCATGAAGACGCCGCCGTGACCCGGGGCGCCCGCGCGGTCGCCGCCGAAGCCGGATGGGTCGGCGTCGGGGTCGACGATCATCAGCCCGCCGAGGGGATCCCAGGCGACCTCGACCGGGTCGACCAGCACGCCGGTCGGACCGCAGTTCGTGATGCTGTAGCCACAGCGACGGCCGTCGGTGACGAGGTCGAGCCCGCCGGTGGTCTCGTCGACGCGGAACACGGCACCCGGACCCGCACCGCCACCGGCGTCGGGGCCGAGCCCGGACGGGTCGGCGTCGGGGTCGACCAGGTGGAGCGTGTCGCTGTCGTCGAAGGTGAGCGCGGTCACGGCGTCGGCGACGCCGGTCATCGCAGTGCTCACGAACGAGTTGGTCCGAGGCGGAGCCGACTCCTCGACGACGACGAGTTGGCCGCCTTCGCCTCCCTCACCCCCTTCCCCTCCGGGGTCGGCGATGACGATGCGCTCGCACTGCTGTTCGGCAGCGACACCGAGGGCGGGCCACGCGAGCGTGGCAGCCCCGGCGAGCAGGAGCACGGGAAGACGATGGACGCGCTGAGTCAACGGACGTCTCCGAAGAAACCACGGCCGTTTGATGCGTGACGAAGGAGCCACGTCACGGCCGAAGGGCCCATCCTGCCAGTTGGATGACCCTGAGTGGACACGTTTCCGATCTAGATCGTAGGCCCCGGCCAGGTAGGGAGTCCAGCGACCAACGGGTCCTGCCCCCCGGCATGTCAGCCGTGCATCGGACCGAGCACCACGTGGTGGTGATTCGCCACGGGAGACGTCTCTCCCCGGCTCCTTGGCGGTCTGGGCGCATCACGCCGACCGGTCCTCAATAGGAGTCCGGTCGGCGGAGCCGATCCGATGAAAGACGGGCCTCGGCGACGACCGGACCGCGAGGAGGCCGGGCCGCCAGGGGCCGACCGGCCTCGGGCTGAAGCTCAGAGTCCGCCGGGAGCTCGATGTCAGGACGCTGAAGCCGGGTCTCCAGGAGGGCGAGGGCCTCGCGGGCTCGCTGGGCGCTCCGGTCGTCCTCGGTGCCCAGCACCTCCGCGAGCGCGGCCAGGGACTCGGCGTCCGGCGCAGGGCTGAGGCCGACGGCCATGACGGCCAGGCGACGGACCTTCGGGTCACCGCTCTCCCAGGCTCGGGCGGAGACCGGCCGCCCAGCGACGCCGAAGCGCAGGGCGCCGTCGAAGGAGGTCAGCTCGGGCGGCAGGGACGCCTGGTCGACCCAGCGCGCGAGGGTCACGCCGGAATCGAGCTCCCAACCAGCCTCGAGGGCGGCCGCCCGGACCCGCCAGTCGGTGGCCGGGTCGAGGGCCACGGTCCTCAGGGCCAGGAGCGCGGTCCGCTCGCCGGCGGCTGCCGGCACCCGGAGGCCTGCGGCGGCGGCGGCCCGGACCTGCCAGCTCTCGGCCGGATCGGCGAGGCGAGCCACCAGCGCCGGGACGATGACCCGGTCGGTGGCGAGCTGATCGGCGAGGAGGACCACGGCCAGCCAGCGGAGGTCCTCCTCTTCAGAGGCGAGCCCGGCCACCAGCTCCGGCACGCCCACGGGCTCCTCGCTCTCGCTCCCCGCCAGCACCGGACCCGCCAGGCTGAGCAGCAAGAGGAATTGAATCGGTACAATCGGGTGAATGCGACGAGTATTGAGTGACATTGACCTCAATCTATGCCTTGATTGTCACCCACAACAAGCCCAACATTGTCACCATGACGATTTGGTTGCCCGAGCTCACCTCCGACGGTCCTCGTTATCGAGCCATCGCCGACGCCATCGCTACCGCCCGCTCGAAGGGCGAGCTGACGGCGGGGACGAAGCTGCCTCCCCACCGGGACCTGGCCGACACCCTCGGCGTGACCACCGGCACGGTCACCCGCGCCTACGGCGAGGCGGCCCGGCGGGGGCTGGTCCGGGGCGAGGTCGGGCGGGGCACCTACGTGCTGCCCTGTCAGGGCGACCCCATCGCCGTCTACCAGCGCCGGGAGAACGACTCGGAGCTCATCGACTTCATGGTCAACGCGCCGCCCTCCCCCCGCGGTGGGCTGCACGCCACCGCCCCGGTCGACTTCCTCCGTCGGGTGGCCGACCGCGGCTACGTCGACGAGCTCTTCGAGTACCAGCCCAGCGGCGGCACGCTCCGTCAGCGCGCGCTCGGCGCGGCCTGGCTCGAGAGCCGCGGCGTGACCGACGCCGAGGGTCGCACGCTCATCGCCCTCGGCGGCCAGCAGGCCCTGGCGGTGACCTGCATGGCGGAGCTGTCGGCGGGCGATCACGTGGCCACCGCCGACCTCACCTACACCGGTCTCAAGACGCTGGCCCATCACCAGGAGCTGAGGCTGGTCGGGCTGTCGCACGACGAGGAGGGCATCCTCCCCGACGCGTTGCGGGCAGCCTGTCGTTCGCGCAGGTTGTCGGCGCTCTACGTCATCCCCAACATCCACAACCCGACCAGCGCGACCCTGTCACTGGAACGTCGCGAGGAGATCGTCGCCATCGCCCGTGAGCACGACCTCGCCATCATCGAGGACGACTCCAACGGTCCGTTGCTCACCGACCCGCTCCCGCCCCTGGCTGCTCTCGCTCCCGAACGCACCTTCTACCTGTGCACCTTGAGCAAGGCCATCGGTCCGGGATTGCGGCTGGCGTACATCGTGGCCCCGAAGAAGACGACCGGCTGCATGGAGATGGCCATCCGCACGAGCACGTGGATGGCGACGCCGCTCATGGTCGAGATGGCGAGCGCGTGGATCGAAGACGGCACCTTGGAGAAGCTCATCGAGGAGAAGCGTCAGGAGACCCGCGTGCGGCAAGAGCTCGCTCTCGAGCTCCTCGGCGACACGCCCTGCGCGACCACCGACACCAGCCAGTTCCTGTGGATCCCGCTCCCCCGACACGACGGCGACACGAAGGCCGACGGCGACCTGGTGTGCGGTCCGTGCTGGCGCAGCGACGAGTTCGCCCGTCACGCCAAGGCACAAGGCGTGCGCGTGGCGCCGTGCTCGATCTTCTCGGTCGGGCGATCCGACTGGCCCGACGCCATCCGCATCACGCTCCCCGAGCCCGACCTCTTGCGCACGGGGCTCACGACCTTGGTCGACCTGCTCGCACAGGCGCCAGCGCCCGGTGAGGTCATGGCCTAGCGAGCAGGAGTGCTGGAGGAGGCGCTCACGCCTCGGGCGGAGCGACCTTGGCTTCGAGCTCGGCCCAGCGCGCGTACAGCGTCTCGACGGCGGCCTGCGCCTCGGCCAGCGCGGAGTGACGCTCTTGCAGGGCGGCGGGATCGGAGGCGATGCCGGGATCGGCCGCGGCGCTCTCGGCTTCGGAGAGTCGCTCCTCGGCTTCGAGGATGGCCTGCTCCATCCCATCGAACTCGCGCTGCTCGTGGTAGGAGAGCTTCTTCTTCCCCGTGCCCTTGCGCTCGCTGCGTGAGTCCGCCTTCTTGACCTTGCTCGTTTCCTTGCTGGAAGCACGCTTGGCGGCTTCCCACTGCGCGAGATCGGCGTAGGTCGTCACGCATCCGCCCGGCTCGACGGCGACCACCGAGGTCGCGACGCGATCGAGAAGGAAGCGGTCGTGGGTGACGAGCACGAGCGCACCGGGGAAGTCGAGGAGGCTCTGCTCGAGTACCTCGAGCGTGGCGATGTCGAGATCGTTCGTCGGCTCGTCGAGCAAGAGCACGTCGGCCGGGAGCAACATCATCCGCGCCAGCAGGATGCGGGAACGCTCACCACCCGAGAGCTGACCGACGCTCACCGGGAGCTGCTCGGTGCGGAAGAGGAAGCGCTGAGCCCAGCCGGAGACGTGGACCTGCTGCCCGCGGAACAGCACCGTGTCGCCGGTCGGCGACAGCGCCTGCTGCAAGCTGATCGAAGGGTCGAGGGACGCGCGGTCCTGCTCGAAGTGAACGACCTTGAGGTGCGGCGCGCGCTCGATGCGGCCCGTGTCGGGTTCGAGCCCGCCCTCGAGTAGCCGGAGCAAGGTGGTCTTGCCGCTGCCGTTGGCACCGATGATGCCGACGCGGGCGCCACGGGTGAGCGGGAGGCTCACGTCGTCGAGCACCGAGCGATCGCCGAGCGACTTGCTCACGCCATGGAGGTCGAGCAGGCGCTTGGTCTTGCGACCGGAGGCGGAGAGATCGATGCCGGCCTCGATCGTGCGGTTGCGTTCCTTGACCGACGCGAGCTCGTCTTGGAGACGACCGGCCTCGTCGATGCGGGCCTTTGCCTTGGTCGTGCGTGCCTTGGGCCCACGACGAAGCCACTCGACCTCACGTCGGACCTGGTTCGCGAGCGTGGTCTCGCGGCTCTCCTGAGCGAGCCGAGCCTCTTCCCTCTTCTCGAGGAAGTCGGCGTAACCACCGGCGGCCACGAAGAGCCCGGTCGGCCAGGTCGGGCTGAGCTCCATCATCTTCGTGGCGACGTTCTGGAGGAACCAGCGGTCGTGGCTCACGACGAGGAGGGCGCGTCGCGACACCACGAGGATCTCTTCGAGCCAGAGGATGCCCTCGATGTCGAGGTGGTTCGTCGGCTCATCCAGCACGAGAAGCTCGGGCTCCCGCGCCAGCTCGCGGACGATGGAGAGCCGCTTCTGCCAGCCGCCGGAGAGCGTGCGCGCTTCCTGCGCGAAGTCGACGAAGCCCGCGCGTCCGAGCCAGGAGCTCGCGCGTCCGGCCAGCTCGTGCTCGGCCAGGCCGAGGTCCCCGAGCCGTTCGAGCACGGCGTCTTCCGCGCTCAGGCCCTGGGGGTAGTCGGTGGACTGAGGGACGAAGCCGAGCCGAAGCAGGCGCCGGGCGGTGACGCGACCGGCCTCAGGCTGCTCATCGTCGACGAGAGTCCGCAGCAGGGTCGACTTGCCAGCACCGTTGGGACCCACCAGTCCGATGCGCTCGCCCTCGCGGATCCCGAAGCCGAGACCGGAGAAGAGGGTCTTGCCACCGTGGGCGCGGGCGAGCTCTTGGCAGCTCAGCAGCAGGTCGTCGCTCATGCGTTGGCGTACACCCGAAAGCCGTAGTCGGAGTAGCGCATCTCGGGTGGGAGGCTCGAGCGCGCGGAGACTCTGGTGAACTTGCAGTGATGCCGCCAGCTCCCGCCACGGCTCGCCCGACGCGTGCCGGTGCCAGGTCCCTGCGGCTCGTCGACCGGCTCGACCGCGTACCAGTTGCTGCACCACTCGTGGACGTTGTCGGCCATGCAACGAAGACCATAGGCATTGGCGCAGGCCTCGCCCGGCACGTGGGGTTCCTTGCGAGCGGCGATGTTGCTCAGACGATCGAGCTGCTCGGGATCGTCCTCACCCCAGGGCCAGCTCATCCGATCGAGCCCTCCGCGAGAGGCGACCTCGCGCTCGGCCTCGGTGGGTAGTCGGAAGGCGACGTTCAGCTCGGAGGAGAGCCACTCGACGTAGGCGGTCGCGTCGAACCAGCTCACGCCGACGACGGGTCGGTCGTCGTGAGCGAGCTCGGGCTGGTCGAGGAAGGGCGGTGCGTCATGACCGGTGGCGTCGGTGAAGCGTCGGTACTCGACGTTGGTGACGGGCGCGACGGCGGCTCGGAAGGCGGGAAGCGTCACGCGACGCGCGGGGGCCTCGTCGTCGCGGGAGCCGTCGCAGCCGATCGTCCAGGTGCCGGCGGGCACGAGGACGAGCTCGGGAGCGTGGACCGTCACGGAGAGGTCGCTCACCACGCCACCGGACGGTAGTCCTTGAGGAAGAGCCCCCATTGATGCGTGCCGGTGAGGAAGCCGTCGAAGATCGGATCGCAGATGCGGGCGGCGGCATCGACGTGATCGAGGGGCGGGTGGAAGCCCTGCTCGCGCTTCTTGCGCTCGGCGTGGGCTGCCGGGTCCTCGTCGGTGATCCAGCCGGTGTCCACGCTGTTCATGTGGATGCCGTCCTTGATGTAGTCGACCGCCGAAGTTCGGGTCATCATGTTGAGCCCGGCCTTGGCCATGTTCGTGTGCGGGTGCCGGTCGGTCTTGAAGGTCCGGTAGAACTGACCCTCCATGGCCGAGACGTTGACCACGTGCTTGTCGCGCGTGGCGACCTTGAGCATCAGCGGCTTGAGCCGAGCGTTGAGCACGTAGGGAGCGATGGCGTTGACGAGGTGAACCTCGAGCAGCTCGACCACCGGCACCTCGGCGAGCTTGAGCCGCCAGCTATTGACCTCACGCAGGTCGACCTGCTGGAGATCGGCGTCGAGCTGACCGGCGGGGAAGAGCGTGGGCGGCCCGTCGAGGTCGTCCTCGGTGAGCGCGAGCTGGGACAGCTCGGCGGAGGCGGCGAGCCCCGGGAGGTTCGGCGCGGCGTCACCGGTCGCGACGAGGGCGTGTCCGTCGCGCAGGTCTTCGGCGAGAGCCTCGTGTTCGCTCAGGAGCTGCTGGGCGGGCTCGGGGAGTGCGGCGTGGGTCGTGCGCTCGGCCTCCATGAGGTGGCGGTAGAAGTCGGGCGGTCGACGCACGGTCTGGCAGGCGTTGTTGAGGAGGAAGTCGAGCCGGCCCTCGGTGGCGACGAGGCGATCGGTGAGCGCGACGATGGAGGGCGTGTGCCGGAGGTCGAGCCCGTGGACGACGAGGCGGTCCTTCCAGTCGGCGAAGTCTTCCTCACGTGCGTAGCGGGAGGCTGCGTCCCGCGGGAAGCGGGTCGTGGCGATGACACGGGCGCCGGCGCGGAGGAGCTTGATGGCGGTCTGGTAGCCGATCTTCACCCGCGCGCCGGTGACGAGAGCGGTGCGACCGGAGAGGTCGGCGGTCTGGTGTCGCTTCTCCCAGTTGAGCTCGGCGCAGGGCGGGCAGAGGGAGTCGTAGAAGTGATGCAGCTCGTCGAAGTCGGTCTTGCAGACGTAGCAGTTTCGCGAGCTGGTGAGCTTGCGTGGGGTGCCGTCGTCCTCGGGGAGCTCTTGGCTCTCGGAGGCAGGAGCTGAGAGCGCGCGGTACATCGCGGGGGCGGGGGTCGGGAAGACCTCCTCGGCGGCCTGGGTGCGGAGACCGGTGCGGGCGAGTGCTTCGGCGTCGGCGGCCCGGGATCGCTCGATGTCACGCTTGCGCACGGCCTTGCGGAGGGCTCGGCGTTCGAGCCGATCGGGGAGGCTCACTCGGCCGGCGGCCTTGAGGAAGCGCTTGCGCTCCTCCTCGTCGAGACAGGCGAGCTCGCCGCGGTCGGCGCCGATGGCTTCGAGGAGCGTGGCGCAATCGAGCAGCTTCCGGCGTCGCTCCTCCTCGGTGAGGGCGTCGGACGGATCGGTGGCCGGCGCGTCGGGCTCGGTGGTCGTGTCGGTGTCGCGGGGCTCGGTCATCGGGTCGGGGCTCTCTCGGAGCGGGAGAGTGTGGCAGATCCTGAGTAGGGATGGCTCCTCCAGCGCGTGCTCGAATCGTGCAGATTGAAAGGTGGCCTTTCGAATTGCACGAGTCGGCCTACTCCGCTGCGCCGTGCTCTCCGGCCTGGCGGGCCCGGCTCCGCCTGGGCCACGCTGGCCGGCCTGACAGACGCTCCGCGTCCCGGCCCTCCGGGCGCTACTGACCTCGGGACCAGCGGAAGCCGATGACGACGATCCGGCCCTCCGGAGCGTTGGCGCACCGCGCGGCGGCACGGCAGAGCCTGGCGCGGACGCCCCACGACCCGCCGCGAAGCGCGCGCAGCGAGCCCCGCCAACCCGCGCCCCCGGGCGAGCCCTCTGGGTCGACCGCCAGCTCCGAGTCGTACTCACGAGCCGGATCGGCACACCACTCCAGCACGTTGCCCAGCACGTCGTGGAGTCCGTAGGGATTGGCTTGCTTGCACCCCACCGGATGCGTGCCCGCCCGGGTGAACTCGTGCTGCTTCTCAATCCACTGCTCGATGGTGGTGGTGTCGAGGCCGTTGTCCAGCTCGAAGGCCACACCGCTGTTGCCGCTGTACCAGGCGATGTCATCGAGCAGCGGGGCGTTGCACCGACCGAGGATCTCGAGGTCGCCAGCGAACGTGGCGTCCTCGGTTCCACCGCGACACGCACGTTCCCACTGCGCCTCGGTGGGCAACCGGGCGTCCAGTCCCTCGATGCGCTGATTCAGCCGGGTCAAGAAATCCTGACAGTCCTGCCAGCTCACCTTCTCGACGGGACGCGTCGGACTGACGAACTCGCTCGGGTTGGAGCCCATGACCTCCTCCCAGGCCTCCTGGGTGCAGGGTGTCTGGCAGATCCAGAAGCCCTCGCTCAGCCGAACCTGATGACGTGGGCCCTCGTCGTACGACGACCAGTTGTCGGTTTCATGGTCTTCACCCCAGCGACCGGCCTCTCCCTCGGGCGAGCCCATCCAGAACGTGCCGCCCGGAATCCAGCGCAGCCTCACCTCGACCGCGCCGAGCTCGATCGCAGCCCAAGGTCCGTGAACGTCTTCGCCCCAGGCAGACGCCCAGGTCGGCGCCACGCCGGTCTCCAGCGGGTGAACCGAGAAGCTCGGGCTCATGAACGAGGGCTCCCGTCGCGAAGGAGGGCGGACGTCGGCGAGCGTTCGGTCGGGCTGCTGCTCCGCCTACCAGCACGCCGACGTCCTGGAGCTGTTCGCCGTCGCACGCGCGGTGCAACGGACCGGACGAGCGTCGGGTCAGGAGCGGACCATCCGGTCCACTCTTGCTCTCGGGACCAGCGGAAGCCGATGTTGTCGTTCCGGTTCTCCGGAGCGTTGGCGTTCCGCGTTGCGGCTCGGCAGTTCCTGGCGTTGTCGTTCCACGACCCGCCGCGAAGCACGCGCTGCGAGCCCCGCTGACCCGCGCCCGAACCGAGCATGTCACGACCCACCCGGCTCACGCGTCCACCGCGGGTCGTGACGCGAGTTCCCCTCGTCGCCAGGCCGCCGCCTCGGCATGAGCGGTGATCGCCAGAGCTGCCGTTCCCAGGATCTGGAGTCGTCGTGCGTCGATCTCTCCTCGCGCGAAGGCTCGCTCGGCCAAGTGACGGGCCCGTGCGTAGCGCGCGCGGCGGCGTCGCGACAGTCTCAGCGTGCCGGCGAGAACACGAAAGCCGAGAAAGCTCAGGCCTTGCTCACTCCGTCGGACCCGACCCCACTTGAGCGTCAGCTTCAGTGCCGAGCTGAGGAAGCGCTCGGCGTCCGCCAGGGTCGTCACGGCGTCTTCCTTGGTCCGACACCACCAGACGACGTCGTCCATGTAACGCACCTGCCCGGTCACGCGGAGATCGTCGGACAGGAGGCGGTCGAACGGAGACAGGTACAGGTTGGCGAAGTGTTGGGAGGTCAACGCTCCAATGGGAAGCCCACGTCCCGGGGTTGCCACGTGAGAGTCGATGATGCGCTCGCAGAGCTCGAGCACGTCTCGCCCCTTCAGCCGGCGATGCAGCAGCCTCTTGAGCACGTCGTGCTCGAGGCTCTCGAAGTAAGAGCGCACGTCGACCTGCACGAGCCACGGCCAGCGCCCGAGATGCTGCTGCGCGCGCTTGACGGCGACGAGCCCTCCCTTCCCCTGACGACAGGCGAAGGTGTCCGCGACGAGCGAGCGGTCGAGTGGGGGGCCGATGCCGGCGATGAGCGCGTGGTGGACGACCCTCTCTTCGAAGCAGGGAGCGTGGATGAGCCGGGGCTTGGGATCGAAGATCCGGAAGGAGTGAAGACGTCCGAGACGCACCGTTCCTGTCCGGAGCTCCCAGGACAGCCGCGCCAGAGTGCGCTCGACGTCCACCAGGAAGGCGGCGACTTCGGGCCGATGACGCTTGCCGCGAGCGGCACGCCAAGTCGCCTGACCGAGACGATCGAGCGAGGCGACCTCGTCGAGCTCAACGCGGGTGCGTCGCATCGCGTTCACCGCCTGAATCGACCTCGGCCAGGGCCACTCGAAGTTCGTCGAGGAAGACCTGGCCGTGCTTCTCCACCCGCGCCGGCCCCACGCCCGAGATCGCCTCCAGGTCGGCCAGCGTCGCGACCCGGCGCTCGACCATCGTGGCGAGCTGCTCGTTGTTGAAGATCAGGTAGGCGGCGATGCTGTGGCGTCCGGCGATCTCCTTGCGCAGCGTCCGCAGGCGCGAGTAGAGACGGAAGTCCTCCGGAGAGAGCTTCTCGCGATAGTCCACTTGCGGTCGCTTGGCCTGGCCCGGAGAGTCGCTGGACTCCACCCAGCTCAGCCAGACCATCCAGCCACAGAAGCCTCGCGTGTCCACGAACTGCCGCTCCAGGTCGAGCACGCGGTGCTGGGAGAGAAACTGATTGAGCTCTTCGACGCCGCGCTCGGGATCGACCGCTGGGATCCGCACGACGTGAAAGCGCGTGCCCGGGCCCGTGGTGGCCGGCGTCCTCGGCGCGGTCGTCACCGGCGCTCCTCCCGCCGGCTCCGCCGCCGGGCGCCGTCTCCTCGCGCCTCGCCCGCGTGCTCCGATGGCTCCGCACCTGGCACCTGACCTCGGGACCAGCGGAAGCCGATGTTGCCGTACCGGTACTCCGGAGCGTAGGCGTACCGCGTCGCGGCTCGGCAGCTCCTGGCGCCGCCGACCCACGACCCGCCGCGAAGCACGCGCCGCGAGCCCCGCTGACCCGCGCCCACCGGATCCGTCACGGCTTCCGCCTCGTAGTCTCGCTGACCGTCCGCACACCACTCCCACGTGTTGCCCAGCGTGTCGAAGAGTCCCCAGGGATTCGGTGACTTGAGAGCCACCCTTCTCGTGCCGGTCTTCTCGAACTCATGTTCCATCTCAGTCCACCACGGGCCTTCCGTCGACTCTCCCTCCTCGAGGTCGTAGTCGACGCCACTGTTCCCGCCGTACCAGGCGATGTCACCCAGGAGCGGAGCGTTCCGCTCACCGAGGATCTCCATCTCGCCAGCGTAGGTGCTCGTCGTCGTCCCCGCCCGACAGGCGTGCTCCCACTGCGCCTCGGTCGGAAGACCCGGGTGCAGGCCCGGCACCCTCCCCGCCAGCTTCTCGAGAAACACCCCAACGTCCTGCCAGCTCACCTGCTCGACCGGTCGCGTCGGGCTGACGAAGCGACTCGGGTTCTCTCCCATGACGGCCTCCCACAGCTCCTGCGTGCAGGGCGTGTCGGCGAGCCAGTAGCCGTGAGTGAGCGTGACCTCGTGCTGCGGGCCCTCGTTCCAATCGGAACCCTCTCCGTCCCGCCCTTGTTCTTCCTCCGGTGATCCCATGAGGAAGCGACCCGGCGGGACCCACCGCAGCCGCTGCCGCACGCCCGCGACCTCCACGTCGGCCCAGAGCCCGTTCCGATCCCGCCCCGCGTCGACCGCCCAGTCTTCGCGCGTCCAGGGCTCGAGCGTGACGCTTGCTGCCGAGGTCTCCAGCACCACGGAGGCCGTCGGCGAGACGGGCCACATCGGGCCGGCTTCGAGCAGCACCTGTCGGTCCTCACCACTCGACCCGGTGATCACCGCAGCCGTCGGTGAGCAGGGCGCCAGGTCGGCCAGCCAGGTCCAGCCGCGGTCGACGGACGCGTCATCCGGCCGCGCGAGCATGAGCTGCTCCCCGACCTGACCGAGTCGCCAGGCCCTCGAAGGCACGCGGGCACCGTCTCCGAGATCGGCGACGAGATCCCTCGAGAATCCGGGCGGACGCTCTCGCTCCTCACCGCGATGCAGCAACCACCACGCCCGCTGCAACGACCGGCCCAACTCGTCTTCTCGCCAGGACCCTTCGGGCAAGCGAGACTGAGCCCGATTCACGAAGCCCTCGATGGCCTGACGCTCGTCACCTTGCGAGCCCTCGGGCACGAGGCTCGGCTCGAAGCGTCGCGCCAGGGCCAGCGCCTCCGACCACTCCCCTGGCTCGATGACCCCCTCCGACACGTGTGCGTGCAACGACCAGAGCTCGGAGAGCCAGATCTCCCTCGGCAAGGACGCGTGCCAGGCTCGGGCCAGCTCGAGGACCTTCTCCCGCAGCTCGATCGGTAGCTCGGCGAGCTCCTCTTGCCAGGTCCGTGCTTGCTGCGGGTCGAGCGTGATCGCCTCGGCATGGGCTCCCCGGACCTTCGGATGCCGACACGCATCGACCTCCGTGCCACAGTCGGCCTCCTCGTCCGGAAGCAGCCGACGCACGACTCGCAAGAGACCGGGCTCGACCCGCGAAAGCGGCGACACGAGTCGGAGCAAGCGCTCGGCCCGTTCGCAGCGCTGCTCGATCGTCAGGACCTCACCGGCCACGACGGCACCCGACCGCCGGGGCTCTTCCCAGGGGATGGCGTTCCACGATCGAGCGCACTCGGCATCGAATCGAGCCGGTGGTGCTGGTACCAGCGCGGTCAGCGAGCAGCCAAGTCGCCGCAGCCGCCGCGCCAGGCGCAGCCAGCGCTGACGGTGCTTCGACGACTCGTGGAAGCCGAGGTCCGACAGGGCCAGCACGCGCGCACCAGCCAGACCAGCCTCCCATCCCTCCAGCTCGTCGAGGAGATCGTCACCGACGTCTCCGAGCAGGCCATCGGGAAGCGAGAGCTCGACCACCGAACGCTCGCAGATCCATCCAGCCAGGTGACGCACGACCTCATCTTGATCCCACCAGAACGGCAGCAGTCGCTCCGATCGATCCACGATGACGACCAGCCGTCCCGGCCAGGCGCGCCATTCCTGACGTGGAATCTCCTCGGTGAGCTCACCTCGGCACCAGCGATCGACGAGCGTCGGAGCATCGATCTCGGAGCTCAGCCGGGACGACGCCAGCGCGTCGCCGAGCACTGGCCAGAGCCGAGACCAGGCGACCAGCGGCTCGCGCGGCATCGGCTCACCCCGTCGTCCGAGACAACCCCGCAACTCCTCTCCCGTGAGGGCAGCGTCTTCTGAAGGGGCCGGCACGGCCTCGAGTGGCTCCCGGTGTTCGACGCTCACGAGACGCCAGAAGGGAACGCGGCGACGAGCGATCTCGGATGGAGCCGGTGCCTCCGCGAGGCCCTTCGAGATCGTCCCGACGGTCTCCGGCTCTCGCCGTTCCTCCGGCTGGCTCCGATCCGGAGCCAGGGCCTCGAGGCCGAGCAGCTCGGCCGCTGGGCCGAGGGCCTCCTCGCCGAGTGCTGCGGCGATGACGACGAGCTCGGCTCGTCCGACCGGTGGCTTCAAGCGGCGTCGGTCGGATGCTTGCGGAACGTCAACGTTCGGACCGCGTCGACGAGCCACTCCTGCTCGTCGGGATCCTCCGACTGCGTCGTGACGGCTCGCAGCAGGTCGAGGTACTCGGCCTGCCCCGGTGGGCAGAGCGACCGCGACCGTGCCTCCTTGCGATCCTCGACGAGTAGGTTCGCGGCCTTGATGAGAACGCCATCCTCACAGTCGAAGTGCGCGCGTCCGCGCCCGACGAGCCACGTGCGCAGTTCGTCGTCCTTCCTGGGAAGCGCGAGCTGAAGCACGAGACAGCGACGGAGAAAGGCGTTGGGAAGCGAGCGCTCCTCGTTGGTCGTGACAATGACGAGCGGCGGCTCGGCACCCTCATCCCGCGTGACGGGCTCGCCGCCGAGTCGATCGAACTGCCCGTGCCCGAGCGCCTCGAGCAGGCCGTTGGGAACGGCGCTGTCCGCCTTGTCGATCTCGTCGAGGAGCAGCACGCAGCCCTGAGTCGGTGACCAGTCTCCAGGAGACTCGGGCACTTCGGCCTGCCCGCGTGCGGCCTGGGCCTGGGCGCTGTCCCAGGAGAAGCACCACCAAAGCGGTCCTGGCTCGAGGTAGTTCGCGACGGCAAGTCGCTCCTCGACCTGCGCCTGATGCTTCCTCGGATCGGGCTCCTCACTCCCCAATGCAGCCTGAACCTGAGCGTCAGCCAGGCGGCGCACGGCATCGAAGGAATAGAAGAGGTCGCGAACCTCCGTGCGGGCGTCGATGACCTTCGAGAGGAAGGCCCGACCGAGACCTGCCGCCGCGGCGCGTGCGAGCTGACTCTTGCCGGTGCCCGGCTCGCCCCGGATGAGCAGCGGGCGCTCGGCCGCCAGCGCGGCGTTGATCGCGAAGACGGCGTCCTTCTCGAAGACATGGGCCGTCGCGCCCAGGCCCCGGAGCTTGGGGAGGGTCTCTCGCTGCTGATCGGTCTTCTCCAGGAACTTCACGGGGAGGCCTCCGGTTGCTGGTCGTTTCGGTCGTCGAGGCTCACTCGCTCGACGGAGTCGTCGCGTTCGAGGATGTCGCGGAGCGGCTGGGTCACCTCCGCCTCGTACTGCATGAGTTTCAGGTCGTCGGAAACCTGGATGACACGGAGAAACCCGAGCTCTTGATGCACGCGTTGTCCGAACTGCGTAGTCTCCCCACCACCGTCGTCATGTAACAAGAGGTAGTAGGGACTCCGTCGCTTGCCCTTCGCCTGCCGTCGGGCGCGGCTGAGGACGCTCTTCAGCGCCCCCTTGAGGAGGGCGACAAGCTTGTCCCTGCTCGCATGCTTGCGTCGCAGCTTCTGGCTCAAGTGCTCGATGACGGCATCGAGCTTGCCCTGACCCTGAAGGTCGAAGCCGGCCTCCGGGCTTGGCGGCACGCGACCGAGGCCAACGATCTCGTCCTCACTCAACACGAAGGCACAGGGGCGGCCGTCCACGCCCGCCATCGCCGCCTCGGCGAAAGCATCGGAGCTCACCGGCAAGGCGATCGGACCCGCGCCTGCACCCTCACTCTGCTCGAAGGCCTGGTCGAGGGCATGGAACGCTGCCCTCACGTCAACACAAGCCGGCAGGACCAGCTCGGCCAGGCCACGCGCCGGACGCTGGGTTCCCGGGTCGTCACTCGGGCAGGACTCGTCGACAGCATCGAGGAGGTCCACGAGCTCAGGCCCTCGCGTATGAAGAAGCGCCTTGATGATGGCGTCGACTCCATCGTCGACATCGAGCTCTTCGCTCAGGAGCTTCAACAGCGCCGGGTGCTCCCTGAGATGACGCCGGATGGCCTCGCCGTGTTCTCCGAGACGCTTCTCCCACGCATCGAGACCGAGCACACTGGAGATTCCGTCTCGATCACGCAGGGCCACGATCGGCGTCGCCACGATGCGATTGTTCGTCGCGAAGTCGGATCGGTATTCACGCAAGACACCGACCAGGCGCCCGTCGACGAACACCGGACCGCCGGACAGGCCCTTCCATCCCACCTCCTGCTCAGGGCTCTCGTCCACTCCGAGGTGAAGCGTGTCGTCTCCCTCGGCCACCGAGTGGGCGCGGCCGGCAAAGGGCTCGGCCTTCAACCCGCCGATGCCGCGTGAGGGCGTGATGGTGAAGCGCGGAAAGCCGGCGGTCTCCCAGCGAGCGTGCTGCTCAGGAGGAGTCCAGCCGAGGACCTGGCTCGCGTGCTCCCACGGCATGTCGAGGGCTTCGTTCAGCCTCAGGATCGAGACGTCGAGCTTGCGATCGCCCCAGGCCTCCTCAACCACCGTCCGTTCCAAGCCCTTGCCAGGGATGACCACGGTGCTGACACCGAGCTCATCCTGCCCTTCCGGGTGCACGACGTGCCAGCACGTGAGGACGAGGTCCGGCGCGATCGGGTAGCCGGTACCACTGAGGATGGTCTCCTCACCGACCTTCACCATGATCGCAGCCGTGAGCTCCTTCTTCATCAGCAGTCACGCCGATTCGCGATCGAGGTTGCCCATGCTCAGGTCCTTCTTGGGCTGAAGCGTGAGTCGCACGGTCTGAACTGACTCCCGGTCCTCACCCTTCATCCCTCCCAGGGCGATGACCGAGAAGCCGAGCTTGCCTCCGGCTTTCTGAACCCTCTTCACGCCGACCTTGAGCTCCAGCTCGATCTCCGTGACGTCGAAGGCCGCGCCCCGCTTCCGGGCTGCCTCGCGCGCATCATCCAGCTCGACCCTGAGTTGCTCGACGAGCTCCGGGATCCCGATCGGCCCCTGCTCTTGCTCCGCCATCTCATCTCTCCTCACGACGACGGCCCGCCGTCACCGGTGTCCGATCAGGGAGAATGCCCGAGGCCACGACACCGGACCTCACGCCTTGTCGCGATTCGGAAAGTTGTTTAAACCCTCACTCCCGCACTGGAGCCATCACATGAGACTCGCCTCGACTCTCGTCTTCTTCCTCATCGCGGCTCCCTCCCTCGCCGAAACCCCACCCGAGCGCCAGTTCGACTTTTGGATCGGCGAGTGGGACGTCGACCTCCGCATCCGCCAGGACGACGGGAGCTGGCCGAAGTCGGTGCGGGCCGACGCCCACATCTACCCGGTGCTCGGCGGGAAGGCCATCCTCGAGCTCTGGGACTCGGACAACATCAAGGGCTACAGCCTCCGCTACTACGACCCGGCCAAGGAGAAGTGGGTGCTGTGGCTCAACTGGCCCGGGCCCAACCGCTCGGGTCAGTCGAGCCTCGAGGGAGCCTTCCGACACGGGCGAGGCGAGTTCTTCACGACCCAAGAGCTCCCCGACGGCAAGGAGCGCATCAGCCGCTACACCTTCAGCGACATCACGCCCGACTCGCTGCGCTGGGACGACGGCTTCTCCACCGACGGCGGCAAGACCTGGGCCGGCAACTGGATCATGGAGTTCACGCGCCGTGCCTCCGTGCCGTCCTGGCCACCGGCCGGTCGACCCGCCCACACCCACGCTCCCAGCAACCGCTGCGACCGTGAGGAGTTCCGCGCGGTCGAGGTCCTCGACGGCGTGCGCACCGGCACGATCGAACGGCGACTCCCCGACGGGAGCTGGTCGAAGGCTCCCGCCCTGCTGCGTGGTCATCGCGTGCTCGGTGGTTGTGCCGTGATGGTCTTCCTCGAGACGAGCGTCGGCGACCAGCCGCACGAAGAGTGCTGGCACGTCACCTACAACACCTACGCCGAGGTCTTCGCTCTCGGCCGACTCGACGCACGACCGGGCACGCCCCTGCGTCGCTACTTCGGTCCGCGCAGCAACGGCACGCTGTCACTCGTCCATCGCGCGGCTGACGAGGCGCGCACTCCAGTCCAGAAGGTGACGCTCACGCCCGGCAGCGACGGCTCACTCCTCCTCGAGCAGCACGACACTCGAGACGGCGGGCAGTCGTGGACGCTGTCGGCCAGAGGCATGCTCCACCGCTGACGATCAGTCGTCGTCGTCCTTCCAACAGCCCACGCCGAACCAGCCCGGCCGCCAGGACTCGGGGACTGCGTCCAGGCGAGTGAGCTCAACGACGAGATCGGGCTGGCGTTCCTCCTGCTCACGCTGCAGCTCATGCAGTCGCCGCCAGGTCTCCGACCGACCGAGGTAACGACCGACGAGGAACCACGTGAACCAAGTAACGAGGCCCGCGACCAACACCATGCGCAGGCCTGCGACCCAACCGCCCAACAGCCCCTGAGCCAACACGAGCGCTGGTAGCCCGATCAGAGTCCATGGAGCCAGGCAACCACCCTGGAACGCCACGACCGATCGACAGCGGCTACCCCCGTCCTCCTCCGCCTCGGCCCAGAGCTCGTCGACGCCCTCCCGCCCCCACTCGAGCTCCCACGCATCGACGCGATAGTGACCCGGCGGCATCACGCACTCCTCGCCGTGTCGGAGCTCGCCTGGTTCCTGACCAGGTGCCCAGTTCCCCGGCACCGCATCCTCAACGCCTGCAAACACCAGCCGGCCGCTCGGCACGTGCAGGTAGCCGCCCGCAAACGGCACCTCCTCGGACGATTCGCGAAGCACGTCCTCGCGCCGCTCGTCGACGCGCACGGCCAAGGTCACGCCGCCATCGCCTCCAGGGCAGTAGTGCCAGCAGCGTCCCGCTCGTGCCGAGGACTGTAGCTCGGCTGCCGGATCGACAGCCTGCGGGTCACCGACCGCCAGCGCGACCGGGTCGAACAGGACGTGACTCCCCGCGTCCGTCCGGGATCGTAGCGTCTCCCTCATGACTCCCTCCTCACATGAAACTCATCGACGAACCGTCGGGAGCCTCAATCACAGGCTAGCATCCTCGTCATGACCACCGCCGTCCAAGGTCGTCCCGCTCTGCCCGGCTCCGACGGACCGACGCTCGATCCCTGCGTCCTCGTCCTCTTCGGTGCTTCCGGCGATCTCACCAAGCGCCTGCTCATGCCGGCACTGCACGGCCTGGCGGCTGAGGGCGACCTACCCGAGCGCTTCGCCATCGTCGGCTTCGCTCTCGACGAGCTGAGCACCGAGGACTTCCGCGCGCGGATGACCGAGGCCGTCGAAGAGCTCTCGCCCTGGGGCGACGTCTCCCCCACCGCCTGGTCGGAGCTGGTCACCAAGCTCCACTACGTCCCCGGTCGCTTCGACTCCCACGAGGACTACGGACGGCTCGCGGGCGTGCTCACCCAGCTCGACGAGGAGCTGGAGACTGACGGCAACGTCCTCTTCTACCTCGCCACGCCCCCGCCGTTCTTCGGGACCATCGCCGAAGCCCTCGCCGAGACGGGGCTCGGTGGTCGCTCCCCGGAGCACCTCGGCCACGGCTTCAAGCGACTGATCGTCGAAAAGCCCTTCGGTCACGACCTCGCGTCAGCGGTCGAGCTCGACCAGCGTCTCCAGGCGCACTGGGACGAGAGTCAGGTCTTTCGCATCGACCACTACCTCGGCAAGGAGACCGTCCAGAACCTCCTCGCCTTCCGCTTCGCCAACGGCATGTTCGAGCCGATCTGGAACAAGGCGCACGTCGACCACGTGCAGCTCACCATCGCCGAGACCGTCGGCGTCGAGGGGCGCGGCGGCTACTACGACAAGGCCGGTGCTCTCCGCGACATGCTTCAGAACCACGCCCTGCAGGTCATCGCCCTGCTCGGCATGGAGCCCCCCAGCTCGTTTCAGGCCGATGCCATCCGCAACGAGAAGGCCAAGCTGCTCGAGGCCGTGCGGATCATGGGACCCGACGAGGTCGCAGGCAGCGCGGTGCGCGCGCAATACGTCGCCGGTCAACGACCCGACGGCACCGACCTGCCCGGCTATCGCGACGAACCCGGCGTCGCCGACGACTCGCGCACGGAGACCTTCGCGGCCCTGCGTCTCTTCGTCGACAACTGGCGCTGGGAAGGCGTGCCGTTCTACGTCCGCAGCGGCAAGCGGCTGTCGAAGAAGGAGACCACCGCGGTCGTTCAGTTCAAGAAGGCACCCGAGGTGCTCTTCCGCGGCACGCCCGCGCGCGAGGACCTCGACGCCAACCAGCTCGTCTTCCACCTCCAGCCCGACCAGGGCATCGAGCTGCGTTTCCAGGCCAAGACTCCCGGCCATGCCCTCGGACTCCAGACGGTCGGCATGCGCTTCCACTACGACGAGGCGTTTCACGCACCACGCGGCACCGGCTACGAGACGCTCATCCACCACTGCCTCGCCGGTGACGCGACCCCGTTCTCGCGCAGCGACCTGCTCCAGGCCTCGTGGCGGATCGTCCAGCCGGTGCTCGACGCCTGGAGCGACCCCGAGACGCCCGAGCCCACCTGCTACCCGGCGGCGTCCTGGGGACCGAAGGCCGCTTCGGAGCTCATCGAGCAGGACGGTCGACGTTGGCTCGAGGTCGTGCAACGCAACGTGCTCCAGTCGGTGCCTCTCTTCAAGGAGTGCGACCAGATCTTCCTCGACGCCCTCTCGCTCATGCTCCAGCCCCGCGTGTGTCAGGCCGAGGAGACCGTCATCCAGGCGGGCGAGACGGGCCAGGAGATGTACCTGGTCAACCGGGGCGAGCTGGAGGTCGTCGACCCCTACGGGCAGGTGGTCGACACGCTGCGCACCGGGAGCTTCTTCGGGGAGATCGCCCTGCTGCTGTCGCGCCCCCGCACGGCGACGGTGCGGGCGAAGCGGGCCAGCGACCTCTTCGTGCTCGAGAAGCAGGACTTCGCCAAGGTCCTCCGGGAGCACCCCCGCTTCGCCGAGGTCATCCGCGACGTCGCCCGCCGTCGCTACGACCTGGTGGCCGAAGCCGACGACCTCATCCTTCCCGGCTGAAACCGGCCAAAAACGGCGTCTCGCGCTCTTCCTGAAGATTGGCTGTCAGAGTTTCGGCGCAGCGCTGTTCTTCTACACGAGGGCCGGGGAGCCCGGGAAACGACGACTGGCTCGACCGCAACGGCAGGGAGCTGCCCGCGCGTGGAGAGTCGTCCCGTCACCCGAGCAGGATGAGTGCGAGCCGGCCCGAGACTGTTGTTGAACGTTGACGGAGGGAAGGAGTCCACGGGCACCCAGGTCTCACTCGAGGAGCGGGAGGAGCTCCTCCAGTGAGGCGGGTCGATCGGCAGGCCGCCGTTGGAGGCAGTGCTCGATGACCTCTTCGAGCCGTGGCTCGCGGGTGGGTGCCAGGTCGAAGCCGCGACGGCCGACGCCGTCCACGAGGCACCGAAGCTTGCTCTCGAAGGACGCCGGCTCGTCACCGTAGTCGTGCACGGTCTGCCTCACGTGCACGAAGAACAAGGTGGCGCCCAGGGCGAAGATCTCGTCGGCCAGCGCGTACTCGATGTCGGCGTCGCCTCGTTGCATGCCGGCCGCCACCGCCGGCGAGACGAAGTGAACGAGGGCGCCTCGATAGCCGGGCTGCTCACCTGGGCCACGGGCGAGTCCGAAGTCGAGCAAGCGGACACCCGCCTCACTCCAGCGGAAGTGAGCCGGCTGAAGGTCCCCGTGTAACCAGCCAGCAGCGTGAAGACGAGCACAGGCCTGCACCGCCTCGCGGATCGCGACGAGGCTCACCGGACCCTCCCGTCCCCCGGGTCGCACCGCTTCGTGGAGGGGATGACCCGACAGCCGCTCCATCAGCAACCAAGCAGCACCCGTGCACTCACCGCTGGCGAACAGCACGGGGCCCAGTCCTTCGGGGATCGCTCGGAGGACCTCGGCCTCGCGCCGAACGAGCTGGGCGGGGTCGTTTCCGAAGCCCGCGTGGGGTCCGGCTTGCCCAATCTTGAGGACCTGGGCCCGCTCGCCCTGAACCACCAACTGCAGGACGAGAGTGCCCCGTCGGTCCGCCAGGAGCTGCCAGCCCTGTCCGAGATCGAAGTCGGGTCGAGCCCGCTGGATCTCATCGACGAGCGCGTCGACATCCTCGGTCGGCCGAGACGACTCTCGCTCCATCAACGACGCTCCGTCCTGGGTCTCATCATGCAGAGAGTAGCGCCTCGGCTCGAAGGCAGTGACAACAGCCTGAGGCTCGACCGTCTCTACTCGTGAAGGCCGAGCGGAGCCGCTCCTCGTGCTCGGCCCATGGAGGACGCCGTGCAGGAGGCCAGCCCAAAGAGAGTGCCCGAACGGCGTTTGGTGACCGGCCCCGAGCCCTGGTGCGCTCCTCGCTTGTTGTCGCTCCGACGTCCGGACTTCTCCGCCCTGGACGAGGACGAGTCCGATTACTTCGAGGAAATCCAACGGCGGCGAGGCACCCAGCTCGCACCGTCGCTTGGTTGGCCCGTCACCCACTTCACCCGCTACCTGCTCGCTTCGCCCAGCGACGCAGCGCTCCGTGCCGACATTTCCTGCCTGGGTTCCGTGCACGCCGAGATCCTGAGCGCACGTCGACGTCAGCTCGATCGAGTGACGGTCGGCTCAGCCTGCGAGACCGTCATCATCGAGCTACCAGGCCTCGAGCGGGAACCTGGCTCGCTCGAGAACCTGCTGGCCGGACCTCACCGCTCGTTGGAGCAGCGCTACGTGGCGGCTGGCCTCCGGTTCGAGAAGACCTGGCGCGGACAGCGCGAGACCTCGACGCAGCACGACTCTCCGCTCGTGCCGCCCCTCACCTTCCTCTCCATCCAGAGCTCGACGGCTTGGTCGCGAGACGATGACGCCGGGTTCGATGACCTCGGCTCGACTTGCAACGAAGCCCTGTCGAGGATGACCGAGATCGTGCTCGCAACCGACGTGCCGCTCGTCCGGCAACACGCAGCCGTGCTGGAGACCTGGCGTGTCCTGCGCGAGGAGCGCGCTCACGAGCAGTCGGCTCTTCAGCACGGCACGAGCTGAGAGCCCGTCGTCAGAACGTCCAGTTGATCGCGAGAGTGAGCTCGGCGTCCCGGTCGTCTTGATCCTCGTACCAGCGAAAGCGCAGGTCCGGTCGGAGATGGACCGCACCGCCCAGCTTGATCTTGCCGCCGATGCCGAGGTGGGCCGTGAGCGTGTCGTTGGACAGGTTGCGCCCCCCCATGGTGAGCTTCGAGGTCGCGAAGCCGGGGCCCATCGACAAGATGAACTGGTGTCGTTGCCGAGCAGCGAAGTGGCGCTCGAACGACACGTCGAGGGTGATCTGGTCGTGGCCGTACTTGCCCTCCGCGTCGTCGAAGGTCCCGAACGCCCCCTTGATCACCCAGCCCGGCGCGAAGGACTTGCCCAGGCGCAGGCCGACAATCGACGAGTCGTCGTAGCGACCGGTGCTCCAGCCGGCGAAGGCCTCGATCTCCCAGGCCCCCTCCGGAGTCTCGGCCTGAACGGGTGACGCGACGAGAAGGACAGCGACGACGGCTCCGACGAGCCCGACGAAACGAGACATGGCGAGTGGCTTCCCCCGGTGCCCGGACTCGTGATGAGTCCGGGCAGGCGACGCCAGAACGCGGCGTCGCGACTCGCCGAGCCACAGCAACCGTCATGCCACTCAGTAACGGCCGCGAAAGCGGCAGCGAGGGTCTTCACGCCGCGCAACGCACGACGCGGTGCGCACGGCCGTGCGCAGTCGATGGGCTCTACGACGCCCCGGGAGCCAGCACCTCACGAGCCCAGTCGACCGTCGTCGTCAGCAGCTCCGTGCCGAACGGACCTTGCCATGGAGCGGCCAAGGTCTGCTCCATGGAGTCGCGCTTGTTGAACGCGTGGAACATCTTCGGGAAGTCCACGTGACGCGCCTGACCGGGCTGGTCCTGATTGACGATGTCGATCAGGTAACGATGCGCCGCCGCGGAGGTCGCGAAGTCGTACTCGCCGCTCATCGCCAGGACGGGCACCGGCACGTTCGCCCAGACCTCTGCCATGTTGAGCGCGTCGAGCTCGCGGAAGAAGCGGACGTGACGCGTGTAGCCGTGGACGCCGTCGGGGAAGGCCTCGCGCGCGACCTCCTCGAGCTCCGGATGAGCCTTGACGATGGCGTCCATCTCCAGGCCGTCGCGGAAGAAGTGGTGGTAGAAGCGCGCCATCCGACGCAGCCGCGCCTCGAGCGCGACGTGGTCGACCTCCGGGCTCAACAGGGCCTGACGGCGCGAGTTGTTCACCAGGTACTCGGCCCACGGGTAGATGGCCGTACCGAACACCGCCACGCCCCGCACGCCACCGTCGGCCGCGAGGATCGGCGCCTGCACGCCGCCCATGCTGTGACCGAAGAGCAGCACCTGGTTCGGGTCGACGAAGCGGTAGCTCCTGAGCTTGGCCAGCGCCTTGCGGAAGCCCTCGACCTCGTCGTGGAAGCCGATCTCGGAGCAGGGCGTGCCGCCGATGGAGTCACCGACGCCGTGCTTCTCCACCCGCATCACGACGAAGCCGGCCCGGCTCAGGCCGTGCACGAGCTGAGTGACGTTGTTGGCAGGGCCCGGTCCGTTCTCGATGGAGCCACACGACAGCCCCTGCACGAAGAGCACCGCCGGCAGCGGTCCGCGCTTCCCCTCCGGTCGGGTGACGAGAGCACGCAGGCGCGCGGAGCCGTTGACGACGACGTCGTGCACCAAGTCGAGCTCCTCGACCGTCTCGTGCGGGCGAGGACGCAGCCGCGCTCGCAGCGTCTTCTCCTCGTCACCGCGACGCACCAGGAAGCTCATCCGGTCACCGGCCCGGTGCTGGCTCAGCACGCGACCGATGGACTGCGCGTCGCTGACGGCCGTGTCGTCGATCTTCAGGAGGACGTCGCCCGTCTCGAAGCCGGCCGCGGCGGCGGTCGTGTCGGGGAACACTCCCTGGATGCTCGGGTGCCCGTCCGGCCCCGGCTGGAACTGGATGCCCAGGAGGGCGCGCCGGGCGAGGCCGCCCCGCTCGGTGAAGCGGGCCGAGGCGGTGGAGCTCAGGCAGAAGGATGCGACGAGAACAGTGAGAGTCAGTGCCAACGGGCGTCGAATCACGAGAGGCCTCCTTTGCCCGCTTCAGTCATCAGTCTTCTGCTGCGTAGCCGGATCTGCTGACTGCGAAGGAAGTTCTCGCCCCTCGGGTCCTCACCGTACGACTCAGTACGCCTCCGGCCCTCACGGCTACGATCTCCCTTCTCGTCTAGCATTTCCGGCCACTCGCTACGAACACTGATGAATGAAGCGGGCTACGGATGGATCGATGTGCGCAACGACAGCATGAACGATCCGGAGCTGGCCGGGGATCCCGGGGATGGAGCGGTCCGCGTCCGACGTGCCGGACAGCGAGCGGGTCTCCCCTCAGTCGTCCATCATCCCGACTTGCTCGATCCGCACGAGATCGAGGACGGCCCGGCCCTGATCGCGCGACGCGTCCCGGTCGACGCGGCCGTGCAGGACCCAATCGGCGTGCCCCTCCGGATCGAGGATGCGCTGGGCGACCTCACCGGTGCTCGGATCGAAGTCGAAGTACTTCGGCCCCCGCGCGTCGGCGTCGGTGAGCACCTCGTCGTGCTCCTCCCAGTAGGGCGCGAGCCGATCGGCCGGCGTCCAGTCGGCGTCGGCCGGCACCGGTAGCTTGGAGTAGGCCATCCGGGCCACGAGGCGGATCCAGTTGAACGTCTCGTTCCGCACCATGACCTTGAAGGCACGCACCTGCCGCGTGATGTCGGCAAGCTCGGACGGATCCTCCTGCGGCTCGGCGACGACCACCGCGTCGGGATCGCTGAGCCGCTCCCACTCGGTGAGCAGGCTCGAGTCGACCTGCCGCACGACCAGGCTCAGCCAGGCGACGAGATCCTGGACGTCGTCCTCCTGCTCGAGGAACGGAGGCAGGCCCCGGCTCATGACCTTGTAGACCTCGGAGCAGTGACGCAGCAGCGGTCCCTCCTCCTGCATGAGGTCGTCCTCCCGTGCGTACTCGACGAAGCCCAGCCCTCGTTCGTACATATCGCGGATGATGGACCGTGGCCGAGGCTGGTCGATGGCCAGCCACGGGTGCTGCAACGACCAGACCTCGAAGCGCTCCTCGAGGAACTCGCGACAGGGCTGCGGCGCCTGCGCACCCTGCTGCGCCGCCTTCATGTCGTCGACGGGGGGACGTTCATCGCCCTCGGCACACCAGGCCTCGTAGATCTCCTTGCGCACCCGCGCGACCTGCTGGCTGACGATCTTCTCGGTGCTGGTCTCCACCACCGCCTCGACGACGCTCAGCACCTCGAGCGCTCGGTCCTCGCTCTCCGGCAGGCTGACCAGCGCATCCTTCATGAAGAGGATGAGCGGACGACCCGATCGCGAGTCGTCGGAGGTGGCGAGGTAGGCGCGATCGTCCTCGTCGCGTTCAGGAAGCTCGGTGAGACTGCCGTTCTCCAGCAGCGACTGCCGGATCTTCCGAGCGTCCTCGACGAGCCGGTTCGTCTCCTCGGGACCCAGGCCCGCGGCGTCGATGAGCCGTTCGAGATCGTCCACGCCACCGCCGGGTCGGGTGAGCACCTTCATGACCAGGGGTGCCGTCACGCGGAAGCGGGTCTTCATCGGTGGCGGGCTGGCCACGGTGAGCTCGCGGAACGACGATTCGTCCCAGGGCTTGAAGCCCCGCGGCTCGGACTGGGCGTGGAACTTCTTGCTCTTCGCCTTGGCCTTGGCCTTCTCCCGCTCGTTGAGCACGAGGTGCTCGGGCGCCAGCACGATGGAGGTGCCCAGGGTGTCGTGGCCCGCCCGACCGGCGCGACCGGCGATCTGATGGAACTCGCGCACGGACACCTTGCGGCTCTTGTCCTTCTCCCACTTGTAGAGCTGCGTGAAGATGACCGTGCGGATGGGCAGGTTCACGCCGACCCCGAGCGTGTCGGTGCCGGAGATGAGCCAGAGCAAGCCCTCGTTGGCGAGCTGCTCGACGAGCCGTCGGTACTTCGGCAACAGGCCGCCGTGGTGCACGCCGATGCCGGCGGCGAGGATGCCCCGCAGCCACTTGCCGAAGGGCGTGTCGAAGGACACCTGGCCCAGGCGCTTCTTGATCGCCAGTCGCACCTGCTTGAGCCGCTCGGCGACGGCCTCGTCGTCGGCGGGCATGTTCTTGAGCTGCAGCGCGCGGGCGCCCGCCTCCTTCTTGCTGAACGAGACGATGTAGGTGGGCGTGATCTCGCGGACGAGCGTGTCACGCACTGCCTCGAGCAAGGTGGTCGACTGGTACTCGAACTCGAGGTCGACGGGCCGCACGGTCGAGTGGACGAGCTGCGTGGAGTGACCGGTCTTGCGCTCCACGTCGGCGCGGGTCGCTTCCGGATCGCCGAGACTCGCCGACATGAGCAGGAAGCGGGCGCGCCGCATCTCGAGCAGCGGCAGCAGCCAGGCGATGCCGCGACGGCGGTCGTTGTAGTAGTGGAACTCGTCCATGACGACCCAGCCGAAGGGCGTGTCCTCCCCTTCGGCCAGGGCCATGTCGGCGAGGATCTCGGCGGTGCAGCAGAGGATGGGCGCGTCGCCGTTGAGCGAGACGTCGCCGGTCATGAGACCGACGTTCTGCGAGCCGAAGTCGCGACAGAGCGAGAAGAACTTCTCGTTGACGAGCGCCTTGATCGGCGCGGTGTAGACGCTGCGCTGCCCGTGACAGAAGCCCACGAAGTGCGCGGCCAGGCCCACCAGTGACTTGCCCGACCCCGTGGGCGTCGCGAGAACGACGTTGTCCCCCTCCACGATGCCGAGAAAGGCCTCGAGCTGCGCATCGTAGGGCTGACGCCCACTCTCCTCGCAGTAGGTCTCGAGCGCCGAGAAGAGGGTCTCGGAGTCGACCTCCTCGGGAACGTGGTTGAGCAAGGGCCCGAAGCGCGCCAGCACCTGCCGTCGATAGGACCGGATGAAGCGATCGAAGCTCAGTCCGTCCTGCGGCAGCCCTGCTGGCAAGGACTCAGGAGCCGCCTGCGTCGCCGCGGTCGTCAGTAGCGTCACCACCTCGTCGTCGGCGGGCGGGCGGAGCGTGTCCGCCGAGCCGCTGCGCTGCACGCCACGTCGCTCGCGGTCCACCTCCTTGGTGAGATCGGCCAGCTCGGACAGCGGCGCGAGCAGGCCGTCGCTCCAGGTCGAGAACGTCGTCGCAAGATCGTGCAAGCCGTGCAGGAAGCGGCGGTCGGGCAAGGGCGTGGCCATGCTGCCCTTCGCGTCGAGGAGCTGATCCGACAGCGAGCAGAGGACGAGCCAAAGTCCGTAAGACCAACGCAAACTCCAAGGAGACACGCAATG
>JBCCFW010000023.1:0-63171 GCA_039029535.1 Acidobacteriota bacterium
CCCAAGTGCCGTGGCACCGCCCGCCTGCGTCAAAACCCCGACGGGAGCTGGAAGGTCCTCAAGGACCGCAAGCTGGAGGAGGGCTGTCCCGAGTGTGAGCACGTGCTGGTCGAGCGCGAGGGTCGCTTCGGCAAGTTCGTCGCCTGCTCGAACTACCCCGAGTGCAGCTACATCAAGCAGGAGAAGATCGGGGTCAACTGTCCCGAGTGCGAGCCCGGTGAGCTGGTCGTCAAGCGCTCGCGACGCAGCAAGGGCTTCTACGGCTGCAACGCCTACCCTGACTGCGACTTCCTGGTCTGGGACAAGCCGATCAAGGAGCCCTGTCCCGAGTGCAAGGCGCCCTTCGTCGTCGAGCGCGAGACCAAGAAGCACGGCGTTTACAAGTACTGCTTCAAGGGTGAGTGCAAGTTCACCGATCCGCCCGATTGCCCGAAGCCGCGTCCGCGTGTCCGCAAGGAAGAGGACATCGAGGCCGCGAAGAAGAAGGCCGCCAAGCGGAAGGCTGCCAAGAAGAAGAAGGCCAGCAAGAAGCGGGCAAAGAAGAAGAGCTCGAAGAAGAAGGCGGCGAAGCGAGCGGCCGAGGCCTCGTGAGGCGATGAGCTCTGAGCCCAGGGTCCGCATCATCGGTGGCGGGCTCGGTGGGTCCGAGGCGGCCTGGCAGCTCGCACGCTTCGGCGTGCCCGTGCTGCTCGAGGAGATGCGGCCGGTCCGTCCGACACCGGCGCATCAGACCGATCGTCTCGCCGAGGTCGTCTGCTCCAACAGCTTCAAGTCCAACGACCTCCACACCGCGTCGGGAGTCTTGAAGGAAGAGCTCCGGCTCCTCGGCTCGCTGCTGATCTCCATCGCCGATCGCTGTCGTGTTCCCGCCGGTCAGGCGCTGGCCATCGACCGCGAGCTCTTCGCCGCGGGCGTCACCGAAGCGCTCGAGGCCGAGCCGCTCATCACCATCGAGCGACGCGAGGCGGTGGACCTCGACGGCCCGCTCCCCATCATCATGGCGACCGGACCCTTGACCTCGGGTCCCCTGTCGCAGGCGCTGGCATCCGTCACGGGTGAAGACAATCTCCACTTCTACGACGCCATCGCGCCCATCATCGTCGCCGACTCCATCGACCGCTCCGTCGCTTGGGCCCAGTCTCGTTACGACAAGGGAGAAGGCGTCTACCTGAACTGCCCTCTCGACGAGGAGCAGTACCGACGCTTCGTCGCCGAGGTCAAGGAAGCGTCGGCGATCCAACTCAAGGACTTCGAGAAGAGCGAGTTCTTCGAAGCCTGTCTCCCCATCGAGGAGACCGCGCGTCGTGGTGACGACACCCTCGCCTTCGGTCCCATGAAGCCGGTCGGCCTGACCGACCCCCGCACCGGCGAACGAGCTCACGCGGTCGTGCAGCTCCGACAAGACGACGTCGCCGCCGAGCACTACGGGATGGTCGGCTTCCAGACCAACCTGCGCTTCCCCGAGCAGGAGCGGATCTTCCGCACCATCCCCGGTCTCGAGAAGGCGGTGTTCGCGCGGCTCGGCCAGATGCACCGCAACGCCTACGTCGATCCGCCCGCGGTGCTGCATGCCAGCGGTCGCACCCGCAAGCGTCGCGACCTGTTCATCGCCGGCCAGCTCTGTGGAGTGGAGGGCTACGTCGAGTCCGTGGCGTCGGGCTTGCTCGCTGCGTGGAACATCGCGATCGATCTCGGCGTCGTGCCGGAGTCGGCCCGACCCTCGAGCGGTGAAGACCTCGTCCCGCCCGAGATCACGATGATCGGAGCGCTACAGCGCTACGTCACGAACGCGGACCGACACGATCGTCAGCCGATGAACGCGGCGTTCGGTCTCATGCCCACGCTGCCACCCACGCCCGACGGCAAGAAGCGCAAGCGACGTCAGCGCAACGAGGCGCAGTCGGAACGCGCGCTCACCGCCATGACCGAGTGGGCGACGACGCACCGACCGCCGGCTGTCATGACCGACGCCGGCTGACGATCACGTCGACGTCGAGGGCTCAGTCCTCGCCCAGCGCGTTGCCGAGCAGCGTGAGCGACTCCCGCGCCACCGACGCGAGCTGACGCTCGTCATAGCTGTCGGTCGCCACGTACCAGTCCTGCCCCTCGAACAAGGCGCGGAGGTCGGGACGAGTGGCGAACGGGTCGCCCGAACGCGCGCGAATGATCGCCATGGCCATGCGGAGCCGTGTCGGGTCGAAGCCACCGGCCCGCTCTCGCGCCAAGAACACGCGGGTCATCGGCGCGTTGCGCAGCCACGGCACGTCACCGAGGGCGGCGACGCGCGGCGCGGGCTCGGCGATCTCGTCGGTTTCGTCGGTCGAGCTGGGCGCCCCCTCCTCGACCATCGGCTCCCGGAGCGCTTCGACGTCCACGCGCGGTCCGCCGGTCGAACGCCCACGGGTCGTCCGCGACGGCGCGGCCGGACGCCGAGCGACTTCGTCCTCACCACGAGCCACCTGCACGGGTGCCACGGGCTCGGAGATCGGAGCCTCCCAGGTCTCGACGCCGAGATCGCGCTCCTCGGCGAGCTCACGCACGCGGGCGGCCAGCAGGCGAGCGGCCTCCTGCTGGTCCTTGCTCAGCGCGGACCAATCGAAGCCCGGGTTCGGTCGGTACCAGCTTCGGTCGGCGAAGAACTCGGCCACGTAGCCGGGCGCCCAGGTCTTGCCGTGGAGCGCCGGGATGGCCTCACGCGCCAGGATGGCCCGCGAGAGACCGTGACCCTGCCGCACCGCCCGGTCGACCCACCGGCGGGCCTGCGAGGGCGTGTCGGGCACCGACGCCTCGGTCCGCAGGAGGGTCTCCTCCCGCCAGCTCAGGTCCGGTGCGACGACGACCATCCGCGCATCGTCACCCTCGGGGTCACCGGCGGCCGGACGCGGCTCGTGCACCGGCACGAGCCGGAGGCCCGTGTCGGGCGTGCGGGGACCGCTGGGACGGGCCGCTGGTCGAGCGGGCGCCGTCGCGGTCGTCCGGGGCGCAGCGACGGGCTCGCGGGAGGGCGGCTGCGGTCGCGGCTCCGGACGAGCCTCGGCGACCTGCTCGGGCGGCGGAGGCGGCGTCGGCTCGACGCGTGGCTCGCGGGCGGGCGTCTCTCGGCGGTCTCGTCGCTCGCGGCGGGTCTCCGACGGCGGGGTCGCCGCGGCGACCTGCACGGGCCGCGTGGTGGCCGCCGGCGGGGTGGTGCGGACCGTCGGCGCGGGACGCTCCGGTCGGACGGTGGGGATCGACGCCTTCGGGTCGGCCTCGAGCTCGGCCTGGAAGTCCTCGAGAACCTTCGCGGCGGCACGGGCACCGGCGTCGGGCGTGTCGGCCAGGGGGACCCAGCCCGGACGGACCTCGGGGCTGAAGGCACGCGGGTCGTCCACGGACTCGGAGAAGGCGGCGCGGAGCCCCGAGCGCACGGCCTGCAGGGCGGGGAGGTCGAGCCCACGCGCGCTGCTCCAGTACTGCTGGAAGGCGCTGGCCTCCTCGCCGGTCTGGGGCACGAAGGTCTCGTTCTCGACGGCCGGCCAGCTCACCTCGACGACGCGGTCCCGCGCCTGGGCGACCTGCCAGCGCAGGCGGTCCCCGGAGAGGCGGACCTCGGGCGAGCAGTTGACGGCGGAGGCCAGCAGCGGCTGTGGGAGACCGATGGTCACGTCCCAGCTCGCCCGGGCGAACGCCGAGCCTTCGGGGTGACCGAGCGCGAGCCGTCGCATTGGCTGAAGGAGGGGGCCGCGCGTGGTCCCGATCCAGCCGGCGTCCCGGGCCGGGAGGATGGAGACCAGGTCGGACCGGACGGATCGACGCACCCGCAGCACCGCGACCTCGCCCGCCTCGAGCCGGAGGGCCGCCACGCCGTCGAGCACGGGGATCGTTTCGCCGGCCCGGGTCACCGTCGCCCCGGAGCCGCCGGTGCTCAGCGCGAGCTCGGTGGCCTCGGCGGACTCGTTGATGACGGTCAGCAGCGTGGTCAGGACGAAGTCGTCCTCACCCCGCGCGAGCAGCTCGCTCTTCACCGCCACGGCCCGACAGGACGTCTCGCCGGTCGGCGCCGGCATGAGCACCTCGGTGGAAGCACTCGCCGCGATCAGCATGCTGAGCGTCAGGAGGGCCGAGCGAGGAACGGAGAGGGCAAGACGAGAGGTCCGGCGCGTGTCCATGGTGGCATCCTAACCCGCCGCAGGCCCTGCTCCTGCGTCTTCTCCGGGCTCGACCGACGCACCGCAACGGACCCGACGAGCGACTGATGAGACAACCGGGCCAAGTGGCGCCATGCCGTACGGCACCCGCTAGACGCTCTCAGGGAGCCGAGCGTACATTGAACGAGGCGCAGCTTTGCCCCGCTGCAAGTCAGCACGGGTCAAGCGTCTCGGGTGTTTCGATGTCGCACCGCTTCACGGCTCACGTCTTGGCCGCCGGCCTCACCGTCCTCCTTTCCGGCCCGGTGCTCGCCCAAGATCCGTCCACTCACGTCCTCGTTCTCGACCAGGACGCTCACGCGCTGGGTGGGGACAACGCCGGTGCGATCTTCAACCTCGACCTCGGCAGCGGCGCGGCCCAGGAGCCGACGCTGGTGCTCGCGGCCGACACCGGCGCCGACACCTGGATGTTCATCAGCGGCATCGCCCTCTCTCCCTTCGACGGGCGTGCCTACATCTCCGACCTGGGTCTCGAGCGAACCGACAACCCCGACGGTCAGGTCACCTCCGTCGACTCCAGCGGCGTGCTCCGGATGGTGAGCACCAACTTCCGCGAGCCCTGGGGCATCACCTTCATCGGTGACGGCAGCCTCGTGGTCGTCGACGCCGAAGCCGACCCGGCTGGGCTGGCCGGCGATCGCAGCGGCGGCTTCGGTCCAGGCGCCGTGTACCGCGTCGACACGACCACTGGCGTCGTGTCGCTCCTGTCCGACGGCACCCGTCACGGCGTGCCCAACGTGCCCTCGGGCGACTCGGCCTTCGTCGAGCCGCTCGGCGCCGCCTACGACCCGGGCACCGGCCGTCTCTTCGTCGCCGACGCGTCGTCCGATGCTTCGGGCAGCCCCTTCGGCGCGCTGTTCGCCGTGAGCCTCTTCAACGGCAACGTCGTGCTCATCTCGCGCGACTCGCAGATGGATCCCATCTTCTCGGTCGCCGTCGAGCCGAGCGGGATGATCCTGGCCGTCGACCTCCTCAACAACATCTGGCGCATCGACCCGAGCCGTTCGGTCGACGCCAACGCCACGCTCCTCAGCGCCGGTGCGCAGTACACCATCGTCGAGTCGGTCAGCGTGGACGAGGCCGGCAACATCTTCGTCATCGACTCCGGTGAGTTCGACGCCGACCCGCCTCCGGGCATGTTCACCGTCCCGCCCAGCGTCTACCGCATCGACACCGCGCAGCCCGTGGCCAGCAACGCCGTTGCGGTCCTCACGCGCGTCGAGGGTCTCGACACCCTCGTGGCGCCGCTGACCTGCGCACCCGTGCCCATCCCGGCCGTCACCTCCATCTCGCCCCGTGGCGTGACCGACCCAGGCACCGTGCTGGAGATCCGCGGTGACTTCCTCTTCTCCGACACGTTCTTCAACTTCGGCACCGACCTCACGGTGACCAACGTCCAGCCGGACACCGACGCTCCCGGCAGCCTCGTGCGGGTCACCGTCGATCCCGACCCCGCGATCATCGCCGGCGGCCTCTGCGCCGAGCCGACCCTGGTCTTCGATCACGGCTTCGGCGGCACCGACGCGCTGATGAACGCTCTCAGCGTCCATGCCAACGCCGAGCCGCTCTCGCAGGCCGGTGACATCAATGGAGACGGCATCGTCGATGGTCTCGACCTCGCCAGTCTCACCCGCCGGCTGGGGAGCGTGTTCTCCTGTGGCTCGGCGACCTTCGCCAACGACGCCGACCTCAACAACGACGACCTCATCGACGGAGAAGACCTCGGCATCCTCGCCGCCTTCTTCGGACTGCGACCGTAGCTTCTCAGTCCCCCCGTCTCCGGAGCTTCCGCCTCATGACCGCGACCCCGTCCCGTCTCCTGCTCTGTGTCCTCTCGCTGGCGGCCGCCTGGAGCCTCTTGGGCTGCACGTCCTCCGGCGACGGCGGGAACATCGGGCCCGTGCTCGCTCGCGGTGGGGAGTACACCTCCAGCATCGCCGACGTGCCGGCCGGCAGCGTCTTCCTCGAGCAGTCGACCGACCAGCCGACCTCCTTCTGCCTGGACGTGCGCGTCGAGGCGGTGGTCGACCTCTGGGCCGTGGCGTTCACGCTGGCCTACGACGACACGGTGATCGACTTCTCGAGCTCGCAGAGCGGCGGCTTCCTCGGTTCCACCACCCAGGCCACGACCCTCATCGAGACCAACCCCGGTGAGGTCGTCGTCGGCATCGCGCGTCGGGCCGACCAGGTCTCGACGGGCGTCACCTCGGGTGACCCCGGCACCGAGAACCCCGTCGTCACGCTCTGCTTCGACATCCTCGACGCCTCGACCGACTCGCCGATCCAGTTCGTGCCCAACTCGGCCGGGCTCGACTCGAACAAGGTGCAGATCATCGGTCTCGCCGACTTCTACGGCGGCACGATCAGCACCAATCTCTAGCTGACCCCGACCGGGACGGTCCGCTCACGGGCTTGTCTCGGACGCCTGACGCGATGTTCCGTCACCTCTTGGTGCGCCCCGAATCAGGGGTCCACCCGCGTGGTGGTGATCGCCCCCGCACCGGTTCCACGCGACCCGGGCTGCTATTCTTCTGCCGGGGAATGCCGATGAGAGGGCCGTGTTCCGGCTCATCGGCCGCCATCGATTCGAGGAGCCCTCGTGATGACCCTGCGCGCCCATCACCTCGTCATCGGCCTGCTCGGCCTGTCCATCGCCGTCCCGGCGCCTTCCAAGTCGCCCTGGGCCGACCGCGCCGATCTCGCCGAACGCGCGGAATTCCGTCAGCGGCTGGCGAACATGATCGAGGCGATCGAAGACCACTACGTCGACGAGGAGCTCCCCTCCCAGCACGTCGTGCGGGGTGCCATCCGCGGGATGCTCGACACCCTCGACCCGCACAGCAACTACCTCGAGCCCGACGCCTACCGCGGCATGCGTCAGAACCAGGACGGCTCGTTCTACGGCCTGGGCATCATCATCTCCGTGCGTCGCGACAGCAGCGGCACGAGACGGCTCACCGTCATCTCCCCCATCGACGGCACGCCGGCCAAGCGCCTCGGCGTCCGGGCCGGCGACATCATCGCCGCCATCAGCGGCGAGCCCACCGACGACCTCACCCTCGACGGTGCGGTCGCCAAGCTCCGCGGTCGCAAGGGCACGACCGTCAACGTCACGATCGAGCGGGGTTCCGAGAGCATCGACCTCGACATCGAGCGGGCGGAGATCCCGACGGAATCCGTTCCTCACGCTTACATGCTCGAGCCCGGCACGGGCTTCATCCGCATCAAGGACTTCACCCGCACGACCAAGCCCGAGCTCGACCAGGCGCTCGAGAAGCTCATGGGCGAGGGCATGGAGCAGCTCATCCTCGACCTGCGCGACAACCCGGGCGGCCTGCTCGACGCCGCGGTCGACGTGTCGGGCACCTTCCTGGAGCCGGGTGACCTCGTCGTCGAGACTCGCGGTCGCGACCCCGAAGCCACCGAGCGCCGGCTGGCCACGCGGGGTGGTTACCGCCTCCCCGAAGACGTGCCGGTCATCGCCCTCATCAACCGCGGCAGCGCTTCGGCCTCGGAGATCGTCTCCGGTTCCATCCAGGATCACGACCGCGGCCTCGTCGTCGGCACGACGTCCTGGGGCAAGGGCCTGGTGCAGAGCGTCTACAGCCTGTCCTTCGACTCCGGCTTGGCACTGACCACGGCGCGCTATTACACGCCCTCGGGTCGGCAAATTCAGCGCGACTATCGATCCTCCTACTTCGACTACTACTTCCCCCGCGAAGGCGCCGGTCCGCAGGGAGAGACGCACCAGACCGTCGGCGGTCGCGAAGTGCAGTCGGGCGGCGGCATCGCTCCCGACGTCGAGGTCGAGATCCCGGAAGCGCCCTCGCTGGTCAGCAAGCTCATCGCGGGCTCCTGGTTCTACCGCTACGCGGCGCATCACGAGGAGCTGGGTCTCGCGCCGGTGAAGAGCCCGAGTCATCGGCTCAAGCAGCGTGAGATGGAGGCCTTCGAGGAGTTCCTCGCCTCCGGCGACCTCGAGGTCGACGCGGCGAAGCTCGACGAGGCGCTGACTTGGATCCGCCCGCGCATCGTCCAGGAGCTCGTGAGCCGGCAGGTCGGCTGGAAGGAGGGCTTCCAGGTCCTCAACGAGGTCGACCCGGTCGTTCGAGCCGCCGTCGAGCTCTTCCCGCGGGCCAACCGCGAGACGCTCCTTGCCGACGCCAGGCAGGGTCGCCGCGTCGAGGTGGAGGTGCACGAGGGGACGGTCGAGGCGGCCGACGGCGCCCCGCGGGTCTCGGTCTTCGTGCGCGAGTCGCGGCCCGACGCCCCCGGCACGCAGGACTGACGCCAGCCCTCCCCGAAGCCCACGCTCCGGGGGCTCCGACGTTCCGTCGTCTCGCGATCCCGCGAGACGTCGAGATGCGTCCCCGGTCGTCTTGCGAGAAGCGGCGACCGGGGCCATGCTAGCGGCCAGGACTCCAGCGTCTCACGCGGCCTGGTTGACCGTCCCGTCCGGTGTCTTTCGGCGAGCTGATCGGCACGCCCCGCATCGGGCCCGTCATCCGTACCGCGGAGGGTTCCATGGCCTCCACGGCTCTGCTCGTCACCAATGACAATGAATTCGCGCGCCTCGCAGGCACGGTGCTCCGTGCCAAGGGGCTGACGCTCGTCCACGCACCGGATCCGAGCCTCACCAGCAGCAACGTGGCGACGGTGAAGCCCCAGCTCCTGGTCGGTGACGCCCGTGGTGGCGTGGCTGCCTACGAGCAGGCGCGGAGCGTGCCGGCGGCCAAGGAGCTGCCGATGATCCTGCTCGTCGCCGACGGCGGCGAGTCGGACGCGCTCAAGCGCTGTGCGAGCGCGACCATTCAGGAGCCCATCGACCAGAGCGAGCTCGGCAACCTGGCCGAGTACCTGCGCTTCCAGGGCGGCACCCTCGAGGCCGCGCTGGCGGAGCTTCGCGCCGGTCAGGTGGCCGCCGGGCTGACCAAGCTCTCGCAGCTCGTGGTCGAGCAGCCGGGCACGCCGGTCTCGACCTGGGCGCGTCTTCACGCCGCCGACGCCCGCATTCGCCTGGGCGATCAGGCGGGCGGAGCGGCCGAGCTCGAGGCGGTGCTCGTCGAGAACCCTCGCACCTGGCAGGCGCACCTGCGACTGGCCGACCTCTACCAACCGGTGGGTCAGGTCGACAAGGCGCGTCAGCACCTCCAGGGCGCGCTGCCCTTCCTCGGTGATTCGCCGATGGCGGCCCGAGTGCAGCGTCGGCTCGGCGAGCTCAGCCCCACGCCCGCTCAGGCACCGGCCGCCGCGCCGGTCACGAGCGGTCCCAAGGTGCTCGTCGCCGACGACAGCGCGACGGCGCGCGAGATCGTCGTGCAGGCGCTCACCCGCGCCGGCTATCAGGTGGTGAGCGTGGAGACCGGCTCGGAGGCGATCGAGAAGGCGCAAGCCGAGCGACCCGACCTCGTCGTGCTGGACGGTCTCATGCCCGGCGTCAACGGCTTCGACGCCTGCAAGAAGGTCAAGCGCGAGCTGTACCCGCAGAACCCGCCCGGCGTGATCATCCTCACCGGCGTGTTCACCAAGCGCAGCCAGCAGCTCGAAGCCATGCGCGACTACGGTGCCGACTGCGTGCTCGAGAAGAGCCCGAACCTCAAGCCCCTGCTCGAGGCGGCCGAGCGTCACGCCACGCCTGCTCGCTGAGGGTCGGCTTCCAGTCGTTCGGCTGAGCCTCTCGTCGTGATGCGACCCAGCTCACGGGGTCTCGAAGGCGAGGCTGCTAGGAGCGGACAGCAGGAGCACGCAACAAGGAGCCAAGGTCGGGCGCATCATCATGGTCGTCGCTGAGAGAGCGAGGTCCGTCGTTCGGCCTCAGTCTCTTCAACGGGGGGACCCTTCGAGTGCGCAGGGAGACCGCGCGGCACCCGGAGAACAAGGCCTCAGTCCTCAGCCCGAGTCCTCAGCGCCGCAGCAATCTCTTCAGGTGACGCGGTCTCGGTGCCGATCTTCGTCACCACGATCCCCGCGGCGACGTTGGCCAGGCGGGCGGCATCGACCGCATCGATGCCGGCGGCGAGCGCGAGGCTGAAGGTGGCGATGACCGTGTCGCCTGCACCCGTCACGTCGGCGACGCCGCCGCTGCCGAAGGCCGCCAAGCTCACCGTCGGCTGACCCGGCTGGTAGACCTCCATGCCCTGGCTGCCGCGCGTGAGCACCATGACCTTCGCGTGCGTTCGGTCGAGAGCCGCTCCCGCCATCTCGGCTCGCGTCTCCGCGCTCTCGACGCTGCCGCCCAGAGCCTCTTCGAGCTCCTGCTCCGAAGGCGTGCAGGCATCGATGCCCGGGTGATCGAGCAAGCGATGACGGCTGTCGAGGCAGGTGGTCAGGCCCCGCTCCTTCGCCCCGTCCAGACAACGGGCGACCAGCTCGTCGGTGACGAAGCCCAGGCCGTAGTCGGACAGGAGCACGCCGTCGACGTCGTCGAGCAGGGTCGCGACGTCGGGCAGCTCGGCCGGCGGACAGGGGTCACAGCCGTGATCCACGCGCACGACCTGCTGGAGCGCGACGTTGCGGTCGCCGGCGAGGATCCGGCACTTGCGCGGGGTCGGCCATGCCGGTCGCCGCTGGAGACCGGACAGCACCGTGCCCCGCTCCGCGAGCTGCTCCGACAGGCGTTCGCCCCACTCGTCCTCACCAACCTGGGCGCAGGCCACGGGCACGCCGCCCAGGGCCGCGATGTTGGCGACCGCGTTGGCAGCCGCACCCGGGACGATGGTGCTGCGCTCGTGACGCAGGATGAGCACCGGCGCCTCGCGCGAGACCCGGCCGGCACCGGTGAAGACGAACTCGTCGGCGACCCAGTCCCCCACGACCAGGACGCGCCGGCCGTCGAGGCGCGGCACGAGCTCCAGAAGCCCCCGCGCTTGCTCGGGGCTCAGGTCCTCGGGGAGATTCGCCACGGCCGCACCGCTCACGGGCTCGGCTCCGTGGTGAGGACGTAGACGGCCTCCAGCGACGTCCGCCCCCTCGCGTCGGCCATCCGGAGGCGGACCTCCTCACGCAGCTCTCCGTCGCGCCTGGGGAGCTCCAGGCTCACGAGCTGACCCTGACGGGGCGTGAGCGGCTCACCAGCCTCGAAGGCGGCGTCGGCCGGTAGACGGTGCGGACCGTCGGCTCCGGGGACCTCTAGCCAGAGACGCGCCTCCCGTCGGAGATGAGGCCGCGTGTCTCGAATCAAGAAATCGAGAAATAATCGATTTCCATCTTCCCGCACGTGATGCTGCACGATCTGGTGGATGCCGCGGTCGAGCTCGAGGGCCTGCTGGACGAGCCTTGGAGGCAATGCCGGGACTTGCTCGAATTCTTCTGACAGGGCCATGACCGGAGCCTCCAGGGGCTCCGGCGGTGCGGAGTCGACGGGCTCGGTCACCTCGGCAGCGGGCGGTACCGCGGGGACCGGCGGCTTCGACACCGCCGGCCGTCGGACGGGCACCGCCATCGATCGGACCGGCGCCGGCTCGGACTCGAGCCGCACCTGGAACGGCGAGCCCGGTGCCGAGGAGGGAGCTGGCTGCGCGACGGAGACCGGCGCCGCGGAAGCGAGGGGCTGCGCGATCCGGCTGGCGGCCACCTCGGCGGCGTCGGCTCGCCAGCGCTCTCCGAGGATCCGGAGCGAGCCGTCGGAACCGGGCAGGAGGTGAAGGGTCTTCACTCCCTCGTCCTCGTGATCACCTCCACGGTAGCGCTGCTCGAAGCGAAGCCAGACCCGACCGGCCTCCTCGAAGGCGCTGACGCGATCGAGCTCGACGCTGATGGCTCCGCGCAACGCCGCCAGGCGCTTCTTCCGGATCATCCAGGCGTCCAGTCCCAGACCACGATCGCGGAAGTCGGGGTGGTAGAGCTTCTCGTAGGTCTCCCAGTCCTCGGACTCCCAGGAGCGTTCCCAGGTCCGCAGCAACTCGACGAGCTGCTCCGCCTTCGCGTCGAGCCGCGCCTCGCTCTCGTGCTCGAGCTCCGGGACGATGACGATCGCGGTCTCGCGCAGCTCGACCAGGTCGGTGAGCCAGCGGTATTCGTCGTTGCGCAAGGCGACGCAGCCGCGGGTGTCGCGGCCGAGGTCCACCCGATCGTCGGTCTCGACCCCGTGCAGCCAGATGCCGTAGCCGGTCTTGCCACGATGACGATCGAAGACGTTGGGGTAGTCCATCGTGAGCGCGCCGGCGCCGTACAGCGGTGGGAGCTCTTCGTCGGGGATGCGAGCGAGGAACCAGTACACGCCCTCGGGTGTCTTCAGGTCCCCCTCGACTTCCTTGTCACCCGCCACCTTGCCGGTGACGCAGTCCAGGCTACGCAGGTGCTCGAAGTGACGTCCTGTCGCCAGGAAGACGTGGAGGCGATGCCTCGACTTGTCGACGTAGATGACCGGCGAGGGCCCGGATTGCGGAGCAACTTGCAGCAAGGAGCTGGGGCGATGGCCCTTTGGCCAAGGCGCAGCCGATGCCATCCCCGCCACCAGAAAGAGTAGCGAGAGACAAGTTGCGCGAATGCTCAGGAGGCACCCTTGAAGAACGAACGTTCGGGCTGCATGGGCGAAGAGTCCTCGTCCTCGTCGCCGATGAAGCAGGTCCCGCGAAACACCGCTCCGCTCCGGGTGATGAGGTTGGGCGCCCGCACGTCGCCGATGACCTTGCCGGGTGGATGGATCTCGACGCGATCGGTCGCCCGAATCTTGCCCGTGATCTTGCCGGTCACGTGAAGGACGGCGACGTCCACGTCCGCTTCCACCTCGGCCGTCTCGCCGATCGAGAGGAAGTTGTCGCTCCGGATCGTTCCCCGGAACTTGCCGTCGATTCGCATCTTGTTGTTGAAGACCAGGTCCCCGGCAAAGCTCGTGCCCTTGCCGAGAAACCCGTCCATCTCTTCGGATGCGAAGGGACTTCTGCGCGCCATCACCGTGCTCCATTGAGCCAACCGTTACTCTTGCAATCGCGAAGCATTGCAACTGCAATAGTTTCCATCAGCCAGTTGCGAGTGCTCGGTCGTCGACGAGAAACTCGAAGAGGCGGTCGAGCTCGTCATCGGTCTTGAACCGAATCTCGATCTTACCCGCGCCCTTGGCGCTACGCACGATCCGAACGCGGCTTCCCAGGGCCGCCTGAAGCCGTCGTTCCGCGGCCACCAGGTTGGGATCGGGACGGCTGTCCGAGCTAGCGTCCTGCTTCGGATTCTTGATCTCCTGGACCATCTGCTCGACCTGGCGTACCGACAGGCCGGACTTGATGGCCTTTCGCCCGCAATCCAGCTGATCGGCCGCCTTTTCGAGGCCCACCAGGGCCCGAGCGTGGCCCATGTCCAGCTCGCCACGTTCCACGGCTTCCTGCATCTCCTCGGGAAGAAGCAGGATTCGCAGGTAGTTCGCCACCGTCGGCCGCTTCATCCCAACCCGCTTGGCGAGCTCCTCCTGGGTGAGACCGTGCTCGTTGAGCAGGAGCTTCAGGGCTTTCGCCGTCTCCACGGCCGAAAGGTCCTGCCGCTGGATGTTCTCGACGATGGCCACCTCGAGGAGCTTCTCGTCGGTGACGTTCTTGATGACCGCGGGCACCCGCTTGAGCCCAGCAAGCTGAGACGCCCGCCAACGGCGTTCTCCGGCCACGATCTGGAACTCATCACCCCGCCGCCGCAAGACGACGGGCTGAATGATGCCGTTTTCGCGAATGGAGTCCGCCAAGCCGGCCAGCGCGTCGTCATCAAAGTGCTCACGCGGCTGGTAGCGGTTCGGCTGAATGCGATCGATGTCGATCTCGGTGATCCCGGTGCTCAGGCTGTCCGCCGGACCGGAGGGGATCAGGGCGTCAAGCCCCCTTCCGAGCGCGTTCCGTCCCTTGGGCTTTTTCATTGGCTAGAAACTCCTTGGCGAGCTTGAGATAGGCCTGAGCCCCCGGGCTCTTGATGTCGTGCAGCAGCGCAGGCTTGCCGAAGGAGGGCGCTTCGGCGAGCCGGACGTTCCTCGGGATCGAGGTCTGATAGACCGCGTGCTTGAAATAGCCGCGGATGTTGTCCTCGACCGACCGCGAGTGGTTGGTCCGGTCCGAGTACATCGTGAGCAGGACGCCGGTGACCTCGATGGAGGGGTTGAGGAACCCCTTCACCCGCCAGATCGTGCTGACCAGCTCACTGACCCCCTCCAGGGCGAAGTATTCGCACAGCATCGGGATGATCACGCCCTGCGAGGCGCAGAAGGCGTTGATCGTGAGGAGACCGAGCGAGGGCGGGCAGTCCAGGAGGACGATGTCGAAGTCGTCGGCGACCACGTCCAGGGCCTGACGGAGCCGGTGCTCCCGATGCTCCATCTGGACGAGGTCGACCTCGGCGGCCGCCAGGTCGCGGCTCGCGGGCAGGACCGAGAGGTTCTTCATCTCGGTCGCCACGACCAGGCTCTTGGGGTCCACCTGCCCAAGGAGAGCCCCATAGACGCTCTGCTCGGCCGAGATGCCGGTGATGCCCAGGCCGGAGGAGGCGTTGGACTGGGGATCGAGGTCGACCAGCAAGACCCGACGGCCGAGGGCCGCGAGCGAAGCCGCCAGGTTGATGGCGGTGGTGGTCTTCCCCACGCCACCCTTCCGGTTGGCGATCGCGTGAATCCGGGCCATGTGCGTGCGATTCCAGGCGGCGAAGGACGGCAGAACTGGCGGGTGAGAACGAGGCCGACGATACCACGCAGCCCCAATCGGGGGGAACGGATTGACGCTCCGGTCTCGGTGTTCCACGTGGAACGGAGAGGTCTCGCGAGTCGTCTCGGGGCGTTCCACGTGGAACACGAAGGGGCGGACCGCCTCGATCAGGCGCTCTCGGTTCCACGTGGAACACGCTCCCAGGCCACCACGGAGCGCTCCCCCACCCTCCGCTCGGCCACCTGCTGGAAGCCCAGGTCGGCCAGCTCCTGGCTCCAGCCCTCGTCACCACCGGGGTAGGCCACCACGCGTCCCCCCTGAGCGAGCACCCGGTCGATGTCCTCCGCGGGGAGCACCACCGCCCGGAAGGTCACGACGTCGACCTCCCCCTCCCACTCCTGGAGTCGGCGGGCGGCCACCTGCACGGGAGGCCCGGGGAGCGCCATCGCCACGCGCCCCAGGAAGGCGGCCTTCCGGGTTCGGGGTTCCAGCAGGGTCAAGCTCACGTCCGGACGCCGGATGCGCCCCGCGAGCCCTGGGAAACCGCCACCGGAGCCCACGCAGGCCACTCGGAGCCCCTCCTGGGCCGGCCAGAGCTCGGCCGCCACGAAGGACTCCAGGAAGTGCCGCCGGGCCACCTCTGCGGGCTCCACGATGCGGGTGAGGTTCAGGCTCCTGTTGGTCTCCAGGAGACGGCTCGCGTGCGCCTCCGCGAGGTCCAACTCGGCCCCGGAGAAGCTCAGCCCGAGAGCTGCGCCGTCCTCCACCAGGACCTGACGCAGCTCCTTCACGAGCCCGTCCGGCGGCCCAGCCAGGCGTCCAGGACCTCCAGCGCCGCTGGCGTCACGCCGCGGAGCCGACCGGCTTGGCCCAGGGTGGTCGGACGGGCCTGGCTCAGGCGTTCCTGGATCTCCGAGGACAGCCCGGGGATCCCGGCGAAGTCGAAGTCCGCCGGGATGACCCTCTCACGGCTTCTCGCCAGTCGGTCCTGGAGGGCGAGTTGCCGCCGCACGTAGGGCTCGCGTCGGAGCTCGTCGGCGGCCATGACGACCGCGTCCCGAGCCAGTTTCTCGGGCCCCAGCTCGGCCCAGGCCTCCGCGGGCAGCCGGGCCTCGATGTCGGCCTGCGGGACGTCCGGGCGGAGGCACTCGTCGGCCAGCGTCCGGCCGCCCCCCACGCGCGTGCCCTCCAGCCAGCGGCGGGCGACGGCGATGCGGTCGGCTCTCTCGCCGGCTGCTCGGCCAGCCTTCGCCGACACCAGGCCCAGCTCGGCCGCCCTCTCGGAGAGGCGAAGGTCGACGCCGTCGACACCCAGCTCCAGCCGGTGCTCGGCCCGGGAGGTGAACATCCGGTAGGGCTCGTCGATGCCTCGGATGACGAGGTCGTCGACCATCACGCCCAGGTAGGCCTCCCGTCGCGAGAGCACCAGCTCCTCCCGGCCCTGCGCCTTCAGGGCGGCATTGGCGCCCGCCAGGAGACCGAGCCCCGCTGCCTCCTCGTAGCCGGTGGTGCCCAGCACCTGACCGGCGAGAAAGAGCCTCTCGACGGAACGCGCTTCCAGTGACGAGGCCACCTGTCCGGACACGACGTGGTCGTACTCGACCGCGTAGCCGTGTTGGAGAATGACGGCCTCCTCCAGCCCCCGGATGGCGCGGATGAACTCCTCCTGGGCCTCGCCCGGGAGGCTCGTGCTCGCACCGTTGACGTACACGCGTTCCGACGACAGCGACTCCGGCTCGAGGATGAGCTGGTGTCGATCCCGGTCCGCGAAGCGCAGGACCTTCTCCTCGAAGGAGGGGCAGTAGCGGGGTCCGCGGCCGGTGATTCGGCCCGCCAGCAGGGGGGATGCGTGGAGGTGCTCGCGGATGATCTCGTGAGCCCGCTCGTTGGTGTAGAGCGAGTGGCAGGGGACTTGGGGCTGCGACACCGTTCGGGTGACCGCGCTGAAGAAGGTCGGCTCGGCATCGCCCTCCTGGACCTCGCAGGCGTCCCAGTCGACGCTCGTGTCGAGCAGCCGCGGAGGCGTCCCGGTCTTGAAGCGCTGGAGACGGAGTCCGACTTCCGTGAGCCCCCGGGACAGCGCAGAGGCCGCCCGCTCACCCCGTCGTCCGCCCTCTCGCTGGTCGTTCCCGACATGCAGCACGCCGCCGAGGAAGGTCCCCGTGCAGAGCACGGTCGTGGCCGCCCGGAGCTCGCCGTGATCGGCCAGGACGACCCCCAGGCAGCGCTTCCGACCGTCGCTCGTCTCGCCCCACCAGAGCGCCTCGACCTCGTCCTCGACCACCTCGACGGGGTGGGCCGCCAGCTCCTCCTGAGCCCGCACCGGGTAGAGCTCGCGGTCGACCTGAGCGCGAGGTCCCTGCACGGCCCGGCCACGCTTGGTGTTGAGGAGGCGGAACTGGATTCCGGTCGCGTCGGCCACCCGACCCATGAGCCCACCGAGCGCGTCGATCTCGCAGGCCAGGTGGCCCTTGCCGATGCCGCCGATCGCCGGGTTGCAGGAGAGCCGACCGATGGCCTCGCGCGAGAAGGTCACCAGCGTCGTGCTCGCCCCCAGGCGGGCCGCTGCGGCCGCCGCCTCGATGCCCGCGTGGCCACCGCCGACCACCACCACGTCGCGCATCACTTGCCCACGCAGAAGCGCGAGAAGATGCGCCCGTACACGTCCTCGTCGTCCACCCGGCCCCGCAGCTCCGCCAGCTCGTCGAGAGCACGTCGCACGGACTCGGCGACCAGCTCCTCCGGCTGACCGACCCGGCGGTCCTCGACGGCGCGGTCGAGGTGCTCCTGGAGACGGCCGGCGACCTCCCGCTGTCGAGCGACCAGCAGCACGGGCGCCTCGCCCGAGACACCTTCACGGGCCCGCGAGGCCAGGGCCTCCCGCAGCGCATCGACACCCTCACCGGTCGCGGCCGAGACCCGCCGGGGGCCGCTCTCGTCAGCGGTACTCGATGCTCCGGTCAGCAGGTCGACCTTGTTGAGGACACGCCAGTGCTCGCCGCCCTCAGGCCAGCCCGGAGCCTGGTCCTCGACCTCGCGGACCTCGAGGACCAGGTCGGCGCGCTCGCGCTCGCGTTGGCTGCGGCGCACGCCCTCGGCCTCCGCCTCGCTGGTCGCCTCCCGCTGGCCGGCCGTGTCGACGAGGGTCACCACGAGGTCCGACAGCACGAGCCGTCCCTCCAGGACGTCGCGCGTGGTGCCGGCCTCAGCCGTCACGATGGCGCGCTCGTCGGCCAGGAGGGCGTTGAAGAGCCGAGACTTGCCGGCGTTCGGAGGGCCCGACAGGACCACGCGTAGGCCCGTGGAGAGAGCCCGGTTGCGGCCGGCCGAAAGCCAGGCGGCCGAGCTCTTCCGGACCCGCCCTAGGCTCTCGTCGATGCGACGCTGACCCTGGCTGTCGTCGTGGAAGTCCACGGCAGCCTCCAGCTCGGCCAGAGCCTCGACGAGCTCGCTCTCGAGCCGAGCAGCAGCCTCGTCGATGCTCCCCCCGTGCTGTCTCATGGCCTCGCGGACCGCTGCTGGTGAGTCGGCCCGAATGAGGCTGTCGAGGGCTTCCGCCTCGGTCAGGGTGAGCTTGCCGCTCCGCCAGGCTCGGTGCGTGAACTCGCCCGGTCGCGCGCAGCGGGCGCCCGCCTCGACGGCCGCCTCCACCACGGCCTGAACGAGCCAGGGGCTGCCGTGCACGGCGAGCTCGACGACGTCTTCACCGGTGGGGGAGGAGGGAGCCCGGAAGGCCGTCGCCGTGGCGCGATCCCGGCCGCCCTCGAGCTGCAGGTCGCCGATGGTGCAGCGACGGACGCTCAACCCGGCGCGACCGCGGGGAGCGAACAGCTGGCCGGCGATGTTCCAGGCCTGGGGGCCGGAGAGCCGAACCAGCGAGAGCCCGCCCTGACCGGGGGGCGTGGCCTCCGCGACGATGGTGTCGCCGTCGGAGACCGGGGGAAGAGGAGGAGCCGCGCTCATGGCGCGAGATCATGGGCGCTCGACGGCTCTTCGTCGAGCGCCCGTTGCACGCGAAGCGCGACTCAGGGACCGGGACGGCTAGCGACCGCCCTCGGCCTCCTCGGACTCGAGGTCGTCCTCGTCGTCGTCCAGGTCGTCGGCGTCGACGTCCTCTTCGTCGTCGAGATCCTCGGCCTCGGCGTCGTCCTCTTCGTCGAGATCGTCGTCGAGGTCGTCCGCATCGACATCATCGTGATCGTCGGCGTCGGTCGCGGCGTCACGCGCCTCGTCCATCGAGTCGACGTCGTCGTCGTGGCGATCGTCGTCGTCGATCTCTTCGTCCTCGAGGACGGGATCGATGGTCACGCGCTTCAAATAGCCTCGGCCGAGACTGTATGTCCTGACACCTTCCATGTCGCGCAGCGCGAGGTGAACGACTCGACGCTCATAGGCGTTGAGAGGATCGAGGCGCACCTTCTGACCACTCTCCTTGGCGTCGGCGGCCGCTTCCTCGGCGAGCTTGATGAGGTCGGCGTCGCGGTCGGCTCGGAAGCCGTCGGCTTCGAGCAGGACACGGACGTTGTCTTCCAGCAGGCGGCTGGAGATCTTGCTCACGACGTACTGAAGTGCGCCGAGAATGCGTCCGTCCTCGGCCGAAAGCAGTGGTGCATCGCCACCCGAGAGCTCGATGCAGACGGTGTCGTCACGCGTCGAGGCGGCCGGCACGAGCTCGAGACCCCAGCGGGCGATGATCTCCTCGAGGAGATCGTGCATCTCCTGGGCGTGCTCGTCGGTGGCGGGCACCGTCTCGGCCTTGACTCTCGTGATCTCCGGCTCGACCCGCGAACGCCGACGCGAGCGACGCCGACGCCGGTTCGGGCCGTCACCACCACCGCCACGACGACGATCGTCGCGACCCCGGTCGTCCCGATCACCACGGCGACCGCGGCGGTCATCCCGGTCATCGCGACGACGGTCATCCCGGTCATCGCGACGACGGTCGTCACGGTCATCGCGACGACGGTCATCCCGGTCATCGCGACGACGGTCGTCACGACGTCGATCGTCTCGACGTCCCTCATCACGTCGGTCGCCACCCCGGCCGCGACCACCCCGGCCGCGACCGTCGCGTCCTCCGTCTCGGCCGCCGTCTCGGCCACCACCACCGCTCCGCCGACGGCCGCCGCGACGCTCCTCGCGCTGGCCCGGCGGGCGATCGGAGAGGCGGGCCGGCATCTCGCCATCGTCATCGCGGAACTCGCGACGTGGGCGATCGCGATCTCGGTCCCGATCCCGACGACCACGTCCCTCGTCGCGGCGATCGTCCCGGCGACCGCCACCACGGCCTCGGCCACCGCGACCGCGCCCTTCACTGCGGCCACCGCCGTCACCATCACCGTCGCCACGACCGCGACCGCGACCACGGCCACCGCCGTCACCATCACCGTCGCCACGACCGCGACCACGGCCGCCGCCGCCCCGGCCGCGACCACCACCGCCGTCGCCGCCACGACCGCGACCGCGACCTTCGCCGCCACCGCCACCGCCACGGGAGCGACCTCCCGAACGCGACGACGAGCCGCCGCCGCTGGTGTCGGGCATGGCGTCCTCGTCACGGGCGGCCCGAGGCCAGGCTCGAATGGTGCAGGCCCGTGAGCCGAGACCGAGGAAGCCCTTGCGACCGTGGTCGACGAGCTCGTGGCCGAGGTCCGACCGCCGCACGCCGAAGGTCTTGGCTGCTTCCTGGAGGGCCTCGACGAGGTCCCGACCGCTGAATTCTCGAGGGGCTGTGTCGCTCACCGCTTTTTTCTCCTCTTGCGACGCGACTCGGGGGCCGGAGACTCCTCACCCGCTCCGGCCACGGCCAGGGCGGGTTCCTTGGAGTCCTTGGGCTTCTTGGCCTCGCGTCGCTTCGGCGAACTCCCTTGCACCGGTTCCACCGGAGGGAGAATCTTATTCAATAGATACTGTTGGCCGAGGCTGAAGACGTTACTGGCAGTCCAGTACACGACCAGGCCCAGGGGAGCGCTCCAGCAGAAGAAGACGAACATCGCCGGGAAGAGGAAGAGCATGTTCCTCTGGACGGACTCCATCTCGGGAGTCATCGAGGCCGAAGCCTGCGACATCGTCATCTTCTGAAGGACGAAGGTGCTCAGACCGGTCAGCAAGGGCCAGACGTGCGTCGGGTCCTGCGCGGACAGGTCGTCCCAGAAGAGGAACCCCTGGTAGCGGAACTCGCTCGCCCCCTGGAGCAGCCGGAACAGCGCCCAGAAGAAGGGAAGCGAGAGAAGGATGGGTAGACAGCCGAGTACCTGGTCCGCCGGGTTGATGCCGGCCCCCCGATACAGCGCCATCATTTCCTGCTGCTCCTGCTGCCGAGTTTCCATCGAGCGCGGGAGCTTCTTGTACTTGGCCTTCAGCTTGTCGAGCTGAGGCTTGATGCGACCCATCCCCTGCTGCATCCGACGCGTCTTCACCATGGAGAAGTGCGTCAACGGGAACATGATCCCGCGGATGACGATGGTGAGCAGGATGATCGCGAGACCCCAGTTGCCGAGCCACCCGTGGAAGGTGACCAGCCCGGAGTGCATCATCCGCGCGATGGGGCCCAGGATGGTGCCGAGGTCGGTGAGGCTGACGAGCTGACGAGCGTTGCCGAAGGCCTCTTGGTCGATGCGCTCCAACAGCTCGCGGCTGCGCGGCGCGACGATGAGCCCCTGCGACGGCGAGCTCACCGAGAAGGGCACCTCGAGGACGACGTGCTTGGGCCAGTCGCGCTTGTTGGCTCGCTTGCCTTCCGCGTCGACGGGAAGCTCGCCGGTGAGACGGAAGCCCTGGGAGAGACCGAAGGTGCTGGGCTGACGCGGGACCTGCGGCACGAACAGCGCAACGAAGTAGGAGTCTTCGAGCCCCGCCCAGGTCACGCTGGCACCCAGGAGGTCGCCGGCCTTGTCCGGTCGCTGGACCTGCTCGACTTCACCGGCAGTGCGGTAGGTGAGCCGGCCACGCTCGAAGTACATGTTGCCGGCTTCCTCGGGCGAGTGATCGCCGAAGCCGGGTCCCCAGGCGAGGTGGAAGTCGCGCGGTCGTCCCGCCGAGGTGAGCTGGGCGGTCACGGTCACCACCGGCAGCTCGTGGTCGAAGACCAGCTCCTTGCGGACGGAGGTACCGGCACCGTCGGACCAGCTCATGACCGCGGTCGTCGTGCCGTCGCCTTCCTCGATCTCGACCTCGTGGAGAGCCGACGCGAGACGCCCGTCGAGGTTGGGATCGCCGGTGATCACCTGCAGTGGGAGCATCGGCGCGTCGTCGCTGACCGAGATCGACGCGGCGCCCTCGACACCGAGGGACTGCGCGCGGGGCACCAGCTCCAGGGGGAGATCGGGCTGACGATAGCCCGGCTCGTTGAGCGTCCAGGACGTCACCCGACCACCGCGGTTGGTCAGCTCGACCTGACCGTGCGGCGTGGTCACGCGTCGTCGCGCGATCTCGCTGGCAGCCGTCGCCGGCAAGGCGGCGGGCGTCGGCGTGACCGGGTCCGGCGCGGCCGCGATCGTCGAGGCGGGCGTCGTGGGATCACCACCCGTCGTCGTCGACTCGACGGCACCTCCCGCGGGCGGCGCCGGGGGCGGGAGCTGCGGCGGGAAGAGGACCTGCCAGAGGATCAGCGTCCCGAGAGACGCCGTGATGAACATCAGCCAGTTCTTCAGGCTGACGGGGCTCTGGTCTTCGTTGAGAGTGCTCACCGCGGGGGCACCGGGTCATAGCCGCCCTTGCACAGGGGCTGGCAGCGAAGAATGCGACCGGCGGTGAGGACCATTCCTCGGAACACGCCATGCACCTCGAAGGCCTGAAGGCCATAGTGCGAGCAGGTCGGGAAGAAGCGACAGGCAGACGGGAGCCAGGGCGAGATCGCCAACTGGTAGATGCGGATCGCGCCGCAGGCGAGCCACCTCACTCGGCGGACTCGCGACGACGGCGCAAGCGCGGCAGCACGCGCTTCCACGCCTGCCGGAGATCGGCCTCGAGCTCGTGCTCGGGCCGGCCGGCCGCAGCGGGCAGGGCGCGCAAGACCAGGTCGAAGGTCATGCCCTCGTTCTCGATCTCGTGACGGAGACGTCGGCGGAAGATCTCGCGGAGACGTCGCCGCACGCGGTTGCGGACGATGGCGCGACCGACCTTGCGCGACACGGCCAAGCCGAGACGCGAAGGACCCTCCTCCCGCAGCAACGCGTGAACGACCAGGTAGCGACCCCCGACACGTTTCCCATCACGGAAGACGCTTCGGAACTCTTCTGGTCGCCGCAGACGTGCGGCAGGGGGGAAGGACTCGTCCCTGGTGAGGTCCGCCTCAGGCGGAGTCACCGAGTGACTCGTCATTCAGGGAGGGGATGCCGGGAGGGACCCGGCCGATGGTCACGCAGCCGACCGAGGTTAGACGGCGATCCGCTTGCGACCCTTGCGGCGGCGGTTGGACAGGACCCGACGCCCTCCGACGGTCCGCATGCGGACCCGGAAGCCGTGAACCTTCTTGCGTCGGCGATTGTTGGGCTGAAACGTTCTCTTCATGTGATGTCGTGCTTCAGAAGGGCCACGGTCGAGCCAGGACTGATGGTGGCGTCGATGATGGACTGGCGTGCACGGGAGCCCCGAACGAGTCGCGTGGGGTGATGGTTCATCGGGACTCCGTCTGACGGGTGCACCGGGCGAAGACCGCACCGGCCGACTCGACGAAACGAGGAGCGGGCCCTTCTGGGATGCGAGAGACGATGCCGCGACTCGGCGCCATCATGGAGGAAGGACCCAGTCCCGTCAACGGGCCCAAGCCCCCGAAACGCCCCTGAACGGCCCCGTAGGGACCCGGATCCGGTCGCCCTAGGAGGGCGGCCGCGAGCGGACGTGGATGGGCACCTCCAACCGGCGAGCCCCCGGCACGTCCGTGTCGATCAGCAACACCGACTGCTCCTCACGGGGGTAGGGCAGCACCGGCACGACCACCCGGATGCGTTGCTCATTCTGGACCCGCGGCGGGACGATCTCGTACGAAACTCGACCGCTGTTGGTGCCGAGGCCCGTGATCTCGAACGGTTCCCGGTTGGGACGGACGACCCGCAGCTCCTTCACGATCGGCTTGTTGGGGAAGCTCTGCAGGCTGACGATGGAGGACGGCTGGACCGCCACCGCCTCGACGACCTGCATCCGGATCCGCGCCGTGGCACGGGGTGGATCGGCGTCGCTGATGACGCTGATCTCGGCCACCCGCTCGCCCAACGGACGGATGGCTCGGTAGCCCACCGCCAGGAGCTCCTCGTTCCCGATGGGGATGCGCTCGATCGTGACCTGCGGGTCGTCGGACACGACGTCCTGGATGGCCAGGACCTCCCGGGCCGGCCCGGGACTGATGACCATCTCGGCCAGGGCGGTCTCGCCCACCACGACCCGACCCAGCTCGAGCACGAAAGGCTCGATCAGGATCTCCTCCGAGACCGTGGCCTCCAGCCGGATCGTCTCCTCGCGGCCCAGGCCCGTCCGAACGATGATCTCCTTCTCGACCACCCCGGTGTCCGGGGACGGCCCAGGACGCGCTCGTCCACCGTTGGCCAGGGCCGAGAGGTCGAGCTGCACGGGGAGGGTGATCTCCTTCCCGGGGGTCAGCGTGAGGGGAAGGTCGAGGGCTGTCGTGGTGCAGTGACAGGGGACCTGCAGGCTCTCGATCTCGACGTCGCGGGGGGAGTCGTTCCGGATCCGGACCGAGCCCTCCACGTAGGCTCCCGGCGCCACCAGGCCCAGGTCGAGGAGGGCCGGCCGGATGGTGAGCCCCGTGGCGCTGGGGACCGTGGGTTCGAGCTTTGCTCGAGGTTTCGGCTCCTCCTTGGCGCAGGAGCCGAGAAGCGCCCCCGCGAGCAGCACGAGGAGCGGGATCAGGGCGGATCGATGCGTGCCATCACGCGTCATGACAGTGCGGCTTCTCCTTCAGGAACGCCATCAGGCTCGGTTTCAGGCGCATCCTTCGGTTCGCCGGCCTCCGGAGAGCCCTTGGAAGGCGGCGCATCGGGAACCTCGGAATCGAACTGGAGCTCCGCCTGCTCGGCCTCGGCGGACGCCTCTCTCACCCGGTGCAGCATGCCGCAGGCTGCCTCGACGTCTCGGCCGCGCGGGTGTCGGATCATCACCTCGAACGGAGCACGCGCCGCAGCGAGAGCCTTGGCGAAGCGATCGGCCGCCGAGGGGTCGGCCCCCTGAGCCTGGTACTGCTCGACCGGGTTGTAGGGGATGAGGTTCACCTTGCAGGACAGGTCGGCCAGGAGCTCGACCAGCCCGGTGACGTCCTGCTCGCGGTCGTTGACGCCCGGGATGACGCAATACTCGAACGTGATGCGGCGTCTGGTGGCGGCATGGTACGACCGACAGGCCGCCATGAGCTCGGGCAGCGGATGCCGCCGAGCGATGTTCATGAGGCTCTCGCGGAGGTCCTGATCGGCCGCGTGGAGCGAGACGGCGAGGCGGAGCTGGAGCGGTTCCCGCGCGAGCTCACCGATGGCGGCCACCACGCCCGAGGTGGAGATGGTGATGCGCCGTGCACCGATGCCCAGCCCGGCCGCATCGTTGAGGGCGCGGGCCGCCGGGAGGACCGAGCGCATGGCGTGGCCGGGCTCGCCCTGGCCCATGAAGACGACGTTGAGCGACTCGCGGTCGATGTCCTCGTGCTCGAGCATGGCCAGGCACTGGTCGACGATCTCGCCGGCGCTGAGGTTGCGGACGTAGCCGAGGTAGCCGGTCGCGCAGAACTTGCACTTGAGCGAGCAGCCCACCTGGCTCGACACGCAGAAAGTGGTCCGCCGCGGGCTCGGGATGGAGACCGACTCGACCTCGGCTCCATCGGGCAGCCGCCAGAGGAAGCGAACCGTGCCGTCCTGCGCCCGGACGGAGTCCACCTGCTGGAGCAGGCCGAGCTCGACCCGCGACGCGAGCCGGGTCCGAAGCTCCCGGGGCAGGTCCGTCATCTGGTCGAAGGAGCGACGACCCGCGCCCCAGACCCCGTGCAGGACCTGGCCGGCGCGGTAGGACCGCTCGCCCATCTCCTCCACGAGCTCGGACAGCTTCTCCCGGGCCTCAGCCAGGGGCAGGTCGAGGAGCCGGAGCCGGACGACCGGCTCCGGCTCCTGGCCGTCGTTCACGGAGCCATCGCTCGGGGTCTCGGGCAGCTCCTCCGGATCGATGCCGGGCTCCTCGGCCCGCGCCCCGCCCGGGAGCCAGGTGTCGAGCATGCGATCGCGCTCGACCTCGGCGTCCTCGAGGCTGGGCTCGAGCACGGTCGCCGAATGACCGGCCGGCCAGGTGGCGGTCGTCGCGCAACCGACGAGCTCGGAGCGGCGCACCGCGACGCCCTCCGCCTCGGCGAGCCGCCGGACCTCCTCGAAGGCCCGCTCGACCGAGGTCCGCGCGGGGTCCACGAGGTTCATCGAGACCTGAACGCGGTCGTCGCTGAGGCGGAGACCCAGCGCCCGCACGGCGGGGAGGCCGCCGCTGTCCTCGCGGAGCTGGCCGGCGATCCTCCGGGCGACCCGCAGCTCACCGGTGGCGAGCTCCATGTTGAAGGCGACCAGGAGACCGCGGGCGCCGACGCAGGCGATGCCGCGCCGGGCCCGGTCGTCCTGGCTGACCTCGGCGACCGGCTGGAAGGACTCGACCTCGCCATTGGCGATGAGACGCTCGAGACGCGAGAGTCCCCCGCGCCGCAGCTCGGGCAGCGGCGTGCGGTTGGGGTCGGCGACGTCGTAGAGCACGGCCGGTAGGCCCACCTCGGCGGCGAGCCGCTCGGCGAGCTGACGGGCAGGCTCCGCGGCCAACTCCGGATCGGAGCCCAGCGGCAGCGGCACCAGCGGACATGCATCGAGGACACCCACGAAGGGATGAACGCCGACGTGCCGTCGCAAGTCCAGTCGCTCGACGCACTTTCTTCCGAGCTCGACGAGCGCGTCGAGGAGCGGTTCGAGCTCGCCGACCACCGTGAACACCGTGCGACCGTGGATGGCGTCGGAGCTCACCTGGAGGAGACGCAGCTCGGGCGGCTGCGAGAGACAGGCCGCCAGCTCACGCACGGTGGAGGGGTCGGCGGTGGAGACGTTGGGGACGGCCTCGAAGAGGACGGGATCGGACACGACGGGAGCCTCACGCGCTCGGGGATGCCGAGGTGACGGAACTCCAGTTTAGCCCGGATCATTCACCAGTGTTCGTCGGGCTCAGCGCGATCGACCCCGACAAGGTGACGGGGAGGCCGAAGAGCGGTCGTCAGTCGATGACGACGAGGCCGCTCGGTCCCTGCTCGCGGAAGCGTTCGAGGACCCGCATCGCCGGCACGCGACCCGATGCCGCGGTCTCGGCGAGAGGCTCGAGGAGGGCACGATCGCCATCGGCCTCACCGGCCGCGGCGGCGAGACGGTCGAGCCCCTGACCCGCCAGCGCGAGGATCTCCGCCGACAGCTCGGCAACGCGGCGGTCGCCGAAGCGATGCTCGAGACCCGTCCGGCCCACGCCCAGGTGGAGCTCCTGTCGCGCCTCGGCGCTGGCGTCGGCCACGACGTCGAGGGCTCGCGTCCGTGTCTCGGGGTCATGGAGAAGACCGCGCCAGGTCGCCATCAGGCCGGCGACGTGCTCGATGGAGCAGGAGTCCATCCCACGGATCTCGACGTTCTGCTTGATCCGCACCTCGGGGAAGAGGGTCGTGAGATGGAGGTGCCAGTCGGCGAAGGTGATGGGAGCGAGATCGCCGGGATCGTCGAGCAGTCGCGTGAAGCTCGCGTCGCCCGCCGTCACCCATTGACCGTCTCGAACGAAGAACATGACCGGTGCGGCCAGGGCCCAGTCCACCCAGGACCGGAAGCTGAACCCGTCCTCGAAGATCCAGGGCAGGAGCCCGGTGCGCTCGGGATCGGTCCGCGACCAGATCTCAGGCCGACGCGACAGCTGCCCGAGCTCGCGGCCTTCTTCGATCGGCGCGTTGAGACAGAGGGCGTTGACCAGCGGCGACAGCGCGAGCCCGGCCTTGATGAGCTCGCCGGCCTCGTGCTCCGAGTGATAGTCGAGGGTGAGCTGCGCACCGGCGCTGCCCTTCATCATGTGGTGAGCGAGGTCACCTCGCGCCCCGAGGTGCTCGCGCATGAGCCGGTAGCGGTCCTTCGGGACCCACTCCATCTCGGCGATGGGGGTGACCGGCTGCAAGCCGAGCGCCACGAGATTGACTCCGGTGGTCTCGGCCACCTCGCGCAGGGATCCTCGCCATTCGATCAGGTCGGCCAGGATGCCCCCGGCCGTCGCGTGCGGCCTCAGGGCGAGCTCGGTCTGGGCACCCGGCTCGAGGTGCACGTCACCGAGAGGGCCCGAGAGTCCGAGGAGTCGCCCACCGTCTTCCTGGCGCTCCCAGCCGTGGCCGGCGAGGGCTGCGAGGGCGGCCTGTACCGACGGTCCGTCGTCGCTGGCGTAGGGCACCGCCCGTCCATCCGAGAAGAGCGGGAGACGCTCGTACTCCAGCCCGAGGAGCTGGTGGTCGGCCGAACGGCAGCCCGCCTCCATGTAGCCCACGAGCTGGTCGACGGACTCGATCGTGTCTCCGGCGTCCGTGACGGCTTCGGGCAGACGGAAAGTGGGAGCGAGGCCGGTCACGGGATCTCCGGAGGGGCGGTCCGAGTCGTTCTCGAGCGCAACAGCGTACTCCATGACGCTCGGAGACGCCGGAGGGTGCCAGTGCCGATGAGAATCGGCACGGGCCACCGACGACTTGACGGAACCTCGACTCGGTTGTCGGCGCAGGGTGGCCCTCCTACGATGCGGCCATGACCGGGGAGGACCGTCACGACGCGGGACTGGTAGCCCGCAACGCGGAGCTGCGTCGCAGCAACTCCGAGCTCGAGGCCCGTCTTCGCGAGAAAGACGAGCTGCTCACTCTCCTCGCGCACGACCTCCGCGGGCCCCTGATGGGGCTCCGGATCCGCCTGGAGACCCTCACCGGGCAGCTCGCCGACGATCCGCGGCCCGAGGTCCACGAGGAGCTCGAGCAGGCCACGCACACCCTCGACGACCTCAGCGACCTCCTGTCCCGCCTCCTCGCTCTCCGCAAGCTCACCGACAGCACGAAGGGTGGCGACGAGGTCGACCTGGGCCGGCTGGTCGAGAAGGTCATCGCCGGTCGGCACCGCGAGGCCAGCGACAAGCGCATCGAGGTCCAGCTCGAGCAGGCGCTCCCGGCCACGGTCATGTCGGACGGCGTGCTCATCGAGCGCATCCTGGACAACTTGTTGAGTAACGCCATCAAGTTCTCCGACTTCGACAGCTCGATTCAGGTGTCCATCCTCCCGGCTCGTGACTCGGTCTACATCGCCGTCGAGGACGCCGGTCCCGGCCTGACCGTGGAGGACCAGGAGAATCTCTGCGGTCCCTTCGCTCGGCTGTCGGCGCGACCCACCGGCGGCGAGCCGTCGATGGGTCTCGGTCTCTACATCGTGCGCAAGCTCGTGGAGGCCCTGGGCGGTCAGCTCTTCGCCCTGTCGGCGGGCAGCGGTCGAGGCAGCACCTTCACCGTCGCCCTGGCTCGCCGAGCCTGACGCTCGGGTCGCCCGAGGGTCTGCCCCACGGCGGGGTGACATGCTGTCCCCCATGCGAGTGACGCTTCTCGGTACCGGAACCTCGTCAGGCGTGCCGTCCCTCACCTGCGACTGCGCGGTCTGCACCTCGTCGGACCCGAGGGACAACCGCCTTCGGTGCTCGGTCTTGCTCGAGTGGGAGGACGACACGAAGGTCCTCATCGACGCCTCGCTCGACTGTCGGCAGCAGCTTCTCCGCGTCGGTCTTCAGCGTCTCGACGGCGTCTTGCTCACGCACCCGCACGCCGACCACGTCCTCGGTCTCGACGACCTGCGCATCTTCAACTTCCGCCAAAGGCAGTCGATCCCCGTGCACGGGAATGCCATCACCCTCGAGCAGGTCAAGCGGACCTTCTGGTACGTCTTCGAGACCACGCAGTACGAGGAAGGCAAGCCCAAGCTCGAGCTCACCCAGGTGGACTCCGACTTCGAGGTGGCGGGCAAGACCGTCACGCCCATCCCCATCATCCACGGCAGCCTCGACATCCTGGGCTATCGGCTCGGCAAGTTCGCCTACGTCACCGACGCGCTCATCGTCCCCGACGAGAGCCGCGACTTGCTGCGCGGGCTCGACGTGCTGGTCATCAACGCCCTGCGCGACAAGCCGCACCCCACGCACCAGACCTTCCCCCAGGCCCTGTCGGTCATCGAGGACCTGCAACCCAAGCAGGCCTACATCACCCACGTCGGCCACTGGCTCTCGGCCGCCGAGATCGACGAACGCTCCCCCGACCACGTCGCCTCCGCCTGGGACGGTCAGGTCATCGAAATCTGATCGCGGGGGCCCGTGCGGGCGCCCATGGCGCTCCTCCGATACCCCCGCACCCCTCGGTGACTGGAAGTGAATCCCAGTCACCTCGACTCGTGTCGACGACTCTCCCACTCACCCGACGAAAAGCCGGCGAGGGATCTTGCGTTCCCCGTGCTGAAAGAGGAGCGACGCCTACGCTCTGGTAGGCGAGCGACGAATGAAGTGCGGGGGGCGGAAGAGACCCGCCGGCCGAGCGGCGAGTGAGGTGGGGAGGGCGAAAGAGACCCGCCGGCTTCAGTGCTGGAAGTGGCGGCGGCCAGTGAAGATCATGGCAATGCCATGCTCATCCGCTGCCGCGATGACCTCGTCGTCACGCTTGCTGCCACCCGGCTGAATCACCGCCGAGGCGCCGGCTTCATGCAAGGCATCGAGCCCGTCGCGGAACGGGAAGAAGGCGTCCGATGCCACCGCCGATCCGTCGAGGCTCAGGTCCTGCTCGGCCGCCTTGCTGCGGGCCAGCTTGACCGAGTCGACGCGGCTCATCTGACCGGCGCCGATGCCGAGCGTGCGGCCAGGGCCCGCAAAGAGGATGGCGTTGCTCTTCACGTGACGGGCGACTCGCCAGGCGAAGGCCAGGGCCTCGCGCTCGTCGTCGGTCGGTGAGCGCTTGGTCACCACCTTCCACTCGTCCTGCGCATGCGCGAGATCGTCCCAGTCCTGAACGAGCAGGCCACCGACGATGCGCTTCACGTGACGACCGGGCCGACGGCTCGTGCGCAAGGGAGCCTGCAGCACGCGCACGTTCTTCTTCTTCTTGAACAGCGCTCGCGCTTCGTCATCGTAGCCGGGAGCGATGACGCACTCGACGAAGCCCTCCAGCATGGACGCGACGGTGGCGCCGTCGACTTCGCCGTTGAAGGCGTAGATGCCACCGAAGGCGGAGACGGGATCGCAGGCCCGCGCGTCCTCCAGCGCTTGAAGCGGCGTGTCGGCCTCGGCGGCGCCACAAGGGTTGGCGTGCTTGATGATGGCGCAGCCGGTGCGCTCGAAGTCGTGCGCCAGGCTCCAGGCCGCGTCGAGATCCGCGACGTTGTTGAAGGAGATGGCCTTGCCCTGATGCAGCTCGGCCTGCAGCACGCCGCCACCTTCACCGGGGATGCGGTAGGCCGCCGCTCCCTGGTGCGGGTTCTCGCCGTACCGCAAGTCCATGCGGTCGTGACCGCAGAGCGCGAAGGCACCCGCCTCTTCACCCAGCCAGCTCGCGATGGCCGCATCATAGGAAGCCGTGCGCGCGAAGGTCTTGGCAGCGAGACGTCGGGTGGTCTCTTCCTTCAGCCCGCCTTCGGACTCGATCTCGGCGAGCACGGGCTCGTAGTCGGCGGGATCGACGAGCACCGCCACGTGGGCGTGGTTCTTCGCGGCCGCACGCAGCATGGCGGGGCCGCCGATGTCGATCTTCTCGACGATGTCCTGACGGCTCGCGTCCGGATCGGAGACCGTCTCTTCGAACGGGTAGAGGTTGATGACCACCAGGTCGATGGGCTCGATGCCCTGCTCCTGCGCCTGCTGCTGATCACCGGGATCGTCGCGGCGGAAGAGCAGGCCGCCATGTACCTTCGGGTGCAGGGTCTTGACCCGACCACCGAAGACCTCGGGAAAGCCGGTGAGGTCGCTCACGGTGCGCACCGACAGGCCCGCTTCCTCGAGTGAGCGGGCAGTCCCGCCGGACGAGAGCAGCTCGACCTCGAGCGAGGCGAGACGACGACCGAGCTCGACGATGCCGGTCTTGTCGTAGGCGGAGAGGAGGGCGCGTCGGACCTTGATCATCGCTGGGCTCCGGCGTTCATCACCGAGGAGGTGCCCGGCTGCACGGGCAGGTTGCTCGCATCGCCACCGGCCCGCACCCAGACGTAGAGCCAGAGTCGAGCGGTGTCGGTCACGGACCGCGAGTAGGCCAGGGAGGCGACGCCGTACACCGGATGACGGTCGCTGAAGTTGGGTCGCTGCCTCACCTGACCGTTCTCGTCGACGTGAGCACGAGCCAGTGTGGGATAGTGACGGCGGCTACGGTTGCAGATGGAATGAATGAAGCCGGTGACGTCGTCGCGCTGGAGCGGCTCCGAGTAGTAGCCGGGGAAGACGATCTTGTAGCGATCGAGCCTCGACTCCGCGAAGCGCAGGAAGTTGCCCGCCCACTGAGCCTCGCGAGGATCGTCGGCGGCCGAGTGAAGGGGATCCTGCGCGAGCGCGACGTAATGGCTGAGGATGCCGAACTCGTAGGCCAGGCTCTCCATGGGAGCGCGACCCTGGATCTGATCGAGGATGCGCTGCGTTTGCAGCAGCACGGTGCGGTCGAGGCTGCCGTGCGATCCCCCGGCGTGCAGGTAGAGCCGGGGGTCGCCGGCGCTCACCAGGGGAGCCGCCGCGCCCTCGGCGAGTCGCCCGGAGTGACGGGCGAGGATCGACTGCAGCGAGGCCGGCATCAGCCGCGCGGACTGCTCGGCGACCTGCTGGTGGAACTTCTCGGTCCAGGCGGTGGCCGGGCTCGCGGTGCCGAGGCAGAGAGCGAGCCCGAGACTGACGAGAAGGGAGCGCGAACGCATCATGACGGGGTCTCCAAGGTGACGGATCATGCCACGACGACCGGATCCGCCGGCCGCGAACGCCCCCCGACGTCGGTTCGACCTTCAGTCCGGACTATTCATGAGTGTTCGTCGCGAGTGGTCGGAGATGCTAGCCGAGAAGGGTGAACGTAGTCTCGAGGCCCGGAAGCGCACTTGACAGTGCATTGAGGACCGAGAGGCGAGTACGCCCTTCGTAGGCAGCAGATCTGGTCACGCAGCAGGAGACTCATGGATAGTCCGGGCTGCACTACCGCCGTCGCGGCCGCGCCTTCCTGAAGAGGGTCTTGTGGTGCACGGCGCCCAAGACGCCGTTCTGGAGCAGGAGGTCACCCACGTCCTGCTGTCGTCGGACGTACTCCATCAGGAACTGATTCATCCGGTAGTCCGCGATGTCGTGCTCCCGCTTCTTGACGGGATCGAGCTCCTGGTCGGCCTCGACCAGGCCCTGCAGCTCCCCGCGCAGGGTCAGGACCTTCCGCGCTTCGAACAGCGTGTTCTGCTCCAGGGCCTGGGTGACGTGCTCGCGGAGGTTGCCGATCGCCTCTTCGGGGAAGTGCTCCTGGTAGTAGGCGACGTCGCGGAGGACGCGGACGCCGTAGACCAGCGAGTTGCCGTCCTGACGCTCCTTCTTCCAGTTCTTGCGCCAGTACTCACCGGCCTCGCCGACCATCCCGGCCTCGAGGAGAGCCAGGCCGTAGCTCCGGTGCACGCCGGGGGTCTCGGGCGAGAGCTCGGCCGCTTCGAGCGCCAGGCTCTTCCAGCGGTCGAGATCACCGGCTTCCTTGGCCGCGTCGGCGAGCTCGCGGGCGACCAGGGCGCGGTAGGGCACGAGACCCGGCTCGACGGCGTACTTGGCCCGTGCCTTCTCGAGCAGGGCGACCTTGTCGTCGATGCGACCGGCGAAGTGGAGGAGCCGCGCGTGTCGGAAGTGGTCGTCGCCGTCGGGCTCCACGCAGGTGCGACCCGCGTCGAGATCTTCCAGGGCGGCCGACACGACCTTGAGGTGAGCCTGCTCGTCCTGAAGGACCTTGAGCAGGCTGGAGAGGTAGTACTGACCCTCCAGGCTCGGTGCCTCGTTGACTTCCTTCTGAAGTAGCGCGCGACCCTTGTCGAACCACTGTCGTCCGAGGGCCACCTGGCCACTGGAGTCGAGGAGGTAGCCGAGCGAGTAGAAGCCCCGACCGGCCGCCGGGTCCTGGCCGGCGGGATCTCGCTGGGCCCAGTCCTGCAAGGAGAGAAGCGCGTCCTTGCGGTTGCCCTGGAGATGCTGGCTCAGGCCTTCGGCGAGCTTCGCGTCGACCGGTTGCGCACCATGGCAAGCGACGGTCTCTTCCACCTTCGGCGTGGGAGTGGCGCCGCCGTCACCCGTGCCGTCCGTCGAGGGCGAGCCACCACAACCGGCCGTCAGCAGCGCGAGGCACGCGGTGGTCGAGACGAGGAGCGAGCAGGGAGCCGGGCGCATGAGAAACCTCCGGACGAGACGCGTTCAGGCGACGTCGATTCCGGATCGTAGCCCGCAGGCCCCTCCACGGCGACAGTTGAGAAAGCGGAAGTCGCCGTGGACCTGTCGCACGCGTCAGCGGGCGAGGACCAGCGAGCCCCCGCCGCGTCGGCTCAGGTAGTTCCGATGCAAGGCCATCCGCGCCCGATCGTTGCCGATGATGAGCGGGTTGAGCGCCGGCATCCACAGCGACGGAGCGAGCTGCAACGCCTGCAGGTAGGCGTCGTCAGCCGCCGTGAGCAGGTTCGAGACGTCGGCCTTGGGCTCCTTCGCGAGCGCCTCGAGAGTCACCGCGAGGTTGAACCAGGCCAGGCCGTCCCGACGGTCCCGGGCGAGGAGGCCCTCGAAGAAGGTGCGCGCTGCACCGAGGCTGCCCGAGCGACGCACCAGCGAGCCGAGGTTGTTCCAGGCCGCCGACAGCGTCGGGTCGAGCTCGAGGGCGCTCGCGAACTCGGCCGCGGCCTCCGGGTCGTAGCCGAACTCGGCGAGGGCGTTGCCATAGGCCAGGTGGGCGTCAGCTTGCGCGGCGCCGTCACCGGAGCCGGCGACCACGGCGTCGTGGAGGGGGTGCAGGCGGTTGAGCTGATGACCGTAGGTGGTGATCAGCTCCGGGGCCGGCGCTCCGCGGCCGGTGGCTCCCAGGCTACGGGCGGTCGCCCAGGCGCTCGAGCCGTGCCCGACCTGGACGGAGCCCGCATGGGCGTGATGGTGGTGACGCTGACCGGCCGGTGCCGGGACCCAGCCGTCGTGACGACGGCGCGGAGCCGGATCACGCGGCTTGTAGATGGGCGCGGAGAGGACGCCGGGCGAATCGTCGGCCGGCACGGACGCCGGGGCCGTGGCGGGAGCCGCCTCGGCGTTCGCCTGCTGCTGCGCGCGCTTCTTCTTCCAGAGCAGCACGGCCGACGCGGTGTCGGGCGTGGCGCACGCGAGAACGAGGGGCAACACCACGAGCCAGCGGCTCGGGCGGGGGTCCTGGTGGGTCGGCTGGTCGGCTCTCGACACGGTGGTCTCCTCGGCGCCCTCCCCTCGGTGGGCTCGCGCGGGAGTGATACGCACGGAGAGCCGGCCGCGTCCAGTGACACGACCGGCTTCTCGTCGGAGCCCGGAGCACCCCGGAGCGGGGTCTCCGCAAGGCCGGCGCGCCGGTGCCGGCCCATGAAGAGTGGGAGCTACTGGGCCGGGGGCGGACCCTGGATCGGGCCGCGGCCGACGAGCAGCACGCGCTCACGCCGGGTGCGGTGCGGGCGGCGGTCCTTGAAGCCGGTGGTCTTGCGGGCGACCATGGGCCGCTGGTCACGGATGCCACGCCACTGGTGGTGACCGTTCCAGTGCTCACGGTCACGGGTCTTCAAGTACTCGATGTCGTGGCGCATCGGGGTGCGGGCGATCGTGTTGATGCGCTGCTTGTAGGTCTTGGTCGGGAGGCTCTCGCCGTGCGCCTCGCGGCGCTCCGGGGCGTTGTAGTGCCCGAGGTTGACCTCGTGGTCGTGACCGGCATGATCGTGGCCGTGGTGGTGGTGGCCGTGCGACTTGCGGGTCTGGGACCGCTTCTTGGTCTGGGTCGACTGAGCCGCGGCGCTGCCCGCGATGAGCAGGACGCCAGCGAGGGCGAGTGCGGTGCTTCGGAGCTTCATGAACGATCTCTCCTGCGCCGGCGCGAGGGGGCGCGGTTCCCGAACGCCCGGACGGTCCGGGCAAGCGCGAATCATGTCGATTCCGGCAGCGGGTGGGAAGGGCTGGAAATCGCTGAAACGAGCGAGAAGCCACCAGGGAACGGAACTGGGGGGACCAGAACCGGGCTCTGAGCGGAGGGCTCGCCGTCGGGCTAGCTCTCGGGCTTGGCCTTGATGGCGACCCGGCCGTCGTCGGTGACCTCGATGCGGTACGCGACGGCCTTGGCCTGACCCGAGTCGATCAGGCCACGGGACTGACGGTCGAGGGCCTGCCGGAACTTGTCGAAGCTGCCCTCGCCGACGTCCTCGCCACAGCGCTTCTTGGCGATCACGTAGGAGTTGAAGAGTCGCTTCATCTCCTCGCCGTCGCCCTCGCCGGCCGTGATGCGGGCCAGGTACTTCGACTGGTTGGGCCGCTGGGCCTTGCGGCCACCCTCTTCTTGCCGCCGCTCGTTCTCCTCCTGGAGCTGTTCGAGCGCGGAGCGATGACCGCTGGACATCCAGAGGGCCTTGCCGCCCTCCTCCTGCTTGCGGACGGACTTGTCCCACAGCTCGGCGTGGGACACGTACTTCTGCATGAGGGCCGCGACCTTGAAGTTGTCGGCGGTCCGGGTGGGCATCTTGTTGCGGAAGCGACGAACGAGATTATCGAGCTGGTTGCGCAGCTCGTACGGCGGCTTCGGATTCGTGCCGTAGAACCAGAGGTCGTACTCACGCTTGACCCGCTCGAAGAGCGTGCCGAGCTGGGCCATCATCTTCTGGGTCTTGACCGTGTCCTCGTTGCCGATGACACGGACTTGGGAGTAGTCGACGCGCTGCTTGGGCTCGTTCTCGGCCATTCGTCTTCCGTCCTGGGGAGTTTCGTGGGCGGACGACGCACCCGCGAAGAAGCGATCCCCGAGCAGGAGTGGCAACCTACACTGTAGTTCCCACCCGGACTCCCAGCAACGGTGAGACCGGCTGGAAGCCACCCTCTCGAGCACCGTGAACCTCCTGCGCCAGATCCCCGGAATCGACGTCCTGCTCGCCGAGTCGGCCCTGGAGCCGTGTCTCGCCGAGCACGGACGTGACCTCGTCCTCGCCGAGCTGCGTCGCCGCGTGGGCGCCCTGCGCCAGGGCGTCGCCGAGGGTCGGATCGGGGCGGAGGTCCTGGAGGATCGACTCGCCGGGCTCGCGACCGAGGTCGCCACGGCGCTCTCGGAGCGAGCCGCGGGTCGGCTCGTCGAGGTCCTCAACGCGACCGGGGTCGTCGTCCACACCAATCTCGGCCGCGCTCCCCTGTCGGCTGAAGCGCTTTCTCGTCTCGCCGATCGAGGAGGCCAAGCTCTCGCCCTCGAGTTCGACCTCGAGTCCGGCCGACGGGGACGGCGGGCGCCCGGCTGTGAGGAGCTCCTGGTCGAGCTCACCGGCGCCGAGGAGGCCCTGGTCGTCAACAACTGCGCGGCGGCACTGCTCCTGTCACTGGCCGCGCTCGCGGGGGGTCGATCCGTCGTCGTCTCGCGCGGCGAGCTCGTCGAGATCGGTGGCTCCTTCCGCATCCCGGACATCTGCGAGCGGGCGGGCGCACCGCTGCGCGAGGTCGGCACGACCAACCGCACCCGCCTGGCCGACTACGAGCAGGGCTCGGACGACGCCGGCCTCCTCCTCCAGGTGCATCGGAGCAACTTCAAGGTCGTCGGCTTCACCGAGGACGTGCCCCTGAGCGATCTCGTCGCTCTCGGACGCAAGCGTGGGCTCCCGGTGGTCGTCGACCAGGGCTCCGGCATCCTCCACGACCTCGGTCACCTCGGGCTCGCCGACGAACGCCCGGTGCCCGAGATGGTGGCCGCAGGCGCCGACCTCGTCCTGTTCTCGGGTGACAAGCTGCTCGGCGGTCCGCAGGCTGGCTGCCTGGTCGGACGCAAGGAGGCCATCCGCGCCTGTCGGAAGGACCCCCTCTTCCGGGCGCTGCGACCGGGTCGGCTCACCTTGCTCGCGCTCGAGTCGACGCTCTGGAGTCACGCCACCGGACGTCACGACGCGATCCCCGTCCTCGCCCAACTCGGCGCCGACCCCGACGAGCTCCAGCGACGTTGCGAGAACCTGGCGAGCGCGCTGGCCGACGCACCGGTCGAGGCCGTGGTCGAGGTGAGCGACGCCACGCCCGGCGGTGGTGCCGCGCCCGAGGCGAAGCTCGAGAGCCGCGTCGTGCGACTGCGTCCGACGGCGCTGTCGGAAACCGAGCTGGCCGAGCGCCTGCGTCGAGGGCGTCCGCCGGTCATCGGTCGTCTCACCGACGGCTGCCTGTTCCTCGACCTGCGCACCATCCCCCCCGAGCGTGACGGGGAGCTCGCGCGACTGGTCGTGCAGGCCTTGAACGACGACGACTGAGTCCGTCTCGATCGATCAGGTCTCTCGACGTGGTCGCAGGCTGACCAGCCACTCCTCGACGTCGCGCAGCACGCCCTTCCCTTGCGTCGAGTGATCGTGTCGGAGTCGCTGCCAGTCGACGAGCTCGAGAGCCTCGGTCTCGTTCACGACTGCCGCGAGATCACTCTCCGACAGCACGCCACGTGACGAGTAGGAGAGGACGATCGCCGAGTCCGGGCTGACCGTGCTGATGGCGGCGAAGAGCTCGGACAGCTCGGTCGACGCGGTGCGGGGCGAGCAGAAGGCGCTGCGGAAGCGGTCGTCTCGATAGCGAGCGCGGTGCTCGAGCTTCGGTCGGTCTCCGAGCACGAGCGTCTCGAGGAAGTGATAGAAACGACTGTATTGGTCTCGAGTGTAGGGGGGATCGAGATACCAGAGCCGGGCGGCGCTCAAGTCGTCGGCATGCCGTTCGACCAGCTCACGCCAGCTCGCTCTTCGCGAGACGCTACCGGCCAGGCCCGGGCGCACCCGCGCGGTCTCGCTGATCTCGACTTGGAGCGCGAGCAAGTCGATGCGACGCAGGCGCAGCGTCCGCGGATGCTCGGGATCGAGGAACTGCGCGAAGTGTCCGGGGCTCGCCTGGGCCCGACAAGCGGCGGTGAGCGAGCTCGTCAACGCGAGCCAGCGACGCGGGTCGGTCTCGTCGGGGAGCAGGGCATCGACGGCGACACGCCAGGCGTCGAGGTCGCGGCACTGCGCGACACCGAGGTAGGTGTCACCGAACCCTTCTTCCATGAAGCCCAGGCGTTCGGAACGACGGTAACGTTCGGCTTCTTCCCGCAGCGCGTTCACCAGGCTCGGGTCGAGCTGCTCGACGCTCGTGTTGTCGACGTGGGCGCGTCCGACGGCGGCCGAGTAGGCCTGCGCGTCCGAGCAGCGGAGGACGTGACGATCCTTCAACGCGAAGGTCACCGCGTGCGAACCGGCCATGGGGTCGACCACCAGCGATCCTTCCGGAGCCAGTCGCTCGACGGTGGCGCGGATGGGTCCGAGCAGGTTCGTCTTGTTGCCCATGTAGCGCAGCGCACCGAGTCTCGGCTCCGCGCTGGTGGGGCTGCTCACGCGCTCGGCCGTCGTGCGATGAGCAGGAGGTCTTGATCCATCCGGCCCGAGTACCAGTTCCGGCTCATGGTCAGCGAGCGCGAGCCGGGGGCGTAGTCGTCGCGCAGGGCGCCGACCAGCTCGAGCCCCGCCGACATGAGGATCTCGGCACAGCAGCGAGGGCTGTCGATGACGACGCTCTTGAGCCGGCTCGGAGCGAGCTTCACGACGGCGTGGCCACCGGGACGCAGGCTCGTGGCGGCGCGGGTCATGGCCGTGGAGAGCCCGATCGCGAAGCGCGCGACGATGGTCGCGCGGCGGGGGTGTCCGGCCTCGACGAGGTCGGCGACGGCGCGGCGGAAGCTCGGTGACGGGCAGGCTTCGACGAGGGTCTCGGGTCGGGTCCCGTCGTGGTCGAGACGCTCGGTCCCGAGCATCCGTCGGTCGAGCGCGTGGAGCTCGCTGCGGTCGGCGACGACACCGAGCCAGTAGGCCTCGAGCTTGAAGGTCTCGACCCAGCGCACGGAGGACACGTAGGGCGGGTTCGTCACGACCAGGGCCGCGCTGCCCACGGGCAGGTCCTGGTCGACGATCGACCCGATGCGGAGGTCGGGCCGAGGGTGACCGACGGTCTCCTCGGTCAAGGCGACAGACCAGGCGCGTCGATCACCGGAGGCGCGAGCGAAGCGACGGGCGACGTCACCCATCCAGCCGTCGGCGATGAGGGCCCGCATGCGTTTCGAGACGCCGGGAAATACGTGACGGGTGTCCGCGTTGCTCACGTCACGGTTGATGGCGGAGCAGCAGGCCAGGAGCCAGTCACGTAGCTCGGGGTCTTCGGTGGCGTGGGCGGTCTCGAAGCAGGCGAGGAGGTCGCGGGCGACGGGCTCAGGGTAGAAGTGCGCGAGGTTGGGGAGCTCGGGGAGTCGAGACGACCAGTCGGAGTCGTTCCAGCTCGCGCGGCGTTGAGCGAAGTCGGCGAGGCCTCGGCTGAGCCGGTCGTCGGAGAGGGCGCCGGTCTTCACTCGGGCGAGGAGTCCGGCGAGGGGGTTCAGGTCGACACCGAGGGAGCGGCGGTCGGCGCGCACGGCCTCGACCAGGCTCGTCCCGGAGCCGCAGAAGGGTTCGACGACGAGCTCACCGGGCTCGGTAAACGCGTCGATGGCGGCGGCGGGGATTGCGGGAATCAGCTTCCCGTACCAGCGGTGGAAGGCGTGGACGGGATGCCGCGGCTGCTCCTTCGCTTGGGCGAGGGCCTCCCCGAAGTCACGGCTCTCGCCGGTCTTCGCGACCTCCTCCCAATCCACAGCGACGACGCCCATCGGCAATCGTCCCCGCAGGCCGGTCACTCGGTCAAGTCAACAGTTTTGCGAGTGACACGTATTCGAAGCAGGCCCAGCGCCTCGATTCGAGCCGCATGAGCCACGTCACGGCCAACGTGCCGGCCTCACTCTGCCCGCGGGGAGCGCCGGTGCGTCGGATCTGGCCATGAGGCGAGGGAGCGGACCGCAGGCACCATGAGGTAGCTGATGCTCAAGCGAGCCGCGAGTTGGAAACGGACGACTCGCCGGCGAGGGATCTTGCGTCCTACACGCCGAGAGAGAAGCGACGCCTACGCTCTGGTAGGCGAGCGCCGAATGAGGTGGGTAGGGCGGAAGAGACCCGCCGGCCGCCCCCGCCTCAGGTGACGACGATGTACAACGGGACTTCGACGGAGGGTTCGTCGGCGTCAGTGGTCGTCAGCACCACCTTGCCGGTGTAGCTGCCCTTCTCCAGGCCGCCGTTGTAGACCACGGTGAGCTGGTAGCGCTCGCCGTCGGCGAGGGCCGAGGTCTCGATGTCGATGTCGGCGGGCTCGATCTTGGCGCCCTTCACGTCGGCGCTCTTGATCTGGAACTTGCCGGCCTGACGGTGGGAGACGTTGAGGGTCTTGGAGACCGCCTCGCCGCCAGAGCTGAGCTTCTTGACGAACTTGCTGAAGACCCAGCCTTCCTTGCCGTCCTCGGTGCGGACCTTCATCCAGTCACCGAGCTCCTCGCGGAGGTCGAGACGGGCGCCCTTCTTCACCTCGGCCACGATGGGGGCCTTGAGCTCGCCGCGCTTGCGGACGTTGAGGGTCGCGGAGTCGACCTCGAGCTCGTTGGCGGCGCCGCCGTCGACGCGGAAGTAGAGGCTGGCCGGGTTGAGCACGATCTGCGGCATGACGTTGCCGCGGACCTTCACCGTGACCTGCGGCTCCTTGGCGGAGTTGGTGAGCAGGCGGAGCGTGCCGCTGATGTTGCCGACCTTGGCGTCCTCGTCGACCCAGACGGTGAGCTCGTAGTCACCGCTGTCGCCGTCGGCCTTCTCGAGCGCGTGCTTGATGTGGTCGCCGTCGACCTGCACCTCCTTGATCTCGAACGGACCGGACTCGTTCGAGTGGATGGTCACGGTCTCCTTCTTCTCCTCGCCCCGGAACTGGCGGATGCTCACCAGGTCGCGCGGGAGGACGTCGACGAAGGTCTGCACGTTGGCCGAGACGACCAGGCGGAAGTTCGGCTGGCTCGGGTCGTTGGTGGTGACCGAGGCGCTCTTGGTGATCGGCCCCTTGAACTTGGCGGTGTCGACCTTGAGCGTGATCTTGCCGGTGGTGCCGGCCTTGATGATCTTGTCGTAGCCCGGCGTCGTGCAGCCGCAGGAGGGCTTCACCGTGAGGATGTTGAGGTCGCCCTCACCCTCGTTCTTGACGATGAAGTCCTTGTTGATGACGTCACCGCGCGGGACCTGGCCGGCGTTGAAGTTGGTTTCGCTGATGACCAGCTTGGGGTGCTTGACCTGGGCCGAGGCGGTGCTCGTCAGCAGCAGGGCCAGGGAGGCGAGGAGCGTGAAGGCGATCGTCTGGGTGCGAGAGTGCGAGGTCATCCTGGACTCCAACGACGGGTCGGAAGGGCGCGGCGAAGAGCCGTGGGCCGGGGCTGCTGTCAGCGGAAACGGTGGCACCGTGGCTTCCCCGTGGCGAGCGCGGCTCGCGACCGACCGGCGCGTGACAGCATCGTCCAACCAAGGCTCGGCGGACGATGTCAGCGAATGTAGCATTCGGCCTGAGGCCTTTCAAGGAAGCGCCGGAGGCGCTCACGGGACGCCGCAAGCGGCGGTTTCGCCCCATCGACGACGGCCGTCGGCGGGGCATTCAACGGGCCCTGAACACGGGCCCGGCCGGCACGGCAGGAGAACAGGTGAGCGTCGAAGACCGGGTGCGAGAGCTCGTCGAGCAGGGTGACGGATCCTGCTCCGTCGCGCGGGTGGTGACCGAGGCCCTGGAGCTGCCCGGCGCCCCGCCGGCACTGCACCAGAAGCTGGCCGCGGCGGCGGTCGGGCCCCTGCGAGGGCTCACCATCGAGGGCGACCGGGTCGTCGTCTCTGCAGAAGGGCCGGAACAGCGCCCGACCTTCGTCATGGCGGTGGCGGCGCCCCCCAGCCCCACGCGGCTGCCGCCCCTCCTTGCCCTGGCCGAGGTCGAGAGCGAGGAGCCTGCCCGGGTCGTCGACCTGGCGGGAGGCGGCTGGCGCGAGGGTCTCCGTCAGGCCATCGACGACCTGCGCGGCGCCACCGTGCTGGCGCTGTCGGCGGGCACCGCGCGCAAGCTCCTGCAGCTCGCGAGCTCTCTCGAGCGTCTCGAGCAGGACGAGCTCCCCCGCGTCGTCGCCCTGGGCACGGTCGCCCGGCTGCTGGAGGTGTCCATCAAGTCGGCGAAGGACGTCGCAGCTCTCGTCGGCCGCGACCTCCCCGACCACCCGAAGGACTCCGCCGAGGTCCTGCGCCTGCTCACCCTGCACCTGGCCGAGAAAGCGCAGCGCTCCCCCAGCGAGCTGGAGGACCTGGTCGCCGAGTCACTGCCGGTCGCCGCGGACCTCAGCGCCAAGGCCTTCGGGCGCGAGGAGCTCGACGCCCTCCCCGAGAGCCCGGGCACCTACCTCTTCGAGAACAAGGACGGCGACGTCATCTACGTCGGCAAGGCCAAGAATCTCCGTCGTCGCGTCCGCAGCTACTTCGCCGCCGGCGCCGACGAGCGGGCCACTCGCGTGGCCGAGGCGGCGCATCAGCTCACCCACGAGACCTGCGGCAGCGAGCTGTCGGCGCTGCTCCGCGAGCAGGAGCTCATCGCCGACCTCGCGCCGTCACTCAACGTCCAGGAGACCGTCCACGCCCGGGGTCGCGACCTGCCCCCGGCGCTGGCCCAGGCGCGACGCTTCGCGGTCGTGCAGCCGTCGGCCGAGCTCGGAGCCGAGCTCGTGCTCGTCGAGAAGGATCGCGGCGTCACGGTGCTGTCGCTGCTGCCCGACGGACCCGACGACTTGCAGGCCCAGTCGACGCTGGGCGATGCCTGGATCGACCTCGAGGGCCGCGAGGAGAACGAGGACGCGCAGGCGCAGCTCGAGCTCGTCGTGAGCTGGGTCCTCGATCACGGTTCCGGGGCGAGCCTGGTCGACGCCGACGGCGATCTCGACGAGGCCTGCGCACGCCTCGTGCGACACGCCGCCGACCCGGACCTGAAGGAAGGACGCATCGAGCACCGCTGAGGCGGGTTTTCTCGGAGTCTCCTCAGCCCTCGCCGGCAGCCTCGGCCAAGGGCGTGAACACCCTGGCAGCGAAGTCCTCGGCGTCGACGGGACCGAAGCGCTCGATGGCGGCGTCCAGCGGGATGATCGCCTTGGCCGCGGCGCGGTGGCCTCCGGCGGAGGCGATGTCGCCGTAGACGGTCTGCACGAGCTCGCCGGCGCTGCGCTGATAACCGAGGTTGCGCACCGAGATCGTGAGCGTGTCTTCCAGCACTCCGCTCACTGCGCTCCAGTGCGACTCGGCCAGGTTCACCAGCATGTCGGCGGTGCGGGGCACGTAGTCGTCCCGTGGCACCTCACCGAGATGGCTGTAGATGAAGCGACCGACGAGCTCGAAGTTCTGAGCGACCTCACCGATCAGCCGGAGCGTCTCGATCGTGAAGCCCTCGCCCTCGACCCGTCGCAGCACCGCCTGGTCGGCGAGGGGATAGAGCTGGGCGAAGATCGCGACGTCGGCCGCGTTGGTGCCTCGCTGGAAGCTGCCGGTGTCGGTCTTGATCGCGTAGACGGCGGCGGTGGCCAGGCGCTCCGACACCGTCACGCCGCAGCGGTGCATGTGATCGATGAGCAGCGTGGACGTCGCGCCGAAGGTCGTGCGGATGTCCTTGAAGGTGGCGGTGTACCCGCTCCGCTGCGGGTGATGGTCGATGACGAGATCGACGTGGTCCACCTTGCCCTGGAAGATGTGCGGCTGCGTGTCGACCACGGCGATGCGGTCGAAGCTGGGCAGGTCCTCGACGGTGATCTCGTTCACGTGGATGCCGAGCAGCTCGATCATCCGGAGGTTCTCCGGCCGCGTCGGCGCCTGGAAGGTCCCGATGATGGCGGTCTGCCGGTTGCGACCGAGGAGGGCGCGGAGCGCGAGGGCGGACGCGATGGCGTCGGGGTCCGGCTCGTCGTGGAGCAGGATGAGGACCTTGTCGGCGTCGCGGAAGTGATCGCGGTAGCGCTGGACGCGACGACGCACGAAGGCGTTGGCGAACTGCTCCTGGAACGGCGCCCTCACGATGTCGGTGAGGGGGATGCGCTCGGTGTTGGTCATGTCGGCGAGGAGAGCCGAGATCTTCTTGGAGTCCTCGTCGTCGACCTCCGGCTCCTTCGCCTCGAGGACCAGCACGGGCACGTCCGCATCGAGCCCGTGAACGGTCTGGGTGATCGCGTGGGCGGTGATCCGACGGGCGACCGAAATGATGACGAGATCCTCGACCTCCGAGCTGGCCAGGCGCGCCCGTCGCCAGGTGTTGGGCGAGTCGAGGGCCCCCTGCAGGACCTGATACCCCCGACGTCGCAGGCGCCGCACGAGGTTGCGGTCCTGACAGACGAGCGTGAGCGTCTCACCGGCGACGGCCGCCTCCGAGACGAGGGGCGCAGTCAGCTCGGAGTCGGTCGCGAGGAGGTAACGCATCGCGTGGTCGGCACTGGCCCACCGGCAGGACGGATGGCGCGAACGAGAGTCGCGCCGGGCGGGCGGCAACGAGCTAAGGCTCGTGTCTGAACGTGCTGTAGACCGCGTCTCCTGACGAGCACGATCGGGTCGAAGCCCAATCGCGGGCCTGAGAAGGCTGGGACGAGAAGGCGGGAGCTTGCATCGGCCCCGGAGAGCCGTCAAGCGCTCGAAGCCCCGGTCGGTGCGGGTGCCGACCAGGGCTCCGGACAGTCGTCTCAGTTGTCGAGAATCGGCCGATTTTCGTCTTCCGGCCCAAACGTGGGTCTAGTGAACCACGGGCGCGACGGAGACCCTGCGGGCGGGTCGCTGACGACCCTGGAGCCAGCAGCGGAGCCGCTCCTTGGCGCGCTCCTCGAGCTGTCGGATGCGCTCCTTCGTGAGGTTCATGTCGGCCGAGAGCTCGCGGAGCGTCTGCCCTTCTCCTTCTTTTGATCCGAGGCCGAAGCGCGCCTGCAGGATCTCGCGATCCCGGGGAGGCAGGGTGGTCAACGCCTTCTCCAGCTCGACCATCGCTTCGGACTCGTCGAACTGTCGGTCGGGCCGCGAGCCGTCGGCGGCGGGGAGCTGGTCACCGCGGAGGCCCTCTCCTGGGGCCACTTCCTCATCGGTGGAGAGCTCGGTGGGAGCGAGCCACGCGTCGTGAGCGATGTCGGGATCGACGCCCAGCGACTGAGCCGCCTCAGCGCGGCCGACCCTCTCGCCGGCCAGGTTGCTCAGGTCGCGACGGCGCTGCTCGAACTCGCGGCGCTTGGCGATGGCCTGCCGAGGGAGCCGGACGGTCCGAAGCCCCTGGGCGAGGGCCTGCACGATCCGGCGTCGGACGTGGAAGCACGCATAGGTGAAGAAGCGCACGCCCCGGGACGGGTCGAAGTGGGGGAGCGCGGCGAGCAGCCCGACGGTTCCCTCTGCAATGAGGTCATCCAATGGAAGACCTCGTCCCCGGAACCCTCGGGCCACCGCCGCGACCCGCCCCAGGTTGGCGGCGACCAGACACTGCGCCGCCTCCTCGTCACCCCTCCTCGCACGATCACAGAGGACCGCCTCCTCTTCACGACTCAGCACGGCCATCCGACGAATGGCCTCCATCAACTGTCCCCGAGAGCGACCCTGCCCGTGTTCTCTCATCTCGTCTCCCCTGACCGGCGCCAGCGTTCCACGTGACTTGGCGCTCGCTTGGAGACTTTGCAGCCGCCGTGCCAGCCTTGCTGCCACGACAAGAAACCTGGCCGTAACTGAACCGTAATGAGGGAGTTGCGTGATGTTCGGAGAAGGCTGACCAGGCACGGAAACGAGCCGTTACCGAGAATCTCCCGAACTGTGGACCTGATGAAAACGAGCGATTCTCGATTAAATCGAGAAATTCTCACCCAGCTCCTGGTCAGGTTCAGTGGGCGGTCGCGACCACCAGGCCGAGCGGCAAGCCAGACGCTCTCAAGCAAGCGAGGGTGACTTGGCTGCCACTCTCCGCATCGCCTGCTTGTCATGATCTCGTCCGCGTGGCGCCGTGCGCCCAGTGGTCGACTCCCCGACGGGTGGCCGTGAGGCTTCCTCACACGCCAGCGGATCAGCAACCCGACGCGTGCGAGTCCGACGGCAAGGGCTGGCACCAACGTCTTGCGATCCTCGAGGTCCTGGCGGAGTCAGTAGTTTGGCCAAGCGCGACCTCTCACGACGGTCATTCCTGGGCCCGGCCCCCGCTCGGAACGGCGGGACCAGGTTGAGCAAGAAAGCACTTACCCCTTCACCAAGTGGTACTTAACTTAAGTTCTTCTCCGCCTAGAATGGAGACTATTGGAGGGTGACATGAGACTGATCGCAAGAGGCCTGTCTTTCTCGTTCCTGTTGGCTTGTTTCTCTGGACCGCCCCTTGCGGCATCCGGGCAACCACCTGAACGTCTTGCACCAGACCCTCTCCCTCGGTACGAAGACCTACCTCGTCATCCCTATCGCATGTTGGAGAAGATCGACCACGAACTCCACAAGCGACTTCTCTTGCCTGATGATTCAGGTAGGACAGAGGAGTTCTACGTATGGGACATGGCCTTGGCACTCCATCCCGATGGCAGCGTCGTCTTCCTAAGGCATGAGCTACAGTCCGCGAGTACATTCCTGTCATTCAAGTCGCAGCTCGAGGATCATCCTCCGGGTACGGTCGAGCTCGAAGACCTCACTGAAGTGAACGGCGAGGACTGGATCGAGTACACGGACGCCAACGGCGTGCTCCAGTTCGCCCATCAATACGAACTCCACGGAGCGAGTGCCAATGAGCCAGCCGAGCCCGGCGGTGACAGAGGGATCAATGACCCACTGGCGATCGATAGGGAAGGATGCAAGGCCTCAATCGTCGTCGTCTGCACGACGGACGGCAACCGAGGTTGCGGTAGCCACTTCTGCCGAAAGGTCGTTTGGGAGTGTGCCTGCACCAATCCGCTCCCACATGAGGGTGGACCGACTTCCTGCTTCGGGAGGCGCTTGCTGAACTGCACGAGGGGGCCGGACTGTGAGGAGTGCAATCCACACTGCCATTGCATCAGTCCCTAGCAGTGACAGGGGTCCCGTAGCGGTGGACAATCGATGAAACTCACTTCCGACCGTAGGAAGCTCGTCTTCTCGCTGGGCGTCTTGCTGCTCGTCGCCACGTGTGTCCTCGCACTCGCATGGCAGGCGCGGTGGCTCTCGCGCGAGGCAGGACAATGGTTGGCTCCACTCCTCGTGTGCGGCCTCATCGCTTGCGTGGCCCCGTGGTTCAAGCGATGGCAGGCAGTCGTCGTGATCCTCCTCCTCCTCGGCTACGTGCCGCTTCTTCAACCACGCATCAAGCAGTGGGAGCTTCGCGCCTTCGGGGCGCCAGGGTGGCACGAACGCTCGCAGGCTCTGGAGGGGCAGCTTGCTCCTGACTTCGAGCTCGTCGATCTCGATGGCCAGACGTTTCGCCTCAGCGAGCATCGCGGCAAGGTCGTGTTCATCGAACGATGGAGATCCTGGTGCCCACCGTGCCTGGAGAACTTGCCTTACCTCTCATACGCCCACGCCGAGCTCGCTGGTGAAGGTCTCGTCGTCTCGGCGATGAACGCCGAGCCGCCGCACGTTCAAGAGGTCCTGAGGAAAGACCTCGCCCTACCGTTCCCGATGCTCGTCGAAGACACGAGCCTGCCCCGCCTCTACACGGAACACGAGGTCTTCCCACAGACCCTGCTCATCGATCGGGAGGGCCGTTTCGCACGCGTCGACGTGGGAGGGGGGTACTACCTCTTGCGGGAGCTCATGCGTGAGATCCGCGGCGAAGAGTGGGATGGAGTCACCAACGTGAGCCCACCGCTGACGCCAGGGACCAACCGGTAGCAGGCGCGGCACCGGCAGGCGGTTCCTACCCCCCCCCAAAAAAAAGAGCGGCCTCGAATGACGAGGCCGCTCCAACTCCAGGCGACGGGTGGGTTCGCGGACCCGCGCCGGAGTGCTCCTGCTAAAGGCTCAGTTGCCGTCGGGTGACGGCATCCACGCTCCACGCTGGGTGGGGAAGCCGATGTCGCCCATGCCCGTCGACTGCGACTGCGTCCGGCTGCCCCGCACCCGGGTGGGTCCCTCGAGCGGCGTGCGCGGGCCGATGGGGCCGTCGGCCAGCAAGCGGGCCTGGCCCATGACGGCCGAGAGCTCGCCGACGGTGCGCGAGGCCTTGGTCCGATCGAGAAGGGCCACGAGCTCCTGGGGGTCCCAAGCGTCCGCCCTGGAGATGAGGAAGCGCTCGACCGCGCTCCGGGTCCGCTGGACCGCCGGGTCGTCGCGCAGGCCGACCGTGCGATCCGGCGACGAGGCGATCGTGAAGTTGAGGGCCAGGGCCAAGACCAAGCTGCTCACCATGCGTGCATCCTCCGGCGCGACCCGCTGAAAACCACGGCCACGCCTGCTAGTAGCAACATCGCGCCCGGCCGACGGCCTGGCCACTCTCTTTCCACGTGGAACGGTCTCGGGACCGATCGGCGGCCGAGACGGTCCCCTGCCTCGTCTTCGTCTGACAGGACCGTCAGGTCACGCCTCGGCCCGGCTCGCCTGGCGGAAGGGCCGGAAGTCGACGTGACACCGATTTTGCCGGAGGAAGTCCATGAACTTCTTGTACCGGCGCTCCTCGATGCCCAGGAGACGGGTCGCCTCCTTGTAGGAGCCCGCGGTCTCCGCCAGGGCGCGGCTGACCAGCGCTCGGATGTCGTCCCGGGTGAGGTCATGGGCTCGAAAGGGCTCGTGGACCACCGCCCAGAAGTCCTCGCCACCACCCACGATTCGCTCGAAGAGACCACTCTCGACGCTGTTTCCGGCCTCGGCAGCCGCCGGTTCCGCCTCCCCGGAGGCCATCGCACGCTCCGGCCCCCGACCGACCACCGAGGGCGGCAGGTCCCCGCTCTCCACGCGCTCGCCAGAGGCCAGCACGACCGCCCGCTCGACGACGTTGCGGAGCTCGCGGACGTTGCCCGGCCAGCGGTGCCGGCAGAGCAGGCTGAGCGCGTTGGGCGAGAAATCCTCGACTTCTTTCTTTTCCCGGTCAGCGGCCTCGCGGAGGAAGTGGCGGCTGAGCTGCGGGATGTCCTGGGCGCGATCGCGCAGCGGCGGGAGACGCACGGCCACGACGTCGAGGCGGTAGTAGAGGTCCTCGCGGAAGCGCCCGGCGGCGACCTCGTCCGCGAGACGGCGGTTGCAGGCCGCCAGGACCCGGACGTCGACAGAGCGGCTCTCGTTCTCGCCGACCCGGCGGATCTCCTTCTCCTGGAGAGCGCGGAGGAGCTTCGCCTGGAGGGCTGGAGAGGTGCCGGCGATCTCGTCGAGGAGGAGGGTGCCGCCCTTGGCCTGCTCGAAGAGCCCCACCCGATCCCGGTCAGCCCCGGTGAAGGCACCCTTGCGATGACCGAAGAGCTCGCTCTCGATCAGCGACTCGGGGAGGCTGCCGCAGTCGACGGCGACGAAGGGACCCTCGCTGCGACGGCTGCGCGCGTGCAGGGCGTGAGCGACCAGCTCCTTGCCAGTGCCGCTCTCGCCCTCGATGAGCACGGGCACCTCGCTGCCGGCCACGCGCTCGAGCAGCTCGAAGACCTCGGCCATCGCCGGGCTGGCGCCCAGGAGCTCTTCGAAGCGTCCGCCCGGACCCGCCTGACGGAGACGCTCCACCTCGTGACGCAAGCTCTCGCTCTCGGACCGCACGCGCGCGAGGAGCTGCGCGTTGACGATCGCGGTGGCGGCGTGCGCGGCGATGGCTTGCAGGAGATCGACCTCACGCTGCGTGAAGGCCTGACCTCGCGTGACGCTGTCGACGTAGATGGCGCCGAGCAAGCCACCCGACACGCCCGCCGGTGACGGCAAGGGCACGCAGCTCGCCGAGCCAAGCTGCAGCTCGTGCACGCTCTTGGAGCGAAGCTTCTCGCGATCGCCCTCGGTGAACGACTCGACCACCACCGGCTGACCGCTGCTGCGCACCTCCTCGACGATCGTCCGCGAGTGCTGGAAGCCCGAGCTCGGAAGGTCACGACCCTGATGGTCGCGCGCCGCGCTCACCGCGTCCGGCCCCTTGTCGAAGAGGATCAAGCAGCCTCGCTCGGCACCGGTGAGCTCGATGGCGACGTCGACGACGCGGGGCATGAGCGCGTCGACGTCGAGGTTGGCGTTGAGCAAGCTGACGAACTCGAGCAATGCGGGCGCGAGGTCGGAAGGTGCCGCGGCCGGCAAGCCAACCTCTTCACTTCCGATCTTTTCCAGCTCTTCGAGAGCGGCGCTGCGATCGTCGGCTGCGAAGAAGACGTCGCGGTCGTCTTCGTCGAGCGATGCCCCCAAGCCGACGAGAAGCTGTCGCCCCTGTCGCGCGGCGGCCGCCGCTCGCAGTCCCAAACTGGCCGCCGAGCGGGCGCGCGCCTGCCGGAGCAAGAGTCGCCACGCGAGGTCGGGGTGACGGTGCGCGCCAAGCTGCAAGGCGAGGTCCTCGATGACCTCCAGCCGCTCACCTTCCGGCTCGCGTCCACCGGCCAGCAACGCCAGCCAGGCACGCTCCTCCAAGGGAGCCGACTGCGGCTCGCCCGCCCACTCCATGCAGGAGCGGACCAGCTCGTCGTCGCCGAGCCTCTCGGCCACGCGGCCGGCCTCGATGCACCAGCGTCGGCGCAGGTCGACCGGGCGCTCGGGCGGGCCGACCGCGAGTCGCTCGCGCACGGCCTCGGCATCGAGGCCGCCGAGAGCGTGCTCGTCGAGGACCTGTCCGACCCGGGCGAGGTCGATCTCGGGGTCGACCACCTCATCGCCCAGAGCGGCGAGCTGCTCGGCGCGGAGCTCGACCGCCCCCGCAAGATCACCCACCGCCCGGCGCACCTCGGCGAGGTCGAGCGCCGCCGACAGGGCCGGCCCCGGCCACGCCCGGCGTAGGCGCCAGCCCTCCTCGGCCAGGCGTCGCGCATCCCGCAAGCGACCACCGTCAAGGGCGATGAGGCTGCGGTTTCGGAGGTTATCGGCCAGGAGAAGACGATCTTCGAGCTCTTCTAGGAGTCGAGAAGATTCCGACAATGCGGACTCACTCGCTTCAAGATGACCCTCCTGCCAGGCTGCCAGGCCGACGTTGTTGAGGGCACGGGCCCGTTCGCGGCGGTCGCCGAGGGCTTCGAAGGCTGCCGCGGCCTCGCCGAAGGCCTGACGCGCCTCCTCGGTTCGGCCGGCGAGCTGGAGGACGATGCCGAGGTTGTTGACCGCCCGGGCCGCACCGTTGCGGTCGTCCACCTCCTCGTAGAGCGCGCGCGCCCGGCGGTGGGCGTGGATGGCGTCCTCGATCCGACCCTCGCGACGCGCCAGGGCACCGACCGCGTTGTGCGCCCGCGCCTCGAGCCGTCGCTCACCCTCGGCCTGCGCGACCGCCAGGGCGGCCCGAATGCCGGCGTGCGCTCTACGGAAGTCTCCAGCGTCGACGGCCAGCAACGCCAACCGACAGGTACAGTAAGCCCGCTCGCGCGGGAGGCCCACCCGACGGAAGAGACGCCGCGCCGTGCGGCAGGCCTCCTCGGCTCCATCGCCATCACCGAAATAGGTGGCGGCCTCGGCAGCGAGCGCCAGGGCACGCGCCCGCTCTTCTTCGTCCTCGATGAACGGCAGCGCCGTCTCGACACAGCGCACCGCCTCGTCGGCACGACCACAGTCGCGCTCGGCGCGGGCGAGGTCGAGCCAGGCCGACGCGTCCTCGGGACCGCCCGCTACCGCGCGGCGCAGGTGTCCGGCGGCGTCGAGAGGGCGTCCTTCCTCGAGGAAACGACGTCCCGCCTGCAGGTGCAGTGGCGCCGCGCGATCGCTCGCACCGGCCGCATCGAGCTGCCTCGCTTGCCGCGCTTCACTGCCCTCCACCTCACGCGCCAACAAGGAGGCCGCGGCGAGATGAAGGAGACGACGCCGCCCCTCGGGCAGCGCCTCGAGCACGGCGGCACGCAGCGGAGACGGGAGCTCGAACGCACCGCCGCCGTCGAGCTCGAGCACTCGCAACCAGCCGCCGGCGACCAGCTCTTCCACCGACTCGCGGAAGCTCGGCTCGGTCTCGTCACGACGGGCGAGGGCCGCCAGCATCCGCGCCGGCGTGGGACCATGGAAGACGGCGGCGAAGTCGAGGAGCACGGCGGCGTCGGGGCTCAACCGACGGCGCCGCTCCGGCAGCCAGTCGTGGAGCCGCTCCGAGAGCGTGGAGACCTCGGCGTCGACCACGAGGCACCCGCCCTCGATCCGCAACGCCCCGCCCTGAGCGAGGCTCGCGACGAGCTGCTCGAGCCGTCCCGGCAGCCCGCCGGTGGCCGCCCGGAGCACCGCGCCGTCGCCCTCGCTCAGCTCAGTGCCGAGCAGGTGGCTGGTGAGCTCCAGGCACTCGTCCTCGGTCAGCGCCGCCAGGACCGCGCCGTCGGGCGACCCCTCCGCGACCTCGGCCGAGGCGGTCATGACGAGAAGACCCCGGTCGGTGCTGGGCAGCTCCGCCGAGGAATCGGCGTCGAGATCGAGCAGGACGATCGCGTCGGCCCGGCCTGAATCGGAGAGCCCCCACTCGACAGGGAGCCCCTTCATCTTGGCTCTGAGGGCCATTTCCTCAATGAATCGGGTTTTTCCCGAACCCGATGGGCCCCCGAGAACGAGCCGTCGTGGGGGTGCGCCCGAGCCCAGGGCGACCCGCTCGGCGAGGAGCTCGTCGACCCGGCTCAGGAGCTCGGCGCGACCGACCCAGGTCGCCAGGCCCGGTCGGGCGGCCAGCGCTCCGGGGCTGTCGGGCAGGCTCGTCCCGAGGAGGCGATTCGTCAGGCTCACGGCGGCGAGTGCGCCGGGGGGGCGGTCCTCGGGGCGAGTCGCGAGGAGACGACGGAGCAGCTCCTGCTCCTCGGGGTAGAGGTCGCTCTCGGACAAGGTCGCGGGAGGACCGAGGGCCCGCGCCCGGAGCGCCTGCTCGACGGGAAGGCCGGCCCAGGGTGGCTGGCCGACGAGAAGGTGATGGAGCAGCGCGCCCAGCCCGAACACGTCGGCCGACGCTCGCGGCGGCGCACCCGCCAGGGTCTCGGGAGCCGTGTAGTCGGGCGTGCCTGCGGGCCCCGTCGACGTCTCGCCCGCCACCACCGCACCGAGGTCGACGAGCACGGCCTGGGGATCGACCGTCTCGGCCGCCGTCTCGCGGAGGAGGACGTTCTCGGGCTTCAGGTCGCGATGCACGAGCCCACGCGAGTGCAGGGCCTCGACGGCATGCGCGACCTGCGACCAGGCGACCAGGCGCTGCTCGCGGCTCAGCTCGGCCTGATCGAGACGGGGGCCCGCGACGTGCTCGAGGAGCAGCACGCTGCCCAGGCCCGGGTCGTCGACGAGCTCGTGACCCCGCACGAGATGGGGGTGCGTGAGCCTTCGGAGCAGGGCCGCCTCACGACGGAGTCGCTCGGCCGCAGCAGGCGGCGCACCGGCGACGAGCACCTTGGCGGCAACGCGACCGTGGATCGCGTCGTCTGCGAGGTGAACGATCGAGTCACTGCCGCGACCGATCTCTTCGAGGAGCTTCACGCGCTCCCCGGCTGACGCCGACATGCCGTGATCATGCACGGCGGGGGACGGATCGTCACGACGTCGCGACGGGACCGACACGTCGACCCCGCCGCGAACGGCTCAACTGGCGGAGACCGGCTCCTCCTGAGGCTTGGGCTCGTTCTTCTCGTCGACGAGAACGACGATGGGCCGATGGTTCTCGGCCTCGTCCCGCTCCATCTCGGCGTACGAGACGATGATGACGATGTCACCGACCTTCACGTGGTGCGCGGCGGCGCCGTTGGCCTGGGCCTCGCGCGAACCGCGGCGACCCGGGATCGCGTAGGTGGCGAGACGCTGCCCGCCGGTGACGTTGTAGATCTCGACCCGCTCGTTCGGCAACAGGTCGGCCGCTTCCATGAGATCGGGATCGAGGGTGAAGCTGCCTTCGTAATCGAGGTCTGCCGCGGTGACGCGGAGACGGTGAAGCTTGGACTTCATCATGGTCAAGCGCATGGTTATCAACTGTCCTGAGCCACGTCGACGCGCAAGCTGTCGACGAGGCGAAGAGGCTCCCGTCCTTCGGCTTCCAGCACGGCCGCCGCGACCAGGAGTACCAGTCCCTCCACTCGGTCGATGGGAGTGAGGTCACGTGCCCCCACCACCTCGACCTCGGCGACGTCGAGATCGTCTTCCTCGCCCAGGCGCGTGGTGATCGCATCGATCACCGCGCGGGACGAGCGCTCGCCGTCCTCGACCAGACGACGGGCTTCTTGCAGTGCCCGGTAGATGGCGGAAGCGGCCTTGCGGCCAGCCTCACCCAGGTCGTCGCGATGCGTCGAGAGAGCGACTCCCTCGTCGTCGCGAACGATCGGAGCGCCCACGATCTCGACTTCGAGATCGAGGTCGCGCACCAGCCGCCTCAGCACCAGCAGTTGTTGCGGATCGTTCCAGCCGAACAACGCGAGGTCGGGCCGGATGACGTGGAAGAGCTTGGTGACCAGGGTGGTGACCTGGACCAGCTCGTCCCTCGTCTTGAGCCCCAGCCGACGCTCGGTCAGGCCGGACACCTCGACCCGCGTGCAGTGTCCCTCGGGGAAGAGCTCATTCTCGTCGGGTGCGAAGAGGACGCGCACGCCTTCGCCCACCAGGCTCTCGGCGTCGACCGTGAGACCGGGATCGTGCGAAGGCGGGTAGATGCTGACGACCACTTCGGCGTCGCGCTCCCGTGCCTGGCGTACCAACGAGAGCTGACCCTCGTGGAGACCACCGGCGGTGGGAACGAGGGCCACCGGACGACCGCGTTGCCGCAGCTCGTCCATGACGGCCCTCATGCGGACGATCTTGGAGACGACTTCCATGAGAGACCGCGGGGCTCAGGCGTCGGCGACGACGGGCTCGGTGGCACCGGTCGGCTGAGCGAGATACCGCGACTCGTCCGGACCCGGGAACTCACCGGAGCGAACGTCGGCCGCATGGCTCTCGAGCGCCTCGACGATGCGATCGCCGAGCGACTCGTAGCGACGGACGAAGCTCGGCACTCTCTCCGAGACACCGAGCAGGTCGTGCCACACGAGAACCTGACCGTCGCAGGCGGGACCCGCGCCGATGCCGATGGTGGGGATGTCGAGCTCTTCGGAGACGCGCTCGCCAAGCTCGGCAGGGACGCACTCGAGCACGACGGCGAAGGCACCCGCGTCTTGCAGGCGCAAGGCGCCTTCGCGGATCGCTTCGGCCGCGGCTTCATCACGACCCTGGAGCTTGAAGCCACCGAGCACGTTCACCGACTGCGGCGTGAGACCGAGGTGACCCATGACCGGGATCTCGGCATCGACGATGGCCCGCACCGTGTCAGGCCGCGCGCCCTCGAGCTTCACGCTGCGGGCACCACCCTCCTGGATGATGCGACCGGCGTTGCGCACGGCGTCTTCCCGGCTGACGTGGTAGGTCATCCACGGGAGGTCGCCGACCACCAAGGCCTTGGTGCCGGCGCGGCTCACGCAGGCACAGTGATAGATCATCTCGTCGAGGGTGACTTGCAGGGTGTCGGGCTTGCCCTGGATCACCATGCCGAGCGAGTCACCGACCAGGAGCAGGTCGACACCCGCCCGATCGGCGAGGACGGCGGAGGGATGGTCGTAGGCAGTGACCATCACCAGGGGTTCGTCGCCATGACGGCGCTTGCGTGCAGCGACGGCCGGCACGGTGACCGGCTTGCGGGACTTGCTCATCTCGAGCTCCTTTCTCCCCGCCCGTTTCCGGGTCGCGGGAAAGTTCACGGTCGCCCGCCCGCGCGGGCTGAATGGGGTCGCGAGCTGTCCTCTTCGTGACCGGTAGCCCCCCCCGGGCTCGATCCCGGGAACGGAGGGCCGACTCGATCCGAACGCTCACCGCCTAGACGGTCGGAGGCGTCGTCTCATTCGCCGGTCGCACTCACTCGGGGACGAAGTAGCGAGTCCCGCCTTCCAGCTGCTCGACCTGTCTCAGGACGACGTCGAAGTCTTCCTTGGACTTGGCCAGGTCCAGCTGTGAGGTGTTGATCGCCAGCAGGGGCGTCTCCGAGTAGTGGAAGAAGAAGTAATTGTACGCCTTGTTGAGCTCGGACAGGTAATCGCGGGAAATCCGCCGCTCAGCCCGTCGATCCCGTCGCGCGATTCGTTCGAGGAGGACCTCGTCGGGCGCCTGGAGATAGATGACGAGGTCGGGCTTGGGGAGCTGCTCGACGAGCACGCCGTAGAGACGCTCGTAGACGTTGAGATCGTCCTGATCGAGGTTCAGGTACGCGAAGATCTTGTCCTTGTGGAAGAGATAGTCGCAGACCGTGCGCTGACGGAAGAGGTCGCCCTGGAGGAGCTGCTGCTGCTGCGAGTAGCGCTGGAGCAGGAAGTACACCTGGCACTGGAAGGCAGCCCCCTTCGTGCCGGCGTAGAAGTCCTCCAGGAAAGGATTGCGCAGGTCCTCGAGGACCTCGCGGCAGCCGTAGTGGTTGGCGAGACGGCGGGTCAGCGTCGTCTTGCCGACGCCGATCGGCCCCTCGACGGCGATGTGATCGGGCTTCATCTGGGCTGACTGGCCTGGCGGAGACGACCTCGAGCTGGTTCGTCCGGGAGGTGACGGAGCATGGCATGCCGCTCCTCGCCTTGACCAGAACAGCAAGACCGACGGGACCGAGACGACGCGGAGCGACCCGAACGGGGCTCAGTCGGCGAGGTCGACCGCCGACTCCCGGTCCTCGGCCCTCCACGGAAAGCACGGGCTGACCGGTCCGGGCCGGAGGGCCGGCTCGGCCGGCAGGGCTGCCAGCAGCTCGGCGACGCTGCCGGGCAGGCCGGCGATCGCGCGGTCCGGGACGAGCTCGGCCAGGGGCTGCAGCACGAAGCGCCGCTGCCCCAGGCGGGGGTGCGGCAGGACCAACCCCGGCTCCTCGAGCGGATCCCAGGGCCGACCGTCGGCAGTCCAGCAACAGAGGAGGTCGAGATCCAGGGGCCGGGGCGCCCGGTCCCCCTTGCTGCGGCGGCCCGCCCGACGCTCGATCTCGCGACAGGCCGCCAGCAGCTCCGACGCCGAACCTGGCTCTTCGACCAAGATGCAAGCGTTCAGGTAGGGAGGCTGCTCACCGGGCACGTCGACGGGGTCGTTGTCGTGCAGGGACGAGCAGGCGAGGACCCTTCGTCCCGCTTCGGGGTCGTCGAGCGCCCGACGTCCGGCTTCCAGCGCCCGCACGCGATCGTCGGAGTGATCGGACGATGCAGGAAGGTCGGACTCCCCGTCGAGGGCGAGGTTCGAGCCGGCGCCGAGGGCGATCAGGCTCGTGTCGGAGTGGAGTGTCATGTCTCTCCCAAAGAGAGGAAAGACTAGACGATCCTCACGCGAAGGCTTGGCGTCGCCGGACCCGAACCCGACGCGACCGCGTCCGCCGGAGCCCGGCGACGCCCTTCCCCCACGCACGCCGAGCCCCCCAAGAGCCCGGCTCAACACCCCTGGTGATCGGTCCTCCCGTCAAGCGTGACGGGACGACCGAGCGTTCCCCAACTACCAGGGACTCCCATTCACGACTTGGACCGACCGCTGCCCGCTCTCCAGCCAAGCACGCAGTCGCTTCTTGGCGCGCAGCTCGATCTGCCGCACGCGCTCCTTGGTCAGCCCCATCTCCTTGCTGATGACCTCGAGCGTCGTGCCCGGACCGGGTACGAACTCGAAGCGACGCAGGACCACGTGCTGCTCCTTCGGAGTCAGCTCGGCGATGGCCTGCCGAAGGATGCTGCCGACCTCGGTCTCGTAGTGTCCGTCCTCGACCCGGTCCTCACTGAGGTAGGCGTCGAAGGGGGACTGGTCACCGGACTCGGTCTCGACGTCCATGGAGACCTCGAAGGAGCCCAGCGTGAGGAGCTGCTCGACCTGACGCTCGGGGATGCCGGTGGCTTCCGAGACGTCGCTGACGGTGGGCTCGCGACCGAGCTCGCCCCGCAGCACCTCGACCCGCTCGCGCAGGTCCCGCACCTGCCGGATCTTGTACTTGGGCAGCCGGACGAGCCGGGCCTGGTCGGACAGCGCCTGAAGAATGGCGCGACGGATCCACCACACTGCGTAGGTGATGAACTTGATGCCCTTGTCGGGATCGAAACGCTCGGCGGCCTGGAGCAGTCCCACGTTGCCCTCGCTGACGAGGTCCTCAAGGGGCAATCCGTTCCCCTGGTACTGCCGGGCCACCATGATCACGAAATGCTGATTCGCTTCGACCAAGCGACGGAGGGCGTGAGGGCAACGGGAGGCGCGATAACGCCGCGTCTGGACCTGCTCTTCCTCACGGCTGAGGGGCTTGGTCGCCTCGGCGTCGAGGACTGGCGCGTATCGTGTTTCCCGGGCAGGCAAGGCACTCATCAGACTCTCCTGCGGCTGTCTCCGATGCCGCACGGGTATCAATAGCAAGGGGGGTGCCAAGTTGGCACACGACTCCTTAAGTCATTGATTCAATGCGAGTTGAGACAATTCTCGGGTCACGGCAGGTGGTGATGCGTGCCCCGTGCGCCGGGCTCGAGACCATCAGACAAGACCCAAGTCACTCATTTACAAGGACTTGAGTCGCGTCGCGCATTTCGTGCACCCGCCCAGGGGCACGACCTGACCCCCGGTGCGCTCGGCTCGGTGGGCACGAGCGCGGTCACCGAAAAAGAGCAAGTCCTTGAAAATGAATGGCTTGGCTCCATGGACCCAGCCCTTGACCCTCTCGCGGAGCGCGCACTAGATTCCATGCACGCCTGCATGATTCTTCATGCGCTCTCAGGAGGGCAGCGGTGGCCAGCTCATCTCCCTCACCCGGCCAGGTGCTCGTCGTGGACGACGAGCCGAGCAGCCGTGAGCTTCTCGACATCATCCTCAATGAGGAGGGGTTCACGGTCGAGTCGGCGTCTTCGGGTCCGGAGGCGCTGCAGATCCTGGCCAATGGGACGCACGACCTCGTGGTCTCCGATCTCCAGATGCCGGGCATGGACGGCCTCGAGCTCACCCAGCAGATCCGTGAGCGTCATCCGGACACGGAGGTGCTCATCCTGACGGCCTTCGGCTCGCAGGAGCGGGCGCACGAGGCGGGCAAGCTGCAGGCGGACTATCTCCGCAAGCCCTTCGACAAGACCGACCTCCTTCATCGGATCGCGCGGTTGGTCGAGAAGAGCCGGATGGCGACCGAGCTCGCGGAGCTGCGGGACGCGCTCAAGGGCAAGCGGGCGACGCAGGCGATCCTGGCGGAGAGCCGGCCCATGCGGGCGGTGCTCGACCAGGTCCAGGCGATCGCGCGGTCGAACTACCCCGTCCTGGTCACGGGGGAGAGCGGCACGGGCAAGGAGCTCGTGGCCCAGTCGGTCCACGACGCGAGCAGTCGAGCGTCGGGTCCGTTCGTGCCGGTCAACTGCGGCGCGATTCCCGAGACGCTCTTCGAGACGGAGCTCTTCGGACACGTGAAGGGGGCGTTCACGGGTGCGGACGCGCCGCGGGCGGGTCTCTTCGAGGAGGCGGACGGCGGCACCATCTTTCTAGATGAGGTGGGGGAGATCTCGCTGGAGGGCCAGGTCAAGCTCCTGCGGGTCTTGCAGTCCTCGGAGATCAAGCGGGTGGGGAGCTCGCAGACCCAGCAGGTGGACTTGCGGGTGGTCTGCGCGACCAACCGGGACCTGGCGGACATGGTGGAGCAGGGGACGTTTCGTCAGGACCTGTACTACCGGCTCAACGTCTTGCCCCTCCACCTTCCTCCCTTGCGGGAGCGGCCGGAGGACGTGGCGTTGTTGGCCCGTCACTTCTTGGCGCAGGCGAACGAGGAGCTCGAGCAGCCGAGCGCGGGCTTCACGCCGGAGGCCTTGGAGAAGCTCTCGAGCCACCGCTGGCCGGGCAACGTCCGCGAGCTCGAGAACAAGGTCCGCCAGGCGGCCATGCTGGCGGGCGGCGCCCACATCGGCGCGGATCACGTGGTCTTCGTGGGCAGTCCGGTGGCGGGGGCATCGGTGGGCGGTGGAGGAGAGCGGTCTTCCGCGGCGGATCCGAGCCTCACCTACGAGGAGGCCCGCGAGCGCTTCGAGCGCGACTACCTCCTCGCCTGCCTCCGCCAGCACTCCGGCCAGGTCACCCGCGCTGCCGAGGCCATGGGCATCCACCGCAATTCCGTCTACCACATGCTCCGCAAGCATGAGATAGACCCCTCCTCCTTCCGGTAGCGGCGGGTCTCTTCCGCCCTGAGAACCTCATCTGTCGCTCGCCTAGCCGGTCAGACGTCGCTCCCGCTTCGGTGGCGCCGGGTCTCTCACGCCCTACGAACCTCATCCGTCACTCGCCTAGACAGGCTAGGCGTCGCTCCGGCTTCGGCCCGTAGGACGCAAGATCCCTCGCCGCTGGGGTTGAGACCGGCTTCCACGACCGTCTCCACCTCGAAGGCCGTTCGGGTGGCGTCCTTCGGACGCCAATCACGCCGCCGATCAGGACCTGGGCGGCTCACCCGGATGCGAGCGACGCAGTCGCGAGAGCTGCCCGTCGGGGCTCGTCCAACCGACCAGGACCTAGGCGGCCCGCATGCGAGCGAGCGACGCAGTCGCGAGAGCTGGAGCAGCGGGGCTCGTCTAGCCAATCCGAGCCTCGGCGGCCCACTTGGAGGCGAGCGACGCAGTCGCGAGAGCCTCGGCAGGTGCGGACGGCTGTTTCGGCGAGGGATTTCGGGCTCTAGGCGTCGAAATCGGAGCGACGCCTACGCTCTGGTAGGCGAGCGACGAGTGAGGCGTCTAGAGCCCGAAAGACCCGCCGAAACCTAGAAGTCGGCGAGTTGGTCGTCAGGCTCGAAGTCGTCGGGAGCCTGCTTCAGCACGAACTTCATGAGGTGCCGGACGCTCTCATCGAAGACCGACTGCGAGCTCGGGTTCTCGGGGAACGCCGGCTTCAGCTTGTTGATCTCGAGGAAGACCATCTTGCAGTAGGTGCCGAAGTCGTCGACGTGCGTGAGATCGAGCTTGAGGACCTGCGTGAAGAGCGAGTCGAACAGCTTGCAACGCGAGAGCATCGCCTTGGCCGAGTTCGTGTAGTCCCAACCCGTTCCCGTCTTGTCCGTTGGGAAGGTGTAGGCGCTCTTCTCATAAAGGAGCGTGTACTGACCCCACCAGTAGTCGTGCTGGGCACGAACCTGGCGCATCAGGTCGCTCTTCCGGAGGTAGTACGGGAGGTTGTACTTGATCTCCAGACAAAGCTGGCTGTAGCAGTACGCGTTCGACGAGGGCACCTTCGCCAGCTCGGCTGGCGGCGGCACGGTCCGAGCTTTCCGAATCGGGTAGCGGCCCACCGGATGCTCCGGCGGCCCCGAGGTTCGGGTGCTTGGCTTCAGCTTCGGCTGAATCGATCGCGTCTTCTTCACGGCCAACTCCAGGCCATCCCAGGCCCCCACGCATTCCACCTCAGAATCGGCCAAGAGCACGGCGAACCGCGTCGAATCGATGCCTTTCGCCACGCAACAACGTGTGTCGCCGCGGCCATCGAGAGCCTCTCAACTGAGTCAGAACCCACCGAGAATGTACCACCGGGCGACACCCATGTCCAAGCGAAGACTGGTTCGAAACGCGCCGTTGGGGCGAGCCGAACCACTCGGTCAGCATGCCAGCCAAGTTATTGAAGATGCTGGTCTTCCGTTTCCTTCCACTGTTCTTCCGCATCCGGTTCCGAAGCTGCCAGCGGCCTCCTGAGGTCAAGCTCCGTGTCTTCAGCCAGTTGGCCTGTGGAAAAATCTGTTGACAGATCGACATGAGGCGACATAAGGTGTGACGCGATTCGTGGCGGCGTGACATCACGCCTCCACACCCCTGGATCCGACCCCGGGTCCACATCCCGGGGTGCCCCGGCACGCTGGAGGCCCCGCCAAACGGCCGAATGAAGATCGCGGTCGACAAGAACGCACCCATCCCGGCCTACAAGCAAGTCGTGGACGGCATCGCCACCGCCATCGATCGCGGTGACGTCCGTTCTGGCTCCCGCCTCCCCTCCGTACGAAACCTCGCCTTGGAACTAGGGCTCAACGTCAACACGGTGGCCCGCGCCTATAGAGACCTCGAGCGTGCCGGGGTCATCGACACGATGCCGGGCATGGGCACCTTCGTTGCCGAGCCCGGACCCGCCCGAGACTCCGCCCCCGCCGGTGCCTGGCCCCGCCCGGCCGTCGTCCAGCCCTCCGGGGACTGGCGACGCTTCCTGGCCGCCGCCCTCGAGCTCGCCCGGAGCGAAGGG
>JBCCFW010000024.1:0-62495 GCA_039029535.1 Acidobacteriota bacterium
GAGCGGGCCGCGCCCCGGTTGGGGGCGCGGCCCGAAGAGTCACGACTGGCGACATCGTGCGTTCATCGCGTGCGGACCTCGGAAGCTCAGGGTTTCAGCACTCTCCTGGATCCACTGGGCATCACGCCGGCCATGGGGCCGACCCGTCGCACGGAGATCAGGAGCTGCTGTCGTCGCTCCGCGTGAAACTGCCGGCTGTCGACCACGACATCCCAGTCTCCGGCGTCGAGCGGCTCGTCCGAGCGGGTCGACACCGTCTCCCGGAAACCGTGGAAACCACCGGTCTCTCTCGGTAGCTCGAGGGCCACCTGCTCTCCCGGACGGACCCGGAAGGTCTTCTCGCCCCCTTCGAACGTGCCGAAGCTCGTGGAGCCGTCCTCGAGCCGCACGCCCACGCGACGCTTCACCGACATGGTGATCTCGACCATCCCGTCGTCTTGCGCATGGGCGACGACGTGGCCCGTCAGGTCGAGCAAGTGCTCGTGGGGGCCGATGGCAGCGTCAGCCACTTGCCAGCCATCCGGCTGAGGGAAGCGATAGCTCAGGCTCTCGCCGTGCTGGGTGCGCTCGAGCGTGTTGAGACCTCTCGAGGAGCCGGGCTCCCACCAGTGGTAGCCGACGTCGAGCATGATGACGGCATCCGTGAGGCTGGGCTCCAGGACCGGCTCCGGCTCGATCGAGAGCAGCATGCTCCGCAGGGGGCAATCGCCGTCGTCTTCGAATGCCCGGTAGTCGAGATGTCGCGGAGCGAGGGGGCCCTCCTCCTCGATCGGGTAGCTCAGGGTGCTTCGGTCCGCAGCGACGACTTCGAAGCGGGGGCCCACCCACTCGAGGCGTTTCCAGCTCGCCTCGAGTTCGAGGTGGTCGGTGTCGAGGGTCAGGACACGGACGGCGACGAACCAGACGTGCTCCAGCGACAGCATCTCCGTGATGTTGTTGGCGCGGCTCTCGGTGGCATCCTCGAACTCCTCGATCTCGGTCATCCAGGAGTGGTTGAGCTGCAAGGGATGGATGCAGTCGTTCTTCAGTCGCTCGTCCCGGAAGCTCCCGATGGTCACGCTCATGGCCTTGCCGCCGGGGATGAGCGCCTCGGTCATGCGGGTCTCCTCGAGAGAGGGGCCGCCCTCGGTGACGTGGGCGAGGACCGACAGGCGGACTTGCGGCTCGGCGTGCGCTTCGCTGGTCGGCGCGATCCCGAGCAGGAGAACGAGCAAGGTCGTCATCGTTCTCGTCATGAGAGCTCCTTCCAGTCGACACCCGGCTCGAAGACCAGGGTGCGGTCGACCTTGGGGCCACCGACCTCGGCGGTCGGGAGGGAGGCAGGGAGAGAGGGAGTGGGGTTCAGGCTGCGACCGAGCACCACGCCCAGCACGACCGCGGCGGCGGCCATCAACCAGGGCCAAGTCCGGGAGCCCGTCCTCCGCTCCGTGTCGTCATCACCTGAGAGGCGTCGACGCACTCGGGCCTCGAAGGTCTCGGAGGGCTCGAGCCCGTCGTCGTCGAGCTGGGCGGAGATCAGCGCGAAGTCGCGAAGCGCGTCGAGAGCTCCCTCGGCCGACAGCACCTCGGCCAGATCAGTCGGCGCAATGGACTCACCATCCACGAAGCCCGACAGCAATTGCAGTTGACGTTCTCTCATGCTCGAACCTCCCTGGGGCCCAGGGTTCCCTCCGAAGGGCGAAGTGCTGCGCGCAAGGACGTTCTCGCGCGGTAGATGCGGGAGCGGATGCTGTCGGTCGTTCGACCGGACAGGCTGGCGATCTCCTCGTAGCTGAGCCCACCGACCTCCCGAAGCAGGAAAGCCTCCGCCTCTGCGGTAGGCAGGGCGGCCAAGGCCTGATCGAGGTCGAGCCGTCGGGAGGGCTCGGCCTCCGGACCGGGAAGCGGGCGGTCCTCGAGAGGACAGCTCGCCGGTCGTCGCGAGTCGGCGCGGAGGTGGTTGAGGAGAAGGTTGCGCGCGATGCGGAACAACCACGCCACCGGACGGCGCAGCGGCTCGTCCGATGGCGGTCCCTGCAAGGCACGGACGAAGACCTCTTGGGCGAGGTCCTCGGCGAGCTCGGGGCGTCCGGTCCGGCGTCTCAGGTACCGGTAGACGGCCCGGTGGTGCTCCTCGAAGAGCTGTCGTGCGTCGCTCATGCCTGACACGACACCGCCGGGCCCCCAAGCTCGCAGGGAAAGTGCTCGGGTTCGCCCTTTTTCCAGGTGCGGCCGCCCGAACGCCCGGCCACCCCTCACGGAGGCCATGCGCGCCCGGGTGACGTCAGGCGTCAAGCGGGTTGGAAAAAGTGCTCACGTGGTCTCGGAACTGGGTCGATGTCCACTTCAGAGAAGGAGGCCCAGTCGGCCCTAGCCCGGAGGCGCGACCATGCAAGAACAACTTCACGAAGACCCGATGTCCAACTCGATGGCCGTCCTCGACCACTCTTCCAAGGACGCCGTGTTCGTCGAGATCGGACGCGCTGCTGCCACGGCCAAGCGCGCCCTGGAGGCCGCCCTGCGCGAACGCCAGGTCGACCAGCTCGCGGAGCTGACCCTCATCGCCATGCAGGCGCGGCACTGGCGGGAAGACGGCTACACCCTGCCGCCCTCGCTCGAGTACGTCGCGCGTCGCTTCGCCTGAGCGACCCGACACCCGGAGCGGGCATCGACGCCCCGCCTGCTCCGGTTTCGCTTTGCTGACCGCAACCGAGCGCCTCTCCTCGCGTAAGCGCGAGGATGAGGGAGCTCCGCCGCATCGTCACCGTGGGACTGTCGCTCGCCATCGGTGTCACCGTCGTCAGCCACTCGCGCGTCGCGTCGATCGAGAGCGAGGACGTCCCCCTGCAGGCTGACGGCGCCATCCTGGCCGCCACCGTGTCTCGTCCCCGCTTCGGCGACGGACCCTGGCCCGCCCTGGTCGTCGTTCCAGGCTCCGGAAGCCAACCACGTCATTCCGTCCCGGGTGTCGTCAGCGAGCTCGTGCCCGGAGGGGTGGTGGCCCTCACCTACGACAAGAGAGGCACGAGACGATCGACGGGTGGCTACCCCAGCCCGGCCGTCGAGATCTCCGAGGAGTCCCTCGGCGTGTTGGCCGAGGACGCGCTCGTCGCCTGGCGCTACCTGAGCAGACGCGACGACGTCGACCCCGAGCGCATCGGCTTCGTCGGTGGAGGTCATGCGAGTTGGGTCATGTCCCTGGCCGCCGACCGCGAGTCTCGCGTGGCCTGCTTCGTCGCGTTGTCGGGTCCAGCGGTGACCGTGGGAGAAGAGCGGCTGTACAGCTCGCTCACCGGCGACGGTGCCCTTTCACGGCCGCTCCTGTCCGACGACGAGATCTCTCGCAGGCTGTCGGCCTTCGAGGGCCCTCATGGCCACGATCCACGACGGACCCTGTGGAGCCTTCGCTGCCCGTCGCTCTGGTTGCTCGGCGGCCTCGATCAGAGCCAGCCTGCCGTTCTCACCAGGGAGCGACTGGAATGGGCGCGGTCGGCGGGTTTGGAGCTTGATGTCGAATGGTTCCCGCGGGCCGACCACCGATTGCGCGACCGCCTCACCGATGAGCGCCTGGACTACTGGCCCGTCATCACGGGCTGGTTGGATCGTCAAGGCATGACGGGAGAGCGACGAGACCTGCGATAGGCTTCGCGGCATCGCACCCCGGAGAGCGCGTCGTGCAGTGGTCCCGAGTCCAGTTCGGTCTTCTTGCGAGCGTCCTCCTCGTCGCTTGTGGCGGTGGACCGGGTGGCAGCGCCCCGAAGCTCGCCCCGCCCGAGGAGTTCCGTTGGGGAGGGCAGCCGATCACCTTCTCGCCTCCATCGTCGGGGTGGAGACGACAGCGCGATCAGCACGGCGGCATCCGTGGTGTCCGCTTCATCAAGACCGGCTCGGTGGGGGAGGGGATCGCGATCGGTGAGTACTACCAGCTCGGCGATCGCGACCGCTGCCGCGCCCTGGCGGAGTTCCTGGAGGAGTACGACTCGCTCTCGCGCAAGGAGACTCTCCGTCGCGTGCAGAAGATCCGCATGGGCTACATGAGCTGGTTCAGCGACCACGAGGAGCGTCTCGCCAGCGTCGTGAACGAACAGCTCGACGAGTTCCGCAACGCGGTGATCCACGGTCGGATGCTGGAAGCGGAGAGGGCCCTGGAGCTGGCGCAGGATGCGGCCCTCGAGATCCGCCACGAGCTCGACGACGTCGTCGACGAGGTTCTCTTCCGTGCGGAAGACCGCACGGACCCCCATTTCTACGTGGTCGAGGAGCCCGTCGAGGGCGAGCTCGCCGGCGAGCCCAGCTTGAGCGTGAGCTACACGATGGAGCGGGACCGGCGGACCTACTCGGGCCGCCAGGTCTACGTCGTCCGCAACAACCGACTCTTCGTGGCCGATTTCATCGGCCTGGCCGAGAACCTGCCGCTCTTCGATGCGGTCGTGCAGTCGATCACCTTCCCACCGGGAGACTGTGAGTGACCCGGCATGCTCTCCCGTCGGTGCTCGTGACGGCGTTGCTGCTGGGCGCCTGCGGACCGTCGCCGCCGGGCGTGATCGTGAGAGCGCAGGTCGGCGAGCACGAGCTCGGCCTGCTCGTCCCCGAGGGCTGGCAGCACTTCGACAACGATCGCCAGCACCGCCTCCAGCGAGAGATCGCCCGCATCGAGATCGAGGATCTCGGCCCGCTGTCGCTGGCGGGGCTCGAGCGCGAGGTCGTCCGGGCTCGAGAGCTCTTCCGCGACGGTCGTCGAGACGACGCCCGCAGCGTCCTGCGCGGCCTGGATCCGGCAGCGACCTTCCCGACGCCGGAGGACTGGAAGGCGGCGTCGCCCTCCTGGTGGGTCGCCCTTCAGGCCAAGGAGGAGTTCGGGTCGGGACCGATCGAGGAGGCCTACTCGCGTCTGCTCACGCAGCTCTCCGAGCTCCCGGACAAGAGCCTGGAAGACCGCGCTCGTCAGGTGCTGACTCGCTTCGGCCACGACTCGGCCCGCGACGACATCGCCTCGGTCGAGACGGTGGAGGTCGGTGGCCGTCCGGCCGTGCTGCTCATGACCTGGGACCGGCTGAGCCACGCCCAACGGAAGCGTCATTGCTTCGTCGAGAATCGGGGCAACCTGTTGGTCCTGCGGATGGGGCTCGGCCAGCACGAGGAGATGGAGACCGCGTTCGAGTCGGTGGTGGACTGGCTCGACTTTGCCTGAGCAGGGGTCAGCCCTCGTTGGGCACAGTAGGAGGAGCCGTCTCGTAGCGAAGAAAGGCCTGAGGCTCGTCACGCGAGCGAACGCCGACGACCCAGCCGCGATGCCCCAGTTCGGGATCGTTGATGAAGTCGATCGCCTGAGCCTCGTCGCCGCTGTAGACGGCGTCGACCGTCCACGTCGCGCCGCCGTCGCTGGTGTGCAGCACCTTGGACGTGCCCTTCGCGCGGACGTAGCCGACGGCCCAGCCCGTCGTGGCGTCGACGAAGTGAACGTCCGTCAGGTACTCGTCACCGCGCCGTTGGAGTGACCAGCTCATGCCGCCGTCTGCCGTGTGGAAGATGCGCCCGTGCTCGCCGACGGCCCAACCGTGGAGCTCGTCCGCGAAGTGCACGCCTACGAGATGGTGCCCATTCGTCGCGGCCGGATTGTCGACGCGTTCCCAATTCTCGCCGCCGTCCGTGCTTCGAAGGATGACCCCGGTGCTGCCCACGACCACGCCGTGGCTCTCGTCGACGAAGTGAACGGCCAGCGCGTTCTGGATCCAAGAGCTCTTGGACCAAGAAGCCCAGGACTCGCCACCATCCTCAGTCCGGAAGATGCCCATCCGACCGACGGCCCATCCGAGCCGATCGTCGAGGAGCTGCAGGTCTTCGAGCCGGTGGAAGGGTCGCGAACCACGAAAGACCGGATGCCAGTGCTCACCTCCGTCGGTGGTTCGGAGGATGAGGCCCTTGTCGCCGACGGCGCAGCCGACCCGTTCATCGAGGAATTCGATTGCGCGAAGGTGGAGCCCGGACCAGCTCCGCGGCGAAGGAGCGAGGCCGCTCCGAAAGCTCCAGGTCTTGCCACCATCTTCGGTGCTGCCGAGGAGGCCGCCGTCGAGGGAGTGGTCACCTCCGACGGCCCAACCACGGTGCGCGTCGAGGAAGTAGACGTCGCGGAACTCCGCGTCCGTGGAGAGTCGGACGACGGTCCATGGCCCCGGGGGCTCGCGACAACTCGCGGCGAGCGCCATCGCGGCGAGGAGTCCGGGTACGAGAAGAATGGGCGACTTCATGCCACGAAACTACCACCCGTCGAGGTCGCCTGAGCAGGCCCCCCAGCCGTCGATCCGAGGCCGCCCGTTAGGCGTCCTTCTTCTCGTAGTAGTCGATGAGCAGGAGACACTCGGCCGGCGTGAGACGACCGATCGCGCCGGTGCTGTAGAGCGCGGTCGTGACCTTGCCGTCGGGACCGAGCAGGAAGCCGGTGCCGTGGAGGAAGCCCCGCTTGGCGTCGTGATAGGCGCCATGCGACTCGGCGAACGCGGCCGCGTCCAGGCCGTGCGCGACGGGGAAGGTGAGCCCCTTGTCTTCGATGGTCTTCGCGGCGTCCTCGGGCGAGTCGACGGAGCCGGCGACGACGAGGACGTTGCGGGACTCGAGCTCGGAGAGCTGCTCCTGGAAGTCAGCCAACTGCTGACGACAGACCGTTCACCAGTGGCCTCGGTAGAGCAGGAAGACCGTCCATCGTGACGCCGGCAGCGCGAGGGTGTCGCCCCCGACGAGATCGAGCGTCAGCGGTGGAAAGTCGTCGCGAGCGTCGAGCTTGCGGGTGTCGGCCTGGGCCATGACGGTGTCTCCGTTGGCGAGAGCGTCTCGATGAACGAAACTGAGGGCGAGCCGAGTCTACCTCTCCACCCAGCGAGGCCTCCGATGGACGCGTGGAAGTTCTACGACATCACTCATCGTCATCACGTCGTCTGCAACCCGTCGAGCCGCGACAAGCTCGAGGCGCTCGTGGGCCTGCTGCGCCTGGCACCACGGTCGCGCGTCGTCGACATCGCCTGTGGCAAGGCCGAGCTCCTCATTCGCACGGTGGAGAGCTACCGGGCGGACGGGCTCGGGATCGACCTGTCGCCCTTCTTCGTCGATCAGGCGAAGGCTCGGATCCTCGACCTCGAGCTGGACGACGACATCGACGTGAAGCTCATGAACGGAGCCGACTTCGTCCCCGATGAGCCGCGCTCGTTCGACGTCGCCTCCTGCCTGGGGGCGAGCTGGATCTGGGACGGTCATGCCGGCACGCTCGATGCGCTCATCGCGTTGACGAAGCCGAACGGCTGGGTGGTGGTGGGCGAGCCCTACTGGCTACAGGAACCTCCATCGGACTACCTGCAGGCCGAGGGCCTGACCCACGATCAGTTCGGCACGCAGCTCGGCAACATCGAGGTCGGTGAGGAACGGGGGCTCGAGCTCGTCCACGTCCTCGTGAGCAATCAGGACGACTGGGACCGTTACGAGGGGCTCAAGTGGGCGGCTGCCGCCGAGCACGCCCGAGCCTGCCCCGACGATCCCGATCTCGCCGAGCTGACCGACCGCGTTGCTCTCGAGAAGTCGAGTTACCTCCGCTGGGGGCGGGACACCCTGGGCTGGGCGATCTACGTCTTCCGACTCCGAGCCTGAGGGGCGTGGGTGAGGGGCGGTCGAGACCGATCGGGCAGCCTGGCTTGCCTCCGAACGACGACGGCCTCATCATTGGGTTGGCCGGCCCGTTCGCCGCGCCCCCGGAAGGAGGCCCAAGATGCAGAACCGAGTCATTGTCGCCATGGGCCCTGCGAGTGCGCCTTCTTCTCTCGCCTGATCGACTCCCGGTCGTCTTCGACCCCATCCTGAGTCACTGACGAGGCAGTCCGGCCCGCTCGCCCGAGCGGCCCCCGTCGTTCCGGATCCCACGACGCTGACGCCCTCCGTGCGTCTCGTCCGATCCGCATCACTCCAGGGCAGCGAGGTCCCCGAGACCGACGCGCCCGGGTCGTCACCGTCGGTGACGGCTCCCACGACGACCCGCACCTTTCGCGGGACTGCCGGCGAGCCTGCGCGCTCGCGTGAGTGATTCGAAATGAAGAAGAGCCTGAAGGAGCGTCTCGACCGGCTGGGTGCCGGCGAGCGCGACCAGTTGATCCGTGAAGCCATCAAGCTGCGCCGTCGCAACGAAGGACAGCGCGACAGCTCCCGCCGAGACCGACATCGACTGAAGAACGACCCCCTGGGCCGCAAGATCCGGATGCGACGACGCTCGCAGGAAGACCTCGACGACCTGATCGAGCGACTCCTCGACGAGCGAGGCGGACCGGAGCGAGGCGAAGGGCGCGGCGACGCTGCCTCCTTCGACGAGGCGCCCATCGTCCTCGCCGTCGACACCGGACGCTGCACCGTCGCCATCGGTGACGAGACTCTCGAGCTCCCGCTCTCGGGAGAGCTTGCTGAACGGCAGGCCAGCGAGCTCGCCGTGGGGGATCGCGTGGTCCTCAACGGCGAGGGCTCCGAGCGCTTCGTCGTCGCCACCTTGCCCCGCCGCACGCGTCTCTCCCGGCCCGATCCGAGCCGCAACGATCGCGAGCGGGTCGTCGCCGCCAACATCGACGTGGTGGTGGTGGTCGCTGCTCTGAAGGACCCACCGTTGCGGCCGGGCCTCATCGATCGCTACCTGGTCGCCATCGAGGCGGGCGGCGGGCGACCGGTCATCGCCGTCAACAAGATCGACCTGCTAGCGCCGAAGGAGCGACACCAAGAGCTCGCGCGGCTCAATCCCTACCGGGCCATGGACCTGCCCGTCGTGGCGGTCTCGGCCGACACCGGTGAAGGCGTGGAGCTCCTGCGCGAGACCCTCGCCGACGGCCTGGCAGTGCTCGTGGGGCACAGCGGTGTCGGGAAGTCGTCACTGCTGAACGCCCTTCACGACGTCGGAGCCGCCACCGGCTCGGTGGGCGGCGTCCGCGGGCAAGGTCGTCACACGACGACGAGCAGCAGCCTCTACCGGCTCCCCGATGGAGGCGCGATCATCGACACGCCCGGCGTGCGTTCGTTCGGCATGTACCTCGGCCACGAGCAGGATCGTCACGTCGGCTTCGGCGACATCGAAGAGCTCGCTGTCGGTTGCAAGTTCCGCGATTGCACTCATCTCCACGAGCCTGGCTGTGCGGTCCAGCAAGCCGTCGCCGAGGGTCGGCTCTCGAAGCGTCGCTTCGCGTCCTACTCCTCCGTTCAGGGGGAGGCCGCCGCGCGTGCCCAGCTCAAGCGGTGGTGAGCGCGCTCAGGCGTCGGGAGGCGTCGGCGCCGTCTCGTCGACCAGCGACAGGGGCTGTGATGAGCGGTGCCCGGACGGATCGGGTGCCGCCTCGTCGTCGTCTTCCGGCTCTGGCTCGTCCTCGGGACAGGTCTCGTGCTCCACGAGATGCCAGCCGAGGACGCCGAGGACGATCGCCGCGAGCGCACCGGCCGCCGAGACGATGCGGTGGCCGGTGTAGTCGGGGTCGACCATCGCGAAGAGGCGACCCAGCGCGAGCCAGGCTCCGATGGCCGGGGGGAGAATGCTGACGTGGTGCCGCAACACGAAGCGTGAGACCAGCACGACACCGACGGCGATGACGATTCCCCGAGCCACGCCGCCGAGTGCCGTGGGAGCGAGAAGCTGACCTGCTGCCAGGCCGAAGACGGTGAGCAAGCCGAGGAGCGCGCCTTGGCGTCGGGTCCAGGAGGCACCGATGACGTCGACGAGCTGGAAGAAGGTCAGCCCGAGCACGGTGAGAACGAGCATCGCCACCACGGTGCCCTGCACGGTCGCGATGAGCGGTGACACCGTCGCGAGGGCTCCTGGTGACGGCCAGGGTGGGGTGAGGCCCGGCCCGAGACGCTGACCGACGGCCATGAGGCCACGCAGTCCGAAGGCGAGGCTGAAGCCGACCGCCAGCGCCGCGGGGAGCCCCACGCTCGCCTGACGACGCAGGCCGCCGAAGCTCATCCCGGCGAAGAGGCCGACCATGAGCGCACCGAGCACGACCTGGATGATCACGCCCGTGCCGACGGCGATGAGCTGACGACCGATCGGCTCAGCCGTGCTCATGCCGGCGAGCAGCACGGGGCCGTCGTTGAGTGAGCCGACGAGGAGCATGAGAGCTGTGGCGCCGGTGGCCACGAAGAACGCTCGTCGGTGATGACGTCCGCGCGCCGAGGAGCCGAGCGCCATCACCAACAAGGTGAGCGTGGTGACCAGGAGCAGCAGGGTCGCGGCGACCTGGCGGATGGCCGAGGCCACCTCACGCTCCTCGTCCGCTCGCATCCAATCCTCGGGAACGTGGAGGTAGCGACCGTGACCACGCACCCGGTCCCCGCGGACGCGCACCTCCAGCCGCGCCTGGGCACCGGCCAGGTCGGTCACGGCCGGATCATGGAAGACGAAGGTCCAGTCCCGACGCGAGGGACGTTGCGCGACGTCGGCCCGGATCTCCTCGAGGGCATTGGGCTCGAGCTCGTAGCGCTCGACGATCGTGACGTGAGCGAGAGCCCTGGCCTCGTCTTCCGAGAGCTCTGCGCCCGGTCGACTCTCCGGGAGCAGGTGCTCGTGTCGGGTCGGTCCGTGCAGGTCGCTCAGGTAGACGCGATGCTCCTCGGCCCGTTCGGCCGTGTCGGCACCGTCGAAGCGTGCGCGGCGCACCCGCCAGCGCGGCACGGGCAAGTAGCTGCCCACCAACTCTTCGAAGCGTCGCTCTCCGAGCTCGCGCCAGGCGAACTCGTGGGCGCTGCCGTAGCCGGACTGGATGGAGGTCAGCTCACGCCAGTCCTCGCCGAGCTCGATGCCGGCCGTCGTCAAGGTCTTGCTCGCCCGACGCTCGGCGGTGGATCGGTCCACGCCCACGGCAGGGCCTCGATCGCGGAAGTCACCGTGAATGACGAGCAGGCCGAGCCCGAACAGTCCGACGAGCCCGACGGTCGCGAAGGTGCGACCGGGGAGCGACGTCATCAACGGCTCCGCAGGCTCTGCTGGAGGACGGGGTCGTGGGGGAGGCGGACGCCACGCGTGGTTCCAGTGGGCGTCGTCGGGATGCGCCGTGGCTCGTCGAAGTCGGTGATGCGTGACGACGAGCAGGGGAAGGAGGAGACAGGCCGTGAGCAGCCCGCGATCGAGCCACGCTCCCTGGGCCACCCAGATGGGGAGCCCGATGAGCACGACGTCGAAGACGTAGTGCATGACCATCGCCGTCAACAGGCCGTGTCTCAGGTAGAGGTAGCCGAAGATGAAGGACGGGATGATGAGCTCGAGCAGGCGGGCGTGCGCGGGCTGGGCGGGATAGCTCGCGTGACCGGCCCCGAAGACCAGGGCCTGAAGCACGAAGGCGACGACCAGGAAGAGCTTGGGTCGTCCGTAGCGGCGTCCGAGCAGCACGGCGCCCGCGAGCGGCACGGCGCGACAGAGGCATTCCTCCCAGGTGCCCGCTTGGAGTGAGGTGGCCACGGGGCTGAGCCAGGGAAGGTAGGTCGACAGCGCGTTCGGATTGACGAGCGTGTCGCTGGGCGACCACCAGCCAAGGTGCGTCGAGGCCAGGTAGTAGAAGACCGTCAGGAAGGCGAGATCGATCCCGACGACGAGGTAGCCGATCACGACCTGACTCGTGACGTGATCGGAGCCGACGGTGCCACGGTGGAAGCTCTTCCAGAGCTGGACTTGCTCGGGGAAGGCCCAGCGCGTGAGGTTCTCCCCGGCGAGGTAGAGCACGGAGAACAGCGAGGCGGAGCCCAGGGTGACGCCGATGGCGAGCACGACCTGACCCACGACGAAGAGCTTGGGAGAGGTCGCCGTGTCGTAGCCCATCCAGGCGAGCGGCATCGCGTTGAGCAGGTCGAGCCCCTGCGCGAGCCCGACCACGGCGCCGAAGACGACGGCCGGCTTCCACTCGAGCAGGCCGCGACGTGCGACCAGCACCAGTCCGAAGCAGCCGGCGATGAGGAAGACGAGCATCCCCAGCGTGCCAACGCTTGCGATGGCCTCGTTGGCCGAGCGCATCTCGGCGTAGTCACGGAGGAAGGCCTCGGGCACGTCGAGGAAGGGCTCGACCTGACTCAAGCGATCACCGGCGAGCCCGAGAACCAAGCGGTGGGCGGCGTCGGCGACGCGACAGCACTCGCGCTCATAGACGAAGCGGTGATCGACACGACCGCCCGGGCGTCGCTCCTCGTCCTCCTCGACCAGCTCGAAGCCGGTGAGGTCGACGTCCCAGTCGGCGCGCGCGGTCTCCTCGGCGAGGGCACGCGCGGCGCCTGGGTCCAGCGCGGCGCCGGGGGCGTCCTCGGGCAGGCGTTGGACGAACCCCAGGGGACGACCGTCGGGTCGGAACCACTGCGTCAGCTCGGTCACCTCGCCCGGCGTGAAGTGACGGACCGACCAGCGGTAGGGCGACTGGACGCCGTCGTCGAGCAAGGCCGCGAAGCCGGCCGCACCTCCGGCCCGGAGCTCGACGTGATTGCGGACGGTCGAGTCGAGGTCGAAGCTCACCGCCTGCCGATAGCCGGTCGACGGAAGCAAGCCGAGGGTCTCGGCCCGTTGGCGGGCGGCCGCGAGCGCGCCAGGGCGGTCCATCGCGAGCTCGAGGCTGACGATGGGGAAGGCCGACGGGAAGAGCTTCCAGGCCAGGACCGTTCCCGCCACGCTCGCCGCCACCAGGAGCAGCCACGCGATCGGCTTCTTCGTCACCTCGGAGCCTCCGTCCGTCCCTGCGACGAGCCTAGAGATCCGTCCCCAGCGGGCTCCTGATGAACCCTTGGTCGCTGCGCCATCGCCATGTCATGATGCCACGGAGGTGCCTTCAGACCCGCTTCTCGGGTCGCTCCGATGTCGGTCTGACGTCGCGGAGAACCCCCCATGAGCGTCCGCATTACCTTCTTCCTCGCGCTCGGCCTGGTCCTGGCCGTCACGGCGAACGCGGCCGAGACCGTGCTGCGCTTCCCGGCCAAGGTCGCCACCCTCAACGGGGACGTCTTCCACTTCGAGGACCTGCGGCACGGATTGGAACGCGGTGCCTTCGTCGCGCTCGACGGCGAGACCGAGGCGCGGCTCTCCTGGCGCGACGTCAAGAGCGTGGTCTTCGTCGGCAACATCGGCGAGGGGCTGGCCGGTCGAGGCAAGAAGGTCCGGGGCACCCGCCGGGCCGAGGTGACCTTCGTCGATGGTCAGACTCGCTTCGTGCATCTCGTCGTCGGTCGCATTCGCGGTTACGACGGTCGGGGCGAGCGTGACCTCCATCCGCGTCGTCTCTCCCGCATCGACTTCGACACGGTCCGCATCGCGCCGAAGGTCTACATGGTCTGCGAGAAGGGCCACGTCTTCGAGAACGAGCACTACCGCTTCTGCCCCTACACGGGTGGCCCCCTCACGGCGCATCGCGTCGACCAGTGAGCTGAGAACCATCATGCGCACGCACCGCCCGCGTCTCCTTCTCTCCTTGATCGCGAGCGGTTGTCTCGCCAGCGTCGCTGCAGCGGGTCCCGAGCGCAGCACTCGCTCGGGTGCGCCGTCCGTTCAGGTCGGCTTCGACTCGGGTGATGGCCTGTTGATCACCGCGGACCTCTACCAGGCCCACGCGGATCCGGCGACGCCTTTCATCGTGCTCTTCCACCAGGCCGGCTGGAGCCGCGGCGAGTACCGCGAGATCGCTCCTCGGCTGAACCAGCTCGGCTTCAACTGCCTCGCCGTCGACCAGCGCTCTGGCTCCGAGGTCAACGAGATCGCCAACGAGACGGCGGCCCGCGCCGAAGCCGACCGCCTCGGCACGAGCTTCCTCGACGCGCGCCAGGACCTGGTCGCCACTCTCTCGCACGTGCGTGAAAACTGGGCCACCGGCCCCGTCATCGCCTGGGGCAGCTCTTACTCGGCCGCGCTCCTGCTCCGGCTCGCCGGCATGCGTCCCGACCTTCTGGACGGCGTGCTCGCCTTCGCTCCCGGTGAGTACTTCATCCGCCTCGGCAAGCACGACACCTGGGTTCGCGACGGGGCGGCCCGCATCCGCTGCCCGACCTTCGTCACCTCGGCTCGCAACGAGCACGAGCGCTGGCGCGAGATCTTCCACGCCATCCCGCTCGGTGCTGGCGAGAAGACCGCCTTCATCCCCGAGAGCGACGGGCAGCATGGCTCCCGCGCGCTCTGGCAGACGTTCCGCGACAGCGGCGACTACTGGGCCGCCGTCGAGGACTTCCTCTCTCGCTGGTGAGCCGAGCTTCGCTCGCGTCCAGCTAGCTAGCTGGCGTGGGCGAGCGCTCGGGGTTCCTGCGTGGTCGCGTCGGTGACGACTTGCTCACTGACGCCCTGCACGTGCCGCGTGCCCAGCAAGACCTCTGCGTAGTCGCGGGCCTGAACGCCGCTCGGCGTGTCGTTCTCAACGCGGCAGCGCTCGAGTCGGAGGAAGCTCGGAGCCCGAGCGAAGTAATCCGACACGCGGAGATTGCGGAGCATCAAGAGCTCGCCATTGACCCGGCCGAAGTCGGTCAAGCACGAGACGTCGACGTGATGATGCGTCGCCAGCTCGAGGACCTCGTCACCGGCCGAGGGCAGCACCAGCACGATGCCGTCGCGTCGGAGGCTCATGAAGTCGGTGGTGCCACGGCTGGTGCGCACGTCGGTCAGCGCGATGAAGTCGGCCTCACGGTTGAGGAGGTCCTGAAGGCCTCCATTGCAGGGCACGTGGAAGGTGCCCTCCAGCCAGCCGACCGAGGTGAGGAGGCGCGCGGTGACGGGACGTTGCCGTGGCTTGTACTTCATGTTGCTGCTCCCGCTGCGTTCCGCGGCCGAGCGTCTTCACGACGGTCGCCGCTCACGCGTCGCTGATTCAGGGAGCAAGACCCGGGCCAGTCTGTTCAAGCCGATCAGAAAAGCCGTGCTGACCGGACAATGGTCTCCATTCCTACCGGAAGTGGAGGACTTCCACCTGGAAAGGCCGAGATCCGATCGGACGGTTGTCGGGCTTTCGGCCGTCCAGTGCGACGAGCGAGTCAACGGATCCGGGCGAGGAGATCCATGTCCTGCGGGTCGTCGCTGATGTTGGGCAGGACCTGGTGGCGTCTCAGCGTGCCCTCGTGCTCGAAGCCCAGCGTCTCGAGCAGTCGCCGGGAGCCGACGTTGTCCACGTGGCAGGTGGCCTGCAGCCGTTGCGTGGAGGGCTCGGCGAACGCGAGCTCGACGATGCGCGACAGCGCCTCGCTCATCAGTCCCTGGCGCCAGTGCGAGCGCGCCAGCAGGTAGCCGGTCTCCAGCGCATGGGACGAGAGCGTTCTCAGCCCGATGCCACCGAGGAGGGCTCCGTCGTCTCGCGACGTGAGCACCCAGCCGGCCTGCTCACCGGAAGCCCAGGCGGGCGCGACCCCTTCGAGGTACTCGTGCGTGTCGTCGAGGTCGCGGTGGGTCGGCCAGGTGAGGTAGCGGGTGACCTCTGGGTCGCTGCAGTAGGCGGCGAACATGGCCTCCGCGTCGTCGAGGGTCGGCCGACGCAGGATCAGCCGCTCGGTCTCGAGACGGGGAGGCCAAGTCGTGTCGCTCACCGATAGGGACGCGACTGCGGGCCGGGCTGGCTCTGCGGGGCCGGAGGAAGGCCGCGCAGCAAGGTGCCGTCGTGGAAGGACGCCCAGGTGAACCAGAAGGTCAGGCGCGAGTCGACGGGCTCGAGGTCGGGACCCGAGCCATCGAGGTTGCGTCCGGTCCACGGGTCGTAGCGCGGGCCCTTCTTCTTCTTGCTGCGGAGCTCACCCTTGCGCAGCTTGAGCTTGGTCCGCGGCTCCTTCCAGGCAACGGCGTTCTCGTCCTTCCGAACGACCAGGATGCTCTGACCATCGCGTCGGATGCGCACGAGCCCGCGGAGGTCGTCCTTCAGGGGGACGGCGATCGGCGGGCTGCCGGGCAGTCCGAGGACCGAGCTCTTGCCGGGCAGGCGATGGTCACGCAGCGGTTGGCCGCTGATCCCGTAGAGGCTGCCATCCGAGAAGTAGCGATCGTAGGGCGAGCCCTCGATCCCGGCGGGCTTGGAGAGCGCCGTGGTCTGCGGGTACTTCGCCTTCCACTCACCCCAGGTCATGCGCTCGCTGGGGATCTCGACCAGGGAGCGTCCCTCGAGCTCGCCGTGGACCGAGCGACCGAGCACCTGAGACCAGAGGCTCTTGGTGTCGCGGTCGAACATCATCAGGGAGTCGCGCCAGAGGCGACCGGAGACACCGAACTCGAGCGGGGTTCCGTCCGAACCGGACGGACGGGCGTACGCGACGCCCGCATTGGCCAGCGGTCACCAGGTCGCCGCGAGCGCGCGGCCTCCCAGCTGATCGTTGACGATCTCGTGGCGGTCGAGATGCCAGGTCGAGTAGGCGCGGGCCTCGCCGGCGACGACCACGCCCATGATCGGCTCGTCGTCACGGTAGACCGCGTCGGCCTCGCTCACGCTCAAGAGCACGGGCTCGTCGATCGAGGCGATGCGGTCGGGGGGAATGATGACCTTCACCGGAGCGCCGTCGATCACGAGGTCGTGGGGCCCGATGGTGGGGATGTCCTTGGGGTCGGGGCGCCGTCGTTCGCCTTCGGCCTGTTGCAGCGCGAAAGCGAGTCCGGCAGTCAGCAACCAGGCACCGGCGGCGCCGAGGGTCGTTTGCTGGAGGCTCACGGATGAATGCTCCGGGGTGAAGAGGGATGGATCACGGGCGGCCCGTCGCGTCGGCCTCGAAGAAACCGAGGGACCCGGCCGATGCCACGTAGAGGTCGTTGCAGTCGAGGGGGCCCTTGCCGAAAGCGACGTTGGCCGCCGCCGGCACGCCGAACAACAGCTGCTCGGGCATGCCCCAGGTGTCGTCGAAGCGCAGCAGGATGCCGGCGCCGTTGTCGGTCACGTAGTAGCGACCCATCTCGTCCTTGCCGATGCCGTCGGGGTTGCCGCCGTCTCCGCTGAGCATCACCCGGTCCGTCTCGGTCATGGTGGCGTCGAGGGTCAGCCGCCAGATGTTGCCGGTGAAGTAGCTCAGGACGATGAGCGTGCCGTCGTCGTCGAAGAGCAAGCCATTGGCCCCGGGGACGCCGGAGGTGGTGACCTCCGTGCGCGAGCCGGCGTCGTCGACCCGGTAGACGCGACCGCCCCCGAAGTCGCTGTAGTAGATGGCCTCGTCGGGGCCGACGATGAGGCCGTTGGAGCCACCGGGGCTGGGGTAGAGCACTGTCGCCGTCGGTGTCATCGCGTCGAGGTCGATGGAGTAGACGTTGTCGTCGGGGGCGGCCACGAAGAGCGTGCGGTCGCTCTCGCGCACGGCCATGCCCCAGACGGTGCCGGCCGACGCCAGGCGCACCCAGCGGTCCTCGGCCGTGCCGCCCGGGGGCCGACGACCCACGAACCCACGCTGTGAGTAGTAGACGGTCCCGTCGGCGCCGATGGCCAGACCTTCCGTGCCCGTGATGTCAGCGACCGGAACGACCTCGTCGCCGCAGCTCACCATCGGGGGCGGGCAGGGGGAGGGGTTCGGTCGCTCCATGCCGGCAGAGTCGGTGCCGAGACCGGTCTCGACTCCGGCGGCGTCGGCGGAGCTGAGCAGGTAGTAGTGAGCCGTGGGGGAGAGCAGCTCGTCGATGAGCGCGGCCTCGCTGCTCGTTCCCGGCAGGTCGCAGCGTCCGTCGGGACCACCGACGTGCTGGTACTCGTCGAGCCGGTCCAGGTCGCCGCGGTAGAGGTGGAAGACGGCCGGCATCGGGGCGGTGTCGTCCGGGATCAGCTCGACCACCAGGTCGGCGCCCATGCCTCGTCGGAGACGCAGCTCGGGCTCCTGGGCGGTGGCGGTGGTGACGACGGAGAGCACGAGCAGGAGGCAGGGGAGTCGGCGGTTCACGGTGTTCTTCCCGAGGGCGATGAGAGGGGCGCCGAGGATCTCATGCCCACACCCCCCAATGGCTCCGTCGCAACGGGAGCGTCACGCGTCTCGTTTTTGTTCGACCCCGAAGGGCTCGGTTGACGGAATTCACTCTGCTGGCATGCGGAAGATGAACGTAATCCATGCGCGTCCTTAACGCCCGTTTCCGACCCTTCGCCAGCCCCAAGAAGAAGTCACTCGGGAGTTGCTGAGGCCACGGTCCATGACGGGGCGTGGCCCACTTCCCAACCAAGCCCAAGGACTGGCACCAACATGATGAAGAACGCTGCTGCTACCGCCCTGGCGGTCGCCCTGGCCTTCCCCGCCGTCGCCGGCAACGTCGACGGCAAGTACAAGCCCGGCAAGGGCTTCTCGTTCGAGAGCGCCGATGGCTCGGCGAAGATCAACCTCGGTGGCCGCATCCAGGCGCGCTACACCTACGAGGAGTTCGACAGCGACCGCGGCTCGGTCTCGTCCCCCGTCGAGGACGAGGGCACCTTCACGGCCGAGCGCGTCCGTTTCCACGCGAAGGGTCACATCTTCGACAACTGGCACTACAAGTTCCAGGCCGACTTCGGCAAGGGCACGTCCGAGAACCTCAAGGACGCCAGCCTGACTTACAAGCACGGCTCGCAGTTTGCCGTGACCATGGGTCAGTTCAAGGTGGGCTTCGACCACCAGCAGCGGACCTCCTCCGGCAAGCAGATGTTCGTCGACCGCTCGAACTCCGCTCGCAAGCTCGGCATCAGCCGCGACATCGGCGTCATGATTCACGGCAGTGCTGCCGACAAGCGCTTCCAGTGGAACCTCGGCGTCTACAACGGTGAGGGCGAGGATCGCTCCAACCCGAACGACGGCTACATGGCCGCCGGCCGCATCGCCTTCCACCCGAACGGCGACTACGGTCACTCCGAGCACGACCTCGAGCGGACCGACGACCACCTCTGGCTGATCTCCCTCGGCGCCGCGCTGAACTCCGACCGCATCGGCACCTTCTCCAGCTTCGACACCCACACCGACATGACCTCCTGGGTGTTCTCGGTTGGCTACAAGCACGCCGGTTTCAACGTCCAGGGTGAGTACTACTCGCGTGACAACGACGTCGACTGCGTGAACTGCGGTGCGGACTCCACCTCCGCGATGACGATCGCCGACACCAGCTTCGACTCCGAGGCGTGGTACCTCCAGCTCGGCTATGTCTTCGCGCAGGACTGGGCCCTCTCCGGTCGCTACGGCATCTACGATCCCAACACCTCCAACCTGACCGACTCCTACCGCTGGGACGAGGAGACCGAGGCCATGATCGGCGTCTCCAAGTACTTCCAGGGTGTCGGCCACTCGCTGAAGTTCGACGCGGATGTCTCCTTCCTCGAGGAGGAGTTCGTCAACTCCAACACGTCTGGCACCTTCAAGGACAGCTACGACGACACCCGCGTCCGTCTCCAGCTCCAGATCGTCTTCTAATCGATCTCCCACGAACGGGGGCTCCGAGGGCAGGCTCCCGTTCGAGAAGTCCGATGCCGGATCCTGCAGCACCGGCGCCGGTCTTGCCCTCAGCAACTCCTCCGCCCGCGAGCCGTTTTTTTGGAGCGGCTCGCGGGCGGTACCTTCTTGGGTGCCGCCATTCGACCCGACTGCCACGGGCATCGGTGATCCGGGTTAAACTCCCATCATGTTGTTGCTCCGCCGTGCGATGGACGACCTCAAGGGCCGAACGGTTTCCCTGGGCGCTCTCGTCGAGAGGGCTCTCGACGAGTCTCTCGCTGCCCTCTTCGCGCGAGATGCCGAGCGGGCCGTCAAGGTCGTGCAGGCCGACCGCGAGATCGACCGACTCGAGGTCGAGATCGAGGAGGAGTGCCTCAAGGTCCTGGCCCTCCATCAGCCGGTCGCGGCCGACCTCCGATTCGTGGCCGCCATCCTCAAGCTGACCAACGATCTCGAGCGCATCGGCGACCTGGCCGTCGACCTGTCTCAGCGGGCTGCCTCACTGGCCTGGCAGCCGCCCATCGCGTTCGTGCCGACCCTCAGCGAGATGGCCGATCCGGTGAAGAGCATGGTGCGGCGGAGCCTCGACTCCCTGGTGGAGCTCGACTCGGAGCTCGCCCGCGAGGTGCTCATCGCCGACGACGAGATCGACGAGCTTCATCGTCGTGCCTTCCAGGAAGTCACCGACCGCTTGCGCGAGCAGCCCGAACACGTCGATGCCCACATCCAGATGCTCTCGACCTCGCGCTATCTCGAGCGAATCGCCGACCACGCGACCAACATCGCCGAGGACGTCATCTACTTCCTCGAAGGGCAGATCGTTCGCCACGAAACGCGCCGACGGACCACCGAGGGGAGTGGGGTGGAACGACCCGTTGAATGACGGTGCGTCAATCTCGTCCAACAGGTGAGCAAGAAATCGTCCTGTTAACGCGATCTTGACGGAGAGTGTCCATCCTCACGACATCGCATCTCTCCAAGTTCAAGACACCCCCATTCGGAGGTTGATGATGTCCACCAAGCGACCCTGGCTGGTCCTCTGTCTCGTGGCCTTCCTCGCCACTCCCGCCCTCGGGGTCGAAGTCGATCCCAACCTTCCCTCCTACGAGCCCGTGAAGGGCGTGTCCGGCTCCATCAAGAGTGTCGGCTCGGACACCATGAACAACCTCATGACCCTCTGGGCCGAGGGCTTCCTTCGGATGTACCCGAACGTCCAGGTCGAGATCGAGGGCAAGGGCTCATCGACGGCTCCGCCGGCGCTCATCGCGGGCACCTCGAACTTCGGGCCCATGAGCCGCAAGATGAAGTCGAAGGAGCTCGATCAGTTCGAGAAGGAGTTCGGCTACAAGCCGGTCCAGCTCCCGACCGGCATCGACATGCTCGCCATCTACGTGAACAAGGACAACCCGCTCGACGAGCTCTCGCTCCCCGAGGTCGACGCGATCTTCTCGAAGACCCGCAAGCTCGGTCACCAGAGCGACGTGCGCAAGTGGGGCGACGTCGGCATGAAGGGCACGTTCCGCAGCAAGCCCATCTCCGTCTACGGCCGCAACGCCGCCTCGGGCACCTACGGCTTCTTCAAGAAGCACGTCCTGGGCAAGGGTGACTACAAGGACTCCGTGAAGGAGCAGCCCGGTAGCTCCTCGGTGGTTCAGGGCATCGCGTCCGACCTCTACGGCATCGGCTACAGCGGCATCGGCTACAAGACGGCCGACGTCAAGACTCTCTCCCTGGCTGCGGATGCCGGTGAGCCCGCCGTGCCCGCGACTCCCGAGAACGCCTACTCCGGCGACTACCCTCTCTCCCGCTTCCTCTGGCTGAGCGTGAACTACCGCCCGGGCAGTCAGCTCGACCCGCTGCGCCGCGAGTTCGCGAAGTTCATCTACAGCAAGCAGGGGCAGGAGATCGTCGTCAAGGACGGCTACTACCCCGTGACCGCCGACATCGCTCGCAACGCCCTCGCGGAGCTCGGCATCAGTCCCTCCCAGTACGCCGGGTACTAGCTGCTTGCTCGGGCGGAGAAATCGACCTCGAAGTCGGTTCTCTCCGCCCCCCTCGATCCGTTACCATCCTCGCGTTCCAGCAAGAGATGATGACCGCGCGGGCTGTCGGCCCGCAGTGAGAGCCTGACCGGCGAATTGCGGCGGTCGCGGGCTCGCAGCCTTCCTCGGCCCGCCCTCCCGGTGGGTCCGGCGATCCCACCTTCCCGGGCCGGATGACACGCCATGGCCGAGTCGAGCTTCACCGGACGTCGCCGGGAGCGTCGCACCAGCAACCGGGTGTTGCTGATCGACCACCTCGCCAAGTGGACGATCACCGTCGGCGGTCTGAGCACCATCGGTGCCGTCCTGCTGGTCTGCTTCTTCCTGGCCTGGGTCGTCGTTCCGCTCTTTGGCGGCGGCGACATCAGCGAGCCGACCCAGAGTGCCGCGGAGGGCCGGTCCCGTGTCCTGCTGTCGGACGAGTACCGACTGGCGAGCTACACGGTCGACGAAGACGGTCGCATCGCCCTCTCCCGCACGGACACCGGTGAGCTGCTCGCCGAGCACCGACCGCTGACGGTTGCGCCCACGGCCTTCGCCACGGGTCCGGGGAGCGAGCAAGTCGTGTTCGGGTTCCCCGACGGTCGAGTGCAGCTCGTCCGCTGTGCCTTCGTCAGCGAGTTCCTCGAGCCCGAGGACGCGCCGGACGACCTCGCGTTGCTCGAAGAGGGCGCCATCCGACAGTCGGGCTCGCGGCTCGCCGTTCGCACTCCCGAAGGTCAGATCCGATTCCAGGGCCTCGAGGTCACGGCGTCCGAGCCCCTGGACCTCGGCGGTGGTAGCGAGATTCTCCTGGTCGATCACCTCGAGCGCCCCAGCGGCTCGGTGATCGCGAGCTACGACCGCAACGGTCAGCTCCGCTGCGTTCAGGCGCGGACCAAGCGGAATCTCCTCACCGGCAAGACGACCACGCGGCTGACTCACCTCGACCTTCCTGCGCCGCCGACCCGCTCCACTCCTCCGAGCGAGCTCTTCCTCCTCGGGCTCGGCGATGCGCTGCTCCTACTCTGGCCCGATGGCACGGGCCAGCGCTACGACCTGAGAGACCGACGAGCGGTGGTCGTTGCCGAATCGCTCGAGCTCGTCGAGCCCGGCCGTCGTCTGACCGCAGCCGGTCTCCTCAACGGGCGGACGACGCTCGTCGTTGGAGACGATGCCGGCGGGCTCTCGTCGTGGTTCTTGGTGAAGCCCGAAGAAACGCCGGCTCCCACCACCGACGGAGCGGAGCTCGTTCGTGCTCACGAGTTCCCCAGCGGCAGTGCCGCGATCACGGCCCTGGCACCCTCGGTGCGAAGCCGGCTGCTCGCCGTCGGCGACGCCAGCGGCACTGTCCGTGTCGTGCAGGCGACCACCGAGGACCTCATCGCCGAAGCGAGCACGGGCGCAAGCGGTCCAGTGCTCGCGCTGGCCATCACGCCCAAGGACGACGGGCTGCTCGTGCGCTCCGGCGGATCGATGCACGGGTGGAGCTTGGAGCCGGGCTACCCGGAAGCCACGCTCAGCGCGCTCTTCCGACCGGTTTGGTACGAGGGCTACGAGCAACCGACCCATGCCTGGCAGAGCAGCAGCGGCACCGACGACTTCGAGATGAAGCTCGGGCTCTGGCCACTCATCTTCGGGACCCTCAAGGCCACCCTCTACTCGATGCTCTTCGGAGCGCCTCTCGCGCTGCTGGCCGCCATCTACACCAGCGAGTTCCTCGGCTCGGCCAAGGCCAAGATCAAGCCGACCATCGAGCTCATGGCCAGCCTGCCGAGCGTCGTGCTCGGCTTCCTGGCGGCGTTGGTCATTGCGCCGGTCATCGAACAGGCCATCGTTCCCAGCATCTGCGTGTTCTTCACGGTGCCCTTCATGTTGCTGCTGGGGGCTCGCCTCTGGCAGCTCCTGCCGTCGGATGCGCTCATTCGCTTCGACAACCTGCGACCATTGGCAGCGGGCGTGGCTCTGCCTCTCGGCATGGCCATGGCCTTCTTGATCGCCCCCTTGGTCGAGAAGGTGCTGTTCGCCGGCGACGTCTTGCTCTGGCTCGACGGCCAGACCGGGAGCGGCGGTGGCGGCTGGGTGCCGCTCTTGTTGCCACTGGCCGCGCTGCTCGTCGTTCTCGGTGGCGACCGCGTGGTCGACCCGATCTTGCGCGAGCGAGTGCAGGGTCGGTCGGGCGCCGCCCTGGCGGACCTGCTCGTCTTCCTGGCGGCCACCGTGGCCACGCTGGTCATCGCCTTCGGCGTGTCGCAGCTCTTGGCCGCTCTCGGGTGGGACCCGCGGGGCTTGCACTTCGGCACCTACGTTCAGCGCAACGCGATGATCGTCGGCTTCGTGATGGGCTTCGCCATCATCCCCATCATCTACACCATCGCCGACGACGCGCTCTCCGCCGTGCCCGAGCACCTGCGCTCGGCCTCACTGGGCTGCGGTGCCACCCGCTGGCAGACCGCGCGCTACGTCATCATTCCCACGGCGATGAGCGGTCTCTTCTCGGCTCTGATGGTCGGGCTCGGTCGCGCGGTGGGTGAGACCATGATCGTGCTCATGGCCGCCGGCAACACGCCGGTCATGGAGTGGAACATCTTCAACGGCTTCCGGACGCTCTCGGCCAACATCGCCGTCGAGCTTCCCGAGGCGGTCCAGGGCAGCACCCACTACCGCACCTTGTTTCTGGCTGCCCTCGTCCTCTTCGCGATGACCTTCGTTCTCAACACGGTGGCGGAGCTCGTTCGCATCCGCTTCCGCCGTCGGGCCTTCGAAGCATGAGCACTGCGGCAGCTCCTCCTGGCGACTCCTCCTCGACGCGTCGTTCACGTCGCAGCGCGCCCCTCACCGGTCTTCGGGCTCGTGGTGAGCCGATGTTGTGGCTCACCGGCGGCACCCTCGTCACCTGCGTGGTGATGATCGTCGGGCTGCTGGCGCTGGTGATCTGGCAGGGCGTCAGCACCTTCTGGCCCAGGGAGCTCGTCCTGCTCGAGACCGTCGATGGCGACATCCGAGCAGGCGAGGTCACGCGACGTGAGAGCTTCGGCCTCGCCGAGGGCATGGAGTCGCTCAGCGAAGCGGCCCGCGAGGCGGCGGAGACGCGGCTCGCGCGTGGATTCGATCAATCGGATCGGCGCCTGCTCCGGACGGGCAACTTCGATCTCACCGGCACGCACTTCCACTGGGTGCCCGACTTCGCGGTGACACGCGACGAGCGGCCCGAATGGGGCATCGTCGCCGAGAGGATGGAGTGGGGCCGTTTCTACGGTGAGCCCGTCGGCTTCCGCATCGGTGACGAACGAGTCGCCGAGGGACCGGAGGCCTCATGGCAGGCCTACCGCGAGCATCACGACGACGTTCGCGAGCGTTTCGAGGCCCGCCGGGACCTCGAGACCCACGATGTCGGCAAGGTGAACCATCGATTGGAAGAGGCTCGACTGGAGCGACGTCAAGCCGAGCTCTCGCATGGCACCAGCAGTGAGCGCTGGCTCCAGGCCGACGCCCACTTCCAGGAGGTCCAGACCTGGGCCGAGGACGGCTTCGCTGCCATTCGCGTCCAGATCAACGAGCTCGACGACGAGAACGATCGCTTCGTCCTCCTGATGAAGACCTTCGACGGTGAGGAGGTCGAGCTCGGTCTCGCCGACATCGTCCGTGCCTATCCGGCCAATCAGCTCGGCTTCTTCGACAAGCTGGGGATCTATGCCAGCCGCTGGTGGGAGTTCTTCTGGGACGACCCACGTGAAGCCAACAGCGAGGGCGGTGTCTTCCCGGCCATCTTCGGCACGGTGACCATGACGCTCATCATGTCGCTGGTGGTCGTGCCGCTCGGTGTCCTGGCTGCTCTCTACCTTCGCGAGTATGCACAGGCCGGGATGGTCGTCTCGACCGTGCGCATCGCCATCAACAACCTGGCGGGCGTTCCGAGCATCGTGTTCGGCGTGTTCGGGTTGGGCTTCTTCTGCTACATCATGGGGGCCGGGCTCGATCAGCTCTTCTTCGAGTCACGTCTTCCCAACCCGACCTACGGCACCGGTGGCCTGCTCTGGGCCTCGCTGACGCTCGCGCTCTTGACCTTGCCCGTCGTCATCGTCGCAACCGAAGAAGCGCTGGCGGCCGTGCCTCGCTCGATGCGTGAGGGCTCCTTCGCCTGCGGTGCGAGCAAGTGGCAGACCATCCGTCGCATCGTGTTGCCGAGGGCTCTACCGGGAATCTTGACCGGTGCCATCCTCGCCATGGCGCGAGGTGCCGGTGAGGTCGCACCTCTCATGCTCGTCGGTGCCGTCAAGCTCGCGCCCGAGCTTCCGGTGGACGGCGTGTTCCCCTTCGTTCACCCGCACCGCAGCTTCATGCACCTCGGCTTCCACATCTACGACCTCGGCTTCCAGAGCCAGAACTCCGAGGCCGCCAAGCCGATGGTCTTCACGACCACCCTGCTCCTGATCCTGATCATCGCGTCCCTCAACTTGGCCGCCGTCCTCCTGAGAACCCGTCTCTCCAAGAAATTCGACGTTGGCCAATTCTGAGCGAATCCTAACGATTCCCTTGAATCAGGCCGGGATGCTCCCTTGGAGCACGTCTTCGGAGCCGGCGATTGGCCGGACGCTGTCACCCATCAGAGGGTGTCCGACGGCCGAGTCGGATGTAGATTGGGGTCACCCTTGCGCAGAGGAGCCTTCGTGATGTCCTCCACCGGTCCCATGGGAGCCGACGCTCCCGACCCGGAGCCGACAGCGGGTCCCGCCGTGTCCGCGACCCTCGCCGATCCCGAGGACCGCCTCGCCGCCATCGCGCGCGGAGAGACGATCACCTCCGAGATCCACCCGCAGCTCGCTGAGGAGGAGCACGTTCTCGACGTCGAGGACTTCTCCCTCTGGTACGGCGACAAGCAGGCTCTCTGGGACATCGGGATGTCGGTGCCTCGCGGGAAGGTGACCGCGCTCATCGGCCCTTCGGGCTGTGGCAAGTCGACCCTGCTCCGCTCCGTCAACCGGATGAACGACCTCATCCCGGGCGTGCGGATCGGCGGGCGGATGCGGCTGAACGGAGACGACATCCACGCCCCGGGCGTCGACGTCATCGAGCTCCGGAAGCGGATGGGGATGGTCTTCCAGAAGTCCAACCCGTTCCCGATGAGCATCTTCGAGAACGTGATCTACCCCCTGCGCATCGACGGGGAGCGGGATCCGGCGGTTCTCGAGGAGGTCTGCGAGCGCAGCCTGCGTGGCGCGGCCCTCTGGGACGAGGCCAAGGATCGCCTTCAAGACAGCGCTCTCGGCCTCTCCGGTGGTCAGCAGCAGCGGCTCTGCATCGCCCGCGCCATCGCGGCCGAGCCCGAGGTCCTGCTGATGGACGAGCCCTGCTCGGCTCTCGACCCCCTGGCGACGGGGCGGATCGAGGACCTCATCCAAGAGATGAAGGGCACCTACTCGATCCTCATGGTGACCCACAACATGCAGCAGGCCTCGCGCACCAGCGACTACACGGCCTTCATGTACCTGGGTCAGCTCATCGAGTACGGGCCGACGGCGGAGATCTTCTCGCGCCCGAAGCTCGACGTCACCGAGCAATACGTCACCGGCCGCTTCGGCTAAACCATCCGGCGGTCTTTCGCGCCCCTGGCGGCGTTCCGCTTCGCTCGCCTACCAAGAGCGTAGGCGTCGCTCAGCGCGCCTTGCCAGGAGCACGAAATCCTCGCCGGCTGTTCGTTGCGGGTAGCCGATCCGCTACAGGCCTTGCCCAGAGACCGCCGTGGGTGGTCGTTGTGGGCAGCCGAACCGCTGCTGGGCCTTGCCTGACTGGGCTTGTCCGAGGCCGTTGCGAATGGCCGATCTGCGACCGGTAGGGCCTCAATCTGAGGTCCTCATCGTTTCCTAGCGTGCGCTTGCTTCACTTCCGGTGTCTCTCGACCCATCGCACCGGAGTTCCTCGATGTCGTTCGCTCGTGTCGCGACCTGCACCCTGCTCCTGGCCGCCCTGCCCCTGACGGCCTCGGCCTTCATCACCCCCGATGCCTGGAAGAAGAAGGAGCTCCCCGCCCTTCGCGTCATCCAGCACGAGGGCGCCCGCTGGGTCTTCGAGGAAGGCTCGGAGGCCCATGAGAAGGCCCTGAAGGGCGTCTTCCCCGACAAGCACGTGACCGGCTTCGAGACCAACGCAGCCGGCGCCTTCATCACGAAGGCCCCCAGTCGCGACCTTCTCGCCTCCTTCCGTGCCCGCCGCCCCGGCTACCGCGTGGTCGTCGTCGACGGACAGCACCGCATCCTCCCGGCCGGCGCCATGTCCTCCGAGCTTCCGGAGAAGCACGTGACTCGCCTCGTGAACGAGGGCGGTCAGGTGGCCGTGTACAAGGCGGCTGACAAGGACACGCTCACCGGCTACCTCGAGTCCAAGCCGGGTTACGCCTGTCTGGTGCACGAAGGGCGGCGCTGGATCCTCGCCTCCGGCTCGAAGACGCTCGACGCCGCCCTCGCCGGCCGCTTCCCCGACAAGCACGTCTCACGCATCGTGAGCGACGGCGACACCGTCCGCGTCCTCAAGTCGCCGGACCGCCTCACCCTCACCTCCTACCTCGAGAGCCGCCCCGGCCACTCCTGCCGCGTGAGCGATGAGGGTCATCTCTGGCTCTTCCGGGAGGGCTCCGCCGAGGAGACCGCGTTCGACGAAGGCCATCGCCCTGACAAGCACGTCACCCGCATGGTCTCGGACGACGGCCACGTGACCGTCCTGAAGGCCGTCGACCGGCACGCCCTCGACGGCTGGTTCGCCGCTCGGCCGGGCTTCGTCCTGCGCCAGCATGACGACCGCACCTGGGTCCTCCCCGAGGGCTCCCTCGACCTGGCGCGCTTCGCAGCCGGCCACGTCCCCGAGAAGCACGTCACCCGCATCGTCTCCACCCAGGGCGGCATCCTTTCCTTGAAGTTCACCAGCGCCGAGGTGCTCCGGGCCTGGGAGGCTTCCAAGCGCGGCTTCGTCAACCGGCTCCACGAGGGCCAAATCTGGGTGTTCCGGGAGGGCTCGCCGGCCCTCGCCGCCTTCGATGAGGGCGCCGTCCCCGACAAGCACGCCACGCGACTCCGCACCGATGGCGGTCACGTCATCTCGATGAAGTCGCCCGAGGCCGCCACCCTGGATGCCTGGGAGGCCGCTCCCGGCTGGAGCTAGGGAGAGGCCTCCCACCCTCGGAGAAGGCCCGGAGGGCTCGGAGACGCCGTCTCCGGGCCCTTTTCGCGTCTCAGCGTTCCTTTCCCTCCAGGCCTGAAGTGCGTGGCGGTGCGTGCTAGTGCGCCCCATCACGACAGCCGCCGGAGATGGAGGCAGGAGAGCGTGGCAGGACAACCCGATCCAGGGTTCGGGGCCCGTGTCGAATCGCCCTGGAGCTTGACGAGATTCGGGCCAGGGCCTTACCCCTAACCTGATTCGACCAGTTTTCCTGAAGAAGCGCCGTGTCGTGCCGCGCGGGTTGGGATGCCCGTGCTCGACGATGTCGGTCGGTTCTCTCGGGCGTGAGGCGGCTGGGCCCCGCGAGGGGTGCGGTCAGTTGCGAGGCGGTCAGCCCCGATCGGGGCGCGTCGATGGCTGGTCAAGATCGGTAGTGTCATTTCTGATGACATCCCGCAGACGCGGGTACACCATTTAACTCAATAGCAACTCATCCGGCTCGTGCCGCCCCCGATGTCATCATTCTCATCGGCAGCGGGAAGCGACGTGAGCCTCCGTGGCCCCTGGGGAAGGGGAAGCGCCCGTGGAGCCTTGGTGGCGCCGCTGGCATGGGAAGGACGGCCTGACGGTCGACATCCGCCCGAGCAGAGTCGGGCTTTCCAAGCCAGCGGCGAGCAGCAGGGTGACGCCGCCCCAAGCGATTGACTCGTTCCCCCTGGGAGAAAGAGTGAAAACATGCGTAGACAGCTGATCGGTCTCATCGCCGTCACGGCGATCGCTGCAGCCCCCGCCCTCGCGCAGGAGGCGGGTAGCTTCAGCGAGCTCAACACCATCGAGCGTCCGTACGACATCTCCGTCGATGAGGGCTCCGGCCTTCGCACCCATGGTGGTGGCGGCATCGAGGTCTACACGGACCGCCTGACCTTCCTGGACAACTGTCCGGGTCCCGACTCCCCGCTGCTCGACTTCGAGACCGGCCTCATCGGCCCCGGCGCGGTGTCTGCTTGCACGAACCCGAACTCCTGGACCACCGGCTCGGATCCCTGCCTCAACCCGATGGACCCCCAGGGCAACAACGAGAGCCTCGACATCCTCTCCGTTGGTGGCGCCTCCGGTGGTGACCCCACGGCTGAGCTCGTCATGCTGGGCCCGGGCTTCCTCGGTTCGCCGTCCTACATCTTCGGGCCGAACTTCTTCGTCGATGACCTCCGTCTCGAGCCGACCTGCGGCGAGATGACCTGCATCGGCTTCGACCTCTGCCTGCCCCTCGGCGCTCCTGGCGCCCCCGACATCCTCGTCTTCGACACGGTCGGCGCCGTCCTCGGCACCGCCTCCGTGTTCGCGACCTCCGGTTGTGCGTTCTTCGGCGTCGTGGCTCCTGAGCCCATCGGTGCCATCCAGATCGTGACCCCCGCGGCCGTCGGCCTCGGTGGTGAGCTCATCGACAACCTCCAGTTCCAGGAGTGCGGTGGTTCCGACCTCGACGAGATCGTCGCCGGCCTCGAGATGATCGAAGCCAAGCTCGACGCCAACCTCGACGTCGCGCTCAGCACCCGCGCCAGCCAGACCTCCGTCGACGCCATCGAGGCGAAGCTCGACAACCTCGACGACTGCGAGATCGTGGACGTCATCCGCCTGCTCCTCCCGAACCAGCCTGAGTACGACTGCGACCACCCGTGTCAGCCCTTCCCGTCCCCGGGTGAGTGCGGCCTGTGGAACTGGCAGGACGACTCCGCTGCTGGCGACGTTGCCGAGTTCTGCGGCGTGACCATCAGTGGCGATAGCCCCGTCCTCGTCTTCGACGACGGCAACCCGACCTGCGGCGACGACGACCTCGCCGGTGGTGATGGCAACATCCTCATCCTCGATGCCGGCGGCGCCTGTGCGCCCGACGACAACGAGGCTGGCGGCACGATGGTCTTCGACTTCGACGAGCCGACCAACATCACGTACGTGACCATCCGCGACTCGGAAGAGGGCGGCCAGGTCCGCGCGTACGACTGCGGTGGCGGCCTCCTCGCCGTCGGTGCCATCCTCACCCTCGGTGACGGCGTCGACCAGCAGGTCTTCATCAACGTCACCGGTGCTTGCCGCATCGAGGTCCAGCTCAACGGTTCCGGCGCTGTCGTCGACATGAACTGCCTGCCCTAGCTAGTCCAACCGTTCTCCCGTCCGGTGACCGCCGGACGGGAACCGGTTCAACGACCTCTCTCGACCTCGGTCGGGGGAGGTCGTTTCACGTTCAGGGGACCGGTGTTTCGGTCTCAGGCGATCACGCGGCCGCGCGTGCCTCTCACGAGAGCGTCGATGAGGCCCGGCCAGGCGCGTCCCGCTCGCAACACGGGGCCCGTCCACGAAGGCCGGACCAGGCAGTGCTCGAGCAGGCGCCCCAGCAGGAGCCGCGAGCGAAACGCCGAGCTGCGAGCGCGAGCGTGACGACGTCGTGCTTCGGCGTGACGGAGCTTGCCGTTCAGGACCTCCGACACCGTCTCGGCCAGGAGTCGGCCGCCCGTGAGGGCCATGGCCATCCCGTCGCCGCAGAGTGGAGCGATGCTGCTCGCGGCGTCTCCCACCTGCCACCGCGAGCCGGGTCGCTCCCGTGCTCGAGTCGGATCACGCACGGTCGAGCGGGGCTCACCGTCCGGCACGAGCCCAGCGAGCCGTTCCGCTGCGTCCGGGGAGCAACGCGCGGCCAACGCGAAGAGGTCCTCGGCCGTGCGGACGTGACCGGCGTGAAGACGGGCTTCGACCAGCCCGCAGGCGTTCACCCGGCCGTCCTCGATGGGGGCGAGCCCGAGATAGCCACCGGGAAACGAGTGCAGCTCCACGCCGACTGGGCCGTCGCCTCGAGCCACCTTGAAGTGCTGCTGGAAGGCGAGCTGACGGGCCGGGCCGGGAGCAGCGTGACGCTGGAGGCCGAGTCGGCCGCTGGCGTCGATGACGACGCGAGCGACGTGGGCCTCGTCGCCGGCTTCGCTCAGGCCCACCACGCGGCGTGCATCGTCGTCGATCTCGTCCACTCGGAGGACACGAAAGCCCTCGCGGACGTCCACGCCGGACTCACCGGCAGCTCTAACGAGACCGGCGTCGAGACGACGTCGCGAGATCCCACGAGCATCGGGCACGAGTCGGCCGAGAATCTCGTGTCGTCGGCCGTGATGGAAGGTGGTCACTCGATGCTGTTGCATGCGAGGCGTCCCTTCGAGAAGCGAGGCGACGTCGAGCTCCTCGAGCTCGGCGACGCCGTCGGCCGACAGGAACTCGCCGCAGAGCTTGTCGCGGGGAAACGAAGAGCGCTCGAGCAGGAGGACGCGATGACCTCGTCGGGCCAGCCAGGTCGCCGTCGTCGAGCCCGCCGGACCGGCCCCGACGACGATGACGTCGTTCACGCACGCTCCAGGGCGATCGCCTCGGTCGACAAGCCCGGCCCGAAGGCCAACGCCACGCCCCGCTGCCAATTCGGATCGCGGAGGAGACGCTCGAGCACGAAGAAGATCGTCGGCGACGACATGTTGCCGTGCTCGGCGAGCACCGCGCGCGAGGCGGCCAACGCCTCGTCGGATAGGTCGAGGGCCTCGCGCACGGCCCCGAGGATGGCGGGACCGCCGGGATGCACGGCCCAGGCGTCGCGGTCGGAGAGGACGGCCTGCCAGGACGGCTCCTCGGTGAGACGTCGAAGACCGGCAGCGAGCAGGCCGGCGAGACGCGAGTCGAGGTGCAACGCGAAGCCGGCGTCGCCGACGGTCCAGGTCATCGCGTCGGCCTCCGCGGCATGCAGGTCGCTGCGCGCTGCGGTGAGGTGGGGTCCGTCGCTGTCGGTGACCTCGGCTCCGGACACCAGCGCGAGCGCGGCCCCGTCGCCGAAGAGCGCGTTGCCGACCAGCGGGTCCTCGTCGGCTCCCGCCTGGACGTGGAGTGACGAGAGCTCCAGGCAAGCGACGAGGGAGCGATGACCTGGTTCGACGCGGCAGGCCATGGCCGCGTCACGCAAGCCGACGAGCCCGGCCTGACAGCCCTGGAAGCCGACGAGCGTCCGGTGGACGTCCGACCTCAGCCCCAGCTCCTCCACGAGCACTCGGTCGAGACCGGGCGCCAGAAAGCCCGTGCACGAGGCCACCCGCAGGTCGCGCACGTCCTCGAGCACGCTCGGGTCGTCGAGCCGGCTCAGCAAGTCCTGGCAGGCGCTGCGGAGCAGCCGCGGAGCCTCGCGGGCGAAGAGCGACATCCGCTCACCCGTGGTCGCCGGTCGCGTGAGGACGTCGAGCAGGCTCGTGTTCTCGGGGTCGCCGTGGAGGGGGAGACAGCCACGCCGACGCTCGATGCCCGCCCGCGTGAAGACGGCGCGGAGGCGTCGTGCGTCCCGAGACGAGAGCGACTGCGCCGTGGTGAAGGCGTCGATGAGCGTCTCCTGCGAGTGGAGATGCTCGGGACAGGCGAGCCCGATGGCGTTCAGGACGGGCGCCGATGACGTGTTGACGGGACGACCCACGAAGTTCCTCGGTCAGAATGCTACTCGCTGACCGATTCCCGGAGCTCTCCCAGTGACCCTGCGCACCCTGCTCGAGGAGATCCGCCGCGACGGCGTGCGAGACGAGCGCGTGCTCGAAGCGCTCGCCCGCGTGCCGCGCGAGCGCTTCGTCCCGTCGTCTCATCGAGGGCTGGCCCACGGCAACCACCCGCTGCCCATCGCCTGCGAGCAGACCATCTCGCAGCCGACCATCGTGGCCATGATGACCGAGCTGGCCGAGCTGCAGCCCGGTGACCGCGTGCTGGAGGTCGGCACGGGCTCGGGGTACCAGACCGCCGTGCTGGCCGAGATGCTGGGCCTGGGAGCCGCGCAGGACGAAACGGTGGAGGACGCTGGGAGTGAGCTCGTCTCCCTGGAGATCCTCCCCGAGCTCGCGTCGGGTGCAGGGACGCTCTTGAAGGAGCTCGGCTATCGCGGTCTCGACTTGCGGCTCGCCGACGGCCACCGAGGTTGTCCCGAGCGGGCACCCTTCGATGCGATCGTCGTGACGGCGGCACCGGCACGGCTGCCCATGGCGCTCGCGGATCAGCTCGCCGAACGGGGTCGGCTCGTCATCCCCGTCGGTGTCGAGCATCAGGAGCTGCTGGTGATCACGAAGATCGACGGGGCGACTCGGGAGCGTCGCGTGATCCCCGTGCGCTTCGTGCCCATGACTGGCGAGAGCTGAGTCGTCAGCGCTCCGTCGGCCAGAGCTCGACCAGCAGGGAGCGCCCACTGCCGATGAGGGCGTGGCCCTGGCCGACCTGCTCGTCACGATCGCCGCGTGCGATGCGCAGCTCGTGGGAGCCGACCGCGTCGTCCCAGCGACGTTCCGCGCCGGGCTCCAGGAGGGACCAGGCCTCGCCGTTCACGCTGACGCGCAGCGCGTCGGGGCACATGTTCTTCAGCGTGAGGGATTCGTGCTCAGTGCCCCCGATGCGAACGAGACGGACGGTGGGCGGGTCGACGACCGGGTAACTCGGCACGTCCGGCGCTGGCGGCGTCGACGCGACCACGGGCGGTGCGGGCGCTTCGGCTGGGATCTCGGGCGGAGGCGGGGGTGTCGGAGTGTCGTCGTAGGGTGAGGAGACTTCCGGAGAAGCGACCTCCGGAGTCGTCGCTGTTTCGGCCACGGCATCGAAGGCGCTGAGCACGTCGTCGGTGCTCGCTCGCTCTCGGGTGAGCTCGCGACGTGGAACCTTCTGACGGAACTTGGGCTTGACGCGTCGGGTGCGGTCGATGGCCGGGTAGTCGGCGAACACCGCGTGGACCGCACCGGCCGCCACGGCCTCCGGTTTCTTCAGCACCTTGCCGGCCTCGAGCCCCGCGCCGAGCGAGAGAAGCTGACCGTCGCGCAGGTCGTAGGTGACGGCGAGAAGCTGTGTTCGGGTCATCCCTCTCGCTGCGGCCAGGGGATCACCCAAGACCGTGCCGAGAACGCCGAACAGTGCCTTCTTTCCCTTGCCGTGGATGAGCGACTGGGAGTTGAGCAGGACGGCGCCGTCGACTTGAAAGCGATCGGCGAGCGGGAAGCCGTGGTCACCGATGCTGAAGCGTCCGAAGCGGATGTCCTTGGGCTTGACCGAGGCCTGACTCGCCGTCTCGAGCGCGCGGGCGAGGAACTGCTCGTACCAATCGGCGAGACGAGGGTCGTCGTTGATCTCCTCCGGAGTGAGGAGGACGACCTCGTAGCCCAGGAGTGTCAGTCGGTTCGACACCGAGCCGGCGAGCGCGTCCTCGAGGGCTCGGGTCTCCTTGATGAGTGGCTCCGACTCGTTGATCTTGCTCCGACTGATCGACGAGACGGGAGGGAGGACGAGCAGGCGCGCCGGTCGCTCGTGACCTTCGGTGAAGTCCGGATGCTCGTAGCTGGCAGCGGCGGCATCGGGAGCCCGGCTCATCAGCGACGAAGCCAGCAGCAGGACGGCCATCGTGACGACGGCAGGATGAAGCTTCATCGCGAGGTCTCCAGCTCTCGGGTGATCTCGGCCAGGAGCGCCGTGATGCGGCTGCGGTCCGCGGCATCGGGTCGAGCACGCAGGTAGGCGGCGAAGTCACGACCGGCGTCGAGCCAGCGGCCGGCGTCGCGTTGCAGGTAGCCCCGACCACGAAGGGCTTCCGGACAGCTCGGGTCGAGCTCGAGGGCTCGCTCGTAGGCGGCCAGCGCCGTCTCGCGATTGGTCGTCAGGACATCGTCGGCGCCACGACGCTGAAGCCGTTCCTCGCGTCGTTCCTCGGCCGTCTGCAACACGCGACCCTCACGCTTGCGACGCTTGCCTCGCTTCGAGAGCTCGACGTCGGTGGGCTCGATGGTTCGAGCATCGAGGAGACGATGAGCATCTCCCAGGCGGGCCTGAGCCGCGGCGTCGTCGGGCCAAAGATCGACCTGTCGTCGGGCCAGGAGTAGGGCCGTGCGTGGGCGGTCGGCCTCCAGCAAGCGCTCGATGGCATGGACTGCGGCCTCGCGGACAGTCACGGGGTAGTGGTCTGCCCCGATGCGGAGCTCGCCGTGTTTCTCGGTGGCCGCTCGGATCTCGTCTTGCCGCAAGGCGATGAGCTGCTCGGCCGCCGCGGTCCTGGCTCGGGCCAAGGGGTGGCTCGCCCACTTGGGCTTGGGCTTGCTGCGTTCGCCTTCCGGATCGAGATCGAGCAGCTCGAAGATCCGTGGGAGCTCACGGGGGTCATAGCCGGCTTCGAGCAAGCGGGGGAAGGCGTGGTAGTCGGCCTCTTCCTCGAGGTTGCGACCGAAGCCGATGACCGAGCGCAAGAGCGCGATGTTGATGAGGTTGCCCACGGTGCCCAGGCCGATGCCCAGGGCGACCATCGCGCCGGACTTCTTTCGCGCTTGACGAGCATGAATGACGGAGTGATGGCCCTCGACGTGCATGCACTCGTGGGCGAGGACGGCGGCGAGCTGAGCCTCGTTTTCGAGCAGGGCCAGCAGGCCGGAGTTCACGTAGATCTGGCCGTCGGGGAGGGCGAAGGCGTTGGGCACGGGGTCACGCACGACGCCGAAGCGGAAGCGCTGATAGTCGTCGGCGGGATGCTCGGGAGCGATGGCGGCGCCCACGCGACGCACGAGCTCGGTGACCTCGCCCTCCGGGTAGAGGCCGCCCCGCCGTTCGATGAGCTCCTCGAACTCGGTGCTCTTCTCGACGAGCAGGCGGTCCTTCTTGCGGAGGGGGAGCGGACCGTAGTGACCCCCGCCGGCCCGGGCCGGCAGGGCCAGCAGGACGGCGAGGAGGGAGGCGACGAATGGACCCCGGAGGGTGATGACGTGCGAGACCACGGTCCGATCTTAGCGAGTGCTTCCGAAAGGAGGTAGCATCACGGCCTCATGAGCGAGCATGACAAGGAAATCGGCGGACCCGAGCCCGTCTACGACAAGATCGTCGAGGGCTACGAGGTCTTCGAGCACGAGGCCGAGTTTGCCTGCCAACTCGGCGGGTCGCTCCCCGGCTTTCGGATCGCCTACGAGACCTGGGGAGAGCTGAACGACGACCGGAGCAACGCGGTCCTCATTCACACCGGGCTCTCGGCCTCGTCGCACGCACGCAGTCACGCCAAGAACGAGAGACCGGGCTGGTGGGAGAAGTTCATCGGACCGGGCTGCCCGCTCGACACTGACCGCTTCTTCTTCACCTGCAGCAACCTGCTCGGGGGCTGCTACGGCAGCACGGGACCCAGCTCGCCCGCGGCCGACGGCAAGCCCTGGGGACCGCGCTTCCCGTTCCTCACCGTGCAGGACATGGTCGTCGCTCAATTCCTGCTGCTCGATCACCTGGGCATCGATCGCCTGCACGCCAGCGTGGGGGCTTCGCTCGGCGGGATGCAGTCGCTGCAAGCCGCGGCGCTCGAGCCCGAGCGTGTCGGTCGGGTCGTGTCGATCTCGGCGGCGGCGACCTCGCACGCGCAGTCCATCGCCATGCGGCACGTCCAGCGTTCGGCACTCCTGGCCGACCCAGCCTGGAATGGCGGCGACTACTACGACGGACCCTTCCCACACGCCGGCATGAAGGTCGCTCGTGAGATCGGGACGATCACCTACCGGTCGGGACCCGAGTGGAACGACCGCTTCGGGCGCAAGAGAGTGGAAGGCAGCGAGCCCGGCTTCGGCCTGCACTTCCAGGTCGAGAGCTACCTCGATCACCAGGGCGAGAAGTTCTGCCTCCAGTACGACCCCAACTCGTACCTCGCGATCTCACGGGCCATGGATCTCTTCGACCTCGGTGAGGGGCACGGGGGGCTCGAGGCCGGCGTGGCGCGGATCCAGTGTCCGAGCCTCGTGATCGGCGTGCGCTCGGACATCCTCTTTCCGTACTGGCAGCAGCGGCAGCTCGCCGACTTGCTCGAGCTCGGCGGTGCCGACACCACGTACCTCGAGATCGACGCGCCCTACGGCCACGACACCTTCCTCATCGAGCTCGAGGCGGTGGGCGAGCCGGTGCGTCGCTTCCTTCAGGGCTGAGAGCGGCTCGAGGTCAGCGAACGGGTGAGGTCGAGCTCTCTCCCTCCGCCGCGTCCGACGGAGGGAGAACGCCGCCAGCCGTCGAGCACGGCTGGGGCGCGGAGCTCAGCTCTCCGGCATCCGTCCTTCCTGGTCCGAGCAGGAAGCCGCCCAGCAGGATGAGGACGAACGCCGCGGTCGAGAGCTGACGGAGCCATTCCAGCAGGATGCCGGTCGGCTCCAGCTCGAGGGTGTCGGGCGGGTCGTCGAGTTGCCCCAGCAGTTCGAGTCGCACGACGAGAGATTGCGGCCGGTCGGGACTTCCTGCCAGTTCTTGGAGAACTTCCCGATCCGAAGCTGACTCAGCCGAGCTCGAGCATCCGCTGAACCGGCACCAGCGCCGCCTTGCGGATGTCCTCGGGCACGATGATCTCGGGCTTTCGGTCTCGCATGACGAGGTACACCTTCTCGAGGGTGTTGAGTCGCATGTACGGACAGAGGCTGCAGTTGCAGCCGGCGCTGGGCGGGGCGGGGATGAGCTTCACGCCGGGACGCTTCTTCTCCATCTGGTGGAGGATGCCGGCCTCGGTGGCGACGATGAACTCGTCGTGCTCCGATTCGGTGACGTGACGCAGCAGGCTGGCGGTGGAGCCGACGTGATCGGCGAGCGCGAGCACCGACTGCTCGCACTCCGGATGGGCGATGAGCTGGGCGTCGGGATGCTGCGTCTTGAGCTCGACCATGCGACGAGCGGAGAACTGCTCGTGCACCACGCAGAAGCCGGACCAGAGGACCATGTCGCGACCGGTCTGCTTCATGACCCAACGACCGAGGTGACGGTCGGGCGCGAAGACGATGGGCTGGTCCTCGGGGATCGACTCGACGACGCGCTTGGCGTTCGACGACGTGCAGATGACCGTGGACAGCGCCTTCACGCCGGCCGAGCAGTTGATGTACGAGATGACCGCGTGATCGGGGTACTGCTTCAGCCACTCCTCGAACTTGTCGGCGGGACAGCGGTCGGCCAAGGAGCAACCCGCGTCGAGGTCCGGGAGCAGCACCGTCTTCTCGGGATTGAGGATCTTGGCGGTCTCGGCCATGAAGTGGACGCCGCAGAACACGATCACGTCGGCGTCGGTGGCTTCGGCCTTCTGGGCGAGACCGAGGCTGTCGCCGACATGGTCGGCGAGGTCCTGGATCTCGGCCTCCTGATAGAAGTGCGCCAGGATGACCGCGTTCATCTCCTTCTTGAGACGGCGGATTTCCGCGACGAGGTCGGTGCCGGGCTCGATGGTGCCGAGCGCGGGTTGGTAATCGTCGTTGGTGATGGTGCTCACGGGCGACCTCGCATGCTCACGCCGGGGGTCCGGCGGGGTCGTCATTCTCGCAGGGTGCGATCGGGGCCGCCAAGACGGTTTCCCCCTGCTGCTCGGAGAACACCGCGCCGAGTCCCTGCGACTTCAGGAAGCACCCGGTCGGAAGGAGCACGGCGCCGGTGATGAGGGTGCTGATGGCGACGACCAGCAACGCCCGTCGCGTGTCGACGAAGTCGAGAGCCTGACGCACGGCGATGACCATGGCGAGCAGGGCCCAGGGCACGCCGACGAGCGCGCCGACTCCCGGCACGACCATGAGGAGACCGGGGCTCGCAGCGAAGCCGAGCGTGCGCTGCATCTCGCCCATGTCCGCCCGACCACCGAAGAAGCTCGTTCCCACCGCCATGGTCACGAACGACCAGAACGTCCACGCGACGAGGAAGCCCACCGCCGCGACCATGACCAGGCCCGGCGACACCGGCCAGCCGAGAACGCGGGCGGCTGCCATCGACCCGATGGAGCCCGAGAGAGAGGCCGCGAGCACGACTGCCAGGGCCTGGGGGCCGGCAGAGTGGTCGTGCTCGACCTCTTCAAAGAGCTCGGGGTCCAGGGCCAGGGCCCGGCGGATGCGGAGAAGCCAGCGGGACGTCATCGACCTCGTCACGGATGGTGGTCGTTTCGCCCCGATCCTGCCATGAACTGCCGTCGAGCCCCGAGTGGGTCCATGTCGGAGCGCTAGCCGTAGTGGGAGAGGCCCCCGGCTCGAGCGGCCTCGTCGAGGATCTCCACGTTGCGAAGGCCCTCGGTGGCCGGGACCTCGGGCGCGCGGCTCTCGGTGGCGGCGGACGCGAAGTCCTCGATCTCGCCGACGAACGGGTTCTTCACCTCGTGCTCGAGCACGCCGTCGGGCAGCCGGACGGTGCCGGCGCCGTGGGGGCCGAGGGTGCCCGTGCAGGTCAGGCTGCCCTTGGAGCCATGGACCTCCAGCACGCTCTCGGAGTTGAAGAGGGCCGATGAGAGGAGCTGAGCGGTCGTGCCCGAGGCGAAGCGCAGGCTCACCATGGCGGTCTCGTCGTGGGGTCGGTCCCACACGCCCGTGGAGAGGAGCGACGACTGCGACTCGACCTCGCCCTCGCTGGGCAAGAGGAACCAGCGCAGGAGGTCGAGGCAGTGGGTGCCGACGCCCGCCAGGCTCCACCAGCGGCCGACCTCGGGGCTGGCGCGCCAGTTCTCGCCGTCGGGGGCTTGCCAGGTCCACTGGGCGCGGGCGTGCCGGAGCTCACCGAGGGCGCCGTCGAGAACACGCTGGCGTGCCTCGCGATGTCCGGCATGCCAGCGCAGGTGGTAGGCCACCGCGACGCAGAGCCCGGTGTCGGCGGCGGCCTTCACGAGCTTGCGACCGTCCTCAGGGTCGGTGGTCATCGGCTTCTCGGTGAGGACGTGCTTGCCCGCTTGCAAGGCTTGCAGGGCCTGCTCCGCGTGCAGCGCGTCGGGGGTCGCGAGCAGCACGCCGTCGAGAGAGGGATCGGCCAACATGTCGGCGAGGTCATCGTGGGCGGCGTGCTCGGCCTCGGCACCGTGACGCTTGGCGAAGTCGGTAGCGCGATCGCGATCGCGGCTCATGACGGACCAAAGGACCGTGTTGCTGGCAGCGCGCACGGCAGGTGCGAGCTGGAGGTCGGCGATGCGACCGGTTCCGACGATGCCCAGGTGGAATCCCATGATCAGCAGTCCTCGACGGCGGGGCCGTCTTCTCGGTTGCGAGGCGTGACGCGCTCCATCTCGGCCGCATGCTCTGCGAGCGAGTCGGCCTGAGCCAGCCAACGTTCGCTGAGGCCAGCGCGTCGTCGGCCTCGTTCGAGCAGCTTGGGGTACCAGTCTCTTCGGATCGCATCACGCTCGACGTCGTCGAGGTCACCGCCGCCGGTGAGCACCTCGCGTCGGCGCAGCTCCCAGCACGCCATCGCGGCGGTGACCGAGAGGTTCAGGCTCCCGGAGAAGCCGACCAGGTCGATGCGGAGGAGACCATCGGCCAAGGCGATGGCGCGTTCGCTCAGTCCTTCGGTCTCGTTGCCGAAGAGAAGCGCGATGCGTCCCTCGGGTGCGAACTCGGTGAGGGAGCGAGCACCTTCGGCATTGGCCGTGGCCCAAAGTGCGCGGCCTTCCTTGCGCAGCAGCGCGGCGGCGTCGTCGATGCTGCCGTGACGCTGCAGGCTGAGCCACTCGTGCGCGCGTTGCGTGACGCCGGGTGAGATGCGAGCCGCGTCGCCACGGGGGGCGACCAGGTGAACGTCTTGCAGGCCGAGAGCCTCGGCGGTGCGCAGGACGGCGTGCACGTTGTGGGGATCTTGCGACCCTTCGAGCACGAGCGCGACACGCCGGCTCCGTGAGCCGAGAACCTGCTCAGCCCGCAGGAGACGACGTGGTGCGTCCAAGCTAGGCGTCTTCGAGCTTCGCGATGATGGCACCCTCGTCGGGGAACTCACCGGTCTCGAGCTTGGAGTAGATCAGCGTGTCGCCGAGGAAGACCTCGAAGCGGCCGTCGTCGTAGGGCGACAGGGCCAGGCTGCTGATCTTGGACTTGAAGTGGTTGAGGATCTTGTCCGTCAAACTGACGGCATTGGGCTCGTAGTTTCAAGCAGAGCAGTATTCGACTCGGATCTTCATTCCGCGGCTCCTGGAAAGAGGAAGCGCGAGCTTACCTCAGGAAACCGACGGCGACGAACGAGGCGAAGGCGTCAGCGGCCGCGGCGATCGGGCACGTGATCCGAGGCGAGCTCGGCCGGATCGGCCAGGAGGCCGAGGAGCTTTTCGATGGCTGGCTCGGGGTCGGGCCGACGCTTGTCCGGTGCGTAGCTGATCGCGTAGAGGTCGGCGCGATCGACCAGGGCGGCCATGACGAAGCGCGAACGGCGAATGAGCGGTCCCACCTTGCCGAGAAGCATCTCGCGATCGGGAGAGCTGAGCGTGCAGCGCACGTGGACGCAAGCCACCGGGTCGGGGATGGGGTGGCCCTCGCCATCGCAGTCCATGGCTTCGAGGCCGGGGACGGCGGACAGCGCTTCGACGAGCTCGGGCAGGCGGGTGCTCACCGGCGAAGGCTATCAGCCCTCCGAGCGTGACAGCGTCATCCGACCGAGCGTGCCGATCCGGTCACGCGGCGGAAGGTTGGTGAATGAAGTGGGCTAGACTCCGCCTCTCCCCGAGAAACGTCATCCGGCTGCTTCTTCAGCCGGCATCTTCGGAGCTCCCCGTGACCATCGCCGTCGGCACCGCCGCCCCCGACTTCACCCTCAAGACCCAGGACGAGAGCGAGTGGACGCTCTCCTCCCATCGTGGCAAGAACGTCGTGCTGCTCTGGTACCCCCTGGACTGGAGCCCGACCTGCACCAACGAGAACTGCAAGATCAGCCAGGAGCCTGTGCTCCCCGGCGACGACACCGTCGTGGTCGGCATCAGCCGTGACTCGACCTGGTCTCACGCCGCGTGGAAGAAGGCCGAGAACATCTCCCACGACCTGCTGGCCGATCCCATGCTCGAGGTGACCAAGTCCTACGGTCTCGAGCATCCCGCCGTGCCTTTCATCAGCCACCGCGCCACGGTCATCGTCGACCGTGAGGGCAACGTGGCCCTGTGCGAGGTCCAGTCGAGCACCGGCGACGAGCGCGATTGGGGCCCGATCCAGGCCAAGCTCGAGGAGCTCGGTTAGGAGACCCCGAGGGCCTGGTGGTGCGACCGTCGGGTCAAGACCGTCGCGCCACCGCCGAAAGGACCCCCGGGCTTCCCTGCGTCCGGCTCACCCCGAGCGGATCGCCGGGGCCCGGAGGCTGACCCGTGGGTCCTGCCCGACGACACGGACTGTTGGTCCTCGATTCAGAGGGCCGGGTCGAGAGCAGTTTCGGCTCCTGCGTGAGCTGGGGTGGGCAGGTCGACCCACTCCTTCCCGGCGAGCCCTTGCCCGAGGGTCTCTCCTGGTTGCCGAGGACCGACGGCAGCGTCACGCGCCGCGGCATCGGTGGTGATCTCATCGCGCGCGCCTGGAGCCTCGGTGAGGGTCGACTCGGCATCGTGATCGGCCCGTCGGCCTGGCTCGGTGCGGGAAGCTCGGACGGGCCCGACCTCGACAGCCTGCCGGTTGAGGTTCTCGTCGTCGATCGACGCGGGATCGTTCTCCAGGCCAACCCGGAAGCCCACGCGCTCCACGGAGACCCTCCGGACGGACTTCTCGGGCGACCCATCGGCGAAGCCCTTCGAGGTCCGGACTGGGTTTCGGAGCTCCTCCCCAAGCTGGACGAGGGAGAGGAGTGGGAGGGCGAGCTCCGCTGTCAGCGTCATCGCGGAGTGAGCCGGACGGGCCATGCGCGTCTGCGGGCGTTGCGAGACGACGACGGCGAGTTGCTGGCGGCCGTGGTCGTCATCGCCGATCAGAGTCGCACCGAGCGTGAGCTCGCCGAGCTGAGGCAACGCGTCCGTCAGCTCGAGATCGAGCACCAGCTCGAGGAGGACACGTCTGCGAACCTCGCGAGCCTCGTCGAAGATCTCGATGCTGCCAAGCACGTGGCCGAGCAGGCGATGCGGACGAAGAGCCAGTTCCTCGCGAACATGAGCCATGAGATCCGCACGCCCATGAACGGCATCCTCGGGATGGCTGCACTGCTGGAGGACACCGAGCTCAGCGTCGAGCAGCGCGAGTACCTCGGGATGATCCAGCACTCGGGCGAGAACCTGCTGGCGCTGATCAACGACATCCTCGACTTCTCGCGCTTCGAAGCGGGGAAGATCGTGCTCCACCCGGAGCCGTTCTCACTCCGCGAAGCCATCGGCGCCAGCCTCGACGGCATCGCCTTGCGCTCGCATGCGAAGAACGTCGACTTCGTCGTGCACGTCGCGCCGCACGTCCCCGACGCTCTCCTGGGCGACTCCATTCGCTTCCAGCAGGTGCTCATCAACCTGGCAGGGAACGCCGTCAAGTTCACCGAGAAGGGCGAGGTCGCCGTGGTGGTGGACTGGGTGACTCAGGGGGGCCCCGAGCACCTCCACGTCGCCGTCAAGGACAGTGGGATCGGCATTCCGGCCGACAAGCAAGAGCTCATCTTCGACGTCTTCTCACAGGCGGACGGCTCGACCACGCGACGCTTCGGCGGAACGGGACTCGGCCTGGCCATCTGCCGTCAGCTCTCGGAGCTCATGAGCGGGCGCGTGTGGGTCGAGAGCACGCCCAACGTGGGGAGCACCTTCCACTTCACCGCCTGTCTCCAGGCTCAGCCCGAGCAGCCTCGGCTCCTGCCCAAGCTCGAGGGACGACGGGTGATGCTCGTTCATCGATCGCCGTCGTTCACGAGCTCACTCGACGAGATTCTCGGTGAGTTGGGGGCGGAGGTTCGGATCGCGTCAGATCTCCGGTCGGCGCGAGATGCGCTGGGGGAAGGAGGACTGGATCTCTGCTTCGTGCAAGCGGAGCTGGCCGAGGGAGCCCTCGACGAAGTGGTCGAGCTGGCCGCGGGCCTCGAGAGGGCGCCGGTGCTCATCGCGCTGACGCCCATGGGACGGCGGCGTGCGACTGAGCACGCGCGGTCCCTCGGCATCGAGCATCAGCTCCACGAGCCGCTCAAGGTCCCTGCCCTGGCGGGTGTCCTCCGCGACATCTTTGGTGGCGGAGACGCTCGAGAGGCCGTGCCCGGTCCAGGTAGCGGCACGGAGGGTGAGACGTCTCTTCGCGTGCTCCTGGCGGAAGACAACGCGGTCAACCAGACCTTCATTCGCCTCCTTCTCGAGAAGCGTGGCCACGTGGTGGTGGTCGCTGGTGACGGGCGTCAGGCGGTCGAGGCCGTGCGCTCGTCGGTCTTCGACGTCGTGCTGATGGACGTGCAAATGCCCGAGATGGACGGGCTCGAAGCGACCCGCGCGATCCGCGAGGAGAGGTCGTCCGAGCAGCTCCCCATCCTCGCCATGACGGCCCACGCCCTCCAAGGGGATCGGGAGCGCTGCCTCGAGGCAGGCATGGACGACTACCTCGGCAAGCCCGTGAGGCCCAAGGAGCTGCTGGCGCGGCTGGCCGGCCTGACCCGCCGTGAAGAGCTGCCTCGAGCCCTGCGCGAGGACGGCGCCGCGCCGGCGGTGTCGGAGAGCGCGCTGGAGCCCGCCTTGGATCGGGACGAGCTCTTCGATCGCATGTCCGGGCTCGCTGACCTGGTGGCCGAGATCGCCGAGCAGTTCCTGGAGGACAGCGACGAGCTTCACGAGGCCGTGGTGGCGGCCCTGCGTGCCGATGATGTCGGGGCACTTGGCGTGGCGGCCCACACCCTCAAGGGGGCCGTGGGGAACTTCTGCGCCGAGCCCTGTCGCCGAGCCGCAGCCGAGCTGGAGGAGCTGTGCTCGCGTGGAAGCCTGGAAGGCGCCGCCGGGCTGGTGGAGCGGATCACCGCCGAGCTGGAGCGGCTCAAGCCCGAGCTGGAAGCCCTCGTGGCAGAGGCGACCGCCGGCGTGAGTGAGTGATCCCTTGAGGGCCCAGAAAACACGAAACCCCGCCAGGCCGGTGGCCGGGCGGGGTCGAGCGTGACGCGGTCGTGGTCTCAGTCGATGGCGGGCAGGATGACCGAGAGGAGGACGTTGTCGAGAATCTCCGGCAGCGTCTCGGAGTTGAGAGGCGGCAGCGAGGTCTCTTCTTCCTCGTCGGGAACGACGCCAGGAGTCGGCTCGGCCTCGTCGTTGTAGTCGTTGATCATCTGCTCGATCTCGGGACCGAGCATCAGGGCGAGCTGATCGAGCTCCTGAATGACCACCGGGTCATCACAGGGGGAGGCGCGGGTGCCGGGCGCACAGTGAACCGTCGGCTCGTCGAGGAAGAGCTCGACGTTGCGCTCGAAGGCCACCACGCTGATGGTCTGGAGCAGGATGCCGGCGTCGAACCACTCGAGACCCAGGGTGTTGGTCTCGCCGTTGATGTCGCGGGCCGAGATGATGAGCCGGAGCTTCTTGACCTGAAGCTCCATGTGCTTCTTCCACACGCGGCGGATGTCACTAGAGCTGCCCGGGGGCAGCGTGCGCACGTGCTTGTCGGTCAGGAGGTCCGAGATGGCCTGGAGGGTGACGTGGATGTCACCGGCCCGCGAACGGCCGGAAGCGTACGGAGTGACGTTGGCCAGGGCCTCGTCGATCTCCGGATGCTCGGCTCGGAGCTCGCAATAGGGCCGGAAGTACGGGCTGGCCACGAGGGGACAGTCACCGATCTCGGGGATGTTCGGCACTTCCAGGACGACCGGATCTGGCGCCGGAAGGGGTCTCGCGAGGGCCGAGCCCACGAAGAGCACGGCGAGCGAAACCGGCAGCAAAGCCTTGATGGTCTTCTTCATGTCGACCTCCTGCGACGGGCGACGGAACGTCGACCGACACCTGAAGTGGCCTGAACCTGCTCCCTACCGAGCTAGGATACCGTCTTCAGCGTTTCGACGCCAGCGATCTTCCAATTAGGAAATGCCGGCAACCGCCGCGACTTGCGGCACACCAGTTCGATCTGAGAGTGGATGACTCATCATGTCACTGTTTCTCTCCACGACCAAATCCCCCCCTCTGATTTTTCTGCTCAGAGGCGAGGAGCCCACCAGGAGAGCGGTCTGAGCCATCTTGGCGAGGTCCCTGACGCCGGCTGAGGTGGGCGTGGTGAGGCCCGAGCCGAAGGTCTCAGGCCGGTAGGGAGGCCCGAAGGAGGGCCTGTTGGGCAGTGCTCACCCCATCGGATCATCGACCGGAGCGCTGATCGCCTGGAGCGAATTCCCAAGCTACCGCTGCAATCGCCCCTAATCGCAGTGGCTAACTCTGGCCTTGTCCTGGCCGACTCCGCGGGACTGCCAGGTCGAGCAGGGCCTTCGTGAGGCGCTCGGGATCGACCGCCTTCGTGGCGTCCGCTGGGGCCACGAGGGGCCGTCTCTCGACCGCGACGGAGAGGCGGTCCGCCAGGGTCTCCTCGACCGGCAGTCCGACGCAGCCCGTCGAGTCCGTGAGGACGACGTCGAGCAATCCGGCCCGCGGGCTCTCGGGAGGCAGGTCGGCCTGGAGCACCGCGAGCAGGCGCTCGACGGCGGATTCGGCGGTCAGGCCGAGCTGCTCGGGGTCGGCGCGGGTGTTCAGGACCAGGACCTTGGGGCAGCGCGCCGCGGCGATGGCCCGGCCGACGCCACTCGGCAGCAGGTTGGCCAGGACGCTCGAGTAGAAGCTGCCGATGGGGAAGACGAGCAGGCTGGCGTTCTCGATGGCTCGCGCCAGCTCGGGTCGCAGGTGAACCCGTGCCGGGCGCGGCTCGCTGAGGCTCTCGACCAGGCGGAGCTCGTCGATGGGTCGGTCGGGAGGGGGGCCTTCCCGGCCGGTCATGGCGTGCTGGCCGACGAGGCTTCGGCCGTCGTCGAGTCGAGCCAGGAGATGGAGGTCGCAGTCCGCGATGGGGCGCACGTGGGCCCGGATCTCGAGCCGCTCCCCGAGCTCTCGCACGGCCGCGTCGAGATCGCGGTCCGCCTCCAGGTAGAGCACCGTGAGGACCAGGTTTCCGACAGAGGCCCGGCCGAGCGGGAACTCGTCGGGCAAGCGCTCGAGGCAGCGGGCCAGGCAGGAGCGCGCCCACGCGAGAACGGCCGAATCGGCCGGTGTCGTCACGGACCACGTCTCGAGCTGCTGGCGGAGATCCGGGCCTTCGCCGGAGGGCAGGCGTCTCGCGAGGAAGCGGCGCAGCGCCTCCTGGCGAGGGGAGGCCAGCGCCAGCATGCGGTTGCGGAGGTCGCCGACCGCCGGCATCCGGAAGGCTCGGCGGAGGGGGCCCGAGCTCCCGCCCGAGTCGAAGGTGGTCACGAGGTGCAGGACGCCGGGCTCCGCGTCGGCCAGGACCGGAGCCGTGCGAGCCAGGGCGCTTCCTCCACTGAACAGGACGACGCAGCCGTCAGGAAGGTCGGCGCGCTCGGCCCCCGACAGCACCGACGTCCAGGAGGTCGTCGGTGCCACGCCCACGCTGGTGGCCGCGGTCCCCTGGCTGGACCGGGGCTCGGCCGGATCCCGCTCGTGGGGCGGAGGGGCTGGCTCGCCGGAGCGCACGCCTAGCGGAGCGGGGTGGCGCGGCTTCGGCTGGCGGGAGCAGGGCGCGCGCTGCGCGACCCGGGAGCGGGTCCGGTGAGGACCAGCAGGGTGCCGAGGTCGAGCTTGGAGAGACTCTCCTTGAGTCGACCGAGCGCCGCCTCTCGGTCGGGTCCGGTGAGGCCCTGGACGGACGGGTGGCGGTTCAGCTCGGCCTCCCCGAGGGTCGGTGGCTGGAGCAAGGCGACGGGCTGGCGCCTGACTTGGGTCCCGTCGTGCCGGTGGGCGACGAGGAAGCCGTCCTTGGTGCGTGAGACCCGGATTTCACGCCGCTCCGGGTCCCGAGGGGCCAGGAGGAGCTCGGTGCCCTCGTGGTCGAGCCTCAGGCCGGCATCGTCCAGGCGGGCTCGGGCCTGAGAGCCCTGCGAGGCCGCGATCCACCGGTCATCACCGGGCGTGAGCGCCGAGAGGTCGAGCTCGACCTCGCGACCGTCGGCCCCTCGAAGAGTGGCGAGAACGACCGGGGGCATCGTGCCGTCCTGGTGCCTTCGCACGACGATGACGCGTTGCTCGCCCGTGGTCGCGTCGGTGACGAGCTGCTTGCTGATGAGGAGCGAGCGACCCTGGTCGGGCTCGGTGGCCAGGGAGGGGCTGCTGACAAGCAGGGCGATGGCGATGAGCAGGCAGGACGGACGACGACTCATGAGCACGATTCCCCGTCGAGGGCGCCGGCCCTCGATCTCGTGGTCATCGTCGTCCCTTCTGGCTGAGACTGCCAGTCCTGCCCACCGGCCTCGTCCGGCGGAGTGAGCGTGGACTAGCCGAGGGCTCAGGCCGCCAAGTCGATGTCTCGCAGGTAGCGCGGGAGGCTTCGCAGGAGCGAGTGCGCCTCGTAGTACAACGACCGCGTCGACCTGTGGCTTCCCCGCGCTCGCTGGATGCGGGCGCTCCGCGCGGCCTTGGTGACCAGCACTTCCGACTGATGGGCTCTCATTGACATCCCCACGATCACACCTCCCTGTGGCGAAATGGACTTGCCACGATCGCAATGAAAGCAAGCGTCGGGCCAAGTCTCGAGAAGAACCTACGCCATCCGTTGAGCCGCGTTTCAGGCATTTTCGAGTTTTCACGGTCACGAATCGCCACCAGCCCGAGAGCCCCATTTCATGCCAGGGTGGCATCGGGCTCCCAGGGTGGCTGCCATCACGGCGTGCTCGTCGACATGTCGTGTGAGAATCCGTCCCCTTCTCATCACGACCGCCCCCCGATCACTCGGCTCAGGAGCCCCTTTCGTGCGTCTCGTCTCACTGCTCGTTCTCACGTCTCTCGCCCTCTTCCCCGCTCCGTTCACCTCTGCCGAGACGGGTCATGCCGTGCGCTCGGAGACGGCCGGTCCCGCCTGGCTGCGTCGTCAGGCCGACGAGCATCGCCGCCACGGCGGCAGCGCCCGTCTCTCGGACCATCGGCGCAGCCGGACCGACCACGAGGGCTGCGTGGCCGCTCCGCCCTGCTCGGCCTTCGAGTGGGCGGTCGACTTCACCTCGGACCCGCTGGCAGGGGGCGACCTCGTGATCGACGGTCCCGGCGACCCGGCGCAGATTTCGTGGGATGCCGAGGCCGAGGCGCTCCGTGTTCAGCTCGACTCCGGTGAGCCGTCCGTCCGGGCGAGCTGGGCCCTTCCGGGGACTCTCGACGGCAACGACGACTTCCGGTTCGGGGTCGTGATGACGCTCGAGGAGCTGATCGCCTCTCCCGCTGACTTCTTCCAGGTGGCGGTCGCCTTGCTCAACGGCACGACGACCGGTCTCAACCGCACCGGGACGGCGCCGATCTTCGGGGACGCCGACGTCTTCGACATGGTCGAGATCACCTACTTCCCGAACGTCACGGCCTTTGGTGGACCCAGCCTGAGCCCCAGCATCTTCGGGAGCGAGCTGCCGGGCAGCGATGCCTTTGGCAACTTCGCCGGCGTGTTCGGTTCGGCCTCCGACCTGGGCGACAACCAGCCGCCGCTCATCGACGCTCTGCCCACCTGCGTCCCGCTCGAGCTCGTGGTGGAGCACTCGGCGGGGAGCGGCCTGCTGCTCACCTCGGTCCGCCGTCTCGATGGCCCGCGGTCGCGCGTTCTTTTCACGGGGCTCGTGCCTCTCGACCTGTCGGGGTTGCATGCCGCCGACACCTTCGAGCTCGACCGGGCCGCCGTCACGAGCTACTTCGATGCTGCCGACTTCGACCCGAGCACCGTCTCGCTGCAGGGCGAGATCCTCATCCACGAGCTGTTCGTGGAGGCACGAGGCGAGGCTCCGTGCACCGTCGCCGACTTCGACGGCCTGGCGGCGGGCACGCTGGTCACCGATCAGTTCGCCGGGCTGCTCGTGTCCGGGACGCGGCCGGTCCGCGTGTTCGACACGGGCCTGCCGACCTGTGGCGACGACGACCTCGCGACGCCCGGTGCCGGTCCGGGCAACGAGCTGAGTCGGGGTGGCGTGCTCGTCCTGTCCGAGGACGGACCCTGTCAGCCGGATGACGCCGAGGCGGGCGGGGTCCTGGTCTTCGAGCTCGAGACGCTGAGCCGGGTCGGGTGGATCGGTCTCCTCGACATCGACGAGGCCGGGGGCTCGGTCCGGGCGCTGCGAGGTGACCAGGTCGTGGCCGAGCTTCCGATCCCGGCGCTCGGGGACGGATCCTGGCAAGCGGTCGCGCTCGACGCCTGCGGCGTGGACCGTGTCGAGGTGGAGTTGGCCGGAAGTGGTGCGGTGACCGATCTCGCCTGCGATTGAGGCGTCTCAGGTCGGTTCGGTAGGTCCCTGCCCGCCATGGGGGCAGAAGGTGACCGCCCCCACGTCGATGGGTGTTTTTCTATTCACCGATGGGGCCTGACTGGCCCCATCGCGTGGCCGCAGTCGTGGTCTGGCCTGACCCTTGCTTTGACGGGGGGCATGACCGAGGCCAACTGCACCAAGTCCCCCCTCGACCTCCGGACAGCCGCAATCCCGCGGATTGCGGCCCGGGGGCGCGTTGACGGCGATGGGGTCGGGTTCTTACCTTTAATGGATCCGAGCCCCGCTCTCTCCCTGCCTCGCGCGACCTCATTCCACGTCGCGCGCCTCCGTCCGGAGACACGCCCATGAACAGCAAGTCGAGCCCTCGCCGCCGCCGTGACCAAGGTGGCTGGTCGTTGACCGAGATGCTGGCGGTGGTCGCCTTGATCGGCGTCATCACGACGATGAGCCTCGGCGCCATGAACGAGAACCGGCGTCGTGCTGCCGTGGTCGAAGCGGCGCGCCAGTTCCGTCTCTACGTGACGAGAGCGCGGATGCAGGCGGTCTACCAGGGGCGTCCGTACTTCGTGGTCTTCGATCCCGACCCGGACACCGGCGTGACGGGCGAGGGCCCTCGGATCAGCCTCGTGGTCGACACCAACCGGAACGGCAGGCTCGAGAGCGATGAGCTCCAGTTGCGGTGGGAGCGCGGCGTCGACGACGAGGACTCGACCACCGGTGGTGGCTTGGTCGAGTTCCACGCACTGTCGGGAGCGGTGGCCCTCGACCTGCGCACCTTCGGCTCGATCACCGACCCCAACGGGGGAACGGACCTCACCGAGGCCTGGGACATCGAGCTGCCCGACAGCGCGGCGGGCTGGGGCTCGGCGCGGCGCGGCGTGATGGTCAACCCTCGCGGGAACATCATGACGGGTGAGACCGTGCCGCAGATCATCACGGCGGGGGCGGCCGTCTTCACCGACGCGACCGGTCGCGCCAGCGCGGTGAGCATCCGCGGGGGAATGGGTCACGTCCGTGCCTACTACATGCCTGAAGTGAGCAGCACTGCTGACTGGATCAAGCTATGAAGACAACGCAGCAAGGTGCCGTGCGCGCGGGTCGGCGCGCCGAGCAGCGCACCGAGGCCGAGCTCGGCTTCACGATGATCGAGGTGCTGGTGGGGCTCGCTCTCCTGGCGGGCATCACCCTCGGCATCATGGCCTTCGTCGATGCTTCGATCCGGCTCAACAAGCTGGCGCTGCAACGCAGCATCGCCACGGGCCTGTGCGTCGAGCGCATCGAGGCCTTGCAGGCCGAGCGTTTCCATCCCGAGCTCGACGGGGACGGCGACACCACGCCCGACGTCACCGCGGGCTATCAGCTCCCCGGTGAGACCACGTCGATCTCCTCGCGTGACGTCACGGAAGCGCCGGCGCTGGGCACCGTCTGGACCCACCAATACGTCGCTGCGGCCGGCACCATTCCGGGTTACGAGGAGTACTCGCGCACGACCCGGTTGACCTATGGCTATCCGCTGGCGGCGATCATGCGCGCCGAGGTCACGGTGACCTGGACCAACCTCAACCAGGGTGAGAAGTCGCATCAGCTGGTGACCTTCCTCCATCCGAGCATCGAGCAAGCGCAATGAAGAGCAACCTGATGCTGTCGCAGCCCGGTCGTCGATCAGGACGACGCGGCTTCTCGTTCGTCGAGGTCCTGGTGGCCTTGACCATCTTCATCACGGTCCTCGCCATCGTGTTCAGCTTCTTCGTGACTGCCGCCGAGCAGGCGAGCACGGAGAGCTCGGCCCGCGATGCCCAGGCACAGGGCCGTCAGGCGATGGATCACATCTCGCGGACCCTGATGCACGTCGGGTCGGGCGTGAACCGCCAGCAGAGCCCGAACAATCCGGCGGCCTGGCAGCAGAGCCTGGTCCACGGCGGGTCGCACACGCTCGTGTTCAACGCCGATCTCGATCCCGACATCGGTGCGCTGAGCGAGACGATCAGCTTCCCGGGCGGTACCTACACGGGTGAGGCGGAGCTGGCCGGGCTCACCACCGGTGCCGAGACCTACGTCTACAGCATCGACGCCAACGGCGACACGACCATCGACGAGAACGATCAGGCGGGTGGGCGCACGGGTGTCTTCCAGCCGCAGGTCGAGACCGATGGCAACCCGCTCGACTTCGGGCTCTTCGAGTCGATCTACGGGGCCCCCAACGAGGACGACTCGCCCCCCGGGCAGCATCAGGCGGTGGCGGCGTTCCTCTACACCAACGGCTATGCCCACGATCCGCCGGACAACCCGCTTCAGTACCCGGAGCCTCCGACGGGTTTCCCGGCGCAGCCCAACCAGCTCTTCATCTATCACGTGACGGAGGACATCAACGGCAACGGCGCCCTCGAGGAGTTCGAGTGCGTGGTCCGGGACTGCTCCCCGTTCACTCCCCGCACCCCCGAGGTCTACATCTGGGGCGACACCAACTTCGACGGCTCGCTCAGTGACGCCGAGCGAACGGCGCTTCGCGGTCTTCCGGTGGGGTCCAGGTCCTGGGGACAAAACCCGTTCGTGCTCTCGGGCAGCTACATCAACACCACGATCGCCGAGGACGCGATCGCGCAGTCCAGCAACTTCTCGCTCTTGGTCGACAGCGTCGTGGGCTTCGGTCAGGGCATGCGCATCGAGGTCGACAACGGTTCGGAGACCGAGCGTTTCTACGTCGATCAGATCGACACCCTGCGGAGCGCCCTGCTCCTCAGCTCGGCCGTGACCATCGATCACGGCATCGGCTCGACGGTCACCGTGCTCCCGCAGACCTTGCTCGCGGCGGTGCGGTCGGTCGAGCTCCACTTCGACGCCATCACCCCGCGACCCGAGGACACCGGTGGCAACATCGCCGGTCGAGCCGGTCGTCAGGGGACCTTCGGCCTCGAGTACCGCGTGCGCTTCCTCAAGCGCATCATCCAGCTCATCAACGTGCCGACGGCAGCATCCCGCACGGTTGCAGACCCGACCAACCTGCCCGAGTGTGACGGCCTGCAGGTCGAGGCTGTCTGTGTTGCCGCGGGCAGTACCACCACCACCACCGACTTCGCCGGGGTCGTCCCGAGCTCCGAGGCCATCGAGATCAAGTACCGGGTGCGTGACGGCATGAATCGCCCACAGGGCGACGTGGCGGTTCTCTTCCGCAACGACGACACGAGCATCGGTCGCTTCCTGGATCGCACGGCGCGGACCGACGGCGACGGCATCGCCACCGCCCGCTACCTGCCCCTCGCGGCGACGGCCTCGACCGATCGCGTCTGGGCTCGCGTGCGTTGTGAGGACACCATGGGCGACCTGGCCTGGGAGCCGACCACGGCGGAGCTGGGCGACCCGGGCGTGATCATCGACCTGAACCTCTCGCGCATCGAGATCGTGCGGGGAGGGGACGACTGCAACAACACGGTGGTCGAGGACGTCGCGGGAGGAGAGACCGCGGTTCAGCCGTCGATTCCCTTCACGGTCACCCTCACCGACGAGATGGGCAATCCCGTCGCCAATGAAGAGGTGTCCCTCCGGCTCGCTTTCGACGGTGAGCGAGAGGGCAAGTTCCTGCCGGCGAATGCGAACGTGGGAGCCGGCACGGCGCCGAGCTACGCCGACATCAAGGGCAAGCTCTACGTGCCGGCTGGCACCGAAGTGGGTGAGACCCAGGACGACGGCAGCTTCACGGCGTTCACGACCATGACCGACGCGGGCGGTGAGGTGACCGGCGAGGTCGAGCTCTCGAAGGACGACCTGCGCTTCGGTGCCCGCTTCCTGCTGGTCGTCGGCTTGGCCGAGGGTGGCTGTGCAGGGAGTGGTGAGGCGAAGGACGCCTTCCAGTTCTACCGTCTCGAGCTCATCCCCGACGACACGCACCCCGACATCGCGGCAGGAGCTCTCTGCGACGCCACGGACCCTTGTGTCATCGGTGGTGGCCCGACGGTGCCCGCTCCGCCTCGCATCACGGCAGTGGCGTCCATCAACGGGTGGGCTCCCGATGTCGAGCTCGACGTCACGTTCGCGGCGGCCCGGGATCCGCTGACGGGTGCCAACGAGGTGTTCTCACCGTCGGGGCCCGCCCCGACGACGAATGGCGAAGTGGACGTTTCGGTGGGTCATGACAACAGCGTCCCGCCGTCGGTGACGGATCCGCTGGTCCTGACCATCAGTGCCGAGGCCGTGCTGGTCGATCCGGGTGTCGACGCAGAAACCGATGCCCGTCGCGAGGGCATCCGGGTCTTCGATGCTCGGCCCTGCCAGAACTCGGCGGTCAGCTCGATCCGTCCGGACGTCGTCTTTCAGTACGAGGGCCCGGTGGCCCAGGACTGTGACGTGCGGGTCACGAACATTGTCTGGAACGACGACGCCTCGAGCCCTGTTCGACGGGATGGGAGCTTCTGTTTCCAGATCCGGAACGGCGGTGTCTGTCCGGCAACGGTGGAGAGGATCGGGTTCCTCATTCATTCGAAGCACGTCCCCTCCGGAGATGCGTCGCGGAACATCTTCTTCGGCGCTTCACCAGCGGCGGGCAACGTGACTGCGGGTAGCAGTCAGCAACTCCAAGAGTTGCTCTTCGGCAACGTGTTCAACGTGCTCGATCCGGGTGCACCGGCAGAGACCAACGTGCCGGTCCTGGGTGCTGCCGGCATCTGCGTTCCTTTCGGGGTTCCGCTCAACAACACCTTCTACACCAATGGGTGCGCTCCGGATGGAACTCTCGGGTCATTCGAGCTGAATCAGATCGAGGCCCCGGATCCCCCCCCACAGACGGCCATCCCCACCATGTTCGAGGCGAGGCCGGCAGACGGTTGCTACCCCATTCCTGCCCTTCAGCCTGGGGAAGTCGTGCCCATCCACGTGGACCTCACGGCGACCATCATCAGGACGCCGGCCTTGATCCCGGCGGTGACGATCATCGTCGAGACCAACTGCACGGGCGACTGTGTCGACACCGACCTCGACATCGAGATCTATGAGGCCATTCCATGAGCCGGCATCAGGACGACTTTCCGAGAGGAGCGCAGGACATGGTGATCTCAGACGATCGAGCGAGGGGCGGCGTCCTCATTCGACGACGCGAGGAGCAAGGCTCGGCGCTGGTCCTGGTGCTGCTCTTCTCCCTGGTGGTGACCGCCATCGGCATGACCTTGCTGGTCGAGAGCAACACCGAGCACCGGATCTCCGCCAACGAGCGGGATTCGGAGCGCGCTCGCTTTGCAGCCCATGCCGGCTTCGCTTGGGCTTACGAGCGAGCCACCAATGAGCTGCTCGATGCCACGGTGGGAGGCACTGACTTCACCTCGGCCGAAGGCGGCCCGGACGACGTCGCCGCGGACATGACGCATGTCTTGGAGGCCCTCGGCGACAGCAGCTTCGAGGGCACGCTGTTTGACACCTCGGACGTGGTGGAGGGGCTGACGAGCTTCCGCATCGAGGTGCTCGGTCGTCACGGTCGGGCCCAGCGTCGGCTGACGATGGACTACCAGATCCTTCCGGAGCAGATTCCGTATGGCGTGACGGGCTTCGGTGGCTTCAGTTTCTTCTCGCGAGCGCTGTCGGGAGGCGCCTCGATCAACTCGGGTGGCTACCAACCACGAGTCGACTCGTCGGTCTATGGCTCCCAGGGTATCCGGGCCGATGTTGGCTGGAACATCTCGGGTCATCTCGTCGGTGGTCGTAACGCGACGCTCGGTGCGCACTTTGCTGGTCCTGCACCGATGGGAACGTCGCCGATGTCCGTCGGCTCCTCGCTCAGCTACGGTGCTGACCGGCCCTCGCAGGTCTACGTCTCCAGCCTCAACGCTGCGTCGCCCGCCCACGACGTCACCATCTGGGGTGATGTTCGGTTCCGGCGGACGGTCGAAGCCGATGACAGCGCGGGCACTCCCATCACCAATCCCGAAGATGGCATCACTTACTACACTCGCGACCTGGCCAGTGGCCCGCCGACGGATTCGGGCATTCCGAGCATCTATGTTGTCGAGGGCGAACAAGATGATGTCGTCATCCCCGAGGACGCCGACGCGCCGCCCGTTCCCGCATTCGTGACCGACCTGTTCGGACGAGACGGTCGGCCGCTGGTCGATCCTTCGCTCAACGTCATCGTGATCCCGGAGCCGCCGCTCCTCCAGTACGCCGGCATGTTCGAGCTCGCGCGCGGCTGGGAACCGGACATCGATGAGGATGCCCGGCTCAATCCGGGTGGCAACGGTCTGTTCTTCAACACGGGCCCCGACTTCCTCGCCTGGCTCGCCAATCAAGATCCTCTCTCGCCGATTGGCTCGGGCGACTACCGCGTGATGCAGGTCGGGACGCTGGATGCGCCCGCCTTCATCTACATCGCGGGCGACCTCGATCTCGAGTTGACTGGAAGCCTCGACGCCATGGGGACTCCGGACCAGGAGCCCGCCCCGACGGCGGCTGACATGACCCTCGATCGATTCCTCCTTTACGGAGGCATGTACGTCGCGGGCAACGTCACTCTCACCGGTCCGGAGTACGTCTCGCCCGCGCAGCCTCAGCCACAGATCGAGATCGTCTCACTGCCCTTCTGCCTCCCGGCCCTCGTGGCGCATCGGGAGCCGGCGACGCTCCCAGCTGGTGGGCGCGGCGACCTGAAGGCGGCTGACACCCCCGACGACGTCGGTGTCACCGGCGTGAGCATCCTCGCCAACGTGACTCCTACCACGCCCCCCGTGGGTCAGCCGACCGAGGGGCGCATCAGCATCGAGGGCCTGGTGTTCGCCAGCAACAACCTCAGCGCGTTGCGCTGGTGGGACCCCGAAGAGGAAGCTCAGTTCCGCGGCCTCGTGATGGCCAACCGCGTGAGCTTCGGCAACCACGTTCAGTTCGCCTACGACCCTGAGGTGATTTGCACGCGCTTCCTGGTCGGCGACGACACCGCCCCCGCCATCACCGGCTTCACGGAGGAGCGATAAGTTTGGGTCTTTTTGACCCAATCGCGCCGGTTGTTGCAACCGGCGCGTGCCGCTTTCAGTAACGCCCAATCGGGTGGCGGACTTGCGGCCCCCGGGTCCGAGGACCTAAATTTCGACAGGATGACGGAGATCGCACCGGGTCATTTCGGTGCGGGCAAGTGTGAGGAGCAACGAGTCATGTCACGCAACCGAGCAACTGGTTTCACGCTGGTCGAGCTTCTGGTGGTCGTCGCGATCATCGGGATCATCTCGGCGATCGCGATTCCGAACCTCCTCTTCGCAGTCGACCGGGGCAAGCAGAAGCGCTCCATGTCCGACATGCGCACCATCGGGAGCGCGGTGGCGGCCTACAACATGGATGAAGACAACTACCCGATCTTCACCAGTGAAGTGCCGATGACGGACGTGGCGAGCCTGCTCACGCCCACGTATCTCAAGCACGTGCCGACTCTCGACGGCTGGGGATACAACTTCCTCTACACCTCCGACGGCGACATCTACACCGTCAAGTGCTACGGCAAGGACGGTCAAAGCGGCGGCCCTGCGGGCGACCCGCCGCCGCCCGGGCTCACCAGCCACTTCGACGACGACCTCATCTTCGAGATCGGCAACTTCATCACGGAGCCAGATCGCTAGACCGAAGCGTCACGTCGATCCTCAAGAAGGCCTCCGACTCGCCGATGGGCGAAGCGGAGGCCTTTTTCGTGCTCAGCATCGGACCAGCTCCCCCCGAGACGACGGCGACCCAGCACCCCCATGGCCACCCTCCTGGTGCTCCCTGTGCGCTCTGCGAGGCAGCGGCGGCCGGGGGCACGACGCCTGGACGAGCCAACTCTGGCGCCACCTCGGCCAACGCCGAGCCTCCAGGCGGACGATCCTCGTCCGCCGTCGGTGTCGAGCTGTCGCCTCAGGCACGCGAGAGTCTCGGAAGGGCGGGGACGCATCGTTCGAGCTCGGGCGCGACGGAGCTTGGCTCCACGACTCCTGCCCGCTCCGATTCGGAGAAGGAGCCCGATTCTCGCGAGCTGACCGACGAAGAGCAGCAGCAGGTCCGTGAGCTGAAGGCGCGGGACGCCGAGGTGCGGGCCCATGAGCAGGCCCACCTCGCAGCCGCCGGGCACCTGGCGATGGGAGGGCCGACCTACGACTACCAGAACGGACCCGACGGCAAGCGCTATGCCGTGGGCGGTGAGGTGCAGATCGACACGTCCGAGGGCCGCAACCCAGAGGACACGCTCCGCCGCGCCGAGCAGGTGCGTCGTGCTGCCCTGGCTCCGGCCGACCCCTCGGCAGCCGATCGTGCGATCGCAGCCGAGGCGACTCAGCGAGCGGCCAAGGCCCGAACGGAGATCCGCGAAGAGAAGCAGGAGGAGGCGGCGGCGTCAGTCGGGACCGGAGCCGAGAAGGAGCCGACTGGCCAGGCCGGGTCGGAGCCACGGGAACCGGTCCGAGGCGACGGCGAGCACGACCGGTCGTTCGCCGCGGCGCACGATCGGGCCCGCCAGGCCCACGAGCAGGTGGCGAGCGACTCGGGCTCCCGACCCGACCTGGCCGTCGCCTGAGCGAGCGCAACGATAGACTTCGTCGTCGGCTGTCGCGTGCCGACGTCGGGGCGGTCCGCCGACCTCCCGCATCACGGAGAGCGGAACGTCCATGGGTCTCGGCGTCCTCGCCTGGCTCCTCGTCGCCCTGTCGACGAGCGCTTCGGCCACCCCGGCACGACTCACCGCCGACCCGCTTGCCGGCCATGACCCGTCCGGGCTGATCCGGTTCTCCACGCACGAGCAGGCCCTGGCCCGACGCGCCGCCCTGCGTTGCGTGATCTGGCCTGACGGCGTCCCTCATCAACGTCCGGCCGTCACGCGTGACGTCGTGCCACCGAGCTCCCTGGCCACGCTCTCGACCTCCCTCCTGGCACGCGTCGACCAGCTCGACCTCGAGGTGGCCGACACCGGCTTCACCTCTCGGGCCTACCTGCTCCATCCCATCCGCGACTCCCCAGCGCGATGGGCGCTGGTCCACGCCGGTCATGGTCGGATCGGTGCGGACGATCCTCTCGACGGCAACCTGCGCGCCGTCATCGAGCACCTGTTGGCCAGGGGCTATCGAACCGTGGTCCTTCAGATGCCAGGTTGTGGTTGGAACGACGACATCGACGGCTGGCTGCCCGACGGTCGTCTCTTCGTGCTCGCCTCGCGGGGCACGCGTCATCACCACGAGCTCTTCCGGATGCTCGAGCCCCTGATGGGCGGGGAGATCCTGCGCTTCTTCCTCGATCCCGTCATCGGCGTTCTCGACGAGATCGACGCCACCGCTCCCGCTGCCCGAGACGTCGTGATGATCGGCATCTCCGGTGGGGGCTGGACGACTCACCTGGCCTCGGCCTTGGATCCGCGCATCCAGCTCTCGCTCGCCGTGGCCGGTGCCCTGCCGCTCTACGCTCGTCCCTACAGCCCACACTCGCATGGTGATCCCGAGCAGCACTACGCACCGGTGTTCGGCGAGGCAGATGGTCCCGACGAAGACGACCTGGCCGACCATCCGACGGGAGCAGCCTCCTGGCTCGAGATCTTCGCACTCGCGGCCGTGGGGAGGCGATCGCAGGACCAACGTTGTCAGCTGCAGGTATTGAACCGCCACGATCCCTGCTGCTTCTCGGGTGACCTCCACCTGAGCTATCACCAGGTCGTTGCCGAGCGTGTCGCGAAGCTGGGCCGGGGGCGCTTCGTGGCCCTGTCCGATGCGAGTCATCGTGAGCACGCGATCTCCGACCAGGTGATCGAGCAAGTCCTGCACCCGGCCCTGGATGACTTGGCCGGGCTCACCGGCGTGCCGGTGGTCAGGAGACGACCATGAGCGACCAGGCCGATCTCTTCGGACCCGGCGGGCCAGGGGCCGAGACGGGGCCGCCTCCGCCCTTGCCGGAACGACTCCGCCCGCGCTCGCTCGACGAGGTCGTCGGGCAGCCTCAGCTTCTCGACGAGGGGCGCTTCATCCGTCGCGTGGTCGACGCCCGACGCCTGCCCAGCCTCGTGCTGTGGGGGCCACCCGGCACCGGCAAGACGACGCTCGCGGGCCTGCTCGCCGACGCGGCGAACCTGGCCTGGGCTCCCCTGTCGGCCGTGCTGGCAGGAGTGAAGGAACTCCGACAGGTCGTGGCCGAGGCCGACGCCAGGCGGGCGCGTGAGGGACGCGGCACCCTCCTCTTCGTCGACGAGATCCATCGCTTCAACAAGGCGCAGCAGGACGCCCTGCTTCCGCACGTCGAGCGGGGGACCGTCACCCTCGTCGGGGCGACGACCGAGAACCCGAGCTTCGCGTTGGTCGCGGCGCTCCTGTCTCGCTTGCGAGTGGTGGAGCTGAAGGCGCTGAGCCGTGATGCCGTGTCCGCCCTGCTCGACCGCGCGCTCAGCGACGACGAGCGAGGCCTGGCGAGCATCGCTCCCGCCTCCCTGGAGGACGACGCGCGTGAGCTGCTCCTGACTGCCGCCGATGGTGATGCGCGACGGGCGCTCTCCAGCCTGGAGGTGGCGTTCGATCTCGCGGCCTTCACGGGGGCTACCGAGCGGACCATCACCGAGCAGCACGCACGCGAGGCGTTGCAGCGGGTGATGCTCGCGCACGATCGCGACGGCGATCGTCACTACGACCTCACCAGCGCGCTCATCAAGAGCCTCCGTGGCTCTGATCCCGATGCGGCGCTCTACTGGATGGCACGGCTGATCGAGGGAGGCGACGACCTTCGCTTCGTCTTGCGACGTCTCGTCATCTTCGCGGGGGAGGACGTGGGCGTCGCGGACCCGACCTCGCTCACCGCTGCCGTCGCTGCCATGCAGGCCCACGACCAGATCGGCATGCCAGAAGCTCACTACGTCCTCGCGCAGGCCTGCGTGCACCTGGCCCTGGCACCCAAGAGCGCGGCGGCTGGACGAGCGTTGCACGCCGCACGCCAGGCCGTTCGAGACACCGGCTCGTTACCGGTCCCTCTTCATCTCCGCAACGCCCCGACCGAGCTGGCGAAGTCGCTCGGTCACGGTGAGGGCTATCGCGATCCGCACGCCACCGAGCACGGCGTCGTTCCCGACGAGCGCTACCTGCCCGAAGAGTTGGGTGACGTCCGCTTCTTCGAAGCCAACGATCGGGGCGTGGAGGGGGAGTGGGCGCAGCGGTTGCGGAAGCTCCGGGGCAAGTGAGCCGACTCTCGTCGGCTACCGCATTCCCGCGGCCATCTCGCGCAGGCGGCGCGCCCGCTCGGGGATCGGCGGGTGCGTGGACATGAGCTTCGACAAGCCGCCCGTGAAGCCGTGCACGATGAAGTGGACGGACTGCGCCTGCTGACGCTCCATGGGTCGGCGCGTCACCCCTCGTGACAGGCCTTCGAGCGCGAGGGCCAGGCCCTCCGGATCACCCGTCAGCTCGGCCGCACGACGGTCGGCACCGTACTCGCGGGTGCGTGAGATCGCCATTCGGATGACCATCGCCGCCAGGGGCGCGAGCATCGACATGATGAGGAGGACCAGCGGGTTGCTGCCGCCTTGGCGGCCGCGACCGAACGCGCCGAAGCGCGCGAAGGACGCCAGGAAGGTGATGGCTCCCGCGATGGTCGCTGCGACCGCCGAGACCAGGGTGTCTCGATTCTTGATGTGACCCAGCTCGTGAGCGAGGACGCCTCGGACCTCGCGTCGGTCGAGCGTGTTGAGCAAGCCTGCCGTCACCGCGACGACTCCCTTCGCCGGGCTGCGACCGGTCGCGAAGGCATTGGGGCTCGCCTCGTGCGGCTGGAGATAGAGCTGCGGCACGGGCATGTTCGCGCGCGCCGACAGCTCGACGAGGTCCTCCCGCAGCCAGTCGAGCTGTCCCTCCGGCACCGGCACGACTCCCGCGCTCTTGAGCACGATGGTGTCGGAGAAGAACCAGCTCCCGAAGTTCA
>JBCCFW010000025.1:0-60778 GCA_039029535.1 Acidobacteriota bacterium
CTCATCGCCGAACTTAATGGCGCGTCCTGGGACGGGATCAGGAAAGGATAAATCCCCGGTTGCCTTAGAGCTGATCGGGCGTTTGATCGCGCGACCAATGATCGCTCATGCCTGGCCTCCCTTGCGGGGGCGGAGGCACTTTCCGCTGTTCATGGGAGCTCGTCGTGGCGCGACGGGCTCGACGTGGATGGAGAGGCTCACTGTCGTGCTCCGGAGGAACTGGATGTTCGAGCGCGCGGGGCGAAGGCGGGCTCGGCGATGAGCGATGGGGGCAGTGGACGACCCACCGCTGGCTGCTCGAGAAGGGTCACCGGTGCTCGAAACATGCGCCGGAGGACTCTCTCGGTGAGGACGTCTTCGGGGACACCGGCGGCGGCCAGTCGACCGCCGTCGAGAAGGATCAGGTGGTCGGCGTGCTCGGCTGCGAGGCCGGGGTCCTGCAATGCGGCGACGACCGTGAGCCCGCGACGTGAGAGTCGACGGGCGAGCTTGAGGACGGCCTTCTGGTGGTGAAGCCCGAGCGCCGCCGTGGGCTCGTCGAGAAGGAGCGCACGCTCCCCCTCGCCGTCCCAGATCTGGGCGAGCACGCGCCCGAGCTGCACGCGAAGCTTCTCGTCCTCGGACAAGTCCGGGTAATCACGCGCGGCGAGCTCGGAGACGCCGGTCGTCTCCATGACCTCGTCGACGACGGCGGCGTCGCGGCGGCGCGTGCTCCAGCGAAGGTGAGGGAGTCGGCCGAAGGCGACGACCTCTTCGACCGTGTAGGAGGCGGTGAGCGAGCTGGCCTGAGGGAGGACGGCGCGTCGGCGCGCGAGCTCGGCCCGGGGGATCGTGCTCAAGCGGCGGCGGGCGAACAGGATCTCGCCGCGGGCTGGGGCGCTCTCACCGGCGAGAGCGCCCATCAGGGTCGACTTGCCGGCACCGTTGGGGCCGAGGACGACGCTGAGCTCGCCGGTGCCGAACACGGCGCTCACGTCCGAGAGCAGCTCGCGGCCATCGATCTCGATGGACAGGTCCAGCACGTGGATCACCACTGACCTCCGGCGGCGCTCGAGCCACGACGGATGATCCAGAGGAAGAAGGGGGCTCCCAGCAGGGCGGTGATGATGCCGATGGGGATCTCGACGGGCGCGGCGATCGTGCGGGCGACGAGGTCGCAGAGGGTCAGGCCGATGCCCCCGAGCAGCGCGGCGGCCGGCAGCAGCGCACGATGGTCCGGTCCCTGGATGAGACGCAGCACGTGGGGCACGGCGAGACCGACGAAGCTGATCACGCCGCAGGCGGCCACGCCGACTCCGACGGACAGGGCCGTCAGCAACACCGCCCGGCGTGATGCCGACCGCACGTCGATCCCGAGATGCCCGGCCTCTGCGCGACCGAGGCTGAGCGCATTCAGCGCGGTCCCGAGCGGAAGGGCGAGGAGAAGGCAAGGCACGACGAACAGCGCGACGGTCCCGACCAGGGACCAGCTCGCGCCACCGAGACTGCCGAGCGTCCAGAAGGTGATGTCGCGGAGCTTCTCGCCGGCGAGGAGCACGAGAATGCCCGTCGCTGCTCCTGCGAGCGCATTGATCGCGATGCCGGCGAGCAGCACGGCCGGGACGGACGGCAGTCCCGAGCGCTCACTGAGCTTCCAGGTGACGTGAGTCGTCAAGAGAGCGCCGAGGAAGGCAATGAGAGGAAGCCCGATCCGAGCCAGCCAGGGAGCGACGTCGTTCAGCCACGGGCGCAGCAGCACGAGGAAGGCTGCGGCAGAGACGGCGGCGCCGGTGGAGACACCGACCAAGCCCGGCTCGGCCAGGGGATTGCGAAGGAGCCCCTGCATCAACGTGCCACCCACGCCGAGGGCGGCACCCACGACCAGACCCAGGGCGATGCGGGGGAGCCGCACCTCCCAGACGATCGCTCGAGTGGCCTCGTCGAGCCCGGCGCCCGTGCCCAGGCCGAGCTTCTCGGAGAGCACGCTGAGGACCTCGGCGGGTCCAGCCAGCGAGCCGAGGCAGCTCGCGAGCACGATCACCACGAGCAGGGCCAGCGGCAGGACGGTGAAGACCTGACGCACCCGCCGATGTCGAGGCGACTCGTCGCCGGGACCGACGACCTCGAGGCCGGGAGCCAGGACGGTCACCGCTTCAAGCCCCTCTGCCAGGACTTGGCCAGGTGAATGGCGGCGCGTCCCGAGCGAGGACCGAAGCCGAGGAAGGCCTGATCGTCGACGGTCACCACGCGCCGGTTCTTCCCGGCCGGCGTGAGGGCGACGCCAGGAAGCGCGAGCAGGCCCTCGATCCCCTCGAGGCGTTCGAGATCTCGAGCCGACACGACCAGGAAGTCCGGTCGTGCAGCGAGAAAGTCATCGGCCGTCAGGGTCCGACGCCCTGTGGTCTTCTCGGCGGCGTCGATGGCTCCGGACAGCTCGAGCATCACTCCTGCGTTGGTGTCCTCGCCAGCGGCTGCGAGCGACCCGTTCCCTCGCGCCTGGATGAAGAGCACGCGGGGTTGACGGGGGAGAGCGGCGGCGATCCGCTCGGCGGACGCGAAGTCGGTCACGAGCTGCGCGGCGAGGCGCATCGAGAGCTGGTCCTGGCCGAGCGCCTTGCCCAGCTCGACGATGCGCTCGGCGGCGGATCGACGGGAGGAGGCCAGGGGCAGGCGGACGACCGTGACGCCCGCCCTCTCGAGCTGTCGGAGGACCTTGCGGGGGCTCGCCTCCTCGCCGGCGACGACCAGCGTCGGGGTGAGCTCCAAGATGCCCTCCGCTGAGAGCCGACGCTTGGAGCCGAGCTGGGGCAGCGACGCCACGAGATCGACCGGGTGGGCGCTGGTGGTGTCGACGCCGACGAGCTCCGGGCCACGGCCGAGGGCGACCAGGAGCTCGGTGGCCGTGCCCCCCAGGCTGACGATGCGGTCCGAGCGGGCGTCGACGGGGGAGACGACGGCGGCAAGGAGGGCGATCAGCAGGGCAGCGAGGCGCACGGTCGGGATCTCTGGGGAGCGTGAGGGTGGCTCACGTTGATAATGATTCTGATTCTCAATATCATTTACGTCAAGTCGAATTCTGCACGGTCGCCCATGGAGTCAGCTCTCCTTTCCTCGGCACGAGCCCCGGCTTGCTGGAGTCGAGCGGGACCCAGGTCGTGGTCCCGCTCCAGGCCCGGCGAGTCGGCGTGCCCGGACGCCGACTCGCCATCACCGACGCGAGGCGGAGCTCAGGCCGCGCTGCGCCGACGCCGCGACGCGCCGACACCGACCGCGGTCATGACGGCCACCACGATGGCCAGCAGCACCGCCAAGGTCGGCAGGTTGCGAGAGACGATCGTCGCCATCGAGGCGTCGTCTCGCTGGAGCTCGAGGCCTTCCAACGACTCGCGGGCCGTCCCGACGCGCACGTCGTCCACCTTCTGCTGGTAGGCGCGAGCGCTCTCGGAGTCCAGCCGGGCGGCGATGGCCGCGCGCAGCTTGGCGTTGTCGCAGACGAACTCGCTGCAGCCGGCGTCGTGCTCGACGACGAGCTCGGCGTGCAGCTCGGCGATGCGACGCTCGACCTCCTCACCGGGCGCCCAGTAGCCCTTGCGGACCGTCTCGAGCATGACCGCGGTCATCTCCTGAAGGGCGTATGGGTTCTCGCGCTCGAAGAAGGAGCGGACGTCGAGCTCGTGCCGATCCTCGACATAGACCTCGTTGAGCTGGTCCCAGATCTCGGTGTCGATCTCCTCGGACTTCATGACGTCCCAGCCGTAGGTGTTGCGGAAGGTCTCGGCGAACACCTCGGCGCTGCTCGCTCCGCCATCCTCCATCAGGCCGGTGATGTACTTCGGGTTCAGCAAGGTGGTCCGCGTCTCGTGCCAGATGGCCTCACGAGCTCCCTGAACCCGCGGGTTGCTCGGACTTCGAAGATCGCTGAAGTAGGCCTGCGGGCTCGTGCCGTTGACGAGTCGCGACGCGTTCGAGAGTCCGCCCATGAACTCGTAGACGTGGTCGAGTGAGAGGGGCCCCCAGGCGTTGCTCGAGCGAGGCTGGACGATGGTGTCGGTACCGGTGAGGGCGGCCTCGAAGGCGCCGGGCGTGTAGGCGGCCCAGCGGCCTTCGTCGTACATCGCTCCCATGTTGTCGATGTAGCGGCGAGCGACCTCGTCCTCGCTCTCCCAACTGTCGCCATCCTCGACCATGCCCATGATCGCGGTGCCGTAGTTGCCGTTGAGTCCACCGAAGACGCGAATGTCCGCGAGCTCCTGAGCCTCGGCGGGCGCGACGCCGTTCTCTTTCATGACTCGCTCGGCGGCGAGGCTGCCCTCACGCACGAAGTTGTCATGGTTCCCGTCGTCCTCCGCCGCAGATGCCAGGCGGACGGCCTCGTTGATCAGGTAGAGACGAGAGGCGCCCAGGTCGCGGAACTGTCCCGAGGTCTGCACCACGACGTCGATGCGAGGTCGCTGCAGCTTCTCCATCGGGATGAGACGCACGGCATGCACGGTGCCGCGATGGTTGCGCACGGGCTCGACGCCGAGGAGGTAGAGGATCTCGGCGATCGTGATCCCCTCTTGCCTGACGAACTCGCTGGACCAGAGGCTGAAGGCGACCTTCTCCGGATAGGCCCCGGTGTCCGCCAGCTTCTGGTCGATCAGGGCCTTGGCCAGCTTCTGGCCCACCTTCCAGGCTTCCTCCGTCGGGGTCTTCTCGGCATCGATGCCATAGGTATTGCGCCCCGACGGCACGGCCCGCGGGTTCACCACGGGGTCACCACCCGACTGGGGTGGCACGAACCCACCGCCGAGGGCGTTGACGATGTTGTCGACCTCTGCGGTGGGGGACAGCTGGAGGGCGGCGCGGTACTCGAGGATCGACTCGAGCGTCTCTGAGTACGACTTCAGGGCTGCCAGGTATTCGGGGCTGTCCACGCCCGTGGCGGGTGCCCTCGCCTTCTCCGAGCTGCCGTGCGAGCCACCCCCGGGTCGGCCGCGGCCTCGCCCGCGTGCCTGCGCCGCTCGGCTGGCTTCGTGCTCCGCCGCTCGGGTCAGGATGGCCTGGTCGGCTGCGGCGATGAACTCCTTCGGCCGTGCGCGACCGGCGACGAGCTTCTCGATCATGCCGAGAGCCGGATCGCGGTAATGGTCTTCGAAGAAGTGGGCGTCGTGGATCTGGTCGGCGGTGGCGCGTCCGGCGACCTCGTCCATGTGCGCTCGGTTGTAGGCGAGGTAGTCGACGGCCATCATCTTGAGCGTGTTGTCGAGCTCGTCGGAGTCGTAGGCCCGACCGAGAACGTGCAGGCCCGTGTTGATCTTGGCCTGCTCGACCTCGTGCAGGTAGTGGTGGATCAGGAGGAGCTCCTCGTCGGTCACGGTCTCTGGCGAGAACCCTTCGATGCCGACGTCCTTGTGCACGTCGGTCGACACGACGAGCTCGATCGCGCTGTTGCGGTACTCGGCCTTGAGCGCGGGGTCCTCGGTGTTCCAGTACTGCTCGAACTTGTCGTCGAGTTGCTCGACCTCGCCGTAGACCTCACCTTGATCGAAGGGAGGCGTGACGTGCGTCATCATGGTGGCGTAGGTCCGTCGCTTGGCGATCAGTGCCTCACCGACGTTGGAGATCGAGTAGAGGTAGAAGTGCGGCGTGTTGGCCATCAACGCCTCGGGCCAGTCGGAGGCGCTGAGAGCGATCTGCTTGGATGGCGTGAACTCCACGCTGCCGTGCGTGCCGAAGTGGACCAGGGCGTCGGCGCCGAAGCCTCCGCCGGTGTTCTGGGAGGCCCAGAGATAGGCGGCGACGTAGGGATGCGGCGGGGGGACCTTCACGCCGTGCTGGAGCTTGCTGGAGTCTTCGCCCTCTCCCGCGGCGGGGACCGGGATCAGCGCGACGTTGCCGAAGACCAGACGCGGGATGGCGAGGGCGGCGGCGCCGTCCTTGACGCGGGTCATGTGGGACTCGAGCACGGAGCCGTAGTGCCGGTCCATGTCCTCGATCATCGGCGTCTCGAGACAGTCTTCTCGCCAGGTCTGGTAGTCGTCGGGCGTGACCCACTGAGGGTTGCCGTTCTCCCAGTAGTCCTCGACGGCACCCGCGGCGTAGCTGCCGAGCAGCACGCCCTCGCGTTCGATCCGTTCGAGCAAGGCGCCTGCATTCGCGGGGAGCTCACCGGTCGTGTAGCCCTCGGCTTTCAGGCGCTCGAGCAGGACCTGGAGAGACGGCGCGATCTCGAGACCCTCCGCGACCATCGCGTTCTTGCCGGCGCCCTTGTAGTAGAAGACGGCGATCTTCTTGTCGGCGTTCGGCGTGGTCTTCAGCCCGATCATCTTCTGGACGCGATCCGCGAATGACTCGACGCGATCATCGATGCCTTCGAAGACCTGGAGTCCCTTGTCGTTGGGGAACTGGGCGGCGACCACGTAGGGCGACGTGCTGCCATCGATCTCGGGCATGACGACGCCCTGGCTGAGCATGCCGCCCACGAGCCCCTGCTGGTCGGCGAGCCAGTCCTCGTGGGGTGCGAAGACGAGGAGGGGGGACAGCGAGGGGACGTTGGCTTCCTCGAACCAGGCCGGGGCGGCGGTGCGGGCGAGTCGGCCGTGTGCGATGTGGATCACGAGATCCGGACCGAGCTCCTTCACGTAGTCGAGGCGCTTGGCCCAGCCCCCGATCGGGTAGACGCTCATCCCACGCTCCTGGAGCGACGAGACGAGAGGCTCGAGGAACTCGGATCCGGAGAGCATCGAGGCGAGGGCCACCTTCGGCGCGCCGGGCTTGGCCCAGCCGCGGCCCTCACGGTACTTCTCGAACTCGGCGAGGGTCTCGAAGACCTGAATCTCCTCTTCGAGAGCGTAGTAGTAGGTCTCCGGGAAGACGTAGGGCTCGGCGGCCTCTTCGCTGCCGAACTTGCGGCCGTGGAGCTCGGTTCGCGAGTACTTCATGAGCTCGCGGTAGTTCTTCTTGCCGCCGTTGGTGAAGTAGGCGCCGACCCTCTCGAGCTGGTCTGGCTCGAGGTTCGAGATTTCCTCTCCGCCGGGAGCGAAGGCGTGGACCTTGACGCCGGCTTCCTTGGCCTCGTCGAGCACGGACAACTGGTGCTCGTCGAGGTTCACTCCGCCGTGGGCGAAGAAGTACACCACGTCGTAGCCGGTCAGCTTCGGCATCTCGCCCTGCTCGTAGGCAAGGCGATGGAGACGCACGTGACGCGACGTGTTGGCCTCGGCGATGGTGCTGAACTGGAAGTCCATGAAGTTGAGGAACGCGATGTCCGTGGGTGCCATCACCTTCTTCCAGGCGAAGGCGGCGCCCAGCAGCGCCAGCAGGCCGACGGCGATCAACGTTCTCTTCAGGGTCGTGTTCATGGGGGCTCTCACTGTTGGTTCTTCGGTTGCGTGAGGGGTCGGGGGACTGCGGTGCCGGCGATCACTCGGGGACGTAGACGATGGTGCCGTCCTCCAGCTGGTAGGCGGAGCCGACACGCTTTCCGCCTCCTTCGGATACCTCTCCACTTGCTTGATATCTCTCGATCACGTCGCCCTTCTTGACGATGATCTCCATGTTCTCCTCGCCGGGGTTCTTCACCAAGGTGACGTCGTCCTTGGTGAAGAGCTCGACGATCTGCATGCGGGCAGCCATCGCCACCATGAGGGCGACGGCGAAGACCATGGCCACGTCGAAGAGGTTGGCCATGCCGGACAGGGGGTCGTTCTCGGGACCGTCGAGGTCCAGGGGGCGACGTCGCATCAGCCTCATTGCCGTGCCTCCTGAATCAGGTCGACCACGTAGGCCAGGAGATCGTGGTCCGCCTGGTGCCAGCGTTTCTTGGCGGTCTGAACCATGAATCCCACGGCGCCGACGAAGATGCCCACGACCGTCGTCGAGAACGCGACCTGCATGTTCGTGGCCATGGAGGCGATGTCTCCCGACGCGAGTCCGGCGAGCGCGGGACCCATGGGGATCAGCGTCCCCATGAGACCCAGCATCGGGCCCACGCGCATGAGCGTGAGTGAGGTGTCGAGATCCCGACGCGTCGCGAGAGCGTGATCGGCCAGAACCTTCTCGCAGCGGGTCGGCTGCCAGTCGTGGTCCACGAGGCGCTGCAGGTGACGGGCGAATGAGCTCTCGCCGCGCGTGACGGCCTCGATTGGCAGGGAATCGAGCTCTCCCCGCTCGGCGCTTTCGGCGAGGGCCTCCAGGCTCGCGCGATGACGGAGGCGCGAGGAGAAATCTCCGTAGACGTCGCCCAGGAGAAGGAGTGACCAACCGACGGCGAGCAGCAGGAGCACGATGACGGGGATCATCAAGCCGGCCGACAGCCAATAGAGCGCGCTGGTGAGCATGTCCACGGTCAGCGTCCGATCAGGAGGGTGGCCCGGCGCACGACGAAGGCCATGGCGAGGCAGGCGAGCGCGAGTGCGGCTGCCAGGGGAATCGCCCAGAAGGGGTGGTCGTCAGCGCGTGATGGCACCACGCCACCGCGAGCGAGGAGAGGCAAGAACATCGCGAGGACTCCTTGCACGAAGGCCAGGAAGAGCAGGACTTCCAGGCGGGAGTCGACGTCACGGAAGAGCTGGCGGACGAGGAGGGTGCCCCCTCCCATGAGGAGGCCGAGAGCGAGTGCGAGGAGACAGCCGAGATGGAGAAACGACCAACCGGTCGTCGTGTTGAACACGAAGACCAGGAGGAGGAACGCGCCGAAGACGGCGCCCAGCGCTGGGAGGGTGGCCAAGGCCCTGAGGAACGCGTGAGCTCGGCCTCCGTCATGGCGCATCAGCCTCAGGAGCAGCAGTGCGAGGAGGACCGACTCGACGATCACGATCACGCAAAGGTCTTGCAGGACCGTGAAGCTGTCGAGCGTCTGCGAGAGCACCTGCACGTTCACCCGTGAGGCCCAGGGAGTCGACAGCGCGCAGGCCAAGGCCGGCAGGGTCGAGAGGGTGAGGCTGATGCCTCGGCGCTCGGGCAGGCTGGCTCTCACGACCGAGAAGGCCAGGCCGCTCAGGCAAAGCAGGCTGATGAAGAGCCACATCACCTGCCTCCGCGAGTGGCGAGCGACACTTCGACGATGCACGTCGCCGGGTGAGCGCTCATGCGGCTGCCCCGGCCGTCTCGGACAGGGCCCAGCACGGGGCCATGGTGGCCCCGCCAAGAGCTTGGCCCCACTGCCGTGGACCCGTGCGGACCTGGGATCGCTCGCGGCAACCGAGGAAGGACGCCGCCACCGTGTCTGCCGGACCTGCGTCTCCCGCCACGTAAGGAGAGCCGTCCTAGACGCCATGGGGTGAGGACGGCGCTGGTCGGGCTCTCCAGCCTCACTGAGGAGCTGGGCGGCGACAGCGGGAGGGTGGTCATCTCTCAGGCTTCGTGTGGCGAAACGCAGCACCACCAGGGGTGTGGGCTGGCCTGGGACTTGGATGGGTGTCGGAAACGAACGATCGGGCGCGAGACGGCCGCGGAGGAGCCCCTGAGCCCGCTTTCGATCGCCGTGTCATGAACGTGTCATGGAGAGTGGATAATGATTTTGACTCTCATTATCATTATCGTCAAGTTTGAAAGCGATGCTTCATGACACGTCGGTTGGCCTCGTGCCTTCTCGGCCTCGCACTCGTCGTGGCCACCAGCCAAGCGGAGACGGCGCGAACCGGAGTCATGGTCCTCAGCTCGCCCGAGAATCCCGCTCTCCCGGCGGTTCTGGCTGAGCTCGATGGCCTGGCTGCGCTCGCGAGGGCCGACCTGCGCGCGCCGGGTGAGCTTCAGCGCGCCGCCGCCGAGCTGTCCAGCAGGGGAGCCGCGCCGCGGCTGATGCTCCCGCTGTCGGTCGCGACGGCCGGCGGCCTGCGCGAGCTCTTCGCGGACGACCGTGACTGGCGCGTGCTGCCTTCGCTCGGGGACTCTCCGGTGCTGCGGCAGGTGGTGGCCGACCGGGCGCGGGCGCTCTCGCTCCACCCGGAAGCCGAGGCGCTCATCCTCCTCGTGCCAGTGGAGGGAGGCGGTGCGCCTCCGGCCGGCTTGAAGACCGCGCTCGGACGCCTCGGGTTCGCCTCGGTGGGGCTTCAGACCTGGGACGTCGACGCGGCCGATCCCGGGCCGGCGCTCGTCGAGCTCGCCGCCCAGGTCGACCAAGCGCACGCCGCCGGACTCCGGGCGCTGCTCCTGCCCTGCGTGCTCGATACTCGGCACGGCTTCCTCGAAGCCCTGCCGAGCGCCTTGTCCGGGCGTCTCTACCTCCATGCGGGCCAAGGTCTCGCGCCTCACGAGGCCATCGCGACTTGGGCGCTGGAGCAGGTGTTGGCCGGGTCTCGGAGCCCGGCGAGTCCGGTCGACCTCGCGGCTGCTGCCGCGGACGCCGACGTCGAGCCCCTGGACCTCCCGCAGACCGCATTTCAGGAGTCGGTCGTCGTCCAGGCCACGCGCACCCAGGCGGACGCTCACGACCTTCCCCTGGCGGTGTCGGTCGTCGAGGGCGAGCAGCTCGACCGCCAGGTGAGCACCGGGTTGGGCGATCTCTTCCGGCAGCTCCCAGGCGTCAGCTCCGACGGCTCTGGCCCCTTCCTCGGTCGACCGGTGATCCGCGGCGAGTCGGGCAACCGGGTGCTGGTCCTGGTCGACGGTCAGCGGCTCAACAACGCTCGTGAGGCGGTGAGCTTCGGTGGTGTCGAGCCGGGGCTGGTCGGTCTCGACTCCATCGAGCGGGTCGAGGTCGTCCGCGGACCTGGCTCGGTCATTCACGGTAGCGACGCCGTGGGGGGCATCGTCAACATCATCACCGACCGCTCGGCCAATCCTGGCGTGAAGGTCACGCTCGGCACCGACCTGTCCTCGGCCCACGGTGGTGGCAGTGCCCACGCCAGGGTCCAGGGCTCGGCCGAGCGCTTCTCCGCCGATGCGGGGTTCTCGGCCTCCGACCACGACGATTACGAGTCGGCGCAGGGGACCGTCGGCAACTCCGCCACCTCCGATCGCAACGCGGACGGACAGTTCCGCTTCGAGCTTCCCGGCGGCCACGAGCTGTCGCTCAAGGTGGTCGACTTCGAGGCGCGCGACGTGGGCATCCCCGGCGCCGAGGGTGTCTTCAACGCGAGCTACCCGTCGACGCGTCGACGCTCGCGCACTCTCGGCTTCGAGCTCGATCCGGGCGACGGTGCCTTGAGGTCGCTCTCGATCGTCGCTCGCGCGCAGGCTCAGGACGAGACCTTCGCCACCTTGCTCGATCTCGATCCGGTGGAGACGGGATCCGGCCCCTTCGATCCGGTCATCCTGGTCGACTCGGTGTCCGAGCGGACCAGCCGCATCGACACGCTCGGGCTCGATGTCGACGCGAGCTGGGCGCTGGGTGACCAGAGTCCTCACCTGCTCACCGCAGGGCTCGACTTCACCAGCGACCGCGTGCGGGAGGACCGTTCTTCCACGACGATCTCTTCGGTCGAGTTCCCTCAGATACCAGGGACCGACCCGGTCGTCACCACCGAGCTCGACGGTGACCCCACGACCCCTCCGGGCCGCTACTCCACGCTCGGCCTGTTCATCCAGGACGAGTGGGAGGTGAGCTCGAAGCTGCGTCTTCTCACCGCGCTCCGTCACGACTGGACGCGAACCGACACGAACACGCTCTTCCGTGAGACCGGCGCTCTTCCCGGCGATCGACTGGACGACACGGGTCTCGGCTGGAGCCTCGGTGCGACCTGGCGAGTGCGGCCCGGTTACAACTTGATCGGGAGCGTCGCTCGCTACGTGCGCATCCCGAACCTGCTCGAGCGCTGGTTCTACGGACCGGGCTCTCAGGGCGGCTTGACCTTGCCCAACCCTGCGTTGAGGTCGGAGACCGGCCACTCGTTCGAGCTCGGCTTCAAGTGGGACCGACCGCGCTTCACGGGTGGGGTCGCGGTCTACCAAAACGAGATGACCGACCGCATCGGCTTCCAGTCGATTCGTGAGCCCTTCCCGCTCGGTGACACGACCATCGCCTGTGAGGATCCCGAGCTCTCCTGCAGTCAGCTCTTCAACGCCTCGGAGGCCACGCTGCGGGGCTTCGAGCTCGACGGTGAGTATCGATGGCCCGCTCGTGCCTTGACCTTGGCGGGGAGCATCACCGTCCAAGATGGTGAGCAGGTCCGTGACGGGCGGGAAGAGCCCATCACCTCGACCTCACCGCTCACCGGCCAGCTCCGGCTGTCCTGGCTTCCGGAGACCCGTCCCTATTGGGTCGAAGGCCGTGTTCGTCACGTGGCGTCGAAGAGCCAGAGCGATCTCCCGTCCGACAGCGACACCGAGCCGACGGACGCCTTCACGACCCTCAGCGTGCGCGCCGGCTGGAACTTCCGGCAGGGACGCCGAGCCGGGCACTCCCTCAGCCTCGGCGTCGAGAACCTCACCGACGAGGCCTACTCCGAGCCGCTGCGTGGCTTCCTCGAGCCAGGACGCAGCGTCGTTCTCGGCTACCAGGTGGAGCTCCGTCCATGAGAGCGAGACCGACGATGACACTGCGATGGTGTGGGCTCTTCCTGTTGGTTCCCGGCCTGGCGCTGGCCGCCGCCGGAGGGCCCGATCGCTACGGTTACTCCTGGCGCGACAGTGACGAGCCGGGCGTCGACTACGCGTGGGTCGACGCTTCGGGCGGGACCGAGATCCCGCTCACCGTCAACGACAACACCGGCTTCCTCCGCTTGCCGTTCAGCTTCATCTTCCACGGTGAGAGCTACGACGGGCTGGCCGTGTCGAGCCACGGCTGGGCCAGCTTCTTCGACAACATCTTCAGCACCTCGGGCCTGCAGAACCTGCCCTCGCTTCAGCCGCCCATCGCGCCGCTCACGGTCTTCGGGGCTGCGACCCTCGGCTCGGGTACCGTGCACCACCTCACCACCGGCAGCGCCCCCGAGCGTCGCTTCGTCGTGAGCTGGACGAGCAACGATTTCCTCCCCGGAATGGTCAACGAGTTCCAGCTCATCCTGCACGAGGGCAGCCGACGCATCGACTACCAGTACCGGCGTCTCGACACCTCGCTCGACTACGTCACGGTCGGCATGGAGTCGCCGAGCCAGCTCGACGGTCTCCAGTGTCTCTTCAGCTGCGCCGGCTCCTGCGACGGAGGGACTGATGGCTTCGCGCTGAGAGAAGGGTTGGCGGTGAGCTTCACCCTGCCCGAGTCGAGCCTGCCGACCGAGGGCTCGCTGCCGCTGAGCTGCGGCACGCCCGTGAACGGCAACACCGTCGACGGCACGCGGTCGGTGCTCACGTGGCCGCGATCCCGAGGAGCGCATCCGGGCGCCGAGCGGCTCTACCACTTCGACCTGACCGAGACGACCAACGTCGAGCTGCGGCTCACCGGGCTCGGCGAGCGACGGATGGACCTGCTGGTGACGAGCGGGCTCGACGAGTGGCTCGGCTTCATCGCTGGCGACAGCGATCTCTTGAACCTCGAGGGGCTCGAGCCCGGTCGCTACCACGTGCTGGTCGACAGCCGCACGCCCGCCGACGAGGGCGAGTTCGGGCTCGAGCTGCGCTGTGCCTCACCCGAGCAGGGCTGCCGACGTTACGAGGTCGACGACGACGCTCCTTACAGTTGGTTCGAGCCGGCGAGCGCGGGCATTCCGGTGAGCGGTGAGCTCAACACCGGTCTGCTCCCGCTGCCCTTTCCGTTCGAGTACTACGGCCAAGTTCAGGATCGCATCGCTGCTTGCAGCAACGGCTGGGCGAGCTTCACCGACGGCACGAGCGTCGACAACGGCAATGGTGTCGACGACACGGTGCCGCGCGAGGGGGAGCCGGCGGGAATCCTCGCCGTGCTCTGGGACAACCATGGCCCCGGTCGCATCCAGCTCGACGAGCACGGAACCGCGCCAGCGCGGGTGTTCGTGATCACCTGGGATGTCGCCCCCTGTCCGAGCTGCACGGACAACCAGCGCTTCCAGCTCCAGCTCCACGAAGACGGCAACGTCGTCCGCTACGCCTACGAGGCCCTCGTGGCCGAGCCGAAGAGCGCGACCGTCGGCTTCGAGAGCCCTGACGAAGAGCTGGGCGAGCAGCTCTGGCGCAACGACCTCCCGCTCGTGCCCGACCTCAGCGGTCGCAGCATCGAGCTTCGGCCTCTCGCCGTGACGGGCATCGCCTGTGACGCTGCTCGCCCTCTCACCTGTGGCGAGACCGTGGACGGCACGATCGCGGTTTCCGGGGCGACCTCCGCTTATGATTGCGAGCCGGATGCTCAAGACGCCGGTGAGGCGATCTACCGGCTCGAGATCTTCGAGACGACGGGCGTGCGCGCCCGGCTGAGCGGCGTCGACGGACGAGACGTCTCGATGCACCTCCTCGCCGACTGTGTCGCCTGCGGGCTCTGCGTCACGTCCGACTCTGACGAGCTCATCGAGCAGGCGTTGCAGCCGGGTGTCTACTACCTGGTCGTGGACGGGCACTCTGCCGCGGATGCCGGTTCGTTCCAGCTCTCACTGGAGTGCGTGACGCCCTGCTTCGACCCGGGCGCCAACGAGCGCTGGACGAGCTGCACCGAGGGCTTCGCGTCGACCTTCGTCGGTCCGGGCACGCGGCCGGCCATCGACGAGACGACGACCTCCTCGCCCGAGTGGGTCTTTGACGATTCGAGCTTCGCACGCAGCGATTCCAACTACTGCCGCGACGAGCCCTGCACCTTCGACATGTACGTCGTGGCCGAGTGCGGCACCGAGATGGTGTTGCCGCTCCTCGACGTCGAGTCGGGGACCATCCGCATCTTCGATCTCAGCAACGAGCGCTACGTCGAGCTGGAAGCCGAGAGCACGGGTGGCTGGTCGGCGGGGCCCTCGGAGGAGATCAGCTGGGAGGACTGCGAGGGTGACGATCCGCTCTGGAATGATCAGGTCACCCGCATCTCCTTCCGCGGAGACCCCACGCTCTGCGGCCTGTTCCGCATCGAGTTCGAGAACTGGGGTGCCTTCATCTGGTTCCTCTACGCCAACTGCGACGGCAGCGGTGAGCCCGGCTTCCGGATCTACGACAGCGCCTGTGCGGCCGAGCTGTCCTACCAGCCCCGACCCGAGATCTCGGTCTCGAATCTCTCGGTCGGCGGCGAGGCTCCCACGCACTCCGTCTCCGTCGACCTGAGCAACACCGGCTGTGCGCCGGCCAGCCCCATCCTCCACCTCGAGTCCTTCGAGCTCGGCGGAACGCGTGACCTCGTGGTCGAGGACCTCATGCCCGGTGAGACCCGTCGGATCGAGACCGGCTTCGTGTTCGCCTCGACGGGCACCGGCCAGCTCCGGGCCTGGGCCGACTTCTATGACGAAGTAGAAGAGTGCTCCGAGAGCATCGACAACCGCGTGGCCTGTGCGGTCGAGGACGGCGCTCGGGAGTTGGCGGTCGACGTGGTCTCCGACTGCGTGGCGCCCGCGCCGGCGGACACCGGCTTCGAGGTCGACTGCACGGACGGCAGCCTCGTGTTGACGTGGGACGCTGCGGCCTTCCCGAGTGGCTCGGGTCGCTACGACCTGCACCGGAGCGAGACGAGCTTCGACGACGCGCTGGCGAGCCCGGCGATCGCCAGCGGTCTCACCGAGCTCCGCTTCGATGACGACGGAGCCCCGACGGGTCCGGCTCTCTACTACGTGCTCGTCGCCGAGGACGACACCACCCCGGCGATGGCGCCCTGTCCGGCTGGGCCGACCGGCAACGTCCACGGCCTGCGCGAGGTCGGACCGCTGCGACGTCGACCGGGAGGAGAAGGGGTCCCGCCGCCGATCGAGCGCTGGGACCAGGTGACGCGACCGGACGCGATCCGAGCTCGCTTCGAGTGGACGCTGCCTCCCGAGGCATTGGAGGCGCGGATCTATCGATCGACAGATCCGTCGGACCTCCGAATGCACCCGAGCGTGCGGGTCTTCGAGCCCGGCGACGGGGTGGTGGTTCTCGAGGATGACGAGCTGCCGGCTCCCGGGGGTTGTTTCTACTACAAGGTCCGCAGCCTCAACGACTGCGGAGAGTCCACTGACTGAAGAAGATGTTCCCGGTGGATGAGCGTGAGGCGCGAGAGCTCATCGCCGGGAGAACCGCGGGCCCACTCCGAAGGGTTCGCTCATTTCATTCCATGCCATGTGGAAGGTGACCGGCCTTCCAGGAGATCATCATGACTCGCCACTTCTCTCGCTTGCTCGTTGCGGGCAGCCTGCTCGGCCTTCTCGTCGCCTCCACGGCGTCGGCCGGCCGGACGGCCATCCGCTTCGAGCTGCTCAACGACGCCAACCTCGCGGACACCGATCCGGGGCCGTCCGACGTCTACCGCGGTGACCGCCTCACCGGCACGGACGACGACCTCGCCCCGGCCGACGAAGCTCCGGCTCAGGAGACCATCCTTCTCCCCAACGAGTTCGGTAGCTTCAGCTTCGCGATCAGCCCGCTCCTGCCGCAGCCCTTCGCGGACATGCCCTTCATCAACTTCGGGCCGTCCGCCGTCGGTGTCGGCTACCTCGGTGGCCCCCGTCTCGACCTTGACGGCGACGCCGCGCCGCCGCGCAGCTTCGTCCCCGTCCTCGACGAGATGGGCGATGCCGTGACGCCCGCGATCCTTCCGGGCATCGGCAGCTACCTCACCCTCTCGCTCGGCGACTCCGACGTCGAGGTCGTCGAGATGGACATCACGCGCACCTCCGACGTCGGTCTCCAGGATTTCGGCGTGGGCGTGGGCGTCCTCGGTGACGACCGCGCTGCGGGCAGCCTGTCCTCGACCGCCTTCGGTCAGCGCATCGACGGTCTCTTCTTCGAGTGGTACGAAGACGACATCTCGGCCAACGCCTCCGGTGCGGCCTGGCTGGGCGCCTTCCAGCGCTTCGGTAACTACGACGGTTGGATCATCGAGCGCGATGGCTCCGGTGACTTCCCGACCCTCGCCGGCCTGGGCCTCTCCAGCCGCTTCCCCGACGCCAACCCCGGTGACGTCGGCACCGTGGCCGCCCGCGTCCCCGAGTCGCTGTTCGGTCCCGTGGCCGTCATCGAGGGTCTCGAGTTCGTGGTTCCGCCGGTTCCGGTTCCGCCGGCGACCCCGCGTGGCGCCGACCTCGCCGGTCTCGGTGGTGACTTCGGTCTCTACATCGACACCGTCGTGGCCCCGGCCGTGCCGGACGACTGTGACTACATCCTCGTTCTCCAGAGTGTCGGCTACGGCATCAACAACACCTTCGACCCGGTCTTCGGCAGCACCATCGGCTACGACGACGTGTTCTTCGCTGCTGGCAAGAACGCTGGCTCGATCTCCGGCGGCACCTGCGACGGCGGCGGCTTCGAGGGCGTGGCCAACGGCGAGATCGTGACCAACCAGTTCGCTGGCGTGAGCATCTCCGGCAGCGGCGACGTGGTCGCCTTCGACACCTCCATGGTCCAGTGCGACGACGTCGACCTCCTGACCGCCGGCCAGGGCAACGGCAACGACGTGCCTCGTGGCACCGTGCTCGTGGTCCAGGAAGCGGACAGCTCCTGCGTGCCCGATGACGCGGCTGACGGCGGCACCATCCTCTTCTCGTTCGAGACCGCTCAGCCGGTCGCCTGGGTCGGCATCGTCGACGCCGACGAGAACGGTGGCAGCATCATCGCCCGCAACGCGGCCGGTGCCGAGGTGGCCAACGTGGCCATCCCGTCCAACGGCGACAACAGCTGGCAGCGCGTCGACGTCAACGCGAACGACGTCGTCGAGCTCGAGGTCAACCTCGCCGGCAGTGGCGGCGTCTCCGAGATCGAGTGCAACGGCTCCCGCGTCAACCGCCTCGATCCCGAGCCGGTCGGCGGCCTGGGCTCCAAGGTCGAGATCGACGCTCCCGAGCAGCAGATCCGTCCGGACGCCCTCCAGGGTCGTGACCTCCTCGAGCGCCGGCTGAACCGCCGCCGCTAGTTCCTGCGACCCCTGCTACCGGTCCACCGCTCGGTAGCTCGCGCCGGAGTGCTCAGCTCGTCTTGAACGGGCTGCGCTCCGGCGCTTCGTCTGCCTGGAACAGGCAGACGAGCTTGCGGAGCAGCTTGTTGCGGACCGGGCCGCGGTGACGGACCCAGGTCGCCTGGCTGCGGGGCTGACAGCCCAGCCGGGCCTTCGCGTCGAGGGCGGTGCGACCGAAAGAGATCTCCGTGCAGCCCAGGTCGATTGCATCCGCGACCACCTGCTGCAGGAGCCGGTGGTAGACCGGGGCCCGCTCGCTCGCTTCGTAGTCGATGCCGAGGAAGTAACCGATGCCACGGTCGCCGTCGCGCAGCGTCGTGACGAAGCCGACCCACTTCTCACCGTCGACCAGCGCCGAGCAGCGGAAGCGCTCGGGACCGAGCAGCTCGGCAAGGGCGGGGAGGTAGCCGGGTGTGAGCCGCGTCAGGCGGACCTCGGCGCGCTCTTGCACGTTGCGGTAGAGCGAGTGGAGACGGTCGGCGTGAGGGGAGAGGTCGTCGATGCGGCGCAACTCGAAGCCGGCGTCGGTCACGCCCTTCTCGGTCTTCTTGATGGCGCGTCGGTACTTGGCGGTGAGCTGAGCGGTGTAGTCGTCGAAGGACGTCCAGGACGGGTCGAGCGACAGGACCATGTCCGGCTCGGTCTCGAAGCTGCGGTAGCCGAACTGGCGCAGTCCCTTCGCGGTGGCCTGCAAGCGCGGGCCGAGGTCCTTGACCAAGACGTAGTCGATGGCGCCGTTGAGCTTCTCGGCCCGGCGCATCCGGTAGAGAGCATCGGCGATCCCGGGCCAGAGCTCGGCTGGGTCTTCGCCCGGTGCGAACGCGACGCCGTGGTTTCCCCAGCAATAGAGGTTGCCGACGAACATCGTGCGTCCGCGCAGCTTGCCGAGGGTCGCTTGCTTGAGTCGGTCGGTCAGCCCGTCGACGTCGTGCTCGGAGACGAGCTGGTCGGCGGTGAGGTCCACGGTTTGACAGGCGAGCGCCGCGACGGGTTCGTCTCCCCGATGCACCATGGCGTAGTGCGGTCGCATCCCCGGTGGTCCGTGCTCCTCGAGGAGCGCGAGCGTGTCGCGCTGGAGGAAGAGGGAGGAGTCAGCGACCACCTGGTCCCAGGAGACCGCGTCGACGAAGCCGATGCGGTCGACGAGGGAGAAGAGGAAGCCGGAGGGCTGCTGCCGACACGAGTGACGCGTCACGGTGAGCCCTCGTCCATGCGTGGTCGGCTCCGGGGAGAAGCCTCCGCCGCGGAGACCAGCGCCGACAACACGTCGTCGGGAAGACGTTCCTGTGTTGCCGCGAACACCTCCCGTTCCTCGTACCGCACGTGCTGCTTCAAGAGCTCGCCGAACTCGTGCAGCTCGCCGAGCTCGAGCTCTTCACGGGAGAGGAGCTCGCGAAGCCGCTCGTGGTCGTCTCGGATGCGCGTGGCGTGCTCTGCTTCTCCCAGCGCTTCGAGCGCCGGAACGAGGTGTTCCTCTTCCAGCAGGAAGTGCCGCTCGAAGTGATCGTCGCGAGCCGAGCGCACGTGCCGCCAGGTCGCCGCCGCCGTGTCGGGCTCGGCGAGCCGGCACTGACGCGCCATGACCAGCGCCGAGTGATGGTCGTCGGACAGCGGACGCAGGCCCGGGATGCGCTTCATGTCGTGGCCTTGGGGAAGAGTCGTGCATGGTCCGTGTCTCCTGGAAGAACCACGCCGAAGTGCTCCTTCAGGGCGCTCCGCACGGCATCCGCATCGGCGAGGGCCGTCTCCGTGCGCTCGCCGCCCTCGGTCACGATGAGCCGTCCGTCGCTGTAGGTGACGCGCCCGGTCTCGGTCGCTCGGGAACAGGTCGACTTGCGGGTGAAGGTCGACTCCGGCGAGGTCTGGTGATGACGGCAGGTCGCGGCGAAGTCGTCGAGCTCGCGTGGCTCGAGGGTGAATCGGACCTGACTGGCCCAGTCGCCGTCGGTGCGCTGCTGGAGGTCGCGATGACCGTCGGTCTCGACGAAGCGGTAGGCGCGGTCGCCCTCCACGTGAGCGTCCGTGCTCAGCGGCACCGGCGTCAGGAAGGAGTCGCCGAAGCCGACGTCGGCGATGAACGACTCCTCGAGGTGTACCAGCAGCAGGGCGTGGTCGTGCTCGGGACCGAGGCCTCGCTGACCGAAGACGCGACCCGAGAGCAGGTCGAGCCGAAAGCCGAGCTCACGGAGCAGCGAGCAGAACAGGCCGTTGAGCTCGTAGCAGAAGCCGCCACGTCGACGGGTCACGATCTTGCCGAAGAGGGCCGGCAGCGAGAGGTCGATGGGGCGGCCCAGGCTGATGTCGAGGTTCTCGAACGGGACGGTCCGAAGATGGGCGAGATGGAGCCTTCGGAGGGTCTCGAGAGTCGGCTCGAGCGAGCCCCGATCACCGATTCGTTGGAGGTAGGGAGCGACGTCCATCACTCGTGAGTCTACGCGCTGAGACGAGGGCGTGCCGCATGCAGAACGACGGGACGAGGCCCCCCATGGAAGTCTCCCGCGACGCTGGTAGCCTGGTCCCACTTCGTTGGTTTCGGGGGGTGTTTCGTGAAGCTGATCCGTCAGGTCAGCCTGCAGCTCCAGCAGGGGCGGTCGGACAAGGTCTACGAGGTGGACCTGGTCGAGACCGGTGACGGTCAGTTCGTCGTGAACTTCCGCTACGGCCGTCGGGGCACGACCCTCCGCGACGGCACGAAGACCAAGCTGCCCGTCGCCCGCGCCAAGGCCGACAAGGTCTTCGACGATCTCGTGAGCTCGAAGAAGGCCAAGGGCTACGTCGACGTGCCCGTCGCGGGCCTGACGATCCCGGTCGTGAGTGACGAGGACACCGTCGTCGACGTGGACGACCCGCGCGCCGCCGCCATCCTGCGCCGTCTCGCGCTCGGCGACACTGCCAGCAGTCGCTTCGATCACGATCGAGCCCTCGAACGGGCCGGCGAGCTCGCGTTGCGTGAAGCCCTGCCCTACCTCGATGGTGAGCTGAACCTCGGCAGCCGGCTCCGACAGAACGTGCGGACGCGGGCTCTCGGTCGAGTGATCGCCGCCCTGCCCGAGGGGCACGAGGCGGCGGCCTCGGCCATCGAGCGACTCGAGCGTCTTCGCAAGGACGAGGACACCTATCCCATCATCCGCCACGCGGCGACCGAGGCGTTGCTCCAGGTCCTGAGTCGTCACGACTCAGCGGCCTTCGTCGCCTTGCAGGCGGAGATCGCGGCCCTGCTCCCGGCCAGCCTCCAACCCGGCACCGACGAGCTCGATGTCGGGGACGATCGCAGGGTCGTGCTCGATGCCGCGGGCCTGGCGACGCGCGTGAAGGCGTTGCGGAAAGCCGGCTGGGACGCCCTCGTGCCGCTGTCCCAGCTCGCCGCCCCGACCAGCCGTCAGCTCTTGATCCACGTCCTTCGAGAGGTGCCCGGCGATCGGAAGATGCGGCCGGCGCTCAAGCGCTTGCACAAGGACGCGGAGTTCCGTCGGGACGCCGAGCTCTTCGGCGTGCTGACCCGACGGCTCGTCCAGGGCCGGCTCTCGCCCGGGTTCTCGCCGACCACCGAGGCCTATCTCCAACGGAGAAGCTGGCGTGCGCTGCGACGTCTGGGTGAGCTCGAGGACCGTCGCTACGTCGAGATGGCCAGCGGACTGCTCCTCGCTCTCGAGCCGGCCGACGCGACGCCGCGTCAGCGACGCTTCGACACCTGGGACTGGCGTGCCAGCCGGACCATCACGCGGATCTTCCACGACCCACCCTTCGCTCGGCACCACGCCGTGCAACAAGTCTTGCACCGCTGGTCGGATCGCTTCGAGGCGAAGCGTCGTCGACTCGGCGTGCGCTTCCGCGAGGGAGTGAGCCCGGGGCCCCCGCGCGAGGACGTGCGGGAGGAGGCCTTCCCCGACATCTGGGACGACTGCCCACGGGCCCTGCTCGACCTGCTGCTCGTCAGCCGCGTGGTCGACGTTCATCACTTCGCGACCCGCGCGCTCGCGCCGGCCGCTGCGTTCCTTGCCAAGATCCCGGCGTGGGACCTGGTCGCGCTGCTCGGTAGCGAGCACGAGGTCACGGTCGTCTTCGGCTTCGACCTGGCGACCACCCGCCACGATCCTTCCAATCCCGACCCGACGCTGCTACTCGCCTTGCTCGACTGTGGGCACGAGCCGGCTCGGGAGAAGGCGCGGGAGTGGATCGAAGCCGGGCTCGATCGTCTCCTGCCCATGCCGGCGTTCCTCGCCGGGCTCCTGCTCGTTCGCAATGACGAGGGCCGACGTCTCGCCGCCGCGATCGTGCCGCGTCGCCGACTCGACGAAGAGTTGAAGACGGAGACCGTCGGTCGGGTGATCGCCGCGCTGACCTCGCCCGACAACGACGACGAGGGTTGGTCGCAGTCAGTGGCAGACGCCCTCTTCGAGCACTTCACGCCGACGCTCGGCAAGCTGGGCCTGCCCGTCGTGCGCGACCTGGTCGCTCATCACTCGGCGGCGGTGGCGGGGTTGGGCGCACGCATCCTCGGCGAGCACGCCGGTTTCCGGTCCTCGCCGGATGACGACGTGCTCCAGGCCCTGCTCGGCTCGCCGCACTCTTCGGTGCGTCGACTCGGCGTCGAGCTGCTCGGCCGACTCGACGACGCGCAGCTCCTGGAGCGTGCCAGCCTCGTGAGTGAGCTCGTGGCCCACGAGCGCGAGGAGATCCGACGAGCGGCGCAACCGGTGGCGGGACGCCTGGCCGGGCTGTCGGACGAGTTCGCCGGCGTCCTCACCGGGCTCGCGCTCGCACGGCTTCGGGAGCGGGGTCGGACCGAGGAGGTCAAGGCCGACCTGAGCCGACTCCTGCGCGAGCAGCTCGGCGATCACCTCGTCACGCCGGAGAAGAAGGAGATCCTCAGCCTCCTGCGTTCGGGCTCGGCCGCGGTTCAGGAGCTGGGCGTGTACCTGCTGGCCCGCCTGCCGTCGGACGACGTGACCACGGGCGAGGCGGTGGAGCTCGCGAGCCACGAGCTGCTGGCCGCGCGTGAGCTGTCGTGGTCGTTGCTGTCCGACGATCCCCAGCGCTTCGACCGCGACCTGCCGCAGGCCGTGCGCTGGCTCGACGCCAAGTGGGAGGACTCGCGAGCCCGGGCCGCCGAGGTTCTCCGGGAACACCTCGAGGGACGGGAGCTGTCGCCGGCGGCGCTGCTCTCGATCTGCGATGCGAACCGCGAGGAGATCCAGCAGCTCGGTCGCGACCTGGTGCTGCGCAACTTCGACGAGGAGGCCGCTGAAGAGCTCTTGCTCAAGCTCGCCGAGCATCCGTCGGTGTCGATGCAGGAGTTCGTCTCCGGCCTGCTGCTCCAGCACGCTGGCGGTCGCCCCGAGCGCTTGCGACGCCTGCTGTCCTACTTCCGCGTGGCGCTGGCGCAGGTCAACAAGGGGCGGGTCGCGAAGGAGCGCATCTTCGAGCTCTTCGGTCGTGAGGACTTCGGACGTGACGAGGTCGCCGAGCTGGTGGCCGGCCTGATGGATCCGGTGTCGGCATCCATCGCCGTGTCCGACCGCGCGGCGGCCATCGAGCTGTTGCTGGAGGTCAAGGAGACGCAGCCGGAGGTGGAGGTCCCCCTCGTGGTCAAGCCGGTGGAGGTGCGTGGTGGAGCTTGAGCACGCCTACCGGCGCGGAAGCCAGGTCTCGCAGTCGGCCGACGGGACGGGCCTGTCGTTCTCGCCCGACCTGACGCGCGAGCCGACCTTCTTCACCGGCGAGATCGCCGACGGCCTGCCCTTCCGCGCGGCCATGAGCGCGCTGCACGACGTCGTCGTCTCCGACCTGCGCTTCCAGCCCAAGGACCGCACGGCGTACAAGGAGTGGGCCGAGCGCGCTCACGAGCACGACATCGAGAGCTTCGTGTCCCACCGTGCCGAGCTCGGCGCGAAGATCGACTCGCTGCGCAAGGAGCTCGAGCCGCTCGAGACGGAGCTGCGGCAGCTGCGTCGGCCCTTCTGGGACGCGCAGCAGCGCTACTTCAACTACCTCTACAAGAAGGACTACGACGCCTGGTTCGTGCTCGACCCCGTCATCACCGTGCACCCGGACGAGGTCTTCTTCGAGTGCTTCAGTCAGGACGAGTCGAGCTACGGACGGCTGAGCGTCGACTACGAGGTCTTCCGCAACGTCGGCGACAAGTCGCACGGGACCACCAACGTCGACTACTCCTCGGCGCTGCACGACGAGTTCCTCAAGATCCGGAGCTACAAGTCGACCTGGCTCGAGGTCGATCCCACCGGGTTCACCGTCGAGACCACCGCTGAGCCGGCCTACAAGGAGGTCAAGATCGAGCTCCCCGAGAGCTGGGTGCGGGGTTTCTTGCAGGTCAACTCGGCGATGGTGCTCGACGCGGTCACCTTCGACCTGCACCCCTTCGACCTCCATGCGATCTGCTTCCTGCTCCGACGTCATCGCGAGATCAAGGGGCCACGCTCGCTCCGCTTCCAGCTCACTCCCGGTGAGCCCGTGAAGGTGGTGGTCGAGCCGTGGAACTACGAGATCCGCTGCGCGCGCTCGGTCTACGAGGGCGACGCGCCGCAAGAAGTGCGCGTCTGGGGTCGACGTCGCCTGCACGTGCTGGAGAAGCTCATCCCCTGGACGAGGAAGTTCCAGGTGCGCCTACTCGGCACGGGCCTGCCGTCGTTCTGGATCGCCGACCTCGGCTCGTCCTGGTTCACGCTGGGGCTGTCGGGCTGGAGCGCGAACGACTGGTCCCGGGCGGCACACTTCGACCTGCTCGCACCGCGGGCGGAGGTCGACGAGGTCACGGCCCATCGCGTGTTCTCGGGCCTGAAGGAAACCTGCTTCGAGTCGGTCGACGCGCTGGCGAAGCGGCTCGATCTCGACCGCTCGCTCGTGCTCTCGGCCTTGCAGGCGAGCACCCAGGCGGGACGGTCGATCTTCGACCTCAACAAGAACGTGTACCGCCTGCGCGAGCTGACGCGTGAGCCGCTGCCCATGGAGCAGCTCCGCTTCTCCAACCCGCGAGAGGAGCAGGCGCTTGCGCTCGTGCGCGAGGAGAAGGTGACGATCACGTCAGTGGAAGAGAGAGAGGGCGGTGGCGTCCGCCTGACCGGGCGAGTCCAGCGTCCGCGAGGTCGTCCGGCGAACCCCGACATCACCATCGATGGTGACGAGCGGATGGTTCGGGCGCAGTGCGACTGCCATCACTACCGAAACAACAAGCTGCATCAAGGTCCCTGCGACTGCATGTTGGCGCTGCGCCTCCTGCATGCCCGTCGTGGTGGCCGGAAAGAGAGGTGACGCGAGACGGGGGACGATCGGTGCATCGGCAGGCTCAGACCTTGCATCCCGGGCGGCGCATCGCCGTCCTTGCTTCATGAGTCGCGTCGCTTCACTGGCCCGCTCATCACGACCCCGAACCTGCCCCCTGTACGCCAGGAGCTGAGTGCAGTTCCATGAATGTTCCTGCGCGTACAGGGGGCGGTTCGGGTTGAGTAGAGACGGTCCAGTCCTCTGACAAGACGAAGGAGGGTCGGTCGGTGCATCGATCGATCCCCGTCTCGCGTTCGACGTCATGACCGACCGCAACCGCCGACAGGAGCTGTACGACCGCATCCGCGAGTCGTCGAAGGACGAGCTCATCCTCGAGGAGATGATCCGTCTCGGCTTCTGGCCCGACGGCAAGGACAAGCCCGAGCCCTCGACCGAGCTCATCCGTCGCAAGGGTGAGATCGAGCGCGAGCTGCGCGGCCTGCGGACGGAGTGGGCCCGGGTCAACGACGAGAAGCGGATGCGCAAGGAGCTGCTGAAGAAGCGGCTCGCCGAGTCTCGACGCAAGCGGGCTGAGACGAAGGAGCGGCGTCTCCACGAGAAGGCCGAGCGGGCGGCGGCCTGGCGTGAGCGGATGACCAAGGAAGTGCCGTACCTCGGGGACGGCGTGTCGGCGGGGCTCAGCCAGGAGGAGTCGGACCGTGAGCGGCTCGAGGCGCAGGGGCTGCCGGTGCTGGCAACGGTGGAGGACCTCGCCCAGGCCACGGGGCTCGAGGTCGGTCATCTCCGCTTCCTCACCTTCCATCGCAAGGTCAGCCAGACCACGCACTACCAGCGCTTCGCCATCCCGAAGAAGACCGGCGGCGTGCGAGTCATCTCTGCTCCGCGTCCCCGGCTCAAGTGGTTGCAGGAGTGGATCCTCCGCGAGCTGCTCGTCGACGTGCCGGTGCACGAGGCGGCCCACGGCTTCGTTGCGGGACGATCCATCGTCACCAACGCAACTGCTCACTGTGGCGCAGAGGTGCTGGTCAATCTCGACCTGGCCGACTTCTTCCCGACCTTGACCTACCGTCGGGTGAAGGGCCTGTTCCGGTCGCTGGGGTACAGCGAGTCACTGGCGACGATCTTCGGCCTGGCCTGCACCGAGCCGGAGGTCACCGAGGTGGAGCTCGACGGTCGCACCTGGCACGTCCACCGCGGTGAGCGTCATCTCCCGCAGGGGGCACCGACCAGCCCGGCCATCACCAACCTGATCTGCCGACGGCTTGACGCGCGGGTCACCGCCTTGGCGCGGGACCTCGGCTTCACGTACACGCGCTACGCCGACGACTTCAGCTTCTCGAGCCCGTCAGCCGACGCGGACGTCGGTCGGCTCCTCGGTCGGCTGCGTCGGGTGCTCGAGGCCGAGGGCTTCGTCATCCACCCCGAGAAAACCCGGGTGTTGCGACGCGGTCGACGTCAGGAGGTGACCGGGCTGGTCATCAACAGCGGTCGGCCGACGGTGCCGCGTCCGGTGCTGCGTCGCTTTCGGGCGGTCGTGCAGCAGGCCGAGACGAAGGGGCTGTCGGGGCTGCGCTGGGGGAGCGGCGGCGACGTGCTGTCGTCGATGCACGGCTTCGCGGCGTTCGTGAAGATGGTGGACGGCGAGAAGGGCGGGGGACTGCTCGACCGCGTGTCGGCTCTCCACGAGAAGCACGGTCGCCCCCGCTGCGCCCGCAAGCCTCGACCCGGTCAGCGCTGGGGTGACGAGAGCCCGGGGCGGCGGGAGCGATCGTTCCCGAAGCTCGCGAAGGCAGAGCCGCGGTTGGAGTCGGGGACGCCTCAGGTCGAGCCGTCGACGAGCGAGCCCGCGTCGGCGCCGGACGAGTCGTCGCCTCGGCCCTGGTGGATGTTCTGGAAGAAGTGACGCGGACCGCGACGACTCAGCGCTCGCTTCGGCAGAAGCCGCCGGACGTCAGGTCGGGGACCTCGCCCGCGAGCCAGCGCGTGAACAGCTCCTCGAGGTCGTAGCACTCCTCGTGGTAGTCCCCGTCGTAGAGCGACACGATGCGTCCTTCGGCGTCGCAGTCGACCAGCGAGTGCTCGGCGCAGCCCCAGTCGATGACGGGCAGCCAGCCTTCCTCGACCTCCTCGTCCTCGCGGACGACCGCGGTGCTCTCGAGGAGGTCGCCCCAGGAGCCTGGGTGACCGCCGGGCAAGCCGATGAGCCCGTAGCCCGGCCCGAAGCCGCCGTTGCTGACCTCCGTGTAGCAACGTCGGAGCAGAGGTGGCAGCTCGACGCCGAGGCTCTCCTCGATGAAGGCGATCCCCTCGGCGGACACGACGGAGTGCCAGCGCGTGTCGGCCTTCGTCCCAGCGTGCTCGTGGAGGCGTCGCAGCAGCTCGTCGAGCTTGCTCACGGGTTCGTCCTCAGGATGTCGGTGACGACATCGAGACCTTCCGCCAGCGTGGACGGTTCGACGATCGTGCTCACGACGACGACGCTCCGTGACGTGAAGTCGAAGAGCCGACCCGGTTGCAACACGAGACCGTGCTCGACCATCAGCTTCGTGCAGAGCTCTTCGTCGTCGACGCTCATCTCCAGGATGGCGTGCCAACCCGCCTCCCCGGGCAAGAGCTGAAGCTCCGGCATGGCGTTCACGCGAGAGCGCAGGATGTCGAGGTCCTTCGCGATCCGCTCCCGACACCGCTCCCGCCACTCGGCGCTCGCCGGCAACAGCTTCGGCAACGCGAGCTGCACCGGCGTCGACAGGTTGAGCTGCGCGTCGGCGACCCACTCCAGCCGCTCGCGAAGCCGGGACAGCTCCTTCTCCGGCCCCGTGCTGAGCACCCAGGACAGCTTGAGCTGGGGCAGGCCCGCCGTCTTCGAGAGCCCACCCAGCACGCAGCCGAGGGCCTCCTCCTCTCGACACGCGTCGAGCAGGCTCGGCACGACCGAGCCGTCCCAGGCGAACTCGCGGAACACCTCGTCGCTCAGGAGCAGCAGGTTCCGCTCGCGACAGAGCCGGGCGAGCCCGCGGGCCTCCTGGTCGGACAGGCACGAGGCCGTCGGGTTGTTCGGGTGGACGACCAACACGATCCGGGAACGCTCGCTGAGCCGCGAAGCCAGCGCGTCGAGGTCGAGGGACCAGCGTCCGGCCTCCGGGTCGAGCCGCAGCGGGTAGCTCACCAGCTCGACACCCTCGAGCTGAGCGAGCACCGACAGCAGGGGGTAGCTCGGCGTCGGGACGAGCACCTCGTCGCCCGGCTCGCAGAGGCACTTGAAGAGGAAGGCGTAGGCCTCGCTCGTCGACGCGGTGAGGAAGACGTCGTCGCGCTCGACGCGGAGCCCCGTCTCCGCGCAGTGAGCGACCACGGCATCCCGAGCCTCGGGCAGGCCGGCCGCCTCGGGGCGATGGTTGGCGATGCCCGTCACCCGCAACAGGTCGGCGAGCACCTCGTCGTCCCAGGCCAGGCCGGCCCTCGCCGGGTTCGCCGTCGTGAGGTCGAGGAGCGGGAGGCCCTTTGCCACGCGCCGCTCGCGTGCTCGGGTGAGCGCGTTCGGCGTGAGATCCTCGGGGAAGCGACGGGACGACATGGTGCATCCTCTCGCAGACAGCCCGGACATTTCATGAGTGTTCGTCGCGAGTGGCCGGAGCTGCTAGCCGAGAAGGGCGAACGTAGCCTCGAGGCCCGGAGGCGCACTTGCCGGTGCGTTGAGGACCGAGGGGCGAGTACGCCCTTCGCAGGCAGCAGATCTGGTCACGCAGCAGGAGACTCATGAATTGTCCGGGCTGAGGGGAGCGAAGATGGCCGGAAGCACGATCGGAGTGGACTTCGGAGGGACCGGGCTCAAGGCCGCCGTCGTGGTCGACGGTCGCGTGGAAACCGAGGCCCGTCGCGACACCGGCGCGGGTCGACCGGCCGCCGCCATCCTCGACGACATCGCCGAGCTCGCCCGAGAGCTCGACCCTCAGCCGGACGGGCTCGGCCTCGCCATCCCCGGGGAGGTCGATGAAGACGGCGCCTGCTGGCGGCTCCCCAACGTCCCTCACTTCGAGCAGGTCCGCATCGCCGCCGAGCTCGAGAAGAGGCTCGGCTGTCGGGTCGCCGTCGAGAACGACGCGACCACCGCCGCCTGGGCCGAGCTCCGACACGGTCACGGCCGCGACGTCGCGAGCTTCCTCCTGTTCACCCTCGGCACGGGCGTGGGCGGAGGGCTGGTTCTCGACGGTCGCGTGCGACGCGGTCGCCACGGCTTCGCCGGGGAGGTCGGTCACGTCTTCGCGGGCATCGACGACGACATCGTCTGCGCGTGTGACTCCACCGGCTGTCTCGAAGTGGGTGCCGGAACCTCCGGCCTGCAACGCAGCCACGAGCGAGCCGGTGGGGCGAGCGACACGAGCCCGAAGGCCATCGCCGAGGCAGCCGAGCAAGGCGATGCCGCGGGTCTCTCCGCCTTCGACGCGATGGGCGTCGCCCTCGGACGCGGGATCGCCTCCATCCAGGCGGTGCTCGATCTCGACGCCCTCGTCTTCACCGGCGGCATCGCGGCGTCGATGCACCTCATCGAGCCGAGCCTGCGACGGACTCTCGAGGAACGCGCCTACGCGCCGCCGCTCGCGGCCATCCCGTTCCTGCGTTCCGAGCTGGGCGGCCGCGCTGGGGTCATCGGCGCGGCCGAGCTGCTCAGAAGTTGAGCTCGGGTCGCGGCCAGAGCTCGAGTGTCGTGTCGCGGTAGGTCCGCTGCGGGAGTCCCTTGAGCCGACCGCGGTAGGCCACGCCGTCCTTGAGGACCTCGCGGAGGGCCCCCAGGTCGAGTAGGGCCGGGTCGTCGAGGACGTCACCTTCGCAGATGAGCATGTCGGCCCGCTTCCCCTTCTCGAGGACGCCGGTGTCGGTCTGGTCGACCTTCTCCGCGCCCAGCCCCGTCATCGCGTGCCAGGCCTGGAGTGGCGTGAGACCGTCCTGGGTGAGGGCGACCATCTCCATGTAGTTGCGACCGTGCATGCCGGGGAGCACGGGGTCGGTGCCGGCCAACAGCGGGAGCCCCGCCGCGTGGGCGTGCTGCACCGCTTCCCGGTGGACTTCGGCGACCTTGCGCGCCTTCTCCATGACGAAGGGGGAGAGCCCCTTGCTCTTGGGGAGCTCGTTGACGACCCAGGAGGTCGGCGTGACCGCGCAGCCGCGGGCCGCCGCCTTCTCGGCCAGCTCGGCGTCGAGGAAGGAGGCGTGCTGGATGTCGTCGACGCCGTTCTCGATGGCCATCTCGATGCCGGCCCGCGAGTGGGCATGAGCCGCCACGGGCAGGCCGCGGGCGTCGGCCTCGAGACAGATGGCCCGCACTTCCTCCGCGCTGAAGTCCTGGTTCTCGAGGTGGTCGCCAGGGGAGGCGACACCCGGGCTCGTGCAGATCTTGATGAGGTCGGCGCCGCAACCGGCCAGCTCGCGCACGCGCTGGCGACCTTCCCACGGTCCGTCGACCAGGCTGGACGGTCGACCCGGGCCGGGCGGCCAGATCTTCGGAAGGTCGCCGCAGCAGCGATCGGGGCCACGGAAGTCGGCGTGGCCGCCGGTCGTCGAGAGCATGCAGATGGCAATCTTGAGCCGCGGGCCGATGATCGAGCCATCGTCGATGAGCCGCTTGACGATGTGGGTCGCCCCGCCGACGTCGCGGACGGTCGTGACCCCGCCCTCGACCAGGGTCGCGTGCAGCACCTTCTCGACCCAGAGCAGGACGTCTTGACCCGAGGCGCGCTCGAGGTCGGAGTCTTCCAGCCCGAGCAGGGTCACGTGTCCGTGGGCATCGACGAGGCCCGGGGTCACCGTGTACTTCGAGCAGTCGATGCGGACCTGTGTCTCGCCCGTGCCGCTGAAGGAATGGGGGCGGATGTCCTGGATGCGGTCGCCACCCAGGTAGACGTCCACGCCGTGGTGGATCGAGGCCTCGTCGGAGCTCTTGCCGTCGTAGAGCGTCTTGACGTTGCTGAGAACGATCATGGCGGCCCGCACCTCCTGGGCGGCATTCTACGCTCCCGTGCACGAGGAAGAAGACCAGGGTGGTAAGCCCGCGGATTTCGTGTCCCCCGACGGCTCTCCTGCGCCCGGAAGACGCTGGCCGGAGCTCGCCGCGCTCCTCGACCGGCACGGGCCGGGCGGTGAGTATCGGGTCGGGCCCTGGCTCTTCCTCCGTGGCCTGGGCGCCACGCTTCTCATCGCCTTCGTCTCATTTTGGGTCCAGCTCGACGCCCTGGTCGGACCTCACGGCATCCTCCCCGCCGAGGGCTACCTCGACGCCGTGCAGCGTCACTTCGGCGAGGACGCCTGGTGGCGCGTGCCCACCCTGGCCTGGTGGACGGGCGGCAGCTCTGGCGCGTTGCACGGGATCTGTGCCGTCGGCTGCCTGGCCTCCCTGGCCGTCGTGGTCGGGAGTTGCACGGCGCCCGCGCTGTTCGTCGCCTGGGCCTGCTACCTGTCGATCTTCTCGGTGGGGCAGGACTTCCTGTCGTTTCAGTGGGACATCCTCCTTCTCGAAACGACCTTCCTCGCGATCTTCCTTGCGCCGTGGAGCTGGCGTCCGAGCGGTCCGAGCCCGCTGCCCGCCATCCCCCGGCTCCTGCTGTGGTGGCTGCTCTTCCGGCTCATGGTCCTGTCCGGCGCGGTCAAGCTCGCCAGCGGTGACTCGAGCTGGATCGACCTCACCGCCCTCGACGTCCACTTCCAGACTCAGCCGCTCCCCAACCCGCTCTCGCGCTGGGCCCATCACTGGCCGCAGGGCTTGCGCGAGCTGAGCGTGGCGGGACACTTCGTCGTCGAGATCGGATTGCCGTTCCTCATCTGGGGTCCGCGCTGGGGACGCTACCTCGCCGCGTTCGGGCTCGCCGGCTTCATGCTCGTCATCGCCGCCACCGGGAACTACGGCTTCTTCAACCTGCTCGCCGCCCTGCCCTGTCTCTGCCTGCTCGACGATCTCGTCGTGCCGGAACGCTGGCGCGAGCGCCTGCTGCGTCCGATGCCGTCGCTGCCGGCCTGGCGTGAGTGGGTGCTCGTGCCGCTCGCCCTCGTCGCCCTGACGGCGACCACCGGACGCTTCGTGGCCGAGCTCGACCGCACGGCCTGGCTACCGTCGCGCACCCAGCCCCGTCCGCCGCCGTTGCCGGAGCCGGTCCAGACGGTGGTCGCCGAGACCCGGCCGTTGCTGCTCTTCAACTCTTACGGTCTCTTCCGCGTCATGACGACGACGCGACCCGAGCTGATCATCGAGGGCAGTCTCGACGGTCGCGAATGGCGGCCCTACGAGCTGAAGTACAAGCCGGGCGCGCTCGACCGTCGGCCGGCCCAGGTCGCGCCGCACATGCCGCGGCTCGACTGGCAGATGTGGTTCGCTGCGCTGCGCGGCGGACGTCGTGGTCCGCCGCGCTGGTTCCAGGGTCTCGTCCTGCAGCTCCTGCGGGGCTCACCCGACGTGCTCGCCCTCTTCGAGCACGACCCCTTCGACGGGACGCCGCCGCGCTACATTCGCGTGCTGCGCTATCGCTACGACTTCACCGAGGAGGGGAACGACGCGGTCTGGCAACGTGAGCTCCTGGGCACGTACCTTCGCCCGCAGTCGCTGCCGCCGTCTCGGCCTCAGGGATAGCCGAGCAAGGGTCAGTCGCACTCTGCCAGGAACTGCGGACAGCACGAGCTCGGCGGAGTCGGCCGCTCGACGCCGGCGTGATCACGACCGTGGGAGCCTTCGCGGGTCTCCGTGAGCGGGACGGCGAGGAAGAACACGCTCTCCGTCGGCGTGCCGACCAGCAACGACGAGAGCCCGCCGGTCGTGCAGGTGAGCGGGGTCGAGTCGGCGAAGCTCCCGAGCGTGCCGAGGTAGACGGCGTGATCGGTGGCGACGACCGAGCACGAGTCGCCCCAGCTCAGACGCAGGATGTCGCCGTCCTCCTTCGTGAGCCGGAGCGCGGTGGCTGCGTCGTCTCCTTCCACGCGACCCGGTGCGAAGCTCGTCGACTCGAAGCGATCGCCGTCGGTGAGGACCACCTCGTCGACGACCACCGTGGCGGTCGCGCCGGTAGACGAGGTGCCGATTCCCGTGCGGAAGCCCGCCGCGGGAAACTCGCGGTCGTCCCAGCGTCGTCGCACGACCTCGCGTCCATCGAGGGTGAGCACGGCGGTCGCTTCGCGGGTGCCGAGCCGTGTTCCTTCGAGGCCCCAGTGACGCCAGCTCCCGACGTCGATGAACACGGGAGCGAGGGTCGATCGGATGACGTCACCGACGTCCTTCACGATGAGACCGGCCCGCGCCGCGCCGGCGTCGCCTCGAAGCGTGGCCGCGAAGGCCAGGCCGTTGGCATCGGTGACGAAGTGCAGCGGGTAGACGTTGTCGCCGTCATCGAGCGTGAGCTGCTCGGGGCGCACCCAGGCGTCGGCCGACCAACGCGGACGCTCGCCACCGAGGTCGACTTGCACGCCGGCGCGCTGACCGCTCGTCTCGCTGGTCGACGCGTCGAGGGCACGCAGCGATCGCAGGCCGACCCGCGCGACGTCGTCGGCGATGTCGACGCTCGTGCGTTCTCCGCTCGTGCTGATGACCTCCGTCCAGCCGACGGGAGGCACCACGCCGTCCTCGAAGCCCTCGCGTCGATCGAGACGGGTGAGCGCGGCGAGCTCGACTCGCGCGCCGGTGGCCGCGTTGCCGGCCACGTCGACCACTCGGGGCACGAGGGCGGTGCAGGCCGGCGGCAGCTTGCGGACGAGGAGGCCGTGATGGAGGTCGCTGCGACCGGCCGCGACCATGTCGGAGCGCTGATAGCCCTCGACCGCGATGTCGTCGCGCCAGGCCAGGGCGTCACCGCGGCCTTCGTTGATGGTGGTCTTGTCGTCGAAGTCGACCACGCGGGTCTCGAGGAGCTCGGCGTCGGCCCAGAGCTCGACCTCGGCGCGCACGAGATCGCCCTCGTCCTTGTTCGGTGCCTCGAAGACGAAGCGCACGAGCCGACCACCGGCCGAATGTCCGATGCGATCGAGTCGTGGCGCAGCGAAGTTGGCGGTGTCGGTGTAGGTCATGTAGTGCATCGGATGCACCGAGTCGATCTCGAGCCCGCCGCCACGTCGGATCTCGAAGTGGAGGTGCGGGTAGGTCGTGCCGTCCTCGCCGACCGTCCCCAGCAGCTGACCGGCGCGGACGTTCATCCCTTCGGTGAGACCGGGGGCCAGCGAGTCGAGGTGGAGATAGACGGCGGTGAGACGACCATCGGTCGGATGGTCCCAGCGCAGGACGACATGACGCGAGCTGTAGCCGTCGGTGCCGCCGGGGCCTTCGCGGAAGACCTCGGCGTCGGCGACGGCGATGACCGGCGTGCCGATGGGGGCGGGGAAGTCGATGCCGTCGTGGAAGTCCCAGAGCGCGTCGACGATGCGGGGTCCGAACGAGGTGTTGATCGCCGGCGGTGTCGTGCCGTCCCCGACCGGCCAGAGCTCGGCGTGAGTCGTCGGGACGACGAGCAGCAGGCCGAGCGTCGTGACGAGAACGTGTCGTCGCATCACGGTGACGGGACCAGCCCTTCGCCCGGGAGCGTGAGCACCACCTTCGTGTAGGCGAGGAAGAAGCCGAGCCGTTCGGCGTTGCGCTCGGTGGGGATGCCGGGCTCCGAGTGGATGCAGGCGACCTTGCAGCCCTTCTCACGAGCTCGCTCGAGACGGGCGGCGATGAGGGCAGCCTGGATGCCGCGGCGGCGGTGATCGGAGAGGACGCTCGCTCCGAACAGGCCGGCGACCGGAGCCGCCGACTCCATGGCTCCCGAGCCGACCACGCGGCCCTCGTGCGTCACGGCGTAGGTGTCGCAGCGGGGGTACTTCGCGCAGCGCAGCCCCATGCCGAGCATGTCCTCGTCGGGATCGGTGCCTTCGGGGATGAAGCCGCGGCACGCGGTCGTCACGCACTCACGGAGCAGGTCGTCGTCGTCCGGGTCGATCCAGGCGACCTCGTAGCCGTCCGGCAAGGGATGGGAGAGGGCTGCCTGGAGGTCCTCGTCGGGGGTGAGGTGTCGCGCCATGACGTTGCCGAACTCGCGGAGACGGAAGCCCCGCTCGTAGAGACCGTCGCGAACGGAGGCATGGGCGAAGGGCGCGAGCTCGACCCGCGGCTCCACCCCCCGCGAGGTGTAGAACGCGACGAGCTGGTCGAGCTCGGACTCGCTCGCCTCACCGGAGAGGCCGAGCCCCACGGCCTGATTCGACCAGGAGCCCGGGTAGTCGTAGGTGGCCCAGCCACCGCTGGGAAACTCGAGGGTCTCCGGTGAGATCTCGGCGGTGCCGACGGCCTGGCGGAGCTCTTCGAGTCGGGCGATCTCGGGTCGGGAGTACATCGGGAGACATCCTGATTCGGGAGGGGGCAGGTCGGTCGCGATCTTGCGCTCGGGGACCGGAGTCTCGCCACCCCGAGACTGCCGGTGAGCGTGTCTGGTGTCCGCACCGCGTTCGAATTGTCGGCTCCCTCGGCCCCGTGCCATGCTCCGCGACCTTCCCGTGGAGCCCGTCATGACTCATGCCCTGGGGCGTGCCGCCCTCGTCTCGTCCACCGTCCTCCTGCTCGCGTCCGTCGTTCTCGCCGGCGAGCCACCGGTTCGCTACGCGCTGGACCGCTCGGTGGACCTCAACCACGTGAACATCGCCCTCTCCATCGACATCGACGCGGGTCGAGTCGAGGGACGCACGGAGCTGAAGGCCGCCGCCCTGCGCGACGGCACCACCGAGATCGTCCTCGACGCGATGGACTTCGATCTCGGCCCCGTGCGCATCGACGGCCAGACGGTCACTCCTTCTTACGACGGCGAGAAGCTCCGCCTCCCCCTGAACCCTCCCCGTCAGCGCGGCGACCAGATGACGATCACCGTCGATTACGCCGCCACGCCGCCGGTCGGCCTCTACTTCGTCAAGCCGGATGAGGGCTACCCCGACAAGCAGCACCAGTGCTGGTCCCAGGGCGAGGACCACGACAACCGCTACTGGTTCCCCATCCACGACTACCCCAACGAGCGACTCAGCAGCGAGACCCGCATCCGCGTCGCGCAGCCGCTCAAGGTCGTCGCCAACGGCGAACGAGTCAGCGTCGTCGATCACGGCGACGGCACCTGGACCTGGCATCACCGGATGGACTTCCAGCACGTGCCCTACCTCGTGGCCATCGCCGTCGGTGACTGGGCCGAGGCGACCGACCACTGGCGTGACGTCGAGCTGACCTACCACGTGCCCAAGGCGCGGGCCGCCTGGATGGACCGGAGCTTCCGCAACACGGCTCCCATGCTCGAGTTCATGTCCCGCGACATCGGCATGAAGTACCCGTACTCCGTGTATCGCCAGGTCGCCGTCACCGACTACATCTTCGGCGGGATGGAGAACATCGCCTGCACCATCCTCACCGAGGAGACCCTTCACGACGAGCACGCTCATTCCGATTGGCAAAGCGAAGGGCTCGTCGCCCACGAGATCGCCCATCAGTGGTTCGGCGACTACGTCACGTGCAAGGACTGGTCGCACATCTGGCTCAACGAGGGCTTCGCCACCTACTACGGCGTGCTCTCCGAGGCCCACTTGCTCCCGAACGACGAGGCCATGCTCTTCGACGCCGAGCGTCGCAGCGCGATCCGGGCCGACGAGGGCGAGAAGCGCCGGCCCATCGTGACCAACCGCTACTTCGCTCCCTTCGACCTCTTCGACGGGCATTCCTACGCAAAGGGCGCCATGGTCCTGCGCGCCCTGCGTCGTGAGATCGGCGACGCCAGCTTCGAGCGCTCGGTGCTCCACTTCCTGAAGAAGCACGCCGGCACCTCGGTCGACACCGACGACTTCGTCGACGCCGTCGAGGAGATCACGGGCACGACGATGACCCGCTTCTTCCACCAGTGGCTCTACGGCGCCGGTCACCCCGAGCTCTCGGTGGAGTGGGAGTGGCGCTCGGGCAAGACGTCCCTGACGATCGACCAGATTCAGGAGCATTCTGAGCTCGTCGGTCTCTTCCACGTGCCCCTCGACGTCGTCTTCGTGCACGAGAACGGACGCACCGAGGCACGCGAGCTGCGGATCACCCGCAAGAGCGAGACCTTCACCTTCGACATGGCCGAGCGTCCGATGACGGTCATGGTCGATCCCGACCTGCACCTCTGTCGCAGCCTGACCATGGAGCGTCCGCGTCGCGAGACGCTCTGGGCTCTCGCCAACGCACCGTCGGCCTTCCCGCGAGTCGAGGCCGCTCGTGACCTGAAGGACGAGGCTGGCAACGTCCGCGTCGACACGGCGCTCGCCGAGACGCTCGCCGACGGCAGCGCGCACTGGGCCATTCGCGAGGCTGCCGCGACCTCGCTGGCCGGAGGCCGGGAGCGCACCGCGGTGCCCGCCCTGCTCGCCGCGCTCTCCGGTGATGCGGACTCCCGCGTGCGGAAGGCGGCGGCCAAGTCGCTGGCCGAGCACGAGGACGCCGAGGTGCGGGGTCGTCTCATCGCCGCCGCGACCGAGGACAAGTCCTATGCCACCGCCGGTGAGGCGGCACGCTCGCTCGGCAAGATCGTCGAAAAGGACGATGCCGAGGCGTTGAGAGTGCTGCGCATGCTGCTCGACCGCCGCAGCCACCGCGAGGCGATCTTCTCCGGCGCCTGGGACGCCCTGGAAGGACTCGAGGTCGACGACCTGCGCGAGCTGGCTCTCGCGTGGACGGCCTACGGCAAGCCCTCGCGCTGTCGCAGCAAGGCCGTCGCGACCCTGGGCAAGCTCGCCGGCAAGGCCAAGGGTGACGATCGCGAGACTCTCGTCGCCCGTCTCGTCGAGCTCCTCGACGACGAGCTCTTCTGGACCCGCAACGCCGCCACCTCGGCCATCGCCGAGCTGAAGGACCCGTCGCTGGCCAAGCACCTCGAGCGGATGGCGCAGGCTCCCGAGAACCGCATCAGCGGCAACGCCCGCGACGGTCTCGACAAGCTGAAGAACGCGGGCGCCAAGGCCGACCTCGGCTCGCTCCGTCGTCAGGCCGAACGGCTTCGCGAGGGTCTCGCCGCCTTGGAGAAGGAGATCCACGACGTCCAAAAGGGCGGAGGATTGGACTAGTCCGAATTGGGCCACTTGTCGGTCCAATGGACCTGGAGTAGGCTCTCACTTGCCCAATGACCCGCAAGTGGAGCCTTTTGGATGGGTCCAATTCTCGAATTCGAGCTCGATCGCAAGGCGCCATTGCCTCTCTGCCAGCAGCTGCACCAGCAGCTCCGCGAGGCACTGGAAGGCGGTCTCTTCGAGCCGGGCTCGCGTCTGCCCGCGACGCGCCGCGTGGCGACCGAGCTCGGCCTGCACCGCGCGACGGTGGTCGAGGCCTACCGCCGGCTCGAGCTCGAGGGCTGGGTCGACCAGCGCGTCGGCTCCGGCACCTACGTCCGCTCGCCGGCCAGCGCGGCGGCCTCGGCGCTCCGGGGTCGGGGCGGGGGACCGGTCGCCGTCGGCGTGGCCGAGCTCCTCGAGCAGGTGCGCCGGGTCGAGCTGCCGCCGGTCTCGCCCGACGCGCTCGACCTCTCCACCATCGTCCCCGACGTGCGTGGCTTTCCGTCGGAGGCCTTCCACGCGAGCCTGCGTCGGGCCTCCGAACGCCGGGGGAGTGAGGTCCTCAGCTACGGACCGGCCACCGGTGACGCCGAGCTCCGGGACCTTCTCGCCGAGCGTCTCCGCCGCCGCGGCCTGCCGGTCGAGGGCTCCGACCTCGTCGTGGTCGCCGGAGCCCAGCAGGGCATCGACCTCTTGTTGCGTGCCCATGCCCAGCCGGGCGACCGCGTGGTCGTCGAGTCGCCGACCTATCACCACGCTCTCGACCTGCTCCGCATCCATCGGGTCGAGATCGACGAGCTGCCGCTTCATCACGATCGCGGCGGCTCGCGCTCGCACTACGACAGCGACGAGCTGGAGCGCTGCCTGTCCGCGCGACCGGCGGTGGTCTACGCCCAGCCGAACCATCAGAACCCGACCGGTCTGACGCTGCGACCCGAGTCGCGCGTGCAGCTCGTCGAGGCCTGCGCTCGCGCCGGCAGTCTCCTCATCGAGGACGACTACGAGGCCGAGCTGCACCACGACGAGGACGGTCGGCTCAAGCCCCTGGCCGCGATCTCGGACGGTGCGGTCGTCGCCCACGTGGGTACCTTGTCGAAGGCCCTGTTCCCGGGCCTGCGCATCGGCTGGATCGCCGGGCCTTCCGAGCTCATCGAGAGGGTGGCCCGGGTGAAGCGGATCACCGACCTCTCCGGCTCGGTGATCCTCCAGGCGGCCGCGGCCGACCTCATCGCCACCGGCGAGTACGACCGTCATCTCGAGCAGGTCGTCGCCGAGGGTGTCCGTCGCTTGAAGACGCTCGGCCGGGCTCTCGCCCGCGAGCTACCGCCGGGCTTCACCGCCACGGCGCCGGAGGGTGGTCACGCCCTCTGGCTCGAGCTTCCTCCCGGCCTCACCGGGGAGGCCCTCGCCCGTCGCGCGGCGGAGGAGGGCGTGCTGGTGAGCCCGGGTGAGCTCTTCTCCGTCCGGGGTGGGCCGGGGGCCGTGCGGCTCTCCACCGCCCAGCTCGACGCGGCCGAGATCGACGACGCCGTCGGTCGGCTCGCGCGGGCTGCCCGTGCCCTGATGGCCGAGGGGCCCCGCCCCACGCGGGATCCCGACCTGGAAGCCCCGCTGCGCATTTGAACACGTCACTGACCGCGGCGAGGACCGCGAAGGAGTCGTCATGAGTGAGAACGAGAAGTATCAGCCGCGCTTGAAGACCGGCCTCGCCGAGATGCTCAAGGGCGGTGTCATCATGGACGTCACCGACGCGGCCCAGGCGCGCATCGCCGAGGACGCCGGTGCCTGCGCGGTCATGGCCCTCGAGCGCGTGCCGTCCGACATCCGACGTGACGGTGGCGTGGCGCGGATGTCGTCGATCTCCGTCATCGAGGAGATCATGAAGACGGTCTCCATCCCGGTCATGGCCAAGGTCCGCATCGGCCACTTCGCCGAGGCGATGATCCTCCAGGAGCTCGGCGTCGACTTCATCGACGAGTCCGAGGTTCTCACCCCCGCCGACGAGCACTTCCACGTCGACAAGCACGCCTTCAAGACGCCCTTCGTCTGTGGCGCCCGCAACCTCGGCGAGGCCCTGCGTCGCATCGGCGAGGGCGCGGCGATGATCCGCACCAAGGGCGAGGCCGGCTCGGGCAACATCGTCGAGGCCGTGCGGCACATGCGCACCGTCACCTCCGAGATCCGCCGTCTCACCACCCTGCGTGAGGACGAGCTCATGACCGCGGCCAAGGACCACGGCGCGCCCTACGAGGTGCTCCGCGGCGTCGCCGAGGACGGTCGGCTCCCGGTCCCGAACTTCGCGGCCGGCGGCGTGGCCACCCCGGCGGACGCCGCGCTCATGATGCACCTCGGCGCCGAGACGGTCTTCGTCGGCTCGGGCATCTTCAAGTCCGAGGATCCCGAGAACCGCGCCCGCGCCATCGTGAAGGCGACCACGCACTTCGAGGACCCGGCCGCCCTGGTCGAGGCCTCGCGTCAGGTCGGTGAGGCGATGACCGGTCTCGACGTCCGCACGATGTCCGACGACGAGCGGCTCGCGGAACGCGGCTGGTGAGCAGCCCGCTCCGCGTCGGGGTCCTCGCCCTCCAGGGGGACTTCGCCGCCCACGCCACCGCGCTGGCCGCCGCCGGAGAGGAGGCGGGCCTCGAGCTCGAGGTCCGTCTCGTCCGGCGGCCGGATCAGCTCGAGGGCCTGGCCGGGCTCGTCCTGCCCGGCGGCGAGTCGACGACCCTGCTCAAGCTCCTGGCCCTCGACGGTCTCGACGACGCCCTCCGTGAGTTCGCCGGGCGGGGCGTCCTCTTCGGGACCTGCGCCGGCGCCATCCTCCTCAGCGAGCGGGTCGAGAACCCGGAGCAGTCGTCGCTCGGCCTGCTCGACGCGGTCATCGAGCGCAACAGCTACGGACGTCAGGTCGACGGCTTCATCGACGAGCTGACCGTCGAGGACGCCGCCCCGGAGCAGCTCGGGCCGACGCTCTCCGGCGTCTTCATCCGGGCGCCGCGCTTCCGTGAGCTGGGAGCCGAGGTCGAGGTCTGGGCCCGGCACGGCGGCGACCCGGTGATGGTCCGGCAGGGCTCGGTCCTGGCCGCGACCTTCCACCCCGAGATGACCGGCGACAGCCGCGTCGCCCGCTGCTTCCTGGAGCTGGCGGCTGCCGCGGTGGATTCGGTCCGGGAGGATTCAACCTCCGAGGAGCCCGCGTCGTCTCACTCCTGATCGGAGCTCTTCGGCTCCGAAGGTGAGATCCTGTCCCCATGAGACTCCGACGCGTTCCCGCGCTTCTCGTCCTCACGTTCTCCCTCGTCGCCTCCGCCCTGGCGGACGGCGCCCCTCGCGTCGTCGACCGTCAGGGTCGGCCGGTGTCCGCGGCCGTGCTCGTGGCGCCCGACGCCGTCGCACCGCTGGCCCAGGCCGACGCGGACGGTCGGCTCACGCTGCCCGAGGGCGTGACGGAGGGTCGTGTCGAGGCGCCCGGCTACCTGCCCCACGTGGGCCCGCTCGGCTCGGCGATCACGCTGACCAGGGCGTCGCGGGTCGGCATCCGTCTCGTCGACCGCGCCTCGAAGATCCCCATCGCCGGAGCCCGTCTCGAGCTGCGACCTCGCGCCGAGGAGAAGACCGGCAGCGCCGACGCGAAGAAGGCCGAGGCCGAGCTGCCGGCGCCGCTGGCCACCGGCACGACCGACGAGCGCGGCCGTTTCAGCTTCGAGGGTCTGACCAGCGCCGCCTACGACGTTCACGTGTCGTCGCCGGGTCACGTCGCGGCCGTCCGGGGAGCGTCGCCCGGTCTCGAGGCGGCAGACGAGCTCGAGATCAGCCTGCGACCGGCCCAGGACCTGACCGTGCGCGTCGTGCGGGGCGGCAAGCCCGTCCCCGGCGTGAAGCTCCGCGGTGTTCCCGCCGTGCCACGCTTCCGCTTCTTCGGCGGAGCCGACGACGCCTCGCTGGAGCTCGAGGGGACCACTGACGACAAGGGCGTGCATCTCTTCGGCGAGCTGCCGGCGCGACGTCGCGCCAGCCTCGTCTTCGCGGCGGTGGCTCCGGACGGAAGCTGGGGATTGACGGAGGTGACGCCGAGCCTCGCGCCCGACGGTGAGGTCACGCCCGAGCGCACCCGTGACGTCACCGTGGAGCTGGCCGGCGGCACGACCCTCTCCGGCGTCGTGCTCGGACCCGACGGCGCGCCCGAGGCCGGCGTGCCGGTGGTCGCCGAGCTGGCGATGGAGCACCGGCGTCGTCGCGGTCGTCGGATGCCGCTCCACATCGACCTCCGACCGGTCTTCGAGAACCTGGGAGGCGGGCCCTCTGCGGTGACCGGCGGCGACGGTCGCTTCACCCTCACCGACTTGCCCGACGGGACGTGGCGGGTCAGCGCCAAGCCGGAAGGCCACTCCGGGTCGCTTCCCGAGGACGTGGTCCTCGTCCGTGGTCAGGAGCCGCCATCCGAGCTCGAGCTGCTCCTGCCCAGCGGCGCCGAGATCCTCGGTCGGGTCGTCGACCAGGCGGGGGAGGGCATCCCCGACGCGGACGTCACTCTCCTGCAGCGTCCACGCGCCGGTCGCTTCGGTCCGCCGCTGTCGGTGACCACCGACTCGAAGGGACGCTTCGAGCTACTCGGTGTCTCGGATCAGTCGCCGGGCCGGCTGCTGATCGAGGCCGAGGGCTACGGAGCCCATGACGAGCCACTCCCCGAGGACAGCTACGAAGAGCTTCGCATCGTCCTCTCACGACAGGGAGGCCTGTCGGGGCAGGTGCTGTCGGACGTCACCGGTGCCCCGGTCACGCGATTCACCGTCGACCTCGTCGAGGACGAGGGTGCTCAGCGTGGCTTCGGGCGCTTCACCCGCCGTCGTGCGGACACGCAGGAGTTCCTCGACGAATCGGGTCGCTTCCAGGTGCCGTCGGCCGAGGGCCGCTTCGCCGTGCGGATCACCGCCACGGGTCATCTCCGCACGCTCTCCAAGATCGTGGAGGTGTATCCCGGTCAGGTGAGTGACCTCGGGGCCATCCAGCTCCCGGTCGGTGCGAAGCTCGTCGGGCGGGTTCAAGACCTCGACACCGAGGAGCCTGTCGCCGGTGCCACCGTGCGTGTCGAGATCGAGCCGAGTGCCGGTCGTTGGCGGGGCAGCAGCCGGGGTACCGAGCTCACGGCGGTCTCCGACCTCGATGGCGAGTTCGAGCTCACCGAGCTGCCCCCGGGTGACCTGCCGGTGACCCTTTCACATGCCGATTATCCCGACCGCCCGGGTCATTCCCAACGGGTGAGCATCGAGGAGACTGGCGGCGAGCACTCGGTGGTGCTGAAGCTCGAAGCGGGAGGTTCGCTCGTCGGCACGGTGGTGGACGTCGACGGTGACCCCGTGCCGGAGGCCGTGGTCCTGGCGCAGCTCCCGGGCCAGCGTCGGCCGACCACCGAGGTGACCACGGGTGAAGACGGTGGCTTCTTCATCGATCGCCTGCCCCACGGGACGGTGACCCTGCGACGAGGCGATCGCGTCGACGAGGGTCAGCAGTTCAACGTCCGCAAGGGCGAGACCACCGAGGTGACCCTCCGCGAGAAGGGCACGCGGGTGCGTGGTCGCGTGTTCCTCGGCGACGAGCCGGTGAAGTCGCGGGTGCGGCTGATGAGCCGGGGTCGTGGCAACCCCTTCGCCGACTTCAAGGAGAGCTACGAGCTCGAAGGCATGGCGGCGGGAACCTGGACGCTGTCGATCGACTATCTCGCGCCCGATCGCGACGGCAACCCGACCGAGCAGAACGAGCGGGTACAGCTCGAGATCCCCGAGGGCCTGGAGGAGATGGAGAAGGACTGGACCTTCGAGCCGCCGGACCATTCCGACGACGTCGAAGTGGCCGGTCGGGTCGTCGACGTCGACAGTGACGAGGGCCTCGAAGGCTGGATGGTGCGTCTCTCTTCTCCCGATGCTCAGGGCACCTTCGCCCGCTCCGATGCGGAGGGGCGCTTCGAGTTCGTGTTGCCCGGTGACGGCACCTACCAAGTTTCCGCATGGCATGCGGTCTCCAACTCGATGTACGAGCGTCCCGAGTCCCTGTCCTTCGGCGTGGAGGACGGGCAGCTCGTCGGCGAGGACACCTCGCTGACTCTCTCGGCCCGCCGACTGCCCGAGCGCAACGTGACGGTCGTCGACATCTCCGGGAGCCCCCTGGCGGGCGCGCGCTTGAACGCGCTCGAGCCCCAGGAAGACATGAGCAGTGACCGCGGGATGCGACCGCGGGGTGGCTGGGCGCTCACCGATGCCTTCGGTCGTGCCGAGGTGGTGGCGTCCGCGCCCATCGAGGCGGACCTGCTCGTCGCGGTGCCGGGGCGTGCGGTGACGGTGGTGACCGAGGTGCAGTTCGGTGAGGCCGAGGACCTTCCCATCGTGTTGCCTCGCACGGGAACGATTCGCGTGGTCGGAGCCGCCGACCAGGACATCCAGCTCCACGGCCTGCCGGGCGGCTGGTGGGTGACGGTCGGCGCGGCGCGCAACTGGTACTCGCTCATCACGGTGGTGGGCGAGGACATGCTCATCTCGGGCCTGCCGGAAGGCGACTACGAGGTCCGCCTGGCCGCGAGCTCGGAGGACGTCACGGTGATCTCCGGTCAGACCGTGTTGGCCGACCTGGGCCTGGACGGCTGAGTCGGACCGGTCGGCGGTGAGCACGGAGCTCGAGTTCGTCACCATCGAAGCGAGCCTCCGCGAGCTCGGCTGGCGCTTCGACGAGGTGTTGCCCGCCGGGGCGCTCGGCACGCTCGAGGACTTCACCGGCGAGGTCGACTTTCGAACGGCGCTGTTCTCACCCCGACGCCGGGTGGGCTTGCCGTCGTTCTCCATCGCCACGACCAGCCTGGCCCTCGAAGATCTCGACGGCTGGGACGACGACCTGCTCGACGACATCGACACGCTGTCGGCGGCTCGTGAACAGGTCGAGGTCTTGCTGGATGCTCGCGACTGGCGGCTCCCGAGCGAGGACGAGCTCGAGATGGCCTGCGGTGGTGGGCTCTTTCCGTGGGGTGAGCAGCTCCCCGAGGGCGTGCCCTACGGAAGCGGGACCAGCTTCCAGGGACACCTCCAGCCGAACGAGCACGGGCTGCTACTGAACGGCGATCCGTATCGCACCGAGCTGGTCACCGGTCATCTCAAGCTCGGTGACGGGGGCGAGGCGCTCTGCGGTGGCTATCCGTGGCCCCTGGCCTGGATGAGCTTCTCGCCAGCGTTCCGCGTGCCGATCGAGACGGTGGAGGACGTGCTGCCGGAGTATCTCGAGTCCGTGCGGATTCGGCCGGTGCGGAAGTGACCGGGTGACGACCGCCGTCGGCTCGGTCAAGATGGAGCTCAGCGAGGGAGGGTGAGGGAGCCCTCTCGGGAGGTGCTCCGTGGTTCGTGTCCTCAAGCCGCCGATGTCGCTCGACGCAGTCGGTGACCAGCCGTCGGTCTTCCTCGCCGGCTCCATCGAGATGGGGCGCGCCGAGGACTGGCAGGAACGCGTGACCACCGCGCTCGCCGACGAGGACGTCGTCATCCTCAACCCACGTCGCGACGAGTGGGACGCGAGCTGGGAACAGTCGATCGACAACCCTCGGTTCCGCGAGCAGGTCGAGTGGGAGCTCGACGGGCAAGACCGGGCGAACGTCATCGCGATGTACTTCGCACCGGACACCCGAGCGCCCATCACGCTGATGGAGCTCGGTCTGTTCGCTCGCAGCGGCAAGGTGATCGCTTGCTGTCCGGACGGCTACTGGCGCAAGGGGAACATCGAGGTGGTCTGCGCGAGGCACGACATCCCGCTGGTCGAGGGGCTGGAGGCGTTGGTGGAGGCAGTGAGGACCAAGCTTGCGAGAGAGTCTCGATGACGGCAGTCGAGCTTCGGCTTCATGTTCAGGAGCCTCACCGAGCGACGACCGAGTGGAAGCAGGTCAAGGGGATCGCCCGTCGCCTCCACCGACATCTCAACCAGGAGAAAGTGCTTCGTCGAATCGCCGCCGTGAACAAGCCGAGGGCCAGTAGCGCGGACATTCAGGCGACGTTCGCCGACTTCGCGCGAACGCTCGGCTTCGAGAGCGAGAAGAAGGGCTTGTTCGCTGGCTCCGAGTTCGCGCTACGGCCCGATTACTACCTCGACCTGGGAGAGGGCGGTGTATTGCTGGAGGTCGAGCGTGGCAAGACCACCATCAACAACATGGACCTCCTCGACTTCTGGAAGTGTCATCTCTGCCCGGGTGGGAGGTACCTCTTCCTGCTCGTTCCGCGAGCCCTCCGACAGAACGAGACGATGACGCCGAGAAACGAGTTCGCGACGGTGGATCGCCGTCTCGCGACGTTCTTTCAGCCTGGTAGCTACACCAACGTCCGTGGCCTGGCGCTCTTCGGCTACTGAGAACCCCGGCTGACCCGGGACCACCCAGGCCCCGGGTCAGTCGAGCCCTCCGCGCGTCAGTCTTCGTCCTCGCGTCGGCGCTTGCGCAGCGCCGCAGCCGTCGCACCACCGAGCATCGTCAACCCGACCATCGTCGCCGGCTCGGGCGAGGCCGGCGGTCCGTTGAGACGGAAGGCGCTCGGCGTGGGTCGCGGGCCCGGGTTGCGACGCGGAGAGTGGGGCGTCGGCACCGGCACGGCGGCGTCGACGGTCTTCTCCGGCTCCTGCGTGACGACCCGATCGGAGGTCGCGACGAAGGAGGTCCACGGCGTGACCAGCGAGTGGTCGAGCCCGAGGCGGGTCACGTCCTCACGGATGACGTGGTCGCCCCGACCGCTCGGTCGGTCGCGGAAGGGCAGGCTCAGCTCGCGGAGACCGTGGGCGATCGCGTCGCGAGCCCAGCAGGTCGTGACGATGCCTCCGTCACCACCCTTCTCCGGGAGCTCGACCGGGAGGCTCAGCACGACGCGCTCACCTCGCACGAGACCCTCCACCTCGACCTTGCCCGACCTCGCCTCGTCGTAGCGACCACTGATCCGGATCGCCTGACCCGCGAAGAGGTCGGGCAACGGGTCGGGATAGACCTCAGTGATCCCGAGCTCACTCCAGTCGACCTGGACGTCGGTGAGCAGCGGCGACTTGAGACGACGCGCCAGGCCCGCCGTGACCTCGTCGATGTCGTCGGTCGAGGACAGGTAGGCGACCGTGCCTCGCCCGCGTTGAGCCAGCTCGTCGAGCAGGTAGCGGTTGGGTGAGTCGCTCACGCCGAGCGCGTGGAGTCGCGCGTCACCGAGCAGCTCGGCTGACAGGCCGAGGACCGCCTGCTCGTTGCCGATGTAGCCGTCGGTCAACAAGACCACCAGGCGCAGGAAGCCGGGTCGCACCGGCGAGCCCATCGCGCGCTTCAGCCCGACCTCCATGTCGGTCCCGCCATTGGCGCGGAGCGAGTCGATGTACTGACTGGCCAACGCGATCTCGGTCCGCTGCGCCGGCTGCACGCGTTGCGACATCTCCGTGCTGTCGTCGGCGAAGCGCACGATCCGGAAGGTGTCCGTCGGCCGCAGCTCCTCGAGGCAACGCTGCATGAGCGCCTGGCAGGCCGCGAGGGCCTGGCCTTCCATGGAGCCCGAGGTGTCGACGACGAACACGACCTCGCGAGGCGTGACCTGCTCCTCGGGCGGCTCTTCGGGAGCCTCGAGCAGGAGCGAGACCGTCCCGCCCAGCTCGTCACGGTGCGCGAAGACACCTGCCTGCACGTCGTCGCCCGCCAGCCGGTAGCGGAACACGACGTCGCGGTTGCCGATGACGGCGCCGTCACGGAAGCGGGCTGCGAGCTCCGAGCCGTCGGAGTGAACCTCGAGCTCGTGGCTCGGGCTGAAGGCTTCCTCGATGGGCATGCCACCGTCGAGGCTCAGCACGAGATCGACACGACCGCTGTCGACGGACTCGGGCAGGCCGTCCTCGGCCGTCGGTGCCGTGGGCACCGGACCCTGAAGCTGCCAGGCCAGCGAGCCGTTGGCTGCACCACCATCGTCTCCGCCTCGAGCCGCGGCCGGCGGGCCGTCGGAGAAGCGGCCATGACGGGGGCCGACCACCGTCGGGAGCACGAGCTCGTAGCGACCTTCGTCGCGGCGGGCGGTGGTCACGTAGACCAGCTCGACCTCGATGGCCTCGCCTGGCGGCAGGTGCGCGACCTGCTGCGTGAAGACATTGGGTCGGTGCTGACGCACGAGCGCCGCCTGTCGTCCCTGCGCCTTGGCTTCCTCGTAGCGACGCTCGGCCGTGCTCGTCTCCTCGATGCGGGTGGTGAGCACCTCGTCGCCTGCATGCACGGTCATCGCTTGCAGGGCGGCTCGGTTGTCGAGCGGGAAGACATAGGTGGCGTTGAGCATCTGATCCGTCGGGTTCTCGAAGACCTGACGCAGGGTCACCGTCCAGAGGTCGCCTCGACCCCGGGCGTCGACGAGCGAGCTGACCAGGGGCAGCGTGAGACGACGTCCCTCCACTTCGGCTTCGAAGCTGCCGGCGAGCTCCCGCTGCGGACGCGCGGTGGCCGACGGGCTCGAGGTGAGGGGAAGTGACAACGACAAGATGAAGGGCAACATGGCAAGCGATTTCAAGAGACGTCTCCGGTCGGGAACGGGGACGGGGGGATGTCGAACACCTGGGCGAGCTGGCGATCGAAGGCGAGGATCTCGGAGTGCGGGTGGCCCCAGGGCGCCACTCGCTCGAGAGAGGTCCACGTGCGGTCGCGGCCGTGCAGCCAGTGCCAGGCCACCTCGCCGATGCTGCTGGCGAGGGTCCCGGACTCCCCGACGAAGCTCACGCGGACCTGTCGTTGCGTCCCGTCGCGATCCACCGCTCGATAGAAGGCGCTTCGGGTTCCCGAATCCCTTCGACCGAGATAGCGCACGTCTTGACCGAGGCCCCGGAGGCACTGGTCGGGGGCGTGCAGGTGACGCAACGGTGAGGTCGAGCGCACGACGACGAGCACCTGCTCGCCGTACCGTGCCTTCGCCGCACCGCCTCCGTTGGCGGCGAAGTACGACTCTTCGTCTGGCGTGAGCGGCAGGGGCTCCGCCAGGAATCCTCCGAGCTCACGGGGGAGCTCGGGAGCGGTCATCGGACGGCTCGCGTCCACCGTCGTGCGCGGCAGCAGGAGCAGCCCGAGCAGCGCCAGCGCAGAGCAGCTCGCGGGGAGCCAGCGCAGCGACGGAATGACGGGTGCGGTGCTCTCGGCCGCAGGAGCGGGAGCTCCGTCGGTGAGCTCAGTGCCGTCCCTCGGAGTCGTCGGCTGACGCAGCGCCCACCAGAGGAGCGGGCCGGCCGCGAGGGCGATCGACACGAGCCCGACGAGCTCGTGCCACGGCGCCTCCATGACGTCGAAGCCGAGGGCGTCCGCTCGCACGAGACCGATGGCCAGCAGGGCGATGCGGACGGTGTTGCCGAGGTAGGCGAGCACGATCGAGGCGGCGACCAGGGCGAGGGCCGTGCGCGGTCGGGGCCGGAGCACGGTCGCCAGGAACACCGCCGAGGTCACGAGCAGGAAGAGCGTCGTCGAGCCCGAGCAAGGCAGGTCGACGAGGACCTCGCGGCCCTCCACCAGCAGCGAGGTGCCGATGCGCTCGACCGGCTCGAAGAGCAGGTCCAGCACGACCGACGCACCTCGCGCCGAGACGAGCTGGAAGGCGAAGCCGAGGACGCGCTGAAGGATGCGCTCGATGGGAAGGCTCGCGGCGAAGAGCACCGCCAGCCATCCGGGGGACAGGGCCCGGCTGCGCTCCGAGAGTCGGCCGAGCACGCCGAGGGCGTAGAGGTCGACCGGCAGCGTCAGCGCCGACAGGACGTTCACGTGGATGGCGTGACCCGTCAGCCGCACGAGGGCCGAGAGCGCGAGCAGCCACCAGGCCAGGGTCCGTCGGCTCGGCACGCCCGGGCCTCCGCTGCGAAGCGGGCTGCTCAGGCTCCACGCGAGCAGGGCGCCGACGAGGAGACCGAGGACCGGTCCGGTTCCCGAGAGGGTCGGGTCGGTCCAGCTCCGCAGCAGCCAGCGCAGGGGCTCGGCGGCCAGGGCGACCGCCAGCACGAGCGTGATCACGACGAGAAGACGTCGTGGCACGGGCTGCGGCTGGGTGGTCGAGACGGTCATGTCGGGCTCCACCGTGAGCATCGGGTTCCGACATGGCCACGTCGGGACCCGGACGTGACGTCTCATCGTCGTGTTCTTGACGATTTCGTGACGTGGCTGGAGTCACGCGGAAAGGTGACCGAGAATGACCGCATGCCGACCGTGCTCGTGGTCGACGACGACCCCCACATCCGCGAGGTCCTCCGCTTCGCCCTGGAGAAGGACGGCCATCGCGTGGTCGAGGCTGCCGATGGCCAGGAGGCCCTCGCTCGCTTCGCCGCCGAGTCTCCCGAGCTCCTCGTTCTCGACGTCGTCATGCCCGAGATGGACGGCATCGAGGCCTGTCGACGGCTCCGCGCGGAGTCTTCCGTCCCCATCCTGTTCCTGTCCTCGAAGGACGACGAGATCGACCGCATCCTCGGCCTGGAGATGGGCGGCGACGATTACGTCACCAAGCCCTTCAGCCCGCGCGAGCTGGTCGCCCGCATCCGGGCGCTGCTCCGACGAGCGGCCGTCCAGGTACCGACCGCAGGAGCGGCGGAGGGCGGCGAGGTCCTGACTCAGGGACGGCTCCGTCTCGACGGCGAGCGCTTCGAGGTGAGCTGGGACGGCGAGCCGGTGGTCCTCACGGTCACCGAGTTCGGGCTGCTGCGCACCTTGATGAAGCACCCCGGCCGGGTCTCCTCCCGTCAGGACCTCATGGACCGCGCCTACCGCGAGCACACCGTCGTCACCGAGCGGACCATCGACACTCACGTGCGCCGGCTCCGGCAGAAGTTCGCCGCGGTCGGTGGACATCCGGTGGAGACCGTCCACGGGCTGGGCTACAAGCTGGGCGACTGCGAAGGAAGCGGGGAGTGAGGCACTACCCGGGCCTGCTGCGTCACCTGCCTCCGGTTCGACTCCGCAGCATCTTCCTCTTCGTCGCCGTTCTCATCCTGGGCATGCCCTCGGGCGGCGTCGTGTTGCTGCGGCTCTACGAGAGCGCGCTCATCCGTCGCACGGAGTCCGAGCTCCTCGCCCAGGGCGCCTTCATCGCCGCCGCCCACGCCGCCGAGCTCGAGCGTCAGGCGTCACCGACGCAGATCGCCAGCTTCGGCGTGCCGCTCACCGAGCGTGGTGCGGACTGGCATCCGGTGGTCGGCGCGCGGATGCGGGGCCGACTCGATCGGCTCGACCCGGGCGAGCCCTTCCATCCGCTCCGCGCCGAGCTGAGCCTGCGTCGCGACCCCGTGCTGCCAGGGGCACCCGATCCCGAGCCCGCCGACGGTGAGCCCCTGGCCTTCGAGCTGGCGGCCGGGAGGGCGCTGGAGCCGGTGCTCATCGCCGGCCAGCGTCGGACCCTCGCCGGGTTGCGCATCGTCGATCCCCAGGGGCGGGTCGTCGCCAGCACCGGTGACGGCCACGGGCTGTCGCTTCTCCATCGCGAGGGCGTGCGTCATGCGCTCGCCGGACATCCCGTGAGCCTGCTGCGGGCCCGCGACGAGATGGACCGTCATCCCCTGACCTCGGCGAGCCGCAACACCTGGCTCCGGGTGGTCGTCGCCGTGCCCATCGTGCGCGACGGTCGAAGCTGGGGCGCGGTCCTTCTTCAACGCACGCCCGAGAGCGTGCAGAAGTCGCTGCACGCCATTCGGCACGAGATCATCGCGGGGCTCATCGTCGTGCTCGGCATCGCGACGCTGGTCTCGGTGCTCACTTCACGCCTGGTCAGCGGACCGGTGCAGGAGCTGGTCGTCCGGGCGGAGGACGTCGTCGCCGGTCGCAAGAGACGAGTGGCTCCGCTGGAGCGGCCCGGCACCGTCGAACTCGAGCGGCTGTCGCGGGCCTACTCGGAGCTGACCGAGGCGCTCGCGCGACGCAGCGAGGTCGTCGACGCCTTCGCCGCGCACGTGTCGCACGAGTTCAAGACACCGCTGACCGCATTGCGGGGCGCGGTCGAGCTGCTGCGTGATCACGGCGACGACATGGAGCCGGAGCAGCGTGAGCGCTTCCTCCGCAACGTCGATGTCGACGCCCGCCGCCTGGAACGCCTGCTGGCCCGGCTGCTGACGCTCACTCGGGCGGACCTCGCCACGCCCAGCTCCGAGCGCAGTGAGCTGGGCGAGGTCGCGCGGGCTCTCGAAGAGCGTGACGAGCTCGCGCCTCTTCAGGTTCGGCTCGAAGGGATGCCGAGCGTGCTCATGCCTCGCGAGGCCCTGGTCGCCGTGCTCGAGCAGCTCCTGTCGAACGCACGGCGTCATGCCGGGACCGAGGCCACCGTGTCGCTGGAGGCCCGAGCCGAGGCGCGCGACGGCAGTGACGGCGTCGCGATCGACGTCGTCGACGATGGTCCGGGCATCCGTGCGGATCGGCTCGAACGGATCTTCGAGCCCTTCTTCAGCACCTCGACCGACGAGGGCGGCACGGGCTTGGGCTTGTCGATCGCGCGCGCACTGGTGAGCTCGCACGGCGGCAGCCTCGAGGTCAGCTCGCGTCCGGGTCGCACGACGTTCACCGCTTGGTTGCCGGCCTGAGCGAAGACGCCACGACGTCGCCACGTCGTTTCCGTCTCGGTGTCACGACTTCGCCACTTCCGGATCGCACGCTGAAGTCGACGCTCGGTCACGACGCGTCGACGTTGGCGGAGACCCAGGCGATGAGCTCGACGCTACTCAACCGATTCACGCTTCTCGGAGTCTTCCTCTTGCCGGGGACCTGGGCCTGGGAGGTCCTCGGTGACCGCGTCGAGGACGGATTCGCCCGACGTCGTCAGGCGCAGCTCGCACGGAATCGGGGCCCCCTGCTGACGCAGGTCGACCCACGGTTCCGTGCCGAGCTGGCGCCGCCTCGCGACGCGCCGGCCCGACCGGGGACCTGGCGACGCGTCGATCCCCTGCCGACCTGGACGGATGTCTCCGTCATGGCGACCGATCTCGACCTCACGCTCAGCGGTGAGTCCGCTCCTGGGCGGGTCCGGATCGACGCCGTGAAGCACTGGGAGCTCGCGGTGCCGTCGGGCACGCGCTGGCTCGAGGCGGATCTCCTGGTGGGTGATGCCCGAACGCGCTTCGAAGCGCTGCGCGTGGACGTGAACGGACGCGAGGTCCCGAGATCGGCATGGGCCTGGAGGAAGCACGGAGGACGACGGGTCCTCCACCTGCAGGCCGCGCACGATCTCTCCGCAGGGAGAGTGCCGGTCGAGCTCTGCTACCGTGTCAGGGGAGCTTCGGGCTGGGGACATCGTCTGGAGCAACGTGAGCCCTCGAGCTTTCGGGCGACCGTGCGAACCGACTTCACGCCCCGCGTGCCGAGTGGCTCCGTGGAACCTCTCGACCTCTGGCAGGAAGACGACGGCTGGCTCGCGCGCTGGGAGGGGGGAGCGTCGTCGAGCGGCTCGCTGATCGCCATCGAGCGACCGACGACCGGCCACTCCGAACGCTGGGCGGCGGCTCGGCTGATCAGTCGGGCGCCCGTCGTGCTCCTCCTGTCAGGGAGCGTGCTCGGCCTGCTCGCGCTCGCCCAGGGTCGGCCATTGCCGCCGCACCAGTGGTTGCTCACCGCGGCGGGCGTGGTCTCCTTCTACCTGCTGCTGCCGCAGCTCGTGCTGCAGCTCGGCATGGCGCTGGCGTTCTCGCTGTCCGCGGCCGTGAGCGTCGTGACGACCTGCCTCTACCTGCAAGGCGTGGTGAGCCCGTCGTTCGCCTGGCTCCAGGCAGGGCCGGTCCTGCTCGTGTTCCACGTGGGGTTCTCGCTCGGTCAGCTCTTTCCCCGCGTGTCGGGCGTGGTCACCGCCGGTTGTGCCGTGCTCGCCCTGGGCCTGGTGATGCAGCTCGTCGCCCGACTCGAGCGCCGTCGTGACGACGCTCTCGACGTCGGTGGGCAGGCACCGAAGGGGAGGTCTCGATGAAGAGCTCGTCAGAGCTATTCGGTCTCTTCCGGACGCGGAGGCAGTGCGGGCAGCTCGAAGACGCCCGGGGTCGGCCGTGGAGCGAGGTCGAGGGTCGCGTACCGCTCGAAGACCTGATGATCTCCCTGCTCGAAGTAGGTCTGCTGCGTCCGCTGGACCGGAAGCAGGCTCTGCTGGTCGATCCACAGCGTCGCTGACGCGCTCACGCGGCCCTGGACTACGGTGTCGAAGGAAATGGTCCAGCAGTTGCGGCCGTCGATCTCCTCGTCGGCGCCGAGCGTGAACTCCCTGGGGATGACCTCCTGAGCCATCCGGCCGGTGATGCGGTCGGGCGGCAGGTGGGCCTGAGTCACCAGCACGTGGTGCACCGCGCCGAGACGGAGGAAGGCGCGGATCATCCCCGAGCGAAGGAAGTCGGGGACGTGACGACGGGGCTTCTTCCGCCACGGACGCAGGTTCATCCGATCGCCGTTGGAGACGAAGCGGACGTCGGTGTCGCGGTTGCCCATCATCCCGCTGAACTCGAGAACCGCCTCGTTGCGGTCAGTCAGCAGGAGATGGCTGACCACGTCCATGGGGATGACGTTCTCGCCGACGATTTCCGCGACCGCCTCGACGCCGGGGGCGTCGAGCATCTTGCGCTCGGTCACGTAGAAGAGCTGCTGCGGGTCGGGACGGTCGTCACCCCAGGGGCGCTCGTCGTGGGTGACGGCGGGGGCCGTCGTCGCGGCGGGCTGCGTCGTGGTGGTGGTCGGCGTCTCGGCGACGTCGTCACCAGAGGGTGAGGAGCCACCGCAGGAGACGAGGGTGAGGGCGGCGAGCCCGAAGACGACCGAGGGCAGTGCGGGTGTTCTCATCACGACGATCCGGCAAGTGAGGCATCAACGGAGGACGAGCAGGACGTAGACCACGGCGACCGCGAGCTGGAGCAGGGCGAAGGGCAGGGCGTGCTTGACGAACTGGGCGAAGCTCAGCTTCAGGCCTTGCCGATGAATGATGGTGACGGCCACCAGGCTCGAGGCCGAGCCGATGGGCGTGAGGTTGCCGCCCAGGTTGGCACCGAACACCACCGCCCACCAGAGCGCGGAGTCCGCCGGCGTGCCGAGCCCCTGAAGGATCTTGGCGAGCATCGCCGCCAGCGGGATGTTGTCGGTGACCGAGGAGAAGCCGGCCGAGGCCACCAGCACGCTGGCCGGGCCGCCGATGTCTCCCAACCCGATGATCTTCTCGACCCCCTGGCCGATGAGCGCGAGGACCTGGGCGTGCTCCATGACGTGGATGACCACGAAGAGCGCCGCGAAGAAGGCGAGCAAGTCCCAGTCGAGAGCCTGGTAGTGACGGTCGGCCTCCGACTTGAAGCGCAAGAGCATGATGAGGGCGAACGCCAGGGCCACGAAGCCGAGGCCGAGGTCGGACACCCAGGGGAGGACCGAGCAGGTCGCCACCGTGATGATGAACAGCACGAGCATGGCCACGCCGAACCAGAAGAAGCCGGGGCTTTCGATGCCGTCGTTCTCGTCGAAGCCGGCCACCTTCTCGGCGGCCTCGTCACGCTCCTCCTGGTCGCGGAGGCCGTGGATGCCGAAGAGCTTGGCCCCGAGCAAGAGCGTGAGGATGGTGGCGACCACCACGAAGGGGGCGGCGGCCACGAAGAACTTCATGAAGCTGATCCCGGCGGCCCGACCCACGATGATGTTGGGCACCGAGCTGATGAGGGTCAGCAGGCCGCCGATGTTGGTGAGCAGCCCTTCGACGAGGAGGAAGCCCAGCAGCAGGCGCTCCCGGCCGAGACGCTTGAGCGACACGCCGGTGAGCGAGCCGACGATGATCATCGCGGTGACGTTGTTGAGCACCGCCGAGAAGATCACCGTCATCAGACCGTAGGCCCAGAGCAGCTTGCGTGGGTCGCCGCCGGAGGCCTTGGTGAGCTTGAGCGCGATCCAGGTGAACAGCCCCGACTTGCTGGTGAGGTCCACGAACAGGCTGGAGCCGAGGATGATCGCGATGACACCCCAGTCGATGGCGGGGATGTAGACGGGGATGTTCAGCTTCTCGCCGAACACGTTCTCGATGGGGCCGAACGGGAGGAGATGGAAGGCCGCGCCGAGCAGCAGGCAGACCACCGCGTGGGCGCCGACGATGACCGACTTCTTGGCGTGGAGGACCTCCTCCAGGGCCAGGCAGACGATCATCGAGACCAGCAGGCCCGTGAAGAGCAGGGTGGTCGAGAGGGGGACGGCACCGTGGCCGGCGCTCAGCAGGGCGGGGAGCAGCGTCGTCGTCATGGCGATCACAGCATGAGGAGCGGGACGTCGCGGAGCTCGACGGCCAGCGGATGGGCGAGACCGTGCATGGCGAGCTGGTCGTCGTCCTTGGTGTTCATGACCACCAGGTCGGTCTCCCGCTCCTCGACCAGGCGACGGTGCTCGTCGAGGTGATGACCCAGCAGCACGACGCTCTCGATGTCGAAGCCGTGGCCGGCTTCCTTCAGGGCGCTGCGCCAGGAGTCGATGGCGTCCGCGGGCTCCTTGAGCACCTGACGTCGCAAGGTCTCCTCGGCGAGGTCGGTGTCGATCTCGGGGATGCGGCTGATGAGGTCGACGTAGCGACGGAAGGTCGCGGCGTCTTCGACGTGGGAGAGCGTCAGCCGACCGTCGGGGGCGGTGAAGGCAGCCGCGCAGTTGACGAGACGGTCGTCACCGGTCAGGTGGTCGGTGAGGACCATGACCCGCGTCGTCGTGGCGGGGAGCTGCCTCTCGTCGGGATGGGGCAGGACGAGCACGGGGACGTCGGTGGCCTGGGTCAGGCACTCGAGCACGGTGCCCAGCGCGTGCATCGAGCTCACGACACCCTGGAGACCACGGTCGGCGCAGATGAGATCGGGCGGCGACTCCTCGACCTCCTTCAGGAGCACGGGGAGGTCGGTCGGGCTCTCGGCCGTGCCGATCGTCCAGTGGGCGCCCCGGTCGGTCTCGAGCACGGCGAGGTAACTGCGGAGAGCGTCCAGCCGAGACTCACGGGCCTCGCCGCTGCGTCCGGTCACGAAGAGGATGCGCTCGAAGCGCACCTCCTCGGGGTGAGGCACGGGCTTGTCCGCGGCTCGAAAGACGCTCTCGAACTGGTCGATCTGAGTCACGCCGAGGCTCCCGGGAGAAGGGCGCTCATGCTACCAGAAGGGCGTCGAGCCCACTCGGAGCCCCGGGCGTCGGCGCGGGCTATCGGTCAGCGAGCCTGAAGGCGCTGAAGACCGGCGGCCAGCAGGCCGAAGCAGGCCACGCCCGCCATGCTGGCGAGGAAGTCGCTGGCGGAGAAGCTCCGCGTCGGCATGACGGCCTTGGCCCGCTTCATTCACCAGTCTTCTACTGCGTGACCGGATCTGCTGGCTGCGAAGGGAGTTCTCGCCCCTCGGGTCCTCACCGTACGATTCAGTACGCCTCCGGCCCTCGCGGCTACGATCTCCCTTCTCGCCTGGCATTTCCGGCCACTCGCTACGAACACTGGTGAATGAAGCGGGCTAGATGAGCTCGTCGGCCAGGACGCCCAAGGACACCAGGCCGAGGACTCCGAGAACGCCGAGACGACGCCCGAACGGACGGGCATCGGTGAAGCCCAGCACGCAGGCGAAGGCGACCAGGCCCATCAGCACGAAGTGCCCGAAGAGATCCTTCCCGGGTAGCTCGTGTACCCACGCGGCGATCCATCGACGGGTCACCGGGATGGTGGCAGCGACGCTGATCCCGGCGACGGACAGCGACACCAGGATCGCGAAGACCCGACGCGTGCGCGTGCCGTCGGGCGCGCTCACGGTCGGGTCGTCGGGTTCTGGTGTGAGCTCAGTGATGGTCGCGCGGGTCCCAGGCTTCACGCACGGCTTCCCCGATGAAGGTCGCGAGGAGAAGAGTGGTGAAGAGGGCGCCGAACGGGAAGACGATGAGCCACCAGTCGTCGAGGTTGCCCTGTCCCTGCTTGAACAGCTCGCCCCAGGACGGCGTGGGGGCCGGGAGACCGAAGCCGAGGAAGTCGAGCGAGGTCAGCGAGAAGAAGCCGTTGACCAGGGTGAAGGGGAAGAGCGTGATGACCGGGGTCATCGAGTTGCCGACCACGTGTCGGAACAGCACCTTCCAGCGGGAAGCGCCGAGGGCGGTGGCGGCAGTGGCGTAGTCGCGGTTGCGCTCGCGCAGGACCTCGCCACGGACGTACCGACTCATCCCGATCCAATAGAACATCAGCAGCACGAAGATGAGCAGCATGAAGTTCGGATCGATGATCGACGAGATCAGCACGACGACGTGCAGGAAGGGCAACGCCGACCAGATCTCGGTCGTGCGTTGACCGAGCAAGTCGGTCCAGCCTCCAAAGAAGCCCTGGATGGCGCCCACCACCATGCCCAGCGCCGTGGCCAGGATGGCCAGGGTGAGCGCGAAGCTCATCGATATGCGGAAGCCGTAGAGCAAGCGCGCCAGGATGTCGCGGCCCCGGTCGTCGGTGCCCATGGGGTGGGCCTTCCGCGGGGCGGCCGGTGGTCGGTCGCCCTTGATGCGGACGCTCTCCAGCGGCGAGTACGGGTGCAGCGGCATGATGATCGAGCCGCCGTTGGCCGCGAACTCTTCGTCCTCGGCCAGCGCACGGAAGTCGGTCTCGAGGTCGAACGATCCGCCGAAGAGGGTCTCCGGGTAGTACCGGTTGGTGATGGCGGGGAAGTAGCTGCTGCCCTCGTAGCTCACGAACAGCGGGCGGTTGCCCACGAAGAGCTCGCTGCCCAGGCTGGCCAGGTAGGCGAAGACGAGGACCCAGAGGGACCACCAGCCCCGCTTGATCCGGCGGAACTTGGCGAGGCGACGCTGATTGATCGGGTTGAGCTTGAACATCGTTTCCCCCGTCCTAGCGCGCGTCGAAGCTGATGCGAGGGTCGATGAGGACGTAGCAGATGTCGCTGATCAGGTTGCCCACCAGGGTGAGCACCGAGAGGATCATGATGACACCCAGGGTGACCGGATAGTCGCGGTTGCCCAGGGCTTCGTACGACATGTAGCTCATCCCGTTGATGTTGAAGACCACCTCGATGAGCAGGCTGCCCGCGACGAAGATGCCGAGGATGTTGCCGATGCCGGTGGCGACGGGGATGAGCGAGTTGCGGAGGGCGTGCTTGAACAGCACGGCCTTCGACGCGAGGCCCTTGGCCCGGGCGGTGCGGACGTAGTCCGACGCCAGGTTGTCGAGCATCGAGTTCTTCTGGAGCATCGTCAGCGTGGCGAAGCCGCCGATGAGGTAGCAGGTCAGCGGCAGGATCATGTGGTAGAGGTGATCCCAGATCCGACCGAAGAACGAGAAGCTGTCGTGGTCCGGTGACTTCAACCCCCCGAGCGGGAAGACGTCCCAGAAGCTTCCCCCTCCAAACAGCACCAGCAGCAACATGCCCAGGGCGTAGTTCGGGATGGCGTACCCGGCAAAGACCAGCGCGGAGGTCGATGAGTCGAAGAACGACCGATGCCGGACCGCCTTGAGCACCCCGAGCGGGACGCAGATCAAGTAGGTCAGCAAGAACCCTGGTATGCCGAACTTCAGGGAGATTGGCACCTTGTCCATGATCATCCCGAAGACCGGCTTCTTGTAGGTGTAGCTCTTGCCGAAGTCGAGCCGCATCACCTTTCCGAGCCAGGTGAAGTACCGGACGATCAGCGGCTTGTCGAAGCCGTAGTACTTCTTGAGGTCTGCGATGGCCTCTTCGGTGAGCCCGCTGGCCACGCCGTCGGTGCCGCCTCCCTCCTGGCCACCGCCACCGCCGCCGCGCATCTGCTGGATGGCCTGCTCGATGGGTCCACCCGGGACCATGTTGATGAGGAAGAAGACCAGCACCGAGATCCCGATCATGGTCGGGATCATCAGGAGCAGACGACGAATGATGTAGGTGAACACGGGCGGCCTCGAGCGCTACGAACGGAGTCCTGGGCGATCGATGTCAGTCGATCTTCCAGGTGGTGTGCTCCTCGGGGCGGCGCGGAACGTTGGTGTCGTTCTCGCGAGCCTCTGCGAGACGCTCGGCGCGGCCGTCCTCGTGCCACCACACCAGGAAAGCGGTGTTGCGGATGTCCTGGTTGGCGTAGGCCATCCACTCGGGCATGCCGAACTCGTCCCAGAACAGCACGCGGTAGAAGGCGGCGTACCAGTCGAGGATGTAGGGCTGCTCGTGGTAGAGGATGGCGTCGATCTGGCGGATCAGCTCGATGCGCTTGTCGAGGTCGGGCTCTTCCTCGTACTCCTCGATGAGACGATCGACCTCGGCGTTCTGGAAGCGCGTGACGTTGTTGCTGTTGTCCTCATTGGCAGTGGAGGAGTGCCAGATGCCACGGGGCGAGGGGAAGGGAGTGGAGCCCCAGTTGGAGTAGACGACCTCGAAGTCTTTCTTCTCCATGACCTTGATCCAGGCGGCCGGCGCGATGAGCCGGAGGTTCATCTGGACGCCGTACTTGCGGAAGGTCTCCTGGATCGGCGTGTAGACGCGGTCGGAGGTCGGATGGATGTAGATGAAGGTGAACTCGAGCCGCTGGCCGTCCTTCATGAGGATGCCGTCGGTGTCCTTAGATAGTAGCAAGGTTCGGATCTGGCTGGAGCTTGACAATCGCAGTGGCGATCCAGAGGCCGAAATCCGGCTGAGAACCCTGCGTGACATCACCCC
>JBCCFW010000026.1:0-58535 GCA_039029535.1 Acidobacteriota bacterium
CCGCTTTGCGTCATTCCCGCTGCGCATCGACGAGTGGCGGGGTCGGGATGAAGTTGTCGAGCAAGTTTATCTGGATACGCTAAAGACCGATGACTATTTGATGGCGAATTTCACATCGGCGCGGTGCAGCCCTCGAGGTAGCTCACGTACGCCTCTTCGTCGGCGACGATGAGCGTGCGCTCGAACTGACCAGTGTTGGCGGCGTTGATGCGGAAGTAGGTCGACAGCTCCATCGGGCAGCGCACGCCCTTGGGGATGTAGACGAAGGAGCCATCGGAGAACACCGCCGAGTTGAGGGCGGCAAAGAAGTTGTCGGTGGTCGGCACGACCGAGCCGAGGTGCTCACGGACGAGATCCGGGTGCTCGCGAACGGCCTCGGAGAACGAGCAGAAGATGATGCCGAGCTCGGAGAGCTTGTCCTTGAAGGTGGTGGCCACCGAGACAGAGTCGAAGACGGCGTCGACGGCGACTCCGGCCAGGCGGGCGCGCTCGTGCAGGGGGATGCCGAGCTTGTCGTAGGTGGCGAGGAGCTCGGGGTCGACCTCGTCGAGGCTCTTCGGGGCGTCCTCCTGGCTCTTCGGCGCGGCGTAGTAGCTGATGGCCTGATAGTCGACGGGCTCGTAGTCGACTCGGGCCCAGGTGGGCTCGGCCATCTTCAGCCACTGTCGGTAGGCGGTCAGCCGCCACTCGAGCAGCCACTCGGGCTCTTCCTTCTTCGCGGAGATGACCCGGATGACGTCCTCGTCGAGACCCGGTGGAAGGGTCTCGGAGTCGATGTCGGTGACGAAGCCGTACTTGTAGTCCTGGCCGACACGCTCCCGGAGCTCGAGGTTGTCGGTGGGGGCTTCGATGGGCTTCTGGTTGGTGCTCATGGGTGTCCTGGTACGCCTTGGTGCGGGCTAGGCCTGGGTGCCGCGAACGGCGTCGAGCTCCAGCTCGACGAGCTTCTCGGGCGGTGCGGGCCCGGCCATGTCAGCCAAGCTGATGGACGCGAGCGAGTCGCTGACGGTCTGGTTGATGAGCTGCCAGTGACGCTGGGCGGGGCACCAGGGCTCCGCCTCGCAGTCACCACCGTTCTCGAGCTCGGTGCACTCGGTGAGGGCCACTGGGCCTTCGAGGGCCTGGATCGCTTCGAGAGCCGAGATCTCAGCGGGATCCCGCGACAGCACGTAGCCCCCCTTCACGCCCCGGCGGGACTCGAGGAGCCCCTCGGAGGTCAGCGTCTTGAGGAGACGGCTGACGGTCGGCAGGGGGAGGTGCGAGCGCTGGGACAGGTCCGAGGCGGCGTGCACGCGGCCGCGCTCCTCCTTCGCCATGAAGATGAGGAGCACGATTCCGTAGTCTGCGAGCTTGGTCAGGCGGATCATGGTCGCTCCAGGCGCGATAGAGTACCGACGCAGTCCCCTTTTGGCAAATGAGGAGTGCAACGGTGCTCTTTTCGGTGGTCGGATGGGGCGAAAAGGGCCTTCAGGGCGCCCAGGGGCCCCCGAGACCGCACCCGACCCGTGTCAGCTCCCGGGCGCGTCCAAGGACAGCGAAACGCTCCCGTCCTCGTTCTTGAAGACGCGGAGGGGCAGGGTGGCCGGCTCGCCGACTTCGTCGCGAACGGCGTAGACGGTCAGCGGGTTCGAGGAGGGGGCGTCGGATCCGACCAGGCCGAGGAACCCGGCGGTGAGCGGCCAGCCTCCCGACTCGTCGTCGGTGTCGGCCGTCAGGGCGACGTCGTGCAGGCGGGCCTCGTCGAGGCTCCAGCGGTGGACACGCAGGGGCGACTCCGAATCGAGCGTGGTGATGGCGACCCGCTGCCCCTCTCGGCAGTCCTGACCACGTCCAACGAAGGCGACGACGAGACGATCGCCGACCATCGTCGTTCCAGAGAGCTCGAGGACCGCCTGATCGGGCGGATCGTAGAGCTCGGTCTCCCAGCGGTCGCTCCGCCACCGGGTCACTGCGATGCGCGTGCCGTCGCGATGGACCAAACCGGCGCGCCAGAAGCATCGAGGTGAAGACCCCCGCCTTCCCAAAGATCGACGTGCTGCTCGGTTGGCTCGCGCTCCAACGCGACCACGGTCTGCCTGCGTCTCTGCTCCCAAGTCGCCACGACGACCTCGGCCACGCGACGACCGCCCATCACGGCCCAGGCAGCCACTGGAGCACCCTCGGGGCTCCGAGACGGGGCCGCTCCGGCCCCACGAATGACTCGAAGTCGAGGTTGTCGCGACCGATGGCCACCATCGCCCGTCCATCGGGCCCGATCTCGATGTCGTAGCCCTCACCGGGACGGATGCCGTTCGAGAGGGCGTGGAGATCCCAATCCACGGCCGACGCGGCCGGGATGAAGCTGACCGAAACGAGGAGCGCCAAGACGAGGCGCAACGGGCGAGGCGACATCACGGAGCCCTCCAACTCCCGAATGCTGACACTCCGCCCCCGCCGCCACCAGGACGGCAGCGCTCATCAAAGTGAGCCCTCTTTCGCAGCCAGCGATTGCGGTTCCCAACCACGCCCCGTGTTCTCCCAGGTGAGACCGCGACCGGCGAGGCATCGACGACCGGCGCCACCGAGACGCGGCTCCCGAGATGACCGATGACCGCCACCGTCCCCCTCCGCGCCCTGCTCCTCGTCAGCTCCCTCATCCTCGTCCCCAGCGCCCAGGCCTGCCCGACCACCGCTCCGGCGCCGACGGCCGACCGCGGTGACACCGTCGCCCGCGTCGGTGAGCTCCTGGCGATCGGCCTCCCCCACGACGACCGCCACGGCGAGGACGCTGGCGCCACCTGCCTCTACGAGCTCGTCGACGGCACGTGGACGCTCAGCGGCGAGCTCGAGCTCCCCCGCGAAGCCGGCGATCTCTTCGGCAGCGCCGTCGCAATGACCGGTGACCGTCTCCTCGTCGGCGCCATGGGCGCCACCGACGACGACGGCCGCACCGGCAGCGCCCACCTCTTCGTCCGCACGGCGTCGAGCTGGACCCACGAACATCGTCTCCGACCCGACGACCTTCGCGACGGCGATCACTTCGGCTGGTCGGTCGCGCTCTCGGAAGACCTGGCCGTCGTCGGTGCCCCTCTCGCCGACCGTGCCGGCAACGGCGTCGCCCACGTGTTCCGCAACGACGGTTCGGGTTGGACGGCCTCCCGCCTCCTCACCAGCACTTCGGACGACCTGCTTTTCGTGGGCAACGCGATCACCATGGACGACACGAGCATCGTCGTGCAGGCCGAGAGCATCGAGAGCGGGACCGACACCGTGGAGCTCCTCTTCGACCGTGGCGCCGACGCCCATGCCCGTCTTCGGATGCTCGACTGAGACGAACGTCCTCACCCGTCCTCACGGGCAACGAGAAGGGTGAAGCCTCCCCGTGAGAAGCATCCTGCTGCCGGGCGTTGCCCGGGCATGCCCGCTTCACTCCCCCATGGGCGCCAACGAGCCCAGCCCGCTCAACGTCGGCGACATCGCCGTCTACCACGTGAGCGTCGAGAACGTCCCCGGCCTGACGGCATCCTGGTCGGCAAGTGGCGGCACGGTGCTGGCCCGGCGTCGCATCGACCGCGGACCAGAGGCCCTCGTCCATTGCGCCGTCCGCTGGACCTCGGCCGGTTCCGGACAGGTGACCGTGACCTTGACCGCTCCGAGCTGCACGCAGGACGTCACGCGCCCGGTCAACGTCCTGCCGTGAACGAAGAAAGCGCAGCCGCAAGCGACTGCGCTCTCGTGATCGACTCCCGACCCTCGGCTCGCCGGAACACACCCGGCGACCGAGGTCGTTTCAGGAGTGGGGCTGCAAGTTCGACGCGACGTCGGTCGCGTAGCCCTTGAGCGCAGGGATGACACCGGCCAGCGCCGCCAGCGCGACGATGCCCAGCGGCCCCCAGAGCAGCACCGGGTGGTAGCTGAAGGGATCGAGCACGACGCCGGTCTGCGTGCGGATGATCGACGCAGTCACCACCGAAATCGCGAGGTACGCCAGGAAGCCGAGCAAGCAACCGAGGAAGCCGATGGCCGCTGCTTCCAACACGATGGCGGAGAACACCACGCGTCGACGAGCACCGAGCGCCCGCAGGATGGCGAACTCACGACGACGCTCGTTCATGGTGTTGTAGATGCTCGCGAGGATCGAGCCGGCGGTCACGAAGACGACCAGGTAGGCCACGATCGCGAGCACCTTGCTCATCCAACCAAGCTTCTCGAAGAGCTCGGCCATGACGTTGCCGATGGGCCAGGCGAGAGTGGCCGCCGTGCCCTGCTTGTTGACGGTCTGATCGAGCGAGAAACCGGCCTGGGGCGATCGGAACTTGAGCATGACCGCGCTCACCTCCCGGTGCTCCATGGGGATCGCCTCCCCGTCCTGCGGCTCGTAGGCCTCACCGGAACCACGCAGCACGTGCCCCGACATCCGGTAGACGCCCTCGATGGGGATCCAGATGACGCGATCCGACGGCGAGTTGGTCGGCTTCTTGATCCCGACGACGACGTAGTCGTCCTGGTGGATCATGCTCTCGTCGTAGACCAGGCCGTGGTACGGCTGGAAGATGTCGCCGAGCTTCAGCCCCGTTCGCTCGGCGACCACCGAGCCGATGACCGCCTCGTTCTTCTCCGAATCGAAGTACCGGCCGCCCTCTTCGATCTCGAAGGTCTTGCCGGCCTGGTACTCGAACTTCGTGAAGATCTCGTCGGTGGTCCCGACGATGCGATAGCCCTGGTAGTTGTCTCCCACCGCCATGGGCAGAGCGAGCGCCACCCGGCGCCGGTCCTTTTTCATGGCGTCGTAGAAGGCCCAGGGCAGGTTGCCGGGGGAGGTCTCGAGGTGGAAGACGCTGTTGAGGACGAGCTGAAGCTTGCTGCCCCGAGCGCCCAGCACCGCGTCGAAGCCCACCGGTCCCCCCGTGAAGGCCTTGTGGGTCTGCGACTGCAGGGCGAACACCGCCATGGTCAAGCCGGCAGCGAGGGCGACCGACAGGACCGTGACCGTCGTGGAGAGAGCGTGACGACGCAGGCTGCGTCGGACGATGAGCGAGAGACCGGCGGGACCGAGAAAGCTCATGCCGCACCTCCCGCCGAGGCGTCGGCGACGGCCACCGCGCGGTTGAGCTCGGAGAGCTCTTCGCTGCGGTCGAACTGGGCCAACACCTGCTGGTCATGACTGACGAGGAGCAACGCGGCACCGGCCTCTTGGCAGGTCTCGCGGATGAGCGCGAGCGCGTCGACGGCACTGCGAGGATCCAGGTTGCCCGTGGGCTCGTCGGCGAGCACGACGCTCGGCTTGTTGGCGAGCGCACGCGCGACGGCGACCCGCTGCTGCTGACCGACCGAGAGCTGCGAGGGCCGGTAGTCCCTCCGACTCTCGAGCCCCATCCTCTTCAGGAGGGCACGGGCGGCGCCGTCATCCACCTTGCCGGCGAAGGCCATGGCAAGGAGAACGTTCTCGAGGGCGGTGTAGCCCTGGAGGAGGTTGAAGGTCTGGAAGACGTAGCCGAGTCGCTCGGCGCGGAGCCGATCACGACCCGACTCCGAGAGCCCCGACACCTCGGTGCCGGCCAGCTTCACCGACCCGGAGTCGGCGGGAAGGATCCCGGCGATGAGGTTGAGCAGGGTCGTCTTGCCCGAGCCACTGCCGCCGTGCAGGACGACTTGCTCGGCGTCGTCGAGGGTCAGCCTCGGGACGTCGATGACCGGAACGGTCTCGCCGTCGGGCGACACGTAACTCTTGATGAGATCATGAACTTCGAGTGCGGGCATCGTTTTCATCAAACCTCGAGCTCGTGAGCATCCATGCGGTAGATGCTCATCACCCAGCCATCTTGATAGTCCTCACCGACCTCGAGCTCACCACGCACGGTGAGCGGGAGGAAGGTGTTGAAGCGAGGGACCTCCTTGGGCATCTTCACGAGGATCCACTCGTTCATCTCGATGTCGGCACCGAAACCGCACACCGCGTGGTTGGTCGCGGCGAGGACCGCCTCGAGCACGCGACCGCTCTCGTTGTCGAAGGTGACCGGGAGCAGGTAGCCCTTGAGCTCCACCCAACTGCCATCGAGGTCCCAAACCTCCTTGGGGATGAGCTTCTTTCGGTCGGCGAGCTGGTCCTCGGTGAGCTCGTCCTCCTCCGGGTAGATGTACTCGTAGTCGGCAAGACGGAGCCAGTGGAGGTCGTCGTACTTCGAGTCGTCTCCACCACCGCCCTCGGAGGAGTCGTCGTCACCCTCGGCGGGATCGGTCTCACCGTTCGCGCCCTCCTCCGCGACGACGACGTCGCCGGAGTCGGAAGCGGGCCCGTCGCCACCACCGCACGCGGCCAAGACCACGGCGAGGAGGGCGAGGAGAGAGAGCCGAACACGACGGTCGGAAGACGAAGTCTCAGTCACCGGCATGGTCATGCCCGTGCCCTTCGTTGCCTTCGGGGAACGGGAACTTCACCTTGTCGAAGCGAACTCCACGAATCATGACGTGCGAGAGGGTGATGTCGGCCTTGGTCAGCCCCTTGAGCTCTGCGGAGGTTCCCGAGAACACGGAGCTGTTGCCGAGCGACTCACCGGTGAGAACGTTGGGCACCGAGGTGACCGCCAGGTGGAAGGGCTCACGTCCCTCGACCTCGAACGACAGGGCGACCGCGTGCTGCGCGATCCACACGCCGCGGTCGGCCGAGCCGTCCAGGAAGTAGAGCGTCATCTCACCGAGCTCCGAATCGAGGACGAGCTCGAGGTGGGCGAACTCGTCACCGAAGGCGACGAGGGTGCCGCCGTGAGGGGCTTCGTGGTGATGTCCCTTGCAGCCGGGACCGTGAACGTGTTGACCGTCGCCGGCCAGGGCGAGGGTGGCGTGGGTGACGAAGACGGCGACGGCGAGAAGACGGTGGATCATGAGAGCTCTCCTGAGACGGACGCGAGATGAGGGAGGAACGTCCGAGGGCACGCGACGCTCCGTGCGCAGCGCTGATGAGACGGATCGACTGGAAGTGGATCAGGCTCGGAGGAGAGGCGGACCGCGGGGCGAGGCGGCCGCGAGCCCGGTCGCGGGTGAGGCCTGGGCTGCCGGCGACGCGGGCCGGGTCGTCACGGCGACCGTGGTCAGGACGACCGGCGGGCTGGGGCTGGCAATCGGCCGCGGGTCGAAGAGACCTCGGCAGACCGCACAGCTCGTCTCGTCGTGGCAGCCGCCGGCGGGGAGCTGGGACCAGATCGGGTGATCGGCAGTCCAGCCCACGACGGCGTCAGGGCCGGCAGGGAGGCTCGGGAGCAGCCCGAGGTGGAGGGCCGGTGCCAGCGCCTGAGCGGCCAGCAGCACGAGGGCACCCAGCGCCGCCGCGCGGGCGGCGGTCCGGTGGCGGAGCCTCGGCTGGGACGGGTCGGACGGAGTCACGCTGACCTCACGCGGGAAAGCTTGCCCGAGGGGGCAGGGAGTGTCCAGGAGAGAGAAGACGCTTCCTGGCCCCCGTTTCTTCAGCATTCGTCCGCAGCAGCCGGTTGGTGACGGCTCACCGTGAGGACCCCTCAGCGGGCAGCCGCCATCGCCCGCACGGTCCCCACGTGGACGTCGACGGTGTCCTCCACCAGCGCCGCGTAGCCGCCGGCCATGACGGCCACCAGCGGCACGCCCCCCTCGCGGCACCAGCGCACGACGCGACGGTCCCGCTCGGCCAGCCCGACCTTGCTCACGCTCAGCCGGCCGAGCTTGTCACTCGCCAGCGGGTCCGCTCCCGCCACGTGGAAGACCAGCTCCGGCTCGAAGTCCCCCAACGCTGCGAGCCCATCGGCCAGCGCCGCCAGGAAGCCGTCGTCCTCGGTGTCGTCGGGCAACGGTAGGTCGAGATCGCTCACCTGCTTCTCGAGCGGGAAGTTCCGTGCTCCGTGGATCGACACCGTCAGCACCGAGTCGTCGCCCTCGAAGATCGCCGCCGTGCCGTCGCCCTGATGCACGTCGGTGTCGAGCACCGCGATCCGCGTCAGGCCTTCGGCCTGAGCGACGCGAGTCGCCACCGCGACGTCGTTGAACACGCAGAAGCCTGCACCGGCGTCGGCCATGGCGTGGTGCGTGCCGCCGGCCAGGTTGACCGCCGTGCCGTCCTCGCGGGCCGAGCGCATGGCCTCGATGGTCGCGCCCACCGATCGACGCGAGCGCTCGACGAGCTTCGGCGACCACGGGAAGCCCAGCTTCCGCACCTCGCTCCGGGACAACTCTCCCGCCAGCACCCGGTCGACCCAGCCGACGTCGTGGACTCGCAAGAGGTCGTCTCGGCTCGCCGCCGCCGGAACGAAGAGCTGTGCGATCGTCAGGATTCCCTCCTCGACCACGCGCTCCCGCAGCCGGGAGTACTTGCTCATGGGGAAGCGATGACCCGTCGGCAGGGGCAGGACGAACTCGTCGCAGTAGTAGGCGCGCATCAGGAACCGTCGGCTCCGACGAGACCGCTCAAGGACTGCGGATCTCGAGGACGATGAGGCTCCCGATGTAGACGAAGTGCGTCGTCAGGAGCAGCACGCCGACGAGACGGGAGAGCCGACGCTGCCAGGTCGCCATCACCGCCACGAAGATCGAGATGCCGAGCATGACGAGGAGATCGGCCTCCATCCGGTCGGGACCCAGCGGCCAGGTGAACAGGGTCGCCGGCAGGCCCACCACCAGGGCGATGTTGAAGATGTTGGAGCCGATGAGGTTGCCGAAGGCGAGGTCTTGCCCGCCCTTGCGCGCGGCCGCCACCGTCGTGGCGAGCTCCGGTAGCGAGGTCCCCAGGGCGATGACGGTGAGACCGAGCAGCTCCTCACCGACGCCGAGCCCACTCGCCAAGGTCACCGCCGACCGCACCAGGGTCTCGGCGGAGATCACCAGGATGACGAGACCGAGCACCAGCAGGCCGATGGCCTTGGACTGGCTCATGCCGCGGAGCTCGTCGACGTCGAGCGCCGCCGCCTCCCCCTCCGTCTTGGGCTGACGCCAGCTCCAGGCGAGCAGCCCACAGAAAACCCCGAAGCCGGCGAGCAGCAGGATCCCGGGGCCGCGCCCGAGCTCGTGGAACTCCACGCAGAAGGCGAGGAGCAGGCTCAGGAGGAGGAGGAGCGGGATCTCCCGGCGGACCGTCTCGCGCTCGACGGGGATGGGCTGCATGACCGCCGCCACCCCGAGGATGAGGCCGAGGTTCCAGACGTTGGAGCCGATGACGTTGCCCAGGGCGAGCTGAGCGGGGCCGACCGTGTCCGCCGACGCTCGACCGATGGCGAAGAGCGCCGTGGCCAGCTCGGGCGCGGAGGTCCCGAAGGCGACGCAGGAGAGCCCGATGACGAACGGGCGGACCCCCAGGGCGAGCGCCAGCGCCGAGGCCCCGTCGACGAGCTTGTCCGCACCCCAGCCCAGCATCGCCAGGCTGGCGAGCAACGCGACGATGAGGATGGGGATCGGGGTACCCGGTCCGAGCAGTTCCATTGGGCCTCGAAGATCGAAGTCCGGGATTCTAGCGAATCCTCGTCGTCCTCTTGCGCTCTCTCATCACTGCGGCATGCTGCCCGCTTCGCCTGGAGCCCGGGAAGCGTCTCCCGTGCGGCTCCGCGCGCCCTCCGGAGGCCTCATGCGCTGCGTCGGACTGGACTTCGGGACGACCAACACTGCCGCCGCCCTCGCGGAACCCGGTTCGGAGCCACGGCTGGTGCGCTTCCCCACCGCGGAGGGCCCCTCGGCCGAGACCTTCCGCTCCCTCCTCCACGTCTACCGGGACGACGACTCGGTGGTCCACGTGCCCGCCGGTCCCGAGGCCCTCTCCACCTACCTGGCCGCCGACCCGGCCGGGCGACTCATCCAGTCACTCAAGAGCTTCCTCGCCAACGCCAGCTTCGAGACCACCGTCGTCGAGGGGCGGCCCTACTCCCTCGAAGACCTCATCGCCGCCATCCTCCGGGGGGTCCGCTCGGCCCTCCCGAAGGACTGGCTCGACGACACCCGGCTCGTCGTCGGTCGGCCGGTCACCTTCGTCGACGCCCACGACCAGGACGACGACGAGCGCGCCGCGCGTCGGCTCCGTCGCGCCTTCGAGCTGGCCGGCTTCGGCGAGCTCGAGCTGCTCCACGAGCCGGTCGCCGCCGCCTGGGAGTACCAGCAGCGGCTGACCGCCCCCGAGATCACCCTCATCGCCGACTTCGGCGGCGGCACCACCGACCTCTGCCTGATGGAGCTCGAGCCCGGCGCGTCCGGTGGTCGGGTGGAGGTGCTGGGCACGGCGGGCCTGCCCATCGCCGGTGACGTCATCGACGGTCGGATGGTCCACGAGCTGGTCGCTCCCGCCCTCGGCGAGGGGACCACCTTCCGATCGGAGCTCGGCAAGGAGCTGCCGGTCCCCCGCTGGATCTACGGGCACCTGGAACGCTGGCACCTCGTGCCCTTCCTCGGCTCGCCGGAGAACCTCCGTCTCCTCTCCGAGATCGAGCGGGGCTCCGACGACCAGGAGAAGATCCACGCCCTGCGTCAGCTCGTCGTGGAGAACCTCGGCTTCGACGTCCACGGCGCCGTGCAGGCCTGCAAGCTGGCCCTGTCTCAGGAGCGCCACGCCGAGTTCCGCTGCGAGCTGCCCGGGCTCGAGATCCGACGTCACGTCGACCGCGAGGAGCTCGAGGAGTGGATCACGGAAGAGCTCGCCGCCTTCGCCGGCGCCACCGACGAGTTCCTCGTCGCCCAGGGACTGACCCACGAGCAGGTGGGCTCGGTGTTCCTCACCGGTGGCTCGTCGTTGATCCCCGCCGTGCGTCGTCTCTATCTCGACCGCTTCGGCGACGATCGCGTGCGCAGCGGTCACGAGCTGACCTCCGTGGCCAGCGGGCTCGCGCGTCGCGGGCTCGCCGCCTGAGAGCGGTCCCAAGCCACCCGGGCGAGTACGCTCTGCCATGAGCTTCCCTCCTCTCGGTCGCCGGCTCCCCGTCATCGTGGCCGCCCTCCTTCTCCTTCCCGAGACCTCCATGAGCGAGCACGTCCGGCCCGTTCTCCCCAGTCCTACCGAACTGAAGAAGCTGCCTGCCGACGGTGGACCGAAGTGGAATCGGCTCGTCTTCGAGAGCAGCCCTTACCTTCGTCAGCACGCGGGCAATCCCGTCGACTGGCACCCTTGGGGTGACGCGGCCTTCGAGAAGGCGCGCAAGGAGAACAAGCCGGTCTTTCTCTCCATCGGCTACAGCACCTGTCACTGGTGTCACGTCATGGAGCACGAGTCCTTCGAGAACGAGCAGGTCGCCGAGCTGATGAACCGCTGGTTCGTTTCGGTCAAGGTCGACCGCGAGGAACGACCCGACCTCGACCAGGTCTACATGACCGTCACGCAGGCGATGACCGGTCGCGGTGGTTGGCCGATGACGGTCGTCCTCACGCCCGACCGCAAGCCCTTCTTCTCCGGCACCTACTTCCCCATGATCGGTCGTCCGGGTCGGCCGGGCATGCTCGAGCTCCTCCACGCGCTCCATGAGGCGTGGACCGAGCGTCACGAGGAAGTCGTTTCCGCCGCCGCCGACATCACCGAGCGCCTGGCTGACTGGATGTCATCGGAGGAAGGAAAGCCCCTCGGCGCTGCCGTGCTCGCCGAGGCGAAGCAGGAGCTCATCTCCCGCTACGACAAGAAACACGGCGGCTTCGGCAACGCTCCGAAGTTTCCCACGCCCCACGTGCTGAGCTTCCTCCTTCGGCAGCACCACCGAACGCGCGACATCGAGACCCTGAGGATGGTCGAAGTCACCCTGCGCGAGATGCGCGACGGTGGTCTCTTCGATCAGCTCGGGCTGGGCTTCCACCGCTACTCCACCGATCGTGAGTGGCTCCTCCCGCACTTCGAGAAGATGCTCTACGACCAGGCGCTGCTGCTGGTCGCTTACGCCGAGGCGGAGAAGATCACCGGGCGCGGCGAGCACGGCCCTGTCGCCGCCGAGATCGTCGAGTACGTCCTCCGGGACATGACCTCGCCCGAGGGCGCCTTCTACTCGGCCGAGGATGCCGACAGCGAAGGCGAAGAGGGCAAGTTCTACGTCTGGACCGTCGCGGAGCTGAAGTCGGTCCTGGGAGAGAAGGACGGAGCCCTCCTCGCCGACTGTCTCGACATCACCCTCGACGGCAACTTCCGCGACGAGGCCACCGGCCGACGCAACGGCAGCTCCGTGCCCCGACGCCGGGTCGACCTCGTCGATCTGGCCAAGCGTCACGGGACGACGCCCGAGAAGCTCGACGCCAAGCTCGCTTCCTTGCGCGCGAAGCTCTTCGACCATCGCGAGACCCGCGTCCATCCCTACAAGGACGACAAGGTCCTCACCGACTGGAACGGCCTGATGATCGCGGCGCTCGCGCGTGCCGGTCGGCTGATGGAAAAGCCCGAGTGGATCGCTGCGGCCGCGCGGGCCGCCGACTTCGTGCTGAAGGAGCTGCGCGACGACCGCGGTCGCCTGCTCAAGCGCTACCGGGCTGGAGAGGCCGGACTACCCGCCGTCCTCGACGACCACGCCTTCCTCGGCTGGGGTCTCATCGAGCTGCATCAGTCCACGCTCGATCCTCGCTGGTTGAAGGAAGCGCTGACCGTCACCGACCAGGCGGTCACCCACTTCTGGGACGAGAAGGACGGCGGCTTCTTTCTCGGCGCCGACGACGGCGAGCCGCTCCTCGTCCGCGGCAAGGAGATCTACGACGGCGCCCAGCCGTCCGGAAACTCGGTGCTGGCCTGGAACCTGCTCCGCCTCGCTCGGCTGACCGGTCGGCACGAGCTGGAGGATCGTGGGGTCGCCGTGCTCACCGCCTTTGCCGGCAACATCCGCCGCAGCCCGTCGGCGCATTGCTTCGCCATGTGGGCGCTCGACTTCCTCGTGGGACCGAGCCACGAGATCGTCATCGCCGGCCAGCCCGACGCCGAGGACGTGGTGGCGATGCTCGACCGAGCCCGGGAGAGCTATCGCCCCAACGACCTGATCCTCCTCCGACCGAGCACGGGGAAGGAGGGTGAAGCCGACCCGGACATCGTCTCGCTGGCGGCGTTCACCAAGCACCAGGTCGCCACGGACGGTCGGGCCACGGCCTACGTCTGCATCCAGCAGGCCTGCCGTGAGCCGACCACCGATCCCGACCGGATGCTCGAGCTGCTCGAGGCGACCACGAAGAAGTGAGTCAGCGCGGCGGCAGTCGCCAGGCCAGGGAGAACTGAAGACCGAGCAGCGGTCGCTCGACTCGCATGCGAAGCATCGAGCGCGACGGTGAGCGCTCGAGCTTGACCCGCCCCTTGGGTAGCTCGACCTTGGCCGCGTGGTCGCCATGACCGAAGACGTGGAGCAACGACCAGGCGTGCGTCTCCAGCTCGACGGGCCAGTAGCCGGTCGGGAAACGCACGCAGATGGAGAGCCGACGCGTCGGGTGGGTCGGCGCGAGGGCGGTGCCCTCGAAGTAGGGCGGATCCTCCTCGGTGAGCGACGACGCTCGCTCCTCGGTGAGGGCATAGAGCGGCGCCCGCTCGAAACGTCGCGTGTAACTCAGGCCCTGCGAGGCGGCGCGAGCCGGGAACGTGAAGCGGTGCACGATGCGACCGAGCTTTCGCTCGACCACCCGCGCCCGTGCCTCCACGTCGGTCTCGATCTCCGCCAGCACGTGGGACTGGCCCTGCAGGACCATCCGCCAAATCCCCGACCGCACGCTGAGCTCACGCTCGTCGCCGAGCAGGCTTCGCAGCCCCTTGGTGACGATGGTGATCTCGCAGCGACCCTCCTCGTCGATGTCGACGGTCTTGGCCACCTCGTCGGCGGCGGCACCGGTGAGCCGGTGGTCGTGCTCCCAGAGCTCGTCGAGGTCGAGCTGACCACCGCTGGCGACCTGCGGGAGCAGCTCCTGGGGCGTGAGCTCGGGCAAGGCCTCGAGCAAGCCGGTCAACACCGAGAGCCGGGCGTCACCGCCCTTCTCGATCGCGTTCACGGTGTTGGGTGAAACCCCCATCCTCTGAGCCAACTGGCGCTGGGACAGCCCGGCGTCCTCCCTCGCCTCGGTGACGACCTGCGCCAGGCTTCTCTTCCGGCGCGCACCGACCAGGCGACCGGGTCTCTCCTCGTCCTCGGTGTCCGGCGCCTCGGGTGCCCGCCAGGCCACGCCCTGAACGGCCCCCACGGTCGGCCGCGACAGCCCGAGAACCAGCTTCTCCTCCGCACGCTCCCAGCGCAGCGCGACCCCTCGCGGGTGCAGGTGTCGGGCACAGTCGGCGTTGGCCGCGTCGCCGTCGGCGAGACAGGACCAGGCGACGCAGCGTGGCTCCGTCGGTCGCTCGGGCAAGAGCACCTCGAGGTCGAGCTTCTCCACCGGGAAGAGGATCTCCACGGCGACCCGACGCAGGGCGTCACCCTCGAGAGCGCTCGCGAGCTGCTCGTCCGCCTCGACCCGCGACCGACGCTCGTAGTCGATGCCGTCGGTGCTCCCGGGCGCCGGAACGTCGAACACGTGAGTCAGCGCCCCGTCCTCGACCACGAGCCGACCGGGCCGCTCCAGCGCCTCCGGCACGATCTCGGCCACCGCCTGCCGCGAGCCGACCAGGACGCAGCGGAGCAGGGCGACGAGGTGCTCCGCGTCGTCGATCGTCTTGCCCGGCCAGGGTCGCACCCCGGTGAGCCGGTGCAGCGACTCCCCGCTCCCGTCCGGGCGCAGGTCCACCCGGCGCAGGAGGTGACGGGCCTGGAAGCCGAGCAGCTCGCGGTAGGCGGCCCAGGCCGCCGGACGGGCGGTCGCCGGACGGCCCGCGTCGCCGAGAACGTCTCCCGCGGTGAGGAAGGGCAGCTTCTCGAGGAGGACCGCGAGGGTCGAGTGACGCGGCTCCCGACCGGTCTCGATCGAGGCGACGGTCGCCAGGGGCAGGCCCGTGAGCTCGGCGAGATCACGCTGGCTCAGGTCCTTGCGGCTCCGGAGCTGCTTGAGGATGTCACCGAGACGGATCTCGGTCGGGGCTGAGGTCGGCACGGCCCGCCGATGATCTGACGGGAGGGCCCCCGGTGTCCAGCAGGGCGCTCCGGTTTCAGGACAGGCGGCGTTGCAGCCCCGAGGGCTGCGCGTGTTCACTTCACCCGTTCAAGGGCTGCGCTTTCCCGCTCGTCCTGGGAGTCCGTGATGCACCTTCGTTCACGCCACGCCACGCAGTGGTCCCTCGTCTTCATCCTCGGTGCCGCCGCGCCGGTTCAGGCCCAGACCGTCTGGGCCGGCTTCACGGTCTGCGAGTGCAGTCCACACGACGTGCCTCGAGAGCTCATGGCGTTCAAGGTCCCGATCACCGGAGCCGAAGCCACGCCCGACGTCAACTTCGTCCAGCCGGACGGGATGACGGTCGGCTCGGGCACGCGTGTCGGCTTCTCGTGGGTGGTGACGGGTGGGACGTTCACTCTCACGGAAGAAGAGGACGACCGCATCTTCGCGATGGTCACCGCCCCCGGGATGATGCTGCTCGACTGGGGCGAGCGAGGGTCCCCGAACGCCGGGACCATGGTCGAGCCCCAGCTACCGGGAGCGCTGGTCGGTCACCTGTCGGCCGTCCTGGAAGAAGGCCCGATGCACCCCCGCATCACCTGGTCACCGATTCGGGAGAGCTCGCCGGAGATGGGTGATGGTGCCTGCCCCGCGAACATCCCCCTGATCCCCGAGATGTTCATCGGCTACAACATCTACCGCCTGTCGCGCATCGCCCACCCTTCGCCGACGTTGCGGGACTTCGTGACCGACGGCGAGGTGCAGCACGCCGACGTCACCCTCCTCGACTTCAGCATCCCCGACGTCGACGGGATGGGTGGCAGCGACCTCGATCCCACCGACTCGCTGTTCCTCCGCAACCCTGACGGCCTGCGTGACACCGGCGACGAGGTCCTCGTCTTCGAGGACACCACGACCACCGACATGCGCAACTGGTGGTACCGCGTGCAGCCGGTCGCGCTCGGTGACCAGGCCTACTACGACACGGGCCTCTCGGCCCGTGCAGTCCCCGCCGACCGCCTCGACCTCGACGGCGACGGCGTGCCCGAGTCGGTGGACATCGGACGCGACGGCCATGTCGAGTTCATCGATCCCTCCGGTCGCGGCCTGGGCCTGACGACCGGCTCGGAGATCCTCAGCTCGCCGCTGCCTGCCGGCTGGCGTCCCATCCCCGGGCTGGTGGCCTGCGGCGCGGGTCAGGCTGCCGTCGAGGCGAGCTGCGACGACGGAATCGACGATGACGGCGATGGCCTGACCGACTGCAGCGATCCCGACTGCGAAGAAGAGCCCGAGTGCAGCGACCTCGACATCATCATCGTCGTCGGCGACGACGGCGGTCGCTCGGTGGTCGGCTGGGACGAGACCAACGGAACGGGCCCCTTCGAGCTCCTCCTGGGCGACCTCGACGACCTGCTCCTCAACGCCAGTCACGAGTACTCGGCGTCGGCCTGCGGCATCGTGGGCACGAGCACGGTCGCCCCGGAGTCGAGCGGCAACGTCTTCTACCTGCTCAGCCACCAGGGCAGCGGCGACACCGGCACGGACTCGAGCGGGAACCCACGACCGCCTTCGAGCACGAGCTGCCGCTGAGAAGCGGCGTCACGGAGGGAGGTCCAGGGCGTCTGAGTCGACGACAGGGATGCGATGCAGGGCCGTCGGTCGGCCGGCCGGCGGCTCGCCGCCGCTCCGGTTTCAGGACGCCGGCCCTTGCCTCGGAGGGGGCTCCCGACCGTCATTCTCGATGACCGGCCGGATTCGATCGACCCGGCCGGGGAGCCCTCCCCATGAGCCCAGCCGTCGTCACCCGCTTCGTCCTCGCCACGCTCGTGGCCCTCACCCTCCTCCCGGGCTCGAGCGCCCGGGCCCAGACCGACTGGACCGGATTCGTCGGCTGCGAGTGCCTCACGCCCCCCACCAACGCGGGGCAGGTCCTCGTCTTCAAGCTCTCGGCCGGCCTCCCGACTCAGCCCGACGTGATCTTCAACCAGGCGGAGATGTCGGGCGGCTCGAGCATCGGCGGCGTGACCTACAACGGCACCGAGCTCGCGTTCTCGGGCGGCAACTTCACCGAGCCCGAGCTGCCCACCGACCGGGTGGTGAGCATCGCGACCCTCCCCGGTCACGTCATGCTCGACTCGGGCGATCCGGCCGAGGCCAACCTCGGCATCACCACGCCCCAGGTGGTCGGCGCCCTCGCCGGTCACCTCGGACCGGTCGTGGAGAGCGGTGAGTCGCACCCACTGGTGACCTGGACGCCGCTCCAACAGGTCGACCCGGCAGGGGGAGGCTGTGCGACCAGCGGAGCCAGCGCGCCCGACTTCATCCTCGGGTACAACGTCTACCGGCTCCCCATCGCCGGCTACCCGAAGCCGTCGCTCGAGCAGTTCCGAGTCGAAGGCACGGTGCAGTTCGTCGGCCTGGATGCCCTCGACTTCGAGATCCGCGACGACGACGGGACCGCCTCCGACCTCGACTCGAGCGACGGTCTGAGCCTGCGCAACCCCGACGGTCAGCCGAACACGAGAGACGAGGTGCTCGTCTTCGAGGATCGCAGCACGCCCCTCCAGGGCATCTGGTGGTACCGCGTGCAGCCGGTGGTGCGCAGCGATCCGTCCTGGTTCGACGGCGGGCTCTCGGCCGGTGAGGTCCCGGCCGTTCGTCACGACCTCGACATGGACGGGATCCTCGAGATCGTCGACATCGGCGACGACGGCTTCTTCGAGTTCATCGATCCCTCGGACAAGGGGCTGGGTCTCACCCACGGAGGCGAGATCCTCTCCTCACCCCTGCCCGGCGGCTGGCGTCCCTTCCCCGGAACGATGACCTGTCCCGAGGTGCAAGGCGTGCCGGCGGTCGAGACGTTCTGCGACGACACGATCGACAACGATCAGGACGGGCTCACCGACTGCGACGACCCCGACTGTGTCGCCGAGCTGCCCTGCGACGAACCCGAGATCGTCATCGGGACGCCCGACTCCGGCCGCGTGGTCATCGGCTGGGACGAGACCAACGGGCGGGGCCCCTGGGAGGTCGTCGTGGGCAACCTCGCCAACCTGCTCCGAACGCGTGGCTACGACCACCGCATCACGGCCTGCGCGATCTTCGAGAAGAGCTACGAGTTGGCACCGGATCCGGACGACTGCTACTACCTGCTCGGCTGGCAGGGTCAGGACGACTACGGACGCGATGGCTCCGGGGCGATGCGACCGCCGTCCCCCACGCCCTGTCCCTGACGAGAGTCCGAACGAGGCGGTGGTTCCGCAAGCGTGCGTGACCACGCGGCATCAGGGGTCCAGGGCTCTAGGTGGGAGAGAGCCCTGAAGAAGAAAGAACCGCCGGGACCAGCCGCCTCGTTCTCCCGCTCGTTTTAGTTGCGAGACAACCGGCCCCGACGGGGGTAGTCAGCTCCCTCCCGTAGCGCTAGCCATGCTGACTGCTTCTTCAAGTAGCAGGAGACGTGCCAGCTCGTTTTCCAGCCGGAAATGGCCTTTTTCCGGGCGCGAGGGGTCAGAACCCGAGAAAGCGGTGGCTGACCCCCGGGTGCGCGACCCCGGGGGCGGGGCTCAAGCACCGAATCGTCTCGAATCTGGTCACTTCCCGCCCTGGCGGGGTCTCACTCGGCCCGGAGGGCCTCGACTGGATCGAGCTCGGCGGCACGACGTGCTGGCAAGACTCCGGAGAGGAGACCGACGAGCACGCTGATCACCAGAGCAGCCACGACGAAGTGATGGGGCACGACCACCGGCAACCCCGGGACCACCAACGCGAGCAGGCGTGCCAGTCCCAAGCCGACCCCGACCCCGAGGGCGCCTCCGAAGGCGGACAAGATGATGGCCTCGCCGAGAAACAGCAGGAGAACCTGAGTCCCGGTCGCCCCGAGCGCCTTGGCCAAGCCGATCTCGGCGGTCCGCTCGTGGACGGAGATCCACATCATCGTGAGGATGCCCAGGGCGCCGACCACCAGCGAGATGCCCGCGATCCCACCGATGGCGATGGAGACGACCCCCAGCACGTTGTCGAGGACGTCGAGCATGGCCGTCTGCGAGATGACGTTGAAGTCCTCCTCGCCGTCGTGACGCTCGAGCATGGTCTTGGTGATCGTGTCGATCACCACGCTCTCCGACAGCAGTTTCTTGAAGCGGATGTCGATCGAGATGAGACCGTCCTGGTCGAAGATCTGTGCGGCCGACGCCACCGGCACGTAGGCACAGTCGTCCATGTCGTTGCCGAGGAACTGACCGACCGGCTTCATGATGCCGACGACCAGGAAGCGACGCCCGCCGATGCGCACGTGACGTCCCAGGGCGTTCTCCTCGCCGAAGAGCTCGCGCTTGAGCTTGGGTCCGAGCACCGTCACCGACGAGGGGCGACGCCAGTCGCCCGGCGGCAAGAAGCGACCGAGGCCAACTTGGAACGTCCACACCTCCGGCACCTTGTCGTTGGTTCCGAAGATGAAGACGCTACGCCCCCGCTCGCCGGCCTGCACCCGGGCGCTGCCGACGATGACGGGGACGAGGTCCTCGACCACCCACAGCCGCTCGATGGCCTCGGCATCGCCCAGGGTGAGCTTGCGGGTGGTGCCGGCCAGGGCGCCCGGTGAGCCCGAGGTCTGCAGCTTGCCCGGCGCCACGGAGACGATGTTGGTGCCGAACTGCGTGAACGAGCCGAGGATGAAGCTCCGCACGCCCTCACCGATCGAGGTCAGCAGGATGACCGAGCTGATCCCGATGAGGATGCCGAGCATCGTCAGCACGCTCCGCAAGCGGTTCGCGACGATGGAGGACAGCCCGAGTCGGACCTGGTCGGCGAAGCGCATCGTGCTCAATGTCCTCGTGCCAGGGCGTCGACGGGATCGAGAGCCGCGGCCCGTCGCGCCGGCAAGACGCCGAACACCACTCCCACCACGCTCGAGGTCAGCAAGGCCGCGAGCACCGCCCAGGTCGGTGCCTCGATCTCGATCTTCGGCCAGACCAGGCCGACGACGAACGCGAGCGTCTCCCCCAGCAGGAGCCCCAGCACGCCGCCGACGAACGCGAGCAAGGCGGCCTCTGCGAGGAAGGCGACGACCACCTGTCGATCGGTCGCGCCCAACGCCTTGAGCAAGCCCACCTCGCCGGTCCGCTCGGTCACCGACACGAGCATGACGTTCATGATCGCGATGCCCGCCACCCCCAGGGAGATGGCCGCGATGCCGGCGATGGCGGCGGTGAGCACTCGCAGGATGTCGTCGAAGGTCGAGATCACCGCGTCCTGAGTGACGACGGTGACGTCCTCTTCACCGTGACGATCGGTGAGCACCTCGACCACGGCCTCGGAGGTGGCGTCGAGGGACGAGCGGTTGCGGACCTCGATGAGGACGCGGAACAACGTGGTCTGATCGAAGATCCGCATGGCACGGACCACCGGGACCTCGACGATCTCGTCCATGTCGAGACCCAGCGACATGCCACGCGGCGCGAGCACGCCGATCACGCGGAAGCGCTCCTCCCCGAGGTGGAGGATCTTCCCCAGCGGGTTCTCCTCCGGGAACAGCTCGCGCTGGACGTTGCAGCCGATCACGCAGACCCGCGGACCTCGACCCGCCATGGTTTCGGGAAGAAAGCGACCGATGTTGAGCTCGAGCTGTCGGATCTCTCGCATCTCGCCGGTCGTGCCGACCACGGTGAGCTGACGGATGCGATCGCCTCGACGCGCGGTGGCCTCCCCCATGGCGATGGGTGCCGCCCGTCGGATGCTCGGCACGCGACGCCGCAGCGCCTCGACGTCGTCGAGGGTCAAGTCGTTGGGCACCCCGCCCCAGAGCGGCGCCATGCCACCGGTGGTCTCGGTCTTGCCCGGGAAGACGATGAGCAGGTTGGTGCCCAGCGAGGTGAACTCGCCGATCACGTAGCGGCGCGCGCCCTCCCCGAGCCCCGTCAGCAACACGACCGACGCGACGCCGATGCTCATGCCCAGCAGCGACAGCACGCTGCGGAGTGGATGACCGAACAGCGCTCCTCCCGAGAAGCGCAGGAGGTCGCCGAGGCTCATCCGGCCCGAGCCTCCTCGTTCATCTCGTCCGACACGATGGCGCCGTCGGCGAGACGCACGAGACGACGGCAGCGTCGCCCGAGGTCGTCGTCGTGGGTGACGACGATGAGCGTGAGACCTTCGCGGTTGAGACGCTCGAGCAGGGCGACGATCTCGGCCCCCGACTTGCTGTCGAGGTTCCCGGTGGGCTCGTCGGCGAGGAGGATCTTCGGCTGCATGACCACCGCCCTCGCGATGGCCACGCGCTGACGCTCGCCGCCCGACATCTGACGGGGACGATGGTCGGCGCGGTGTGACAGTCCGACCTGCTCGAGCGCGGCGGCGATCCGACGCTTCCGTTCCTTCGGCGCGAGACCGGCGAAGGCCATGGGGAGATCGACGTTGCCCTCGGCGGTGAGCCGCGGCACGAGATGAAACGACTGGAACACGAAGCCGATCTCGCGACCCCGCACCCGCGACAGCTCGCTCCCCGAGAGACGCGAGACGTCCCGACCACCGAGCTCGTAGCTCCCGGCGGTGGGTCGATCGAGACAACCGAGGACGTTGAGCATCGTGGACTTGCCCGAGCCCGACGGCCCCATGATGGCCACGTGCTCGCCGGCCTCCACCATGAGGTCGACCCCTCGCAGGGCGGAGACGACCTGGTCGCCGACCTGGAAGTCCCGGCGAATCCCGGTCAGGCGGATCACGAGGCGTCGCTCTCCGTCACCTCGACGAACGCCCCTTCGACGACCTCGGCTCGATCCAGTGAGACCACCACGGGCAAGCCTTCTTGCAAGCCCGAAACGACCTCGACGAACTGCCAGTTGCGCAGCCCGGTCTCCACCGGCTTCTCGACGAGGTGCTCGCCCTCCACCGCCAGCACCTTCCCACCCTCGAGCAGGGCGTAGCTGGGCACGCGGAGAACGGCGTCACGATGCGCGAGGATGATCTCGACGTCGGCGGTGGTCCCGGGCAAGAGGCGCCCGACCAGCGGATGGGGCTCGAGGTCGACCTCCACCTCGAAGGTGCGGTTCTGGTCGACCGCGTCCTCCACGTAGGGAGCGATCCGAACGATGCGTCCCGAGAGGCTCTCGCCGGGATGAGGGTCGAGCGTGAGGCGCACGCGCTGCCCGACCTCGACCTTGCCGAGGTCGACCTCGTCGAGCGGTGCCGACACGTAGATGGCGTCGGGATCGAGCAGGTCGATGACCGAGGGCAAGCTCATCCCGGGCGTCCCCGGCGTGACGTACTCGCCGAGCTCGACACGGAGCTCAGCGACCACGCCGGAGAACGGCGCGAGCAGCCGGGTCTTGTCGAGAGCGGTGCGCGCGACGTCGAGGGCGGCCTCGGTCTCGAGCACGCGCGCCCGAGCAGCCTGGCAGGTCGCCGCGGTGACATCGCGACGGCTCGTGGCCTGCTCGACCGCGTCCTCCGAGACCACGTTGCGTCGCGAGAGCGCCAGGGTGCGGTCGAGATCGCGTCGGGCCTGCTCCGCGGCGAGGCAGGCTTCCTCGCGGGTGGACCGCGCGGCTTGCACGGCCCGCTCCTGGAGCTTCACCTGGGCCCGATGCTCCTCGTCGCCCAAGCGGAGGAGCAGGTCGCCCGCCGCCACCCGGTCGCCCTCACGCGCCGGCAGCTCGACCACGCGTCCACCGACCTCCGTCGAGATGCCGGCCCGGCGTCGACTCTTGACGGTGCCGGCCTTCGAGTTGGTCACCGTCTCCTCGACCAGGCCGCGGTCGACTCGATGGACGGTGACGGGCACGGGCTCCGGCGCGAGCCAGGTCAGCCTCAGCCCCCATCCCACGAGGGCGAGCAAGGCGAGCACGACGACGAGCCGAAGGGCGGTGCGCATCGACGGGGGGTCCTCCCGGCGGTGGAGCCCCACGACGGGTCTCCGAATTCAGATGCTAATCCCCGACCCCGGCCCCGAGATGACCGCCGTCACGTTCGCGATCGACCCGATGCATCCCACTGCGACCCCACGGGACCTGACGGGGCCCCGGGTTCATGCCAAGATCCGCGTCGGGTGAGTGGTGCTGCCGAGGGTTCGCCCGCGGCGGCGTCGCGAGGCTCGAGTTCTGCCCCTCTCCCGCACCCTCCTCCCGGCAGCGCCCCTCCTGGGGACTCTCGTGCTGCTGTCGACCTCGCCGGGCCGTCTCGCGGCCTGGAGCGGTGGCGACGCCGGGCGCACCTGGCTCCCCCTGCTCGCCGCGGGTGCGTGGCTGCTTCCCCTGTTGGTGGCCCCCCTGGCCTGGCGCCACGGTCGCAGCCGCCTCGTCCACCTCGCCCTCGTGCAGTCGGGTCTGGCCTGGGCGATCACCCAGGCGCCCTGGTTCTCATGGACCCAGGAACCGAGCGCGACGAGCCTGGCGCTCGTTCTCCCCCTGCTGGTCGGCCTGTTGGCGGCCACCCGCGAGCTGCCCCTGCTGAGCTGGCGGGGTCTGGTCCGGACCGGCTGGCTCGTGGGTGCCCTGCTGCTGGTCGGCTCCGTCCTCGGCGATCACCCGCGGCTCGCGCTGCTGGGCCTGAGTGAGGGAGGCCTGGCGCTCGCTCGTCTCGATCCCCTCGTCGCGTTGTCCTGGACGGCGTTGGCCCTCGGCGGCCTGGCCGCCCTGCGTGCCCTCACCCATCGACGACGGCCCGAGGCCGAGGCCGGCCCGACTCTCGTGCTGACGATGCTGGCGGGCTGGTGCGCGCTAGCCGTGCCGGCGATCGCGCCGGAAGGGACCTGGGCGGTCGGCAGTCAGCTCTTCCTCCTCAGCGGGACCTGGGCCCTGGGCTTCGGCCTCCACGACCTGAGCTGGCGTCGCAGCCACCTCGACCCTCTCACCGGCCTGCTCAGCCGGCAGGGTCTCGAGGAAGGGCTCGCCCAGCTCGGACGACGACACGCCATCGCGGTCGTCGACCTCGACCACTTCAAGAAGGTCAACGACCGCCACGGGCACGAGGCGGGCGACCGGGTCCTCCAGGCGGTCGCCGGCGTGTTGCGCGGCTGTCCACGAGGCCGGGCCTACCGCGCCGGCGGCGAGGAGTTCGTCCTGCTCTTCCCCGGGCTCGACGTCGAGCAGGCCTTGCCGCTGGTCGAGCAGCTCCGTGGCGAGGTCAAGGCCCTCAGAGTCGCGATCCCGCGGCTCCCTGGTCGCAAGCGTCAACCGGCGCCGCTCAAGGTGAGCTTCAGCGCCGGCCTGGCGAGCGGCACCGGTCGTCCGGACGGCCCGGCGGTCCTCGCGGCCGCCGACGAGGCCCTGCTCCGGGCCAAGCGCGCCGGTCGCGATCAAGTCGCGCTCGAACGTCGCTCGAAGCCACGGCGACGCGAGCGCAAGACCGCCTGAGCGCAGGGGTCGGAACCTCAAGACGGCCCCGAGGCGCACCGATAGTCCGGCCACGGCGACAGGCGCGAGGGAACGCCGAAGCGCTGAGGAGGACTGACGTGCAAACCCTTGCGGACAAGCGGCCCCTGGCCAAAGGAAGCGCGGCCTGGCGCCAGGCCGTACTGAGCCGACTCACTCGCGGTGAGGTCGAGCTGCCCATGGTCCCCACGGTGGCCACCAAGGTGAACGCCCTGGTGTCCTCCCAGAGCGCGACCATCGTCGAGCTGACCGAGGTGGTCTCGAGGGACCAGGTCGTCGCCTCCCAGCTCCTCAAGCTCGCGAACACGATGATGTTCGCCGCCAAGGGCGAGACCACCAGCCTCAACAAGGCCATCGTGCGTCTCGGGTTCGGCGAGGTCCGGACCCTCGTCACCAGCCTCACCCTCGCCTCGTCCATGGCCGACGAGCGGATCTACGGCGACCGAGGACGTCAGCTTCAGGAGCACTCGCTCGGCGTCGCCTATGCCGCCCGTGCCGTGGCCGAAAAGTTACGAGAGGATCCCCACGAGGCCTTCGTGTGCGGGCTCTTCCACGACATCGGGAAGATGGTCCTCTACAAGATCGCCTGGGAGGTGGAGCGCGCGACCGGCCACGAGCCGGGCGAGGGTGAGCTCGAGCAGCTCCTCGAGCGCTACCACGCCTCTGCCGGGGGCCTCATGCTCCGCCGCTGGAAGCTCCCCGAGCGCGTGGAGGACGCCGTCCTGCATCACCACGAGCCCGGGCGCGCCCAGGCCGCGCCAGCCCTGGCCCGGGTCGTCCAGTCCGCCGACCAGCTCTGCCATCGACTGGGACTGGGGGTTCTCACCGAGCCCCAGGAAGGACCCGATCCCGAGCTCGTCGAGCACGGTCTCGACGCGGCCTGGCAGGAGGAGCAAGAGGGCCTCCTACCCGAGGTCGTGGCCGCCGCGATGAGCGCTCTCTCGGTCTGAGCCAGACTCTGTCCCCCGTCGATCCAGGGGGCCCGACAGGAGGCGAGAAAAGAGGCTCGTGGCGACTTGCCGCACCATCAGGCGGGCACTACGATGCTTCTTGGGTTCGATGAACACGGTGGTGAATGACGCCACCGCTCACTTCGTCCTCCGATCGAGTCATCTGACGGAAGGACAAGGCATGACTTGGAAACTACCTACCCTGGGCGGTCTCGCTCTCGCCTCCTGCCTCGTGGCAGGCGTGGCGTGGGCGCAGGTCCAGGCGCCATCGACGCAGAAGTCACCTCTCGGTAGCCGCGCCAACCCGCGGCAGCTCCCCGTCAAGCCGTCTCCCGGCCCCAACCTGCCTCCGCCTGCCGGCGGCATCCTGGTGGTCGAGACGCCGGTCTTCAACGGCGGCGACATCGAGCGGGGTGAGAAGTTCACGCACGAGTTCGTCGTGAAGAACACGGGAACCGGCGCCCTTCACATCCACGCTAAGCCTGGCTGAGGCTGCACGCTGGCCGAGTACGACCCGGTCATCCCTCCTGGTCAGGAGGGCAAGCTCACCGCCTCAATCGATACGAAGAAGTTCAAGGGCCCGGTCCGCAAGACCGTGACCCTCTCGAGCAACGACCCGAACAACTCCAAGATGACCCTGCGTCTCGAGGCCAACGTCCTCGTGGGCATCGACGTGAAGCCGCGTGAGAGCGTGTACTTCAAGGGTCGTCCCGGTGAGATCGAAGCTCAGAAGCTCGACCTCATCGCGTCCAACGGCGCTGCCTTCGCCGTCACCGAGCTCGAGCTCGGCGGCGACTCACTCGACGTGAGCATCGAGCCGGCTCCGGACAAGGCTCTCAAGGACAAGGACGGCAAGACCAACGTGGGTGGCAAGAAGCCGGCCGGCGCGATCGCCGGTGGCAACTCGGCCTACACCCTGACGGTCAACGTCAAGCCCGACGCGGCCATCGGCCAGTTGAGCCAGTCGATCGCGATCAAGACCGACCATCCCAAGTCGGACTCGCTCAAGATCACCGCTCGCGGTCGGCTCGAGGGCAACGTCACCGTCCTCCCCCAGCAGGTCTTCTTCCTCACCCAACGTGCCAAGGAGGATCCGAGCCGCCTGACGCGGCGCGTGTCCATCAAGGCCACGTCGGGAAGCATGTCGCTCGGCAAGCTCGAGGCCCCCAGCGGCTTCGAGGTCAAGTCGAACACCGTCGAAGAGGGCAAGGAGTTCTCGCTCGAGGTGAAGTACACCGGCTCGTTGGAGAAGCAGGACGCCATCCGCGACAAGCTGGTGGTCCACACCTCCGACAAGCGTCAGCCCAAGATCGAGATCCCGCTGCACGTGCGGTTCTGATCCAAGGCCGACCTTCGGTCGAGCGAAAGGGTCCGTCTCCTCAGGGGGCGGGCCCTTTTCTCGTTCCCGTCCAGAGACTCCTCCTCGCGGCTCTCTCTCGCCTGGCGGAAGGAGGATCACGGCAGGTTTGCGCGTCGATTTATTTTCGTGTGCGGTACGATCGCCCCTCATCCTCTGGGGGTGGCCGAGCGCACGACCCGCAGCCTTCGACGACTCCGGACGGAGGTGGACCAACTCCACGAGGAGCTCGCCTCCCTGACGCAGGAGCGCCGCGTGCTGAGGCGACGCCTCGCCGAGACCGTGCATGCGCTCAGGCTCGCCGAGGCCCGCACCCTCCTGGGTCGACGAGTGCGCACCTGTCTTCCCGGTGAGCCCCCACCGGAGGGACCGACGCTCCACTGGGTGGGCGTGCTCGTTCACGCTCGAGGCGAGAAGGGCTGGGTCGACTACGGGCCGGGTCGGGGCCGCCGAGAGGTGCGGCTTCTACAGGTCGTGGAGGCAAGGTCCGACGACTCGGAGTCGGCCGAAGCGCGCGGGACCTCATCACCTCACTGAGGCTGCGGCCACGACCGACTCCGTGGGGCCGGGGCCGGGCGGCGACGGCTCAGGCCACGCCACCACAGGCCGACGCGGCCAGGCGCTCGAGCTCACCGAGGATGAGCTGGTCCTGAGAGACCGAGGGCGAGCGTCCGGGTCGGACGAGATCGATGCTGCCGCAGCGGTCGACGAAGATCAGGCCGGGCGCGGGATGTCGCGCACCGTCGGGGTACATCCCGAGCGGCTCGAGCAGGTCACCGTGCGGATCGCCGAGAACCGGGAACGGAAGCCGCAACGCTCTCTGGAGCTGCCGGTTCTCGCGTCGCCGATCACCGGACAGGACGACCACCTGGCCACCGGTCGCCTGGACCTCCGCGATCTTCTCCTTGAGGCTGGCGATCTGGACGACGCAGGTCCGGCACCAGGCGCCCTTGATGACGATGACCGCGATCGGTCCGCCGTCCTGGGCGAGCTTGCTGAGGGTGGTCGTCCCACCCTCGGCCCGCTGCAAGGCCACGTGCGAGCTGCGCTCGTCCTTGGCGAACGCGCGGTCGAGGGACAATCCCGCGACCAGGCCGACCAGCAGGGCGAGCCCCGACAGGCCGAGCCGGCGTCGGGCGCTCTCTCCCGACGCGCCGCGAGCCGCCCGGCTCAGCAGCATCCCCCGCTCTTCGTCTCGGGCTCGGGCGCCGGCGCGCAGCAGTCACTGCCCGCGCTCTCGACCGCCCCGGCTCCCTTGCTCTCCTGCGGATCGCGAATGAGCGGCTCGCCACCCTCGGGGAACTCGGGCGCGTCGTCACGGGCGGGCAGCTCGGGCGGCGAGATCAGCTCGACGTGCTCGCTGTACGGAGCGCCGGAGTACTTGGCGAAGGTCGTGTCGCCGATGGCCATCCGCTCGCCGCGGAGCAGCACCTGACCCTCGTCGTCCTCAACCATCGCGAACGGGCCCTTGTAGACCACCGCCTGACCGAGGTCGCGACCAGCGCCCTCGGCACACTTGGTCGCCTCGACGGTGAGGCTGCGGAACTCGATGCCCTCGACGACCTGCCAGACATCGGGCTGACGCTCGAGGATGCGCACGCCGGTGAGACCGACCTCGGCGAAGGCGTCGAGGAAGTCGGCCTCCTGGAAGGCACCGGAGATGCAGCCGCTCCACAGCTCGGGATCGTCCTGCAACTCCTGCGGCACCTCTTCGTCACAGACGATGTCGGAGATGACCGCTCGACCGCCGGGCTTGAGCACGCGGGCGATCTCATCGAAGAGCGCCGCCTTGGCGGCAGGGTCGACGAGGTTGAGCACGCAGTTGGACACGATGACGTCGATGGAGTCGTCGGCGATCATCGGGTGCTCGTTGCGCAGGCGCTCCATCTCGGCCTCGAGCTGCTCGAGGTCGGCCTCGCCCTGGACGGGGTGCTCCTTGAGCCAGGCGTCGAGCCGCTCGCGGTCGAGGAGCAGGTCCTGGATCTTGCCCTTCTTGAAGATGACGTTGTCGTGGCCGATCTTGGCCGCGATGTCGGCCTGGTGCTGACGCGCGAGGGCGAGCATGTCGTCGGTCATGTCGACGCCGATGACCGCGCCCTCGGGGCCGACGACCTGCGAGAGCATGAAGCAGGCCTTGCCGCTTCCCGAGCCGAGGTCAAGGACGGTCTCGCCCTTGCGGACGTGCTTGGTCGGATCGCCGCAGCCGTAGTCACGCTCGACCACCTCCTGCGGGATGACCTCCAGCAGGCTCGCGTCGAAGTCGACCGGGCAGCACAGAGCGGCCTCGCGTTCCTTGGCACCGGCCGAGTAGCGGTCCTTGACCGCCTGCTCGACCGAGGACTTACCCACTCGATCCGACTCCAGCATCAGCACGTGCTCCGGTCTCGGGCCCGGTCTCCGGGCCAGTCATGCGAGGGTAGTAGGCTAACGGTTCCGGTCGCCTCACGCACGCTCCGGCCGGTCACGACCCGACCACGGACTCCCGCCATGTGGCGCCCTCCCGAGAAGATCCGGCACCAGCTCCCGGCGGCTCGCTGGCCCACTGCCGAGGAGGCTGCGGCCGCGCGTCTCTTCTCCCCCCTCGACGCCGGCCGGCTCCAGCTCGCTGAGCGGAGCTGGGTCCCGGCCATGGTCCCCTGGAGGGCCACCGGGGAGGGTGAGGTCACCGACGCCGTCCTCGGCTGGTACGAGCGCTTCGCCCAAGGTCGTCCCGGAGCCATCGTCGTCGAGGCCACCGGCATCCGCGACGTCCCCTCCGGCCCCCTGCTCCGCGCGGGCCACGATCGCTTCGTGCCGGGTCTCCGCGAGCTCGCCGACACCGTGCGTCGGGCCAGCGGCGGCCGCACGCGTCTCTTCATTCAGCTCATCGACTTCCTCGGCATCCGACGTCGGCCCCCTCGCGAGCGCTACCTCCGGCAGTTCCTCGTCCTCACCGACGAGCATCGCCGTCGGCTCGAGGGCGGTTTCGACGACGACGAGTCGCTGCGCGAATGCCTGCTCGGACTCGATGACGAGGCACTGGCCGGGGTGCTCAGCCCTCGCGAGCTCGAGGCGCTCACTCACGGTCATCGCGAACGGGTCACCGACGTCCACTTGCCCCACGTCGCGGAGCTACCGCAACGCCTGCCGAGCCTCTTTGCCGAAGCGGCCGCACGAGCCGAAGAGGCAGGCTTCGACGGCATCGAGCTTCACTACGCCCACGCCTACACGATGGCCTCATTCCTGTCGGCGACCAACGACCGCACCGACGGCTACGGAGGCACGATCGACGATCGTCTCCGGCTGCCGCTGGAGGTCTTCGATGCCGTGCGTGAGCGCGTGGGCTGCGTGGTCGGCTGTCGCTTCCTCGCCGAGGAGTGCATCGAAGGCGGAAGCGGGCTCGACGACGCGGTGGTCATCGGTCGCGCCTTCGCCGAGGCCGGGATGGACTTCCTCTCGCTCTCCCGCGGCGGCAAGTTCGACGACGCGGCGCAGCCGAAGGTCGGGCAGGCCGTCTACCCCTACACGGGTCGCAGCGGCTACGAGTGCATGCCCACCGTGCACTCCGACGAGCACGGCCCCTTCGGTCGCAACCTCGCGGCCGTGCGTCGGATTCGCAACGCTCTCCGCACGGCGGGTCACGAGACACCGGTCGTCGCTTGCGGCGGCATCGCGAGCTTCGACCAGGCAGAGGGAGCGCTGCAGGACGGCACCGCCGACATCGCGGCCGCCGCGCGTCAGAGCCTGGCCGACCCCGACTGGTTCGCGAAGATGCGCAGCGGGCGAGGTGACGAGGTCCGACGCTGCTGCTTCACGAACTACTGCGAGGCGCTCGACCAGAAGCACGTCCCGGTGACCTGCCAGCTCTGGGATCGCGTCGAGCTCGATGCCCCGGACGTCCCGCTCACGCCAGACGGCCGACGTCGTCTGACCGCCCCGCCCTGGCTGGAAGGCCGAAACGCCTCGACCTGACCCTCTTGGCAGCCTCACCAGCCCTCCGCGTCAGCGTCCGTCCGAGGTGGTAGGTTCTGCCCATGCCTGGCTCACGTGATCACGGCCCTTGCGGCCATGTTCCGTCACCCGTGCGTCCGGCGGCCGAGGCTTGGGCAACCTCGGCAAGGAAGGAGCGTCGGCACGAGCATGAGCGACGAGAGCGCACGCCCACCGTCGTCGACGGACGGTCCTGACTCGGGCTCACACACGGCGGTGAACCCCGACTCGCCCGCGAGGAGCTCAGCGTCCCTCGAAGCGGCGGGGACGAGCTCCGGTCTCGCGCTCTCGGTCCCCTTCAAGATCTTCCTGGGCAACATCTGCTTGCTCATCGTCGTCCTCGTCACCGTCATGGCCATCGTGCGGGTGCGCACGGCAGCGGTGGGACGCGAGGCCATCGACCTGTCCATGCTCCGGATGGACAAGGTCCTCTCCACCTTCGTTCAGGAGAACGTCGAGCAGGGCCTGGAGGGAGCCCGGCGCCTGGCCGAGGAGCCGTCCCTCCGAGCGGTGCTCGCGACCGGTGACCCCGGTACCGTCGCGAGCTTTCTCGCCACGGCCGTGAACCGCTTCGACGCCACCTACCTCGTGGCGCTCGACACGAGCGGACAGGTGCTGGCGCGCACGGATCGTCCCGAGATGGTCGGTGAGGACCTGAGCTCGACCTCGCCGCTCTACTCCGACCCGCTGGCCGGTCACTCGATCACGGGCCTGGAGCCGCGAGGCACGAACCTCACCCGCGTGGCCGCCGTGCCGGTGACCGACATGAGCCAGCGTCTGCTCGGCGTCCTGGTCGTCGCCACGCCGTTCGGTCGTGACATCGTCATGCGATCACGCGACGTCACCAGCGCGAACGTGAGCCTCCTCACCGAGCCGCGCGACCAGCTCTTGCTCCGCGAGAGCAGCCTGGGCAGTGACCAGGCGGAGGCCTTGCGCGATCACCTGCTCGAGCTGTCGAGCATCGACGAGTCGGTCGTCGGCAAGACGGTGGGACCATTCGAGATCGACCTCCTTCAAGACCCGACGACGGTCATCGCGCAGCCCCTCGGCACGGTCGCGGGCGAGCGCATCGGGTACCTCGTGGCGTCGCGCTCACTTCATCGCGAGACGGCGCCCTACCGTCGTCTCCGCGAGACGATCTTGTGGACGTCCCTGCTCGCGATCCCTCTGGCCGGATTGATCTCGTTCGTGCTGGCACGCCGGATCACGCGTCCACTGAGCTCGCTGGTGGACGCGACCGAGCGTGTCATCGACGGTCACCTCGACATCACGCTGCCCCAGCGTGGCCGCGACGAGATCGGGCTGCTGTCGAGCTCGCTGGGGCGACTCATCGTCCAGCTCCGGCAGAACCGCGACCTGGTCAGCTACCTCCGACAGCTCAAGCCGGAGGCCATGACCGAGCTCCATGGAACCTTCGGCAACTTCGCTCTCGACGGCGGCCGATCCCAAGACCGATTCGCGCCGATCGAGCCGGGCACGACGCTGACCAACCGCTACTACATCCACTCGCGTCTGGGCCGCGGCGGCATGGGCGAGGTCTTCCGGGCTCAGGACCGCGAGCTCGAGGAGCAGGTGGCCATCAAGGTCATCCGTGGCGACGTGGCCTCGGATCCGAAGGTGCTCGAGCGCTTCAAGTCGGAGATCCGGCTGGCGCGTCGCATCGCCCATCCACGAGTGCTGAGGGTTCACGAGCTCGGCGAGGCGGCGGGCAACTACTACATCACCATGGAGCTCTTCGAGGGGACGACTCTCCGAGACCTGCTCGAACGCTCCCGACCCATCCCACCGGGTCCCGCCTTGAACTTGGCGATGCAGGCCTGTGCCGGGCTGGAGGCCGCTCACGAGCAAGGGGTCATCCACCGTGACGTCAAGCCGGCCAACATGCTGGTCAACGAGGCGGGCCAGCTCAAGATCATGGACTTCGGCATCTCGCGCTTGGCCGACGCGAAGGGTGTCACCAAGACGGGCGGGATCATCGGCACGCCGGAGTACATGAGCCCCGAGCAGGCCCAGGGTCAGCCCCTCGATCACCGGACCGACATCTACGCTCTCGGCCTGGTGTTCTACGAGATGTTCTGCGGTCGCCTGCCCTTCGAGGGCTCGACTCCCCTCGCGCTTCTCATGGCGCGCGTGCAGGACGACCCGTACCCTCCCGAAGCGGCCAACCCCGACCTGCCCTCACGTCTGTGCAAGATCCTCCGGAAGATGCTCCAGCGTGACCGCGAGCAGCGTCACGCGGATCTCGCCGAGCTGTCGGCAGACCTGGACCGACTCACGGACATGAGGTGACGAGCACGTGACGACCCCCAACGAAGAGTACTTGCAGGGACTGCTCGGCGAGGTGGCCGACGGTCGCGTCAGCCCGAGCGATGCCTTCGAGCAGCTCCGTCGTCTTCCCGGCGAGGACATCGGCGTCGCCCGCCTCGACGCCCATCGCCGACAGCGCTCCGGCCTCCCCGAGGTCGTCTTCGGCTCGGGCAAGAGTCCCGAGCAGGTGGCAGCCATCGTCGATCGCATGCGCGGTCACGGAACGCCGGTGCTCGTCACGCGGCTCTCGCCGGAAGCTCACGCTGCTTGTGGCGAAGCGTTGGACGCAGGCAAGGGCGGCCCTGGTCGCTACGACCCCGTGTCGCGCACCTGGCTCTGGAACGACGGCCCCATCGAGATCACGGGTGAGGGAACGATCGTCGTCGCCTGCGCCGGCACCTCGGACCTGCCCGTCGCCGAGGAAGCAGCCATCACCGCCGAGGCCTTCGGCAACCGCGTGGAGCGCGTCGTCGACGTGGGCGTCGCCGGCATCCATCGCACCTTCTCTTCGCTCGACACCCTGCGCTCGGCGCGGGTGCTCGTCGTGGTGGCGGGGATGGAGGGGGCCTTGCCGTCGGTGGTGGCGGGTCTCGTGTCCTGCCCCGTCATCGCCGTGCCGACGAGCGTGGGATACGGCGCGAGCTTCGGTGGCCTGGCAGCGCTGCTGGGCATGCTGAATTCGTGTGCTCCAGGAGTCAGTGTCGTGAACATCGACAACGGCTTCGGCGGGGCCTGCGCCGCGTCGCTCATCAACCATCCGGTCGGTGGGTCGGTCGAAGAGTCTTCCGAGGAAACCCCGTGAGTCGACACCTTCACCTCGACCTGGTCGGCGGCATCGCCGGTGACATGACGGTGGCGGCCCTGCTCGATGCGGGCGCCTCGTTCGACTCCTTGCGCGACATGCTCGGCTCGTCGGGGCTCCCGATGGTCGAGGTCAGCGCCGAGAAGCTGTGGAAGGGCGGGCTCGCCGGGACGAAGTTCGACGTCGCCGCCGAGGAGCAGCCGCCGTCGCGTCACTGGAAGGACATCCGTGGCTTGCTCGAAGACAGCAAGCTGTCCGACCCCGTGAAGGCGCGCTCGGTGTCGATCTTCGAGCGACTCGCGGTCGCGGAGGCGGAGACCCACGGCTGCACGCCGGAGGAGGTCCACTTCCACGAGGTCGGCGCGATGGACTCCATCGTCGACATCGTCGGTGCCGCCGCGTGCCTCGACCTCCTCGAGGTGTCGAGCTTCTCCTGCGGGACCGTGCCCATCTGCGAGGGCCGCGTGAAGACCGAGCACGGGGTCCTGCCGCTGCCGGCTCCGGCGACGGCCCGCCTGCTCGAGGGCTTCGAGCTGATGGAGATCCCTGGCGGGCTCGAGACCGTCACGCCGACCGGTGCCGCGATCTTGGCCGAGCTCTGCCCCGACGGTTCGGGTCCGCGACCGACCACGGTGCAGCAGGCGACGGGAACGGGGCTGGGGACGGCGGAGCTGCCGGACCGACCGAACGTGCTGCGGGTCTTGGTGGGTGAGCTGCGGGGTTGACCCCACGAGCCGAGCTACCATCGAGCCCCTCTGGACCCTCTCGATCCGTCCGTCAGGGGAAGCTCATGCATCGGCAGCTCGGCCTCATCGTGCTCACGGCCCTGCTCGTCGCCTGCCGTGCGACCGAGCCCACGGTTCCGGCCGAGCCACCCTCCGCTCCAGGCATCACCGCGACCTTCACCGACGTCACCGCCGGTTCCGGGCTCGACTTCGTCCACGACACCGGGCTGAGCGGTCGACGTGACCTGCCCGAGGTCATGGGCGGCGGCGTGGCGCTGTTCGACGCCGACGGTGACGCCGACCTCGACCTCTACCTCCTCGACGGTGGAGCTCGCGACGCGGCGACCGCCTCCGTCAATCGCTTCTACCGTCTCGGCGAGAGCGGACGCTACGAGGACCGAACGGACACGAGCGGGCTCGGACATCCCGGCTACGGAATGGGCGTCGCGGTCGCCGACCTCGACAACGACGGTGACGCCGACCTCCACCTGACCAACCTTGGCCCCAACGCCCTCTTCCTCAACGACGGCGCGGGCGTCTTCACCGAGACCACCGAGGCCGCCGGCGTGACCGACGACGCCTGGGGAGCCTCCACCGGCTTCGTCGACTTCGATCTCGACGGTCGGCTGGACCTCATGGTCGTGAACTACGTCGAGAATCGACCCGAGCTGCGGTGCCTGGGCGGCGTGGGCGAGCCGGATTACTGCGCACCCGACCAGTTCGAGGGCGTGGCCGACCGCCTCTACCGCAACCTCGGCGACGCACGCTTCGAGGAGGTCGGCGAGAGCCTCGGTCTCGCCGCAGATCCGGCGCCCGGTCTCGGCCTCGCCTTTCTCGACATCGACGAAGACGGTCGGCCCGACCTCTTCGTCGCCAACGACGGTGAGCCCAACCAACTCTGGATGAATCGCGAGGACGGGCTTCACGACGAGGCCGTGCAACGTGGCGTCGCCGTGAACGAGCGGGGCGAGTCCGAGGCGAGCATGGGGGTCTCCGTCGGAGACGTGGACGGCGACGAGGACCTCGATCTCTTCCTCACTCATCTCCGCGCACAGACCAACACGCTCTATCTCAACGAAGGCGGTCGCTTCCGTGACGCCACGGGACCGTCCGGGCTCGGCGCACCCAGCCTGCCCAGCACCGGCTTCGGCACGGCCATGGCCGACTTCGATCACGACGGGGACCTCGACGTGGTCACGGTCAACGGCCACGTCAATGGGCGCTCTGCTGCTGCAACCGCGTCCCACTCACCCGAAGCGAGCTTCCGCGCTGACCTCGGACAACGACCGCAGTACTTCGAGAACGAGGGAGTCGGCCGCTTCCGCGACGCCACGGCAAGTGCCGGTGCGCTCGGCGCGGTCGTCGAGGTCGGACGCGGCTTGGCCATGGGCGACCTCGATGGCGACGGTGACGTCGACCTCGTCTCCACCGCGCTCCAGGGACCGGCTCGTCTCCTGCGCAACGACACGACCGGTGGCAGCTACCTCCGCGTGCACGTGCTCGACCCGAACCTGCGCCGCCACGTCCACGGCGCGCTCATCGGCGCCCGGCTCGACGACCGCTGGCTCGTTCGTCCCGTCCAAACGCTCCACGGCTACCTCGGCGGCTCCGAGCCCACGGTTTCGTTCGGGCTGGGCGACGCGCGCACGGTCGAGAACGTCCGGGTCCGCTGGCCTGACGGCACCGAGGAAGACTTCGGCCGGTCCTCGACCGACCTGCTCCTCCAGGCCCGGCGTGGCAGTGGCGAGCTGAAGCCCGCCCAGCTCCCGGCTCATCGACTGCAAGCGACTGGTGACTCTCCGACACCGTCCACCTCACTTCGCGCATCGTCCACGTCGGCCGACACCACCGACGACCTGGCACGCGCCCGGGCGAACGTCGACCGCGCCGTCGTCGACGCCGAGCCACAGGTCGTCACGATCTTCACCGACGCTCGCAGCACGCTGGAGGACCGGCCGAGCGAGGCGAGCTCCTGGGGGCGCCTCGGCGTCCTCCATCACGGACACCGTCAACCCGAGCTCGCTCTCCCGTGCTACGCCCGCGCCGCGGAGCTCGCGCCCGACGAGGCCACGTGGCCTTACCTCCAGGGCGTGGTGCTCGCCCCGAACGATCCCGCTGCTGCCGAACGACGTTTCTCGCGCACGCTCGAGCTGGACCCGAACCACGTGCCCGCTCTCGTCCGTCGTGCCCGAGCTCGCACGGCTCTCGGCCGTCGAGCGGACGCCGACGCCGACCACTCCAGGGCCCTGGAGCTCGATCCCCGCTGCACTGCTTGCCTGCTCGAGCTGGGTCGCTCTGCCGAGGACCGCGGTGAGCTTCGCGAAGCCGTGACCTACCTGCGTCGCGCCCTGAACGCGGCCCCTGGCGTGCAGGAGCCACGGCTCGTCCTCGCCCGCGTGTTGGCCAAGGGTGAGCAGCACGAGTCGGCAGCGAGAGAGCGTGAAGCAGCCCGCGGTCTCGCCCACGGTCGGGACCTCCTCTTCGACCCGCTCATGACACGAGTGGATGCCGAGAACACGACCTCGGGCGCCGTCTTCGGTCGCGCCCAGGCTCATCACGCTCGAGGCCGCACGGCCCTCGCCATCGCCGAGCTCGACCGCTTCCTCACCCTCGCTCCCGACCATCCCAACGCGCTGAACAACCGCTCCCTCCTCCGACGCACCGTCGGCGACTCCGATGGTGCGCTCGCGGATCTCGACCAGGCCCTCGCGCTCGACCCGGACAACGCGGTCTTCCTCTTGAACCGCGCCCGGCTGAGACAGAACCGGGGCGAGCACGCAGCAGCCCGGGTCGACGTGGACCGAGTGCTGGCCACGCACCCGGATCACGAGGAGGCAGGACAGCTTCGACGCGATCTCTCCGACGACTGAATGAGCCCACTCGGGTGGACGTCGGACTCGCCATGAGCCCACTCGCCCTGGCCGTCGCGCTCTCCCTCCTCGCCACCGACGCTGGCGGTCCCCCCACGGACCGCGCGCCCCGTCTCTTCGTCCCCGTCACCCATCACGACGCCGGCGACGTGGTCCGAGGACAGGAAGTCCGTCACGACTTCTTGATCCGCAACGACGACGAGTGGCCGATCGTCATCACGCCGTCCTACCGGGCCGCCATCCGCACGCCGGATCCCAGTCGTGTTCTCGCTCCCGGCGAGAGCCTCCGCATCCCCGTACGCCTGTCGACGCGGCACTACCGCGGACCGAGCTCGAAGACCGTGTTCGTCCGGGTCCGCTTCGCCGACCAGCGGTGACCGACCACGAGCCCGTCAATCGCTGACCGGTTCTCCGGCCTCGACGGGATCCAGTCTCCCGATCACCTCACCCACGCGCGCCGTCTCGCCCGCCGGCCTGAGGATCGCCAGCCGACCCGTCCCCGGCGACGGCAGCTCGACACCGGCCTTGTCGGTCTCGACTTCGACCAGCGCCTGGTCCTTCTCGACCAGGGCACCGTCCTCGACCTTCCACGCGACGAGCTTCGCCTCGGTCACGCCTTCCCCGAGGTCAGGCAATCGAATGGTCCCGAGAAGCTCGTCCTGGACCTCGACCTGCGTCGGCCCCTCCTCCTCACGCTTGCGCACGCGCCAGCGATGGACCAGCAACTCGACCAAGGACTCGAAGATCACGAGCTCACCCTCCGGTTCTGCGCCGGCGCCCCGGACCTGTCTGACAGGTCGCCGCGAAGTCGGCCGCCGCCTGGGACAGCGGTCGTCGTGCGTCCCAGTAGAGACCAGTGTCTCTCCGGATGCGTCCGAAGGGGAAGCGCCCGAGCGCACGCAGGCCCCGCCCCTTCGCCTGCCGCGTGACGTGACGTCGTGGCAGGAAAGCCAGCGCGTGACCCGCCGCGATCAGGTCCACTCGCAGCCGCAGGTCCGACACTTGCCAGGTGGCCGCGAAGCGATGACGCAGCCGCGAACGAGACGGCCGCTCCTCTGGAGGATCGAGGTACGAGGTCACCAGCACGCACTCTCGCAGGGCTCGCTCGTCTCCCCGGGCCAAGCGCGTCGCCAGGGGATGCGGACGGCCCACGTGCAACGTGAGCTCTTCCTCCGACTGCCGCTGAAGACGCAGGCCCTCCGCTCGCCCCGGGAAGGGACCCAGTCCCAGCTCGAGCTCGCCGGCGCGCACGCGACCGACCAGCTCCCGACTCGCCACCGTCGCCACCTGAAGACGATGCTCGGGATGACGTCGGACGAACGCGTCGAGCAACCCGGGCAAGACCGACTCGGTCACCGAGGGTGAGGCCCCGAGCCGCAGCACCTGACCCCGGTGACGACGCAGGGCCGCGAGCTCGTCCTCGAGACCGCCGAGCCGGTCGGTCACCGAGCTCGCGAACTCCAGGACGCGTCGCCCTGCCTCGGTGGGCTCCGGTGGCGCCCCCCGCACGACCAGGGTCTCGCCGAGCTGACGTTCCAGTCGCGCCAGGCCATGGCTCACCGCCGACTGCGTGAGCCCGAGCGCCCTCGCCGCAGGGCCGAAGCCTCCCGTCTCCACCACCGCCCGAAGACAGTCCATGGCACGCAGGTCGAGCTCCCGAAACTCCATGCTCGATGATGACATGAATTCATCGTTCCAACTTTTTCACTCATGTCATGGCGAGCGTGCTGCGGGCTCCCCACGCTCTCGGCATGAAACGCGAAGAACGAGGACTCAACGGGATCGAAGCGGACTGGAGCGCCACCTGCGCCATCGACGGACAGGCGGGCACCCTGCGCTACCGAGACGTCGACATCGACGAGCTCGCGACGGGCTGGACCTTCGACGAGGTCGCCTGGCTGCTGCTCACCGGTCGGCGTCCGAGCGCGGACGAGCTCGTGTCGGCCGAGGTCGAGCGGAGGGCTCGACTCGAGTCACGAACGCCGCTGCTCCTCTCGGTGCTCGAGCAACTCCCGCCCGACCTCCATCCGATGGTCGCGCTGGAAGCCCTGCTCCCGCTCCTGGGTCGTCCCGACGGCGACTGTCCGGAGCTCACCGCTGTCACGACCGCCGACGGCGACCGTCGCCACGCGGTCACCGAGCTCGAGACTTGGACGCACGAGGCCCTCGACGTCGTCGCCGGACTGCCCGCCCTCGTCGGTGCTCTCGCCGCCCGACGCGAGGGACGCCCCTGGACGCTCGACGCTGGCAGCGGTGGCTCGGCACGCCAGCTCCTCCGCGGCCTGCTCGGTCACGAGCCCGACGAGGACGACGTCGCCGCGATGGACACCTGCCTGATCCTCCAGGCCGAGCACGGCTTCAACGTGTCGACCTTCACCGCCCGGGTCGTCGGCTCCTCCCTCGCACCGCCCGCCTCCTCGCTGGCCTCCGCCGTCTCCGGTCTCCACGGACGACTGCACGGCGGTGCCGACGAGCGGGCCTATCGGATGGCTCGCGACGAGATCGGCACGCCGGACCGGGCCGTCGATCACGTCCGCGAGGTCCTGGACGACGGCCGACGGATCTGGGGCGTCGGTCACCGGGTCTACCGGGTGCGGGACCCCCGTGCCCGGATCCTCCAGGAGCTCGCCGACCGACTCACCGCTCGCAAGGGCGGCGAGGCCCGGCAGGTCTTCGAGGTGCTCGTGGCCGTGGAAGAGGCAGTGCAGGCCGAGATGGCGGCGAAGGGCAAGGCGATCGCCGCCAACGTCGAGTTCTACAAGGGCCCCGCCCTGGCCGCCCTCGGCGTGCCTCCGGAGCTCTTCACCGCCGTGTTCGCGGTCGCGCGCTCGGCCGGCTGGGCCGCCCACTTGCTGGAGCTGTGGGACGACCACGTGCTCTACCGACCTCGAGCGCGACCACGGGTCTCACGGCCTCACTGACAGGGCACCACCACGTGCGCCGTCCCGGCGTTGCCGTTGGCGAACTGCGCACCGATGCAGCCGCGCAGGTGCAACGACAGGCCGGAGCCGAACTCGTCGAAGGCGCCCACCTGCGCCGGCGGCAGGGACACCTCATCGGTCAGCTCCCAGCGGTCGCCCACGCGGTCGTACTGGAAGACACGACCCGCGTCGCCCGCCGTGCCGACATCACCGTCGGTCGCGCTGACCATGATGGTGTCGCGATGGATGGCCACCTTCTGACCGAACGCATCTCCCGACGCGCCGTTGCGACCCCGCAACCAGGTCACCTGTCGGAACAGTCCGTTGGCGCCGAGCTGGTACACGTAGGCGAGCCCCTCGTTGGTGACGCCGTCGGGGTCCTTCTGCGCCGCGCCGATGACCGCCACGCCGTCGGAGAGGTCCACCCACTCCGCGAAGTGATCGCCCTCGCCGAAGCTCGGCTCGAAGGGATCGACGATGCGCTCGACCTGCGTCCACGAATCGCCGCAGCGGAGGTAGTGGTAGAAGGCGCCCACTCGCGCGAAGGGAGGGCCCATCCCCCACTGCTCGGCGCCAACGATGAGGTGCTCGCCGTCCAGCGCCAGGGTCGCGCCGTAGCGGGTGGCCTCGGCCTCGACTTCGGGGTCACCCGGGACGAGCTTCGCCTCGCGAACCCAACCGCCGCCCCGTCGTGCGTAGACGTAGGTCTTGCGACTCCCGGGCTCACCCACCGCCAGCCGGCCGCCCGACAGCGACACGGCCTCGCCGAAGATCCTCGGGTCGTCGCTCAGGTCGGGCTTCAGCAAGGCGTCGACGACCCACCTGTCACCGACCCGACGGAAGACGTGAACGGCACCGATCTCCGCGATGCCATCGGCGGCCTTCGTGCGGTGGGCACCCACCGCCAGCAGGTCGCCCTCGACGCTCACCGAGACGCCGAACCAGTCGCCGTCGGCCAGCGTGACCCCCGGGGTCGTGCCGTCCAGGACCTGGTCCAGGACCCACTCGCCGGCCTCGTGGTGGAAGGAGAAGACGGCCCCGCCGCCGGCGCGCTCGGGCGCCCCCACCACCGCGACCCGGCCGTGGGTCGAGGTCGAGTGACCGAAGCGGTCCCCGGAGAGGAGCGTCACCTCCGAGGGGTCGGGGATCTCGTCCTCGAACACGCAGGTCACGGCCTGCGTCGACGAGGCGAGCGCGAGAAAGAGGAGCGAGACGACGGACAGGAAACGGGCTCTGAGACGGCTCATGAGGTTCTCCTGGGGACGAGGAAACTGGGGGGAACGGGTGCCAGCCAGGCGAGCGGCGCGCCGGGCCCTCGTTCCGGCCCGATCGGCGACCGGACCGCGGGGGGCCCCCACTTGCTGCTCGCACCGGCAGGATGCGCTACCTTTTAAGGAGTCGCGAGCCCTGAGGATTCCCATGAGCCGGGTCGAGGAACTGACGCAGGCCCTGCGTCGCAACGTCGCCGAGCACGACTCGGTCCTGGTGGCCTTCTCCGCCGGAGTCGACAGCACCCTGGTGCTGGCCGTCGCCACGGAGGTTCTGGGTGATCGCGCCCTCGGCGTGACCGGCGTCTCCCCCTCCGTCGCCCCCGCCGAGATCGCCTCGGCGAAGGAGCTGGCCGAGGCCCTGGGCGCCCGGCTCCGGCTCGCCTCCACCAACGAGATGGACGACCCGTCCTACGTGGCGAATCCGACCAACCGCTGCTTCCACTGCAAGACCGAGCTCTACTCGGTGTGCGAGCGGGTGGCCCGGGAGGAGGGCGTCACCACCATCCTCAACGGCACCAACGCCGACGACCCCGGCGACCACCGGCCCGGGCTCGTCGCCGCCGACAACGCTCGCGTGCGGTCGCCGCTGCTCGAGTGCGGGCTGCACAAGGACGACGTCCGTGCCGTGGCCCGTCACCTCGGCGTGCCCAACTGGGACAAGCCGGCCCTGGCTTGCCTCGCCTCCCGACTTCCGCATGGCACGCCGGTCACCATCGAACGCTTGCGATCGGTCGACTCGATCGAGATCGCGCTCCGCGAGATGGGCTTCCAGCAGGTCCGCGCCCGTCACTTCGGCGACGAGGTCCGACTCGAGGTCGAGTCCGAGCGCGTGGACGAGCTCAGCGACCGACTCCACGAGGCGGTGCTCCAGGCCGCCGTCAGTCAGGCGGGCTTCTCCCACGCCACCGTCACCCCCGGCGGCTACCGCACCGGTCGGCTCAACGAGCTGACGGGCTCGGTCTAGCCCGGAGTATTCATGAGTCTCCTGCTGCGTGGCCAGATCCGCTGCCTGCGAAGGGCGTACTCGCCCCTCGGTCCTCAACGCACCGTCGAAGTGCGCCTCCGGCTCTCATTCCCCGGTTCTCACCGGATCGAGCCGCGGGCCTCGCGCCAACGTGGGCGGTGTCCCTTCGCGCCACCTAGCGGGCCAAGGCCCGAGCGGCCCTTCTCGGCTAGCGTCTCCGGCCACTCGCGACGAACACTCATGAATGATCCGGGCTAGCCAGCGCGAGCGACGTCATCATGGCCAAGAAAGTACGACCCCGACGCAAGAACCCCGTCTTCAACGACTTCGGTCGTCGGAAGCTGTTGCGGAAGTCGATCCCGACCGTCGAGATCGGCGCCAGCCTCGCCTGCCTGGCCTTCCTCGTCGTCGCCGGCGGCTGGACGCTGAGCCAACGCGACAACTACGACCCGGGCGAGCGCGACCTCGACATCGCCCTCCTCGACACCGAGCCCAAGCAGCTCTACACGCGTCCGCTCGCTCGCTGGCGCGATCCCTCTCAGCCGATCGCCGAGACTCGTCTCGACATCGCCCCCTTTCCCGACGAGCTCGTCGAGGGCGGCTGGGCACCCGCCTCCCGGGTGCAAACCTTCACGAACGACAACCTCTACGAGAAGATCAACGGCCAGGCCGAGCAGTACGTGAAGTTCGGCTTCCGCGAGCTGTCCTTTCTCATCCTCGAAGAACCGAGCGGCGAGAGCGTCGACCTCTTCCTCTACGACCAGGCGCGCTTCGAGAACGCCCTCGGTCTCTTCGCCGAGCAGCGGGGCAGCAAGCCGCTGCTCACCCGCGGCGACCTGCTCTACACGCCCACCGGAATCGGCGCGATCGGGATGCTCGGTCATCACGTCTTCCATCTCATCGGCAGCGGCGCGAACGACGTCGTCATGAGCAAGACCGAGCAGGTGCTCGACTCGCTGTCCGGTCTCGCCGAAGCCAGCCCGGCTCCGGCCCCGTTCAAGGTGCTGACCCAGGGCCTGGGGCTGCCGCTCGATCGCGTTCACTACACGCCGATCAACGCCTTCCAGCTCGGCTTCGCCCAGCGCTTCTGGTTCGGTCGCACCACCGACGAGGGCACGAGCCGCGTCTTCGTGCACTGGGCCGAATCGGACGATGCCGCCAGCACGATGTTCCAGAAGCTCCACGACGCCCAGCAGGGCGAGCTCGAGCTCGTGACGCCGGGCGAGAGCGAGCGACACTATCGCCACGCCTTCCTCGGAACGCACTACGCCCTCGGCGTCGCCGGTCCCCTGGTCTACGGACTGGAAGATCACCCCGACCCGGACCAGGCCGTCACCGAGGTCGCCCGCCTGAAGGAGATCGTCACGACCTCGGAGCTCGGCGTCCGACCCGGAGTGCCGTCCTCCCCATCCGTCGTGCCGACGCCGGCCCCGCCGGCTCCCGTCGCGAGCCAGTCCGACGAGTCGGAGGGTGACTACGGGGACTACGGAGAGGAAGAAGGATGAGCCGCGAGCCGACGGACGGTCCCGACAAGCCGATCCAGCATCCCGAGTACGAGAAGTCCCCGATGGACCGGCGGACCTTCCTCCGCCGGATCGCGAGCGCGACCGGCCTGGTGGGCACCACCGGCTACCTGTCGCTGGCCCCGGAAGACTGGCCCTTCTCGCTCAAGGACCGCACGGGTCTTCGCAGCATCCCCAAGATCCGACCCTTCCGCCTCACCGACTTCCAGGTGGCCAAGCCGTCACCGTCGCATCCCGACGTCGCCGTCGGTCGTGGCGGAAGCCCGACCGAGATGCTCCGCAAGGCGCTCGACACGCTCGGCGGCCTGCAGCACTACGTGAAGCCGGGCGACATCGTCCTCGTCAAGCCCAACGCCGCGTTCGATCGCGCGCCCGCGCTCGGGGCCACCACTCAACCCGAGCTGCTGGAAGGGCTCGTGCGGATGCTCCTCGTCGACTGTCGCGCCCAGGAGGTGCGGGTCGCCGACAACCCGATCGAGTCGCCACCCGACTGCTTCGAGAAGACGGGCATCCGTCGTGCTGCGGAGAAGGGCGGTGGTCGTGTCTACCTGCCGGACTCCAACGCGTTCAAGGTGCTCAACACGCCGGGCGCGAAGCTCATCGAGAACTGGCCCTTCTTCCACCGGCCGTTCCTCAACGTCGACAAGGTCATCGGCCTGACCCTGGTCAAGGACCACAACCTCTGTCACGCCTCGATGGGGATCAAGAACTGGTACGGACTGCTCGGCGGCGTCCGCAACCAGTTCCACCAGGACATCAACGAGATCATCTCCGACCTCGCGATCATGATGAAGCCGACGCTCACCGTGCTCGACGGCACCCGCATCCTCATGCGGAACGGCCCCACCGGTGGCGATCCCAGTGACGTCGCTCCCGGTGACGCGGTGCTCGCCGCCGTCGACCCGGTCGCTCAGGACTGCTGGGCCTTCGAGCATCTCCTGCGTCGCGACCCCAACGACCAGCCCGAGTACCTCGCCATGGCCGAGGAGAAGGGCAGCGGTCAGAGAGACTGGCGTGGCCGCCTGCAGGAGGTCACGTGAGCAACGGTGACGAACCGCTCCTGCCACTGGATGCGGTCAAGGCCGCCGAAGCCCGCGCGAACCCGCTGCGACGCCTGGCGGGCCTGCTCACCTCGCAACGCGTCCGGAAGCTGCTGCGCCTGACGCGGGTGCGCATCGTGTCGCAGGCCTTCTTCTTCTCGGCCTTCCTCTTCTTCTGCTGGGCCACCTGGACCACGCGGATGGAAGGCTATCCGGTCTCGCGCATCCTCGAGTTCGACCCGCTGGTCATGATCTCGACCATGCTCTCGACCGGCTACGTGTACCGGTACCTGGGCTGGGGCTTGCTCGTCATCGCGCTCACGCTCCTGTTCGGACGGGTGTTCTGCAACTGGATCTGTCCCTACGGGACCCTGCACCAGTTCATTGGCTGGGTCTTCGACATCTACAAGGGCAAGCAGAGCTTCGAGCGCAATCGCTACCGCGACCTGTACCACTTCAAGTACGGGTTGCTCATCGTCTTCCTCATCATGTCCTGGATGGGCGCGTTGCAGATCGGCCTGCTCGATCCCATCTGCCTGATGTACCGCAGCGTCGCCACGGTGTTCGCACCGGCGGCCGACATGGCGCTCTCGGAGGTCCAGAACGCGGGCGTTCACGCGGCCTGGCTGGACAATCTCAAGTTCGCACCGGGCGTGCCACGTCGTGTCTTCGTCGGCTCCTTCTGGATCGGCGTGCTCATCACTGCGCTGGTCGGCGCCAACGTCGTCATCCCGCGCTTCTTCTGCCGCGTGCTGTGCCCGCTGGGCGCCCTGCTCGGAGCGATCTCGCGCTTCTCGCTCTTCCGCATCAACCGCGACGTCCACGCCTGCACCGACTGCAACCTCTGCCTCACTCGCTGCGAGGGTGCTGCCGATCCCCAGGGCGCGGTTCGCGTCTCCGAGTGCTTCTCGTGCATGAACTGCATCGACGACTGCCCGGAGGACGCGCTGAGCTTCTCGATGGTCGGGCTCGACACCAAGCAGGTGAAGCCCGCACCCGAGCTCGGCCGACGACGGCTCGTGTTCTCCGGCATCCTCGGCGTGCTTGCCTACCCGTTCATCAAGAACCACGGCACGAACACGGACGAGAACTTCAAGGGCGCGCTCATGCGTCCGCCGGGCTCGGTCGAGGAACACGAGTTCCTCGAGAAGTGCATCAAGTGCGACCAGTGCATCAACGCCTGCCCGACCAACGTCCTCCAGCCGGCGACCTGGGAAGAGGGAGGGCTCGAGTCGCTGTGGACGCCGGTCATGAACTTCGACATCGCGCACTGCCAGCTCAAGTGCAACGCGTGCTCGGAGGTCTGCCCCACCGGCGCCATCAAGAAGATCACGGTCGAGGAGAAGATGGGGCGCGGCGAGTTCGAGGAGGCCGGTCCCATCGTGCTGGGCACGGCCTTCTTCGACCGAGGTCGTTGCCTGCCTCACGCGATGGAGATCCCCTGCGTGGTCTGCGAGGAGGTCTGTCCGACCTCGCCGAAGGCCATTCAGACCGAGGACGTCGAGGTGAAGGATGCCTTCGGCAAGCTCGTCGTCCTCAACAAGCCCTACATGGTGCCCGACCTGTGCATCGGTTGTGGTCTGTGTCAGGCGGAGTGCCCGGTGAAAGACGAGCGCGCGGTGTACGTCACGGCGGTCGGTGAGAGCCGATCGCGGGACCGTCGACTGCTGCTCAAGGATCGTTCGAGAGAGAGCTGAGCCCGTTCGGACCGTTCGAACTAGAATGAGCCAGCGGGCGGAGAACCCGCGCAGGAGCCCACCATGAGCCAGGACCTGAATCGACGCGACTTCCTCAAGACGGCCCTCGTCTCCGGCGGCATCGGTGCAGCCGGTCTCACCGGTGCCGGCCGCTTGGCCGAAGCGGCCGACGGCGCCAAGACCACCGGCACGCCGGCCCTCTCCGCCAAGGTGCCGCGCAAGACCCTCGGCAAGACTGGCGAGCAGGTGCCCATCCTGCTCCAGGGCTGCGCGATGACCTTCGACGCGCGCTACGACAAGATCCTGCACACCGGCTTCAAGGAAGGCGTCGACTACCTCGACACGGCGCTGGTCTACGCCCGCGGCGAGTCGCAGAAGACCATCGCTCCGTTCCTGAAGCAGGTCGGTCGCGAGAACGTCTGGATCACGACCAAGGCGCCGCACCGGCGGAACCAGGCCGACGTGGCGAGCTTCGAGACCGACCTCGACACCTGCCTGACGGACCTCGGCACGAAGCAAGTCGAGCTCTTCTTCATGCACGCCCTCAACGACGCCAAGTACGTCACCAAGCAGTACGCGAAGATGGGTGATCGGCTCAAGAAGAAGGGCAAGATCAAGCACTTCGGCTTCTCCTGCCACGACGGCAACGTGGTCGAGCTCATGGAGAAGGCTGCCAAGCTCGGCGGCATCGACGTCATCATGTTCCGCTACCACTTCGGCAAGTACGGCGACAAGGAGCTGAACCGCGCCATCGACGCGTGCAAGAAGGCCAACATCGGCCTCATCGCCATGAAGACTCAGAAGTCGGTGCCGGACGACCTCCCCGAGGTCGCGAGCTGGAAGGGCGAGAGCTTCAACCTGGCGCAGGCCAAGCTCAAGGCGGTCTGGGCCGACGAGCGCATCGACTCCGCGGTCTCCCACATGGACACCCTGGAGAAGCTCCAGGAGAACGTCGCCGCCGCGAAGACCCCGCTCAAGCTGTCGGTCAACGAGCTCCACCAGCTCAACCGCCTCGCCGAGCGCACCGCCCAGCACTCCTGCGAGGGCTGCAACCATCGCTGCGAGCCCGAGGTCGACGGCGAGGTCAAGATCGCCGACACCCTCCGCTTCCTCATGTACGACGAGTGCTACGGCGAGACCGACAAGGCGCGTCAGTTCTACCGCGAGCTCACGCCGGCCCAGCGCGCCTTCGACGGCCTCGACTTCACCCGCGCCATGAAGGCCTGCCCCGAGGGCATCGACATCCCCACCCGCCTGGCCCACGCCCGCAGCCGCCTGGCGTAGCCCCCGTCATTCACCGCGGCAACGGACGAACCGAGGGCCGTCGATCCGAGACGATCGACGGCCCTTCATGCGTTCAGCGTCGTCCGCTCAGGCGGTCGCGGTGATCTGGCCTGTGCCGTGGCAGGGCGCGCAGCGGGTGGCGTAAGCCTCGCCGTTCTCGTCGGGCTCGGAGCGGGTGAAGCCCTGACCATTGCAGAGCTCGCACTTCTCCGTTGGCCCGTCGCCCCCTTGTTCCTTCCCGTCACGCGTCACCAGAGGCGTCGGAGGGGCCCCGACGGCTCGACGCGCCGAGGGCAGGGCAGCCATGCCCGGTGGGGCCGGCTCGATCTCTTCATCGGGCTCGGGAGCGGGCTCCGGTTCCGGCTCGGCGTCCATCGACTCGATCGCGTCGGCCGGTGAGGCCTCCGTGACGGGTTCCTCGACCGGCTCCGGGGAGGGAGTCTCCTCGACCTTCGCTTCGGCCTTCGCTTCCCCGGTTCCCTCATCGGCATCCGGACCGTAGGTCCCCGTGTCGTCGAGAAGCCGATTCTCGCGGGCGACGAGGGGGACGGCCTGGAGCGAGACCTCTCGCACCGGGCTCGAAGCCGACTCCGGCAAGACGGGCACCGGCTCGGGCTCGGGCTCGGCCTCTTCCGGGGGCGTCTCGTCGGCGGAGTCCTCCCGCTCGGGCGTGGTCTCGGGCTCCGGCTCCGGCGCGCTCGTCTCCTTGGCCCGAGCGGCTGGGGCGCTGATGTTGGCCGAGGACCCATCGAAGGCGAGGTCGATGGTGGGGCTCGCGATGACCGCCGTCTCGGGGGTGGGCTCGAGGCTCGCCGGCCCCTGCTTCTCCCACTCGGCGAGCGAGGCGGTCAGCGCACCGTCGTCGACGGAGACGACCGCGCCCTGCACCTCGAAGAGATCGGGATGCGTCTCGAGAGTCGCCTCGAAGTCGCCATAGTGCTCGGAGAACACCAGCGACACCCACCAGCCGCGCTCCTTGTCGGCACGAGCGTGGACGACCCAGGTGTGGCGGTCCTTCGTTTCGTACTCGGTCAGGACGTGACCGGCGCGGAGCATGCCGCCGGGCCAGGTCCGCTTGCCGAGCGCGTCGAGCTGCTCGCGGATGATGGGACGCCAGTGCTTGTAGAGCTTGCGACGCCGGCCGGGCTCCGCCTTCGAGCGGTCCCGGACGGTCCGGATGATGTTCTTGAGCTCCGCCTCGATGGCGTGCCGCCGCTCCTCGTACTGAGCCTTGTCCCGCCAGGTCATCCGGCTGCTCCGCTCTCGCTCCGGCCCCGCGGGCCATGTTGGTCTCGTCGCCGATCCCTTGGGTTACGGAAGATCGGCACGAGCTCACTGCGCTGTGTCGTCGGGACAGACAGCTTACGACACGACACCATGCGGGGGGTCCCGACCGTCGGCGGACACGATCACGAAAGGGAGCCCGGACCTGGCGACACCACCTTTCGCGCTCACAGCTCCGAGCGTCACTCGACCGGGAGGGCCGACTGCACGCGTTCGGCGAGCTCGCCGAGCGTCGTCAGCCCGGCCAGCTCGTCGGGGCGCAGGCTGACGCCCAGCTCGAGCTGCACGCCGAGCAGGACCTCCACCAGCGCGACCGAGTCGAGACCGAGCTCGTCCCAGCGGCGCTCGGGCCGCAGCGCGCTCTCCGGCAGGCCGGTGATGCGCGTCAAGATGGTCGACAGGTCCCTTGGCAAGCTCATGCTGCCGCCCCCGCTCCCAGCACCGCCGCGAGACGCTCGTCGTGCTCGAGACAGTGCTCGCGATACACCTCCTGGTCGGCCTGGCGGAAGCGAGCGAGCGCCGCATCGACCTCCTCTTCTCGACCCGCTCGTCGCTCGACCTCGAGGGCCTCGCCCACCCACTGAAGGTGCCAGCGTTCGTCTTCCATGATCGACCTCAAGGTGTCGGCCACCAGGGGATGCACGCCCTCGACGTGGAGGTGTCGGCTGTACTGCCCGATGACCCGCGCCTCGAAGACGTGAGTCACCGCGAGGACCTCCAGCAGGTTCGCGGGAAGGCCAGCAGCCGCGACGTAACGCGCCTGATAGGCCTCGGCAACGTTCATCGGGCGTCCGCCCAGCTCGTCGAGACAGCGACTCCAGAGCCAGGCGTGCTGCGACTCCTCGGCGAAGTGACGGGTCATGTCGACCTGCAACGGTCCGGCAGGCAGGTGCCGCGCGAGTCGTCCGAAGAAGAGCGCACCGGCCAGCTCGCTCTCGCGGTAGAAGCTGATGAGCCATCGATCGTGATCGGTCATGCCGTTCTCGGTCATGCAGTTCTCTCCAAGGAAGGTGATGCGGCGGGCCGCCACAGGTTCTCGAGGGTGCGGGGGACGAGCTCACGAGCGGGTGGACCGAGAAGCTCGGGTGGCAACGTGCTCAACGAATCGGTGCGCGGGCGACGGTCGATGAAGAGCTGGGCCGCGAACGGAGCCAGGGCCCGTGTCGCGTGTTGCAGGACGCTCCCGTCGAGATCCGCGGCCGCGAGCTGAAGGGCCTCCCAGGCACCCCGGTCGATGAGGCTCGGAGGTGCCACGGCCCGCGACCGCGCGAGGGCGTCGTCCCGGAGCGAGCGACCGATGAGGTCGACGAGCTCACCCAACTCGAGGCCATCGTCCCAAGGCGTGACGAGGTGGTGCACGTGACCGGGTCGGCACTGCTCGAGCAGCCGCGCCAGGCAGCGCACGACGAGATCACCGCTCACGAGACTCGGGCGCACCTCCGCACGGCCGGGCAAGGTGGAGAGGAGACCGCCGTGCAACAGACGCAAGCAGAGATGGAACGCGTTGCGCTGGACGACCCGTCCCTCGTCGTCATCGCAGGTCACCGTCCCGACACGCGCGATCGTCCACGGAAGACCGGAGCCGATCACGAGCCGCTCGCCCTGCCACTTCGACCACTCGTAGTGGTTCGCGAAGTCCGGTCGGTCGAAGATCGGCTCCTCGGGTAGCTCGCCCTCGCTCAGCCCGGACGCGTGAATCGACGAGAGGTACACGAAGCGCTGCAGCGCCGGCAGCTCGTGACAGGAAGCGAGGAGCTGCTCGGTCGGGACGACGTTGCCGCGAGTCGCCTCGTCGAGCGAGACGTCGAAGCGCGTGACGGCCGCCGCGTGGACGACGCGGTCCACGTCGGCCGTCAGCGCTGCCGGCAGCGCGGGCGGCTGCTCGGGCTCCCAGGCCCAGGTCACCAGCCGCGGGGCGATCGCGCCGAGTCGTTCCTCCAACTCACGACGCCGACGTCGCAGGTGGAGGTGGTCCTCGGCGCGCACCAGCGCGATCACGCGACGGCCGGCCAGGAGCTCCGATGCCGCGAGCCGTCCACCGAGGTAGCCGGTGGCACCCGTGACGATCGTCGTGCCGCTCACGAGACCGCTGCCGTGAAGAAGTGCCGACACAGGTGGCCGAGGGACGAGAAGACCGCCGGGTCGAGGTCGGCCGGCTCGAGGGGACGCCCCACGAGTTTCTCGACCTCCAGCAAGAGCTCGAGGACTTGCAACGAGGAGAGCACGCCCCCCGCCAGCAAGGAGTCGTCCACGCCCAGCCCGGCCGCGGCAGCTTCGGGGCAGCGCTCGTGGAGATGAGTGAGGAGAATCCGTTCGGCGAGGCTGACGTTCATGAGGCAGGCTCCGGGTCCATGAGCTCGAGCTCGGTGAGAAAGGAGACGGCGCGACGGGTCCAGCGACCACGACGCTCACGAGCGGCATCGCTTCGCAGGGCGTCCTCGCGCAAGGCCACGGCATCGGACAAGCCCGCGGCCGCGTAGGCACGAGCGTCGAAGAGCGAGCGCCACGACAGCTCGAGGAAGGACCTCAGCTCGACACGCAGGCCGTCGCGTTCGGCACGGGTCCAACTCGCCTGCTGCTCCTCGACCAGCCCCCGCAATAGCAGCCGACCGAACGCGAGATGGCGGCTCTCTTCGAGATGGTGGTAGCGGTGCAGCTCACGCACCCGTGACGCAACGGCCTCGTCCTTCGCGTGCAAGCGATTGACGACGTCGACCAGGTCCTCGAAGAGCAGCACGCGTGCGAAGAAGGACACCTCGTCGGTCCGCGACGGCCGGCGCTCGACCGGCAACCGCTGCTCGGGGAGCAGCCCGCCGGCCTGTGCGAGGCAGTAAGTGCCAAACAGGCGGAGGTGACGGCTCTCCTCCTCGACGAGATGCTGGAGGTACGCGCTCACCTCCTCGCTGCCGGGTCGGTGCAGGCGCTCGAGCGCCCCTCTGAGGAGATGACGCTCGCCATGCACGTTGGCCGAAAAGAACGCCACGGCCTCGCAGCGCGCCAGGCGTCGTCGCGTGCGCTCGTCGAGGGTCTCGAAGCGCGAGGTCCCCACGAGGCTGAGCGCCGTCGGTGAGAAGCACCACTCCTCGCCGGGGATGGGCGTCGTCACGTCGATCGGCAGCGGGGCCGCCTGCTCGCTGAGCGCGCTCAGCCTCGGCAGGGACCGTGCGAGCATCGCCGGCACCGTCATGCTGCCTCCCCGAGAACCTGGCATTGCCAGTTCTGTCCGTAGCCCACCGAGAGCAGGGCGACGTTGCGATCCTGCTGGTCCTCCTCACGAAGCTCGCTCGTCGTCAGCGCTCGCCAGTTGAAGAAGTTGTCCACGCTGATGACGTGGCCCACCTCGGCGCGGGTCGGGCAGTGCACGCGCTCCGGCGGCAGGCCCAACACCGACGCCAGCACGTGTTGCGCCGCGACGGGGACGTTCTGCAGCACGAGGTCGTCGAGCTGCTCCAGCCCCAAGCCCGCCCGCCCCAAGGTCTCGAGGACCAGCTCTCGCCCGTGGCTGAAGTAGCTGGCCGCGAGCACCTCGTCGCCAGCGTCTGCGAGAACACCCAGGCAACGTCCGCCGCTGGCCAGCAGCCGCGGGCCACTGGTGTCGCGCGAGAGCAGGCAGGCGGCGGCCCCATCGCTGATGAGGTTGAAGGACTGCTCGCGCAAGGCGCCCTCGGGCAAGCGGTCGGCCGTCACGCACAGCACGCGCTCGAAGTCCGGACGCTCGAGGAGCGCCCGTCGCCCCACCTCCAGCGCGGCGAGCGAGGTCGTGCACGCGAGCTGCGAAAGCCCCAGAACCTCTGCCTGGCTCAGGCCCAGCTCGGCCTGAAGACGGGCCGCCGGCGAAACGAGCAGGTGTCGCACGTCACCACTGGCCTCGAAGCGCTCGCGGCTCACCAGGGCTCCGCTGGCCGGGAAGCCGGTCGCGAAGACGATGAGCCCGACGCCCTCCACGCTCGGAAGCTGCTCGACGGCGGCCAGCGCGAGATCCAGCACGCTCTGCTCGTCGTCGCAGCAGTGATGCTCGACGAAGCCCGCCCGGCTCAGCGCCTCGGTCGACGAGCGCAGCTCGCCACGCCGTGCGGCCTCTTCGAGAGGCCGTCGTTGACTTCCGAGGCTCAGGCCCAGGGCTTCCATCCGGACCGACGATGCGCGGCTCATGACGACCTCCGTGGCAGCAGCATCGGCAGGAAGCGACCGGTGGCGCTCAGGTAGCGCTGGTGAGCATCACCGAACTCGTGAGCGAGGCGACGATCTTCGGACGCTGCGGTGAGACTGAGCACGACCACGCCGACGACGAACGCGACGACCGTGATCAGGTTCGGCTGCGCGATGAGCGCCGCGCCGAGCGCGAACAGGAAAGCCGTGTAGAAGGGGTGCCGCACGAAGCGGTAAGGGCCACCGGTCACGAGCTCTTCGGGCGCGTCGTCCTGGTGCCAGAGACGCGGAGCCCTTCGGTGCACGCCCACCGTCCAGCCGATGAGACCGATGGAGGCGGCGCCGAGCAACACGGCGGCGATCTCCGTCCACGGAGCCTGATACGACCAGAGCGCAGCCGCCCCCGGCAGCCCCGCACCCCGCCGGCTCCCGAAGCCGGCGGGGGCGAGGAACAGGGGCAAGGCGGTCACGAACCAACGCCAGTCGAGACCGGAGGTCCTTCGCAAGAACGTGAACGGCAGGCTTCCGATGAGAGCAAAGACACAGATCAACAGGGCGAGCAGGGCCGGGCTCAACATGGGGACACCTCCAAGTGTTCGAGCTCTTGCATGAGGGCGAGACGGTGGAGCTTTCCGCGCGTCGTGCGCGGCAGCGGCGTCGTCCGGATGAGGAAGCGCTTCGGTCGCTTGAAGAAGGCGAGACGACTGAGACGGGCGCGGAGTCGGAGCTCGAGCGCCTGCGGCTCGACGTCGTCGTCCCGAGGAACGACCACCGCCCAGGGCTCTTCACCGCGAGCACCGCGATGGCCGACGACCAGCACCTCGTCGACCGCCTCGTCGTCGGCGAGGACCCGCTCGACCTCGACCGGCTGCACCTTGCGACCGCCCGGGAGCACGATGAGGTCGGAAAGACGACCGGTGATGACGAGCTGACCGTCGTCGGTCATTCGGCCGAGGTCGCCCGTCGCCAGCCAACCGTCGTGATCGGTGAGCGACACCAACTCGCCGTCGTCGTCGAGCACGCCCGGGCTGACCTGCGGACCACGCGTGCGGATCTCGCCTTCGTGTCCGGGCGCCGCCTCGATGCGCAGCTCCACGCCCGACAGCGGCTGCCCCACCGTCCCGAGACGTCGTGAGTCGGGTCGACCCACGGCGAGCACCGGGCTGGTCTCGGTCATCCCGTAGCCTTCGAGAACGTCGATGCCCAGGGCTTCGAGCCCTTCGCCGATGGCGACGGGCAAGGGAGCTCCACCACAGACGAGAGTCCGCAACTGCGGTGCAAAGCTCTGTCGTCGACGTGAGCCGAGCCACTGTCTCGCAGGTCGCGGAAGCGGAAGACCACCCACGACGCGATCGAGCATCGCAGGCCAACGCGACGACGAAGCCATGCGGCCACGAGCCAAGGTGAGGAGCAGCGCGGCCACGGAAGGCACGACGACCATCCGCGTGACGCCCTCCCCATCGAGCGCGCGCGTGAGCTCGTCGACTCCCAGTCGATCGAGATACAGCACGCGGTTGCCGGCAGCCAAGCTCACGAGGAGCACGGTGGTGATCTCGAGCAGGTGCGACGGGCTCAACACCGACAGGCAGCAGTCGTCCTCTCGCAAGGGCACGGCACGACGAAGGGCATCGACCTGGTGCAGGAGGTTCTCGGCGGTGATGACCACCGGACGGGGACGACCGGTCGTGCCGGAGGTGAAGACGAGCAAGGCCGGCTCGTGTCCGCGGGGCACGCGCGAGCCGGTGGGTGCCGCGGCCGGAGCCGACGATGTCGTCTCGACGGACTCGGCCGGTTCTCCTCCCTCCAGGAGAACCGACCGAGCGCTCGTGCTCACCAACGCGTCACGAAGACGCGTGGCCTGCATCGGCGAGACGAGCACGACCTCGGGTCGCGCCCGCTCGAGCAGTCGACCGAGCTCGTGGTCGGTGAGCGCGGGATCGAGGGGGACCACCACCGCACCGGCTCGCCACGCCCCGAGCAGGCCGAGCGCCCACTCCGGCCTGCCCTCGCTGAGCAACGCCACGGTCGCGCCCCGCGGAAGCCCCGAGTCGAGCAAGCGGTCGGCCAGCGCCGCCGCTCGTCGAGCGAGCTCGGCGCGGCTCCAGTGTCGCCAGCCTCCCTCCGAGAGGAAGGAGAGCGCCGGTCGCGAGTCCGACCAGGCGTCGCCTCGCCAGGCGAGATCGAGGAGGTTGCGGACGTGCGGCCGGGCCGTCTCGGGCTCGACCGGGCGTGGGAGGGATGAGTGAGTCGCGTCGTGCATCGGGGTGCTCCAGGGCTCCACCCCGACTGATGGCAAGCCCGATGCCAGACCTTCAGGAACCGCTCAAGTCCCTCCATGACAAGCACTTGGCCGAATCGAACCAGCTCGCCCGGCGAACGGGTCTTCGCGCTCGGCGAAGACCTGCGCGCAGCCCGGCGACCCTCACGCAGCGCGCACCAATCGTGATCTCGACGGCGTGCGGCTCTGTGACCAGGTTGCTATCCTCTCGAACACGTTCGAACAGCGGCCCCTCCCCTTCGCACCGTCCCGCGGAGCTCTCCTCGTGTCCTCTCCTTCGTCCAGCCGCAATCCCAATCTCGACCTCGAGAGCCTGCACGCGCTGCCTGCGGGCCTGGAGCTGAGCGACGACGACCCCCTGGTAGGGGAACGTCCCGGTTGGTGGTGGACGGGACGCCAACCGGTCGCCGGCGAGTGCCCGGGCCTCGGCGCCGACGGCGTGTTGCGCTCGCTGCCGCTGCCCGACCTCTCCACCTGCACGCGAACCTCGGTGCAGGACTACTTCGACAACGGCTGGGCGCTCACCGAGGTGTTGCTGTCGAGCCTTCAGGGCGAGCAGGCCCTGCTCACCCCGGCTTACCACCACCTCCGTCATCCCATCCTCTTCTACCTCGGCCATCCGGCGACTCTCTACGTCAACAAGCTCCGGCTCGCCGGCCTGATCTCCGAGCCCATCAACCCGTACTTCGAGCGAGTCTTCGAGACGGGAGTCGACGAGATGTCGTGGGACGACATGTCGAAGAACGAGATGGAGTGGCCGTCGGTGCAAGAGGTCTGCGCCTACCGAGCTACCGTTCACGAACGAGTGAGTGAGATCATCGCGACGCACGAGGGTCTCGCCGACGGTCACGACCGCATCGGTCAAGACCACCCGCTCTGGGCGCTCTTCCTCGGCTTCGAGCACGAGCGCATCCACCTCGAGACCTCGAGCGTGTTGCTGCGCGAGCTACCGCTCTCGCTGCTCTCGCGACCCGCAGCCTGGCCGGCGCTGCACGAGAGCGCGACAGTCGTCGACGCGAACGCCGGTCCGAGCGACGCCGCCACGGACAAGCCCGAGCTGGACGCGGCGCGACGACTCCGCACGCTGTCGGCCAGCCGGGTCGAGCTCGGCAAGCCCCGCGACTGGCCGAGCTTCGGCTGGGACAACGAATACGGCCACCGCAGCGTCGACGTGCGCGACTTCGAGGTCAGCGAGACCCTGGTCAGCAACGCCGAGTTCCACGACTTCGTGGCCGACGGCGGCTACAACCAGGAAGAGCTCTGGACCGAGGACGGCTGGCGCTGGCGTCGGAGCCGCAACGCCAAGTGGCCCAGCTACTGGGTGTCGTCGGGCCCCGCCGGGCTGCATCAGTATCGGCTGCGCACCGTCTTCGACCTCGTCGAAATGCCCTGGTCCTGGCCAGCGGAAGTCAACTGGTACGAGGCCCAGGCCTACTGCACTTGGAAGTCGGAGAAGGACGGGCGTGATCGCCCCTACCGCCTGCCGACCGAAGCCGAGCACGCCCGCTTCCGCGGCGAGCGGCCGACCAGCCCGGCCGGCGACCCGGTCATGGCACGTCCGGCCGAGGCTCTCCTCGACCTCGGTCGCAACCTCAACCTCGCGCTGGGCTCCCCTACCCCCGTCGACGCGCTGCAGCCGAACTCGCACGGTCTCCACGACGTGGCCGGCAACGTCTGGCAGTGGCTCGCCGACGACTTCAACCCGCTCGACGGCTTCGACGTGCATCCGGTCTACGACGACTTCAGCGCGCCGTGCTTCGACGGCGAGCACGCCATGATGGTCGGCGGGAGCTTCGTCAGCACCGGCGACGAAGCGAGCGTCTTCGCTCGCTTCCACTTCCGCCCCCACTTCTTCCAGCACGTGGGCTTCCGGCTCGCGAGCGACCTCGACCCCGAGTCCGGCAATGAGCCGGTTCTCCTGGGCGGCAGCGCCAAGGCCACGGCCTATGAGGTCGAGGCCGTGGTGGGGATGTACCTCCTCTCCCACTACGGCAGCCCGGAGGAGTCCTTCACTCACGAGCTGCCGCGACCGGCGGGTCTCCACTTCGCGCGGGACATCGCCGAGTGGGCGATCGAGACCGCGGGACCGAAAGGCCTGGGAACCGACCGAGCGATCGAGCTCGGCTGCGCCGTGGGCGGCTCGAGCTTCGCGCTGGCACGACGCTTCGGCGAGGTGCTCGGCATCGATCTCTCCGAGCGCTTCATCGAGGTCGCCGAGCAGGTCCGCAACGAAGGACGACTCGGCTACTCGTTGGTCGAGGAGGGTGAGATCGAGAGCTCGCACGTGGCTGCCGTCGATGAGGCCATCGACCGGGAGCGCGTGAGCTTCCGCCGCGCCGACGCGTGCGCCCTTCCGCCCGAGCTCGAGGGCTACGACCTCGTGCTCGCCGCCAACCTCCTGTGCCGCGTGCCCTCACCACGGGCGGTGCTGTCGCGCTTCGGCGGTCCGCGTGGTCTCGTGAAGGAAGGCGGCTTCCTCGCCCTGGCAACACCGTGGACCTGGATGGCGGACTTCTCGCCCCGCGGCGCGTGGCTGGGTGGCCGCATCGAATGCAGTGCCAGAATGAGGACACCCATGATGTCCAGATTCACAAAGCATGTGTGGTGGACAAAAATCTGGAATCAAAGGAAGTGATTGGTGAGTTCTTTTGCTCACCCTTCAGTTTGCAATGGACAATGGGATTGCAGAGAGGAGCATGATGAGGATGATGTCACCATCTGGAATAAGTCACCAAGGCCTCAAAGGAAGCAATCCTTTGGCAATGATGGGGCGACTGGCCCACTGTCACAAGACTACTGCCTATTTTGGGCGCAATCTGAGTTTGACAGCAGATCTCTGGAA
>JBCCFW010000027.1:0-57057 GCA_039029535.1 Acidobacteriota bacterium
CGGGCATCGCCACCGCCTGGGCCCTCAAGGGCTCGGGCGTGCCGGTCACGCCCGCGAGCATGGAGGCCCTGGCTGAGAACGGCATCACCGACCCGGCGGCGTTGCAGTCCGGTGGTCCCCAGGCGCTGTCCGGGATCGAGAACCTGCTCGGTGAGGTCTTGCTGTTCAAGATCGCCGAGGTCCGCATCGCGCAACCCGGGCTCTACCCCATCCTCAAGCCCCGCGAAATCGGTCAATGGCTGAAGACCAACGGCATCGTCAGCGGCCGTGACTCCGAGGAGACCTTCGAGCTCTACCTCCAGCAGGCGCAGGTCCCGTGGGTCCGCACGGACATGGCGTTCATCCCCTGCCCGCCGTTCACGATGATCGGCTTCAACACGACCACCGACGTCTTCCTCGCGCCCGCCACCGAGCGCGTGAGGGTCGGCTCCGTGCCCACCCCCGGTGGAGGCGGAAGCGAAGGCAGTGGTGGAAGCGGTGACGGCGCGAGCCTGCAGTCGATCAGGACCGGCGACGCCGCCACCGTGCGGGCCGCCCTCGACGCCGCCAAGGGCGAGGGCCCCGACGCGGCGATGAAGAGCTACGACAGCGTCGTGGAGGTGATCCCGACTGGAGACGGCAACGGCACCAAGGTCACCATCCGAGCCAGCGCCGGCACGCTCTTCGCGAACACGAACCGAGGTGGCTACATCAACTGGTTCGCCGACGTTTTCTCCGGGCTTCAAGCGGGCAGCGTCAAGGCCCGGCTTTCGCCACGTCGGGGCGAGGTCATGTTCACCGTGCCCTCGTTCACCGTCGCGTCACTAGCCAACGCCGTCTAGCGCCCGGCCGAGCATGGCCAAGGGCAAGAAGAACGGACCGAAGACACGCCGTCGTCGTCAACGCTTCGGCTGGCTCCGTCGCTATCTCTCCTGTCGCGACGAGCTGACGCCGAGTCAGCGCAAGCAGGCGCAGGCGGCCTTGCGTCAGGCTCTCGACGAGCTTCGGGAACGCTTCCAGGACGACACCAACGTCCTCGGCATCAGCCTGGGTCGGAAGTTCAGCGAGCGTCGACGCGAGTACGACGACGGCCAGCTCTCCTGCGGTCGGCTCTGCGTGACCTTCCACGTGCGCAAGAAGCGGCGCAAGCTCCGTGACGCCGAGCGCATCCCGAGCTGGGTGCTGGTCAAGGTGGCCGGACGTCGAGCGCGTCTTCGCGTCCCCACCGACGTGCTCACCGTCGGCGAGCCCCGCTACTCGCCACGTCGCGCGAAGCTCCAGTCGGGCGAGACCCGCCCCTGGCCGATCTCGGGCGAGATGGGACCCGGTCGGATGTTCGCCGTGGCGACGACGCTGCCCGGCGGGGACCATCTCCCGCCCACCGTGAGCTTCGGCACGACCGGTGCCTTGCTGCGTCAGGGGAATCGCTTCATCGCGACCACCGCCGGTCACGTGCTCGCGAACCCCTGCGTCGGCGACTTCTCCAGCCCCAGCAGCGACCGCGCGGTGGGAGCGAAGGGTCGGACTTGGCATCGACATGAGGAGAGCCTCTTCCACCCGCATCAGGTCAACGAAGCCGGACGCATCCGCGATGTCATGGCCTTCGAGATCGTCGACGCGCTCGTGCCCGAGTCCTTCGCCTCCTGGCCCGACGGCTTCGACCACGGCCTGGCGACGGACGAGGACATCCAGCGCGCGATCCACGCCGACTCGGCGACGGGCTTCATCTGGGTCGAGCGCGCCGACCATCCACGACCTCGGATGATCCCCGTGGACCTCCACACCGACTACTTCCCCATGAGCGCACCGGCCTGCTCCGACCGCGTCCTCGACTACGTGGGGGTCTGGCGCTTGCGCTTCACCAGTCCGCTCACGACGATCCCCGGAGACAGCGGTGCTCCGGTGTTCCTCTGGGACGAGCACGGCACCGGCTGCCGTCTCCTCGGCTTCCACTTCCTCGAGTGGCGAGACAAGAGCTGGGCGATGGACGCCGCCGACTACTTCTTCCGCCGCGAGTGGCAGCTCGACGACAACATCGAGTTCGCCTGAGAGCCTCGAGATGACGACCTCACGCTTCTTCCTGCTGCTCGTGACCACGGCTCTCTCGTGGAGCCTTCTCCTGGTAGGTCCCGCCGAGGCTGAGCGACGTCGTGCCCGTCGTCCTGCAGTCGAGGAACCGCGACCGACTCCCGACCTCACTGCCTTCACCGACGAGCTGGTCGCAGGCCTCGCCCGCCTGGGGATCCGACCGGACGAGGTCTCGTCCAGTCACGGCGGCGAGCTGCTGTCGTACCGGGGTGGACAGCTGACCGTTCGCGTGAAGTCGTTCGAGGAGGCGGTGGCCCAGCGCGACCGCTTGCTCGAGCTGCTTCTCTCGCATCGCAATCGCGGTCAGTGGATCGAGCGCTTCGAAGTGGAGGGCTGGAGCGCCCCTTCGGAAGAGCGCGTGTTCGAGGTGGCCGATGGAGCGCTGCGTCACGTCCGCCGTGAGCATCTCGGTCCGCGCGCCGGCTTCATCGTGGAGCATCGACCGATCGTCGGCAGCGACGCCGTGGGACTGTCCGGGCTGACTCTCGACGACGGCGGTCGTGCCTGGGCCATCGCGGAGACCGGTCGGCTCTTCCAGCTTCGGGAGGGTGCGGGATCCGACCGGCGGCTCTTCGCGCGCGAGGTGCCCCTCGACGATCCGCACGGTCTCGGCACGGGACTCGAGCCGGAGTCGATCGCCTGGACGGGTCTCGGCTTCGTGGTCGGCACCGAGCGTCACTCGTCGACGGCCGACCGCAACGTGCTCGTCGACCTGCAGCTCGTCGGCGGGCGGGCGCGGGTCACGAGCCGGCAGGACGTCGTCCACTCCTGGTGGAGCCCCGGCTTCATCACGCGGGAGAACCAGGGCATCGAGGCGGCCAGCGTGGTCGGATCGGATCTCGTGATCGGCTTCGAGACGGTCTGGTCGACCTCGGAGCTGCGCTTCGCTCCGGTGGCGCGACGCGACGGCCTCAGCGGTGAGTGGTCCACTTTCTGGCTCCCGCTCACGACGACCGAGGGCAAGCTGTCGGCGCTGTCGTGTCGGGCGAGCACGACGGACGGCGCTCTCGACTGTCACGGCATCGAGCGTCACTTCGGGATCGCCCGCCTGCTGAGGTTCCTCTTGCCGAAGCGAGGGACAACGTCGGAGTCACGCCTGCTCACGCTGATGAGCTCGACCGACCTCGTCCCCTACTTCGGCGAGCTGCGCAACCTGGAAGGGCTCGCGGTTCGTCGCGACGGGAGGGTCTTGCTGCTCATCGACAACCGCCACGGCGGGAAGCTGGATGGTGAGTCGGAGCTGGTGGTGCTGACGCCGCGGTGAAGCCCACACGCCTCGCTCCGCACCCCGTGGACAGGCCCTCAGTCACGTGTAACGTCGAGGTTGGAGGCCACCGATGAAGACGACCATCACCATCGTCTTGGACGAGGAGCTCGAACGCCGCGCACGCGCCGTCGCGAAGCGCCGAGACACGAGCCTTCCTGACCTACTCCAGCGCTACGTCGAATCACTGGCGAGCCAACACTCGTTGGAGTCAGCGAGCGACGAGCTGCTCGACTTGATGTCTGCTCCTGGAGGACGCTCAGGTGGAGCGCCACTAGAGAGAGAGGCTGCCTACGAAGGCCGTACGTGAACGAGAGCAGACTTCCGGGCATCCGCTCACGCCGGCCACGCCCACAAGATCAACGGCACCGCCACGACCACGATGATCACCTCCAGCGGCAGGCCCACGCGCCAGTAGTCACCGAAGCGATAGCCGCCCGGCCCCATGACCAGCGTGTTGGACTGATGCCCGATGGGCGTGAGGAAGGCGCACGACGCGCCCACCGCCACCGACATCAAGAACGGATCGGGTGAGGCCCCGAGCCGTGACGCCAGCTCCACGCCGATGGGCGCCATGACCAACACCGTCGCCGCGTTGTTGATGACGTCGGACAGGAACATCGTCACCACGAGCAGCAACGTCAGCGTCAACGCCAACGGCAAGCCGCTCGTCAGTCCGGCGAGCTGCTCGGCCACCAGGGTCGTCGCGCCGGTCTCCTCCAGCGCCTTGCCCACCGGGATCATCGCAGCCAGCAACACGATGACCGGCCAGTCGATCTCGTCGTAGATCTCACGTACCGAGAGCACGCCCGTCAGCACGAAGGCCACCACCGCCGCCACGAAGGCCACCGGCAAGGAGGTCAAGCCCATGACACCCGCCGTGATGGCCGCGCCGAAGATCGCGAGAGACAGGCCCACCCGACGCTGACGTCCCAGCGGCGTGGCGCTCGGCGCCAGCGGCAAGAGCTTGAGCGTCGCCATGAGACCGGGGAGCTCCTCGCGTCGTCCCTGCATGAGCAGCACGTCACCGGCGCGGAAGGTCTGCCGCATGAGCCGCTTCTCCACCCGCACGCCCTGTCGCGCCAGCGCCACGATGGACAGCGCTCCGCCGGTGCGACGTCGCAGGTAGCGCAGGTTGCGCCCCACCAAGCGCGAGGCCGGCGACACCAACCCCTCGACGAGGTCCATGTCCTCGCCGGTCATCTCGTAGAAGCTCTCCTTCGCCGAGGTCAGGATCTCCAGCCCGTGCGCGTCGACGAGCTCTTGCGCCCTCTTCGTCGAAGCCTGCACGACGAGGATGTCGCCCTCCCGAAGCACGTAGTCGCCGGAGTGCTCCATGAGCCGACCCCGCCCTCGCGCCAGGCCGATGAGATCGACGTCGTCGCTGGCCAGGCTCTCGACGGACTCGAGCGTCGTGTCGATGAGGTCGGAGCCTTCGAGCACCTTGAGCTCGGTGACGTAGTCCTCGACCTGGAAGAGCTGCTCGGTCGTGTTGCCCGCGCGTCGCGCCGCCGGAACGAGGCGCCAGCCCACCGTCGCCATGAAGACGAGCCCGATGACCGCCACCGGGAAGCCGACCCAGGCGAAGTCGAAGAAGCCGAAGCCCGCGCCAAGCTCGGTCTCGCGATAGGTCGCGATGAGCACGTTCGGCGGCGTGCCGATGAGCGTGGTCATCCCGCCGAGGATGCTCCCGAACGCCAGCGGCATGAGCAGCACCGCTGGCGACCGCTCGCGTCGCGCCGCCGTCTGCAGGGCCACCGGCAGCATGAGCGCCAGCGCCCCGACGTTGTTCATGAACGCCGAGTCCGCGGTCACCACCCCACTGAGCGACGAGACGTGAGCCGTCGGCCCCTCGGTGAAGCGATCGAGTCGGGCAGCCACGAGGTCGACCAGCCCCGCTCCCTTGAGCGCCTGGCTGATGACCAGCACCGCCGCGACCGTGATGACCGCCGGGTGCCCGAAGCCGTCGAAGGCGGCGCCTGCCGGGAGCAGGCCGGTGAGGACGACCGCCAGCAGCGCGAGGATGGCGACCAGGTCGTGGCGGAGCCGTCCCCAAGCGAAGAGCGCGAGAGCTCCGGCCAGGACGGCGAAGGCGATGGCTTGCTGTGCGGTCATGACTCTCTCGGCAGCTCCTCCCCCGTGCGAGACGGATGATAGAGGCCGGCCAGGCCCCGTTCGACGCAACTTTCCGACGCAACTTCCAGTGGACTCGCACGGTAAGATGCCGGCTCGCCTTTTCACCTCTATAGGTGTTCGCGGTCCCCCCTCGTTCCGTTTCCCGGCCCTCTCTCCCCTCGAAGACTGCCCGTGACCATGCCCGTTCCGGCCGATTCCGGCCCGAATTCGACCGTCTCGACCCTGCAATGGCCCGCCGACGCCACCCCGCTCGGACGCTGCCACGACGCCGAGCTGCTCCCTGCGGGGGTGACGGAACTCCAGGAACGACTGCGTCGACTCCGTGAGCCGCTCTCGGTCGTCCTCCACGACGGCGTCCCCACCCTGGCCCTCGGCGGCTCGCTCCACCTCGGCGCCGACGCCGTCGCCAGCGACGAGGGCCTCCCCCTCCTCGCCCACCTTCCCGCGGCCCCACCCGAGCGACTCGGCGATCCCGAGTTCACCCGACGCCACGACCTGCGCTTCCCCTACGTCGCCGGCGCGATGGCCAACGGCATCGCCTCGACCCGCCTGGTCGCCGCGATGGCGCGGGAGCGGATGCTCGGCTTCTTCGGCGCGGCCGGGCTCGGACCAGACCGAATCGAAGCCGCCATCGACGAGCTGCAAGCCGAGGTCGGCGACCGCCCCCACGGCTACAACCTCATCCACAGCCCCAACGAGCAGGACCTCGAGCAGGCCGTCACCGAGCTCTACCTCCGTCGCGACGTCCGCCTCATCGAGGCTTCGGCCTACCTCGACCTCACGCCCCACGTCGTCCGCTTCCGCCTCCACGGCATTCACCGTGGGCCCGACGGCGAGATCGTCACGCCCAACCAGGTCGTCGCGAAGGTCTCACGCGTCGAGGTTGCCCGTCGCTTCCTCTCCCCGGCGCCTGAGCGACTGCTCACCCCGCTGGTGGAGGCCGGCCATCTCTCGCGCGAGCAGGCCGAGCTCTCGCAGCACGTCCCCCTGGCCGAGGACCTCACCGCCGAGGCCGACTCCGGCGGTCACACCGACAACCGCCCCGCGCTCGCGCTGCTGCCGACGCTCATCGCGCTCCGCGACGAGATCCAGGAGCAGCACGGCTACCAAGCCGTGCCTCGCGTCGGTGCCGCCGGCGGCGTCGCCACGGGAGCGTCCGCTTCGGCCGTCTTCGCGCTCGGTGCCGCCTACGTGCTCACCGGCACGATCAACCAGGCCTGCGTCGAGTCCGGCAGCTCGGATCCCGTCCGCGCCATGCTCGCCCAGGCCGAGCAGGCCGACGTCGCCATGGCCCCGGCCGCCGACATGTTCGAGATGGGCGTGAAGGTCCAGGTTCTCAAGCGCGGCACGCTCTTCGCGCCGCGGGCCGGCAAGCTCTACGAGATCTACCGAAGCTGCGACGGCCTCGACGACATCCCCGCCAAGGAGCGGGCGCAGCTCGAGAAGACCTTCTTCAAGCAGCCGCTGGAGGAGGCCTGGGCGGACACCCGCGCCTTCTTCGAGCAGCGTGACCCCCGGCAGGTCGAGCGCGCCGAGCGCGACCCCAAGCATCGGATGGCCCTGGTCTTCCGGTCGTACCTGGGTCGTTCCTCGCGCTGGGCCAACGCCGGTGACCCTGGCCGCCGCGCCGACTACCAGGTCTGGTGCGGTCCGGCGATGGGGGCGTTCAACGAGTGGACCAAGGGCAGCTTCCTCGAGGAAGCCGCCGAGCGGAAGGTGGCGGTCGTGGCCAAGAACCTCGTCCACGGAGCTGCCTTCCTCCAGCGGGTCGCGGCCCTCCGCGCCGCGGGTCTCGGGATTCATCCCGAAGCCGCTCGCTGCCGACCGATGCGTGAAGACCGACTCGAGGAGTACCTGTCGTGAGCACGGACGCCAAGGAGACCATGACGCCTCTCGCCATCATCGGGATGGGCGCTCTCTTCCCTCAGGCCGACGGTCTCGAGGAGTACTGGTCGAACGTCAGGGACGGCGTCGACGCGATCACCGAGGTGCCCGATTCCCACTGGGATCCGGCCGAGCACCACGACCCCGATCCGTCCGCTCCCGACATGACCTACGCCAAGCGCGGCGGCTTCCTCCCCAAGGTCGACTTCAACCCGCTCGAGTTCGGCATCGCCCCCCGCGACATCGAGGCCACCGACAGCTCGCAGCTCCTCGGCCTCGTCGTGACCAAGCGCGCCCTCGAGGACGCCGGCTACGGTGACGGCCGCGAGTTCGACCGCGACCGCGTGAGCTGCATCCTCGGCGTGACCGGCACCCTCGAGCTGGTCATCCCCCTCGGCGCCCGGCTCGGTCACCCCATCTGGCGCAAGGCCCTGAAGGAAGCCGGCGTCGACCCGACCACTGCCGACGACGTCGTCGAGCGGATCAGCGACAGCTACGTGCCCTGGCAGGAGAACAGCTTCCCCGGGTTGCTCGGCAACGTCGTCGCCGGTCGCATCGCCAACCGCCTCGACATCGGCGGCACCAACTGCGTGGTCGACGCCGCCTGCGCGAGCTCGCTCTCCGCCCTCCACCTCGCCGCTCTCGAGCTGAGCGAGCGTCGCAGCGACATGGTCATCACCGGAGGCATCGACACCTTCAACGACATCTTCATGTACACCTGCTTCAGCAAGACGCCGGCCCTGTCGCCCACCGGCAACGCGCGTCCCTTCGACGCGGGTGCTGACGGCACCATCCTCGGCGAGGGTCTCGGCGTCGTCGTGCTCAAGCGTCTCGACGACGCTCAGCGCGATGGTGATCACGTCCGTGCGGTCATCCGCGGCATCGGTTCTTCGAGCGATGGCAAGGGCACGGCGATCTACGCCCCCGCCTCTCCCGGTCAGGCCAAGTGCCTGCGTCGCGCCCACGACTCCGCCGGCGTCACGCCCGAGAGCATCGAGCTGGTCGAGGCCCACGGCACCGGCACCAAGGTCGGCGACGCCACCGAGGTGCGCGCGCTCACGGAGGTCTTCTCCGATGGTGCCGAGCGCGAAGGAAGCTGGTGCGCCCTCGGCTCGGTGAAGTCCCAGATCGGACACACCAAGGCCGCGGCAGGTGCCGCGAGCCTCATCAAGGCGGCGCTGGCCGTCGAGAATCAGGTCCTCCCGCCCACCGCGAAGGTGAGCACGCCCAACGACGCGGTGGCCCCGGAGCGGACGCCCTTCTACGTCAACGCCGACAAGCGTCCCTGGATCCGTCGCGAGGACCACCCGCGTCGCGCCGGGCTGTCGTCCTTCGGCTTCGGTGGCAGCAACTTCCACTGCATCGTCGAGGAAGCTCCCGACGCGGTCGCCTCGGTCGGCTGGACCGGTGAGGTGCAGGTCCTCGCCTTCTCCGCCGCGAGCCGCGACGCGATCGAGTCCACTCTCGCGCCGTTGGCCGAGATGGAGTGGCCGGCCCTGCGCGCCGCCGCCGCGACCAGCCGTGCTTCTTTCGACTCGTCGGCCGCCTGGCGTCTCGTCCTCACGCTCGAGAAGAACCAGGACCGCGCGCCGGCCCTCGCGGCCGCCCGCAGCTTGCTGGCCGAGACCAACGAGAACGACGTTGCCGTCTCGCCGACGGGCGTCGTCCTCGGCCGCGGTGCGAAGCACGGCAAGCTGGCCTTCCTGTTCCCGGGTCAGGGCTCGCAACGCACGAAGATGGCGCTCGACCTCGCCTGCACCTTCCCGGAGATGCGCGAGGCGCTCGCCGAGGCCGAGGCCGTGTTCTCCGAGGGCGACTCGCGTCGGCTCTCCGAGCTCATCCACCCGCACCACCCCTTCGACGAGTCGACGAAGCAGGCCCAGGAGACGGCGCTGCGCGACACCTCGGTCGCTCAGCCGGCCCTCGGCGCCGTCGGTCTCGGCACCTTGCGAGTGCTCGAGCGCTTCGGCGTGCAGCCGGAGGCGACGGCGGGTCACAGCTACGGCGAGCTGCTCGCCTTGCACGCGGCCGGTCGCATCGACGCCACCGAGCTGCATCGGCTCTCGGTCCGACGCGGCTCGCTCATGGCCGGCCTGAGCGACGACCTCGGCGGGATGATCGCGGTGCGCGCCACGCGCGACGAGGTCGAGTCCGTCCTGGCCGACGCCGGGATCGACCTGGTCCTCGCCAACCACAACGCGCCGAAGCAGGTCGTCCTGTCCGGCGCGAGCGACCAGCTCGACCGGGCCGAGGCTGCGCTTGCCGAGCGCAAGCTCGGTCATCGTCGCCTTCCGGTGGCGGCCGCCTTCCACTCGCCCATCGTGGCGCCGGCCGCCGAGCCCTTCGAGGCCGGGCTGGCCGACACGACCTTCTCGAGTGGCCAGGTTCCCGTCTACGGAAACACCGAGGCGGCTCCCTACCCGGCCGACGAAACGAGCTGTCGTCCGCTGCTGGGTCGTCAGCTCGCCCGCCCCGTGCGCTTCGCCGAGATGATCGAGCGGATGCACGTCGATGGTCACGCGACCTTCATCGAGGTCGGTCCGGGCGCCGTGCTCACCGGTCTCGCCGGCGCGACGCTCGGCGAGCTCGAGGGCGCGAGCACCTGCCTGGCCGTCGAGGCCTCGGGTGGCAAGCGCTCGGGCCTCGTCGACCTCGCTCGCACGCTGGCCGGCATCGCCGCGGCCGGTCACGCCATCGACCTCGCCCCTTGGGACGAGGGCTACGAGGCGCCCGTCGAGAAGAAGGCCGCTCTCTCCGTGCCCATCTGCGGCGCCAATCACTTCGAGCCGCCGCCGCGCAAGCCCGCACGCAAGCCGGTGAAGCCCGCTCCGGCAGTCGCCGCAGCGCCCTCCGCACCGCCTCCGCAGGGAGCCCGCCCGATGTCGTCCTCCGATCGCGTGACTCCCCCGCAGCCGACACCGGCCCCAGCCACGCCAGCTCCGGTTCCCGCCGCACCGGCGGCGCCCATCGCGCCGTCGAACGACCTCGACCGCCTGCTGCGGGCGAGCGAGGAGCAGGTCGCCGCGCTCCAGCAGCTCGCCGAGCAGACCGCATCGGTCCACCGTCGCTTCCTCGACAGCCAGGACGAAGCTCAGCGCAGCTTCCAGGCCCTGTTGAGCCAGCAGCAGCAGCTCCTCGCCGGCACGCTCACTCCCGGCTCGGTGCCGATGCCTGCAATGCCGCCAGTCGCGCAGGTCGCGCCTCCGGCACCCGTGGCACCTCCGGCTCCCGTCGCCGCGACACCCACTCCGGTCGCGCCGGCGGCTCCGGTCGCGCCGGCTCCCGCGGCCATGGCACCGCCAGCACCGGCACCCGCAGCTCCGGCCGGTCCCGGTCGCGACGAGCTGGCCGCGCTCTTGCTCGAGGTCGTCTCGGAGAAGACCGGCTATCCGCGCGACGTGCTCGGGCTCGAGATGGAGCTCGAGTCGGAGCTGGGGATCGACTCCATCAAGCGTGTCGAGATCCTCTCCGCCATCCAGGAGAAGCTCCCCGAGGCCCCGCCGGTTCCACCGGAGGTGCTCGCCTCGATCACGACGCTCGATCAGGTTCTCGAACACCTGGCCAGCTCGCTGCCGGCCGGGTCGGCGGCACCCGCTCCGGCGGCGGCTCCGAGCGCCGGCCCCGACCGCACCCACGTGGAGAACCTTCTCCTCGACGTGGTCGCCGAGAAGACCGGCTACCCCCGTGACGTGCTCGGGCTCGAGATGGAGCTCGAAGCCGAGCTCGGCATCGACTCCATCAAGCGCGTCGAGATCCTCTCCGCCCTTCAGGAGAAGCTCCCCGGGGCAGCGCCGGTTCCCCCCGAGACGCTCGCCTCCATCACCACGCTCGAGCAGGTCCTGGATCACCTCGCCAGCTCGCTGCCGGCCACCGGCGCTGCGCCTGTCGCACCGGCCGCGAGCACCGGCGTCGACTCGGCTCACGTGCAGGACCTGCTCCTCGACGTGGTCGCCGAGAAGACCGGCTACCCCCGCGACGTGCTCGGGCTCGAGATGGAGCTCGAGGCCGAGCTCGGCATCGACTCCATCAAGCGTGTCGAGATCCTCTCCGCGCTTCAGGAGAAGCTCCCCGAGGCCCCGCCGGTTCCCCCCGAGACACTCGCCTCCATCACCACCCTCGCCGAGGTGTTGGACCATCTCACGCAGCACCTGGGGACGGCGCCGACGACGAGCCCGGCCGCGGCGCCGGTCGCAGCGTCCACCGGCGGCGCCGACACCGCGAAGGTCGAAGACCTGCTGATGACCGTGGTCGCCGACAAGACCGGCTATCCGCGTGACGTCCTGGGCCTCGACATGGAGCTCGAAGCCGAGCTCGGCATCGACAGCATCAAGCGCGTCGAGATCCTCTCCGCCATCCAGGAGCAGATCCCCGACGCCCCGCCGGTCCCGGCGGAGACGCTCGCCTCCATCACCACCTTGCGCGAGGTCCTCGCACACCTCACCAGTGGCAGCGATGCCATGCCGGCGCCTGCTCCAGCGGCGCCCCCCGTTGCGACTCCTCCGGCAGCCGCGACGCCGGCAGCGACCTCGGTCGAGTCGACCTCGGATGACGACGAGGGTCCGACGTCCGGCGCCATGGGTGTCGAGGAGTCCTTCCTCGCCGCCGAGCCGCTCACCGGACCGCGCGACACCATCGCGCTCCCCGAGGGCTCTCCCGTTTGGCTGGTGGGTGATGCGTCGTCGTTGACCGCGTTGGCGGATCGTCTCGAACAGCTCGGCCTTCAGCCGGAAGTCATCGCGAGCGACGCCGAGGCCCCTGAGGTCCCGAGCGACCTGCGCGGTCTCGTCTTCGTCTCGCCCCAGCCGAGCACGGCGACGACCTGCTGGGACGCGCTGCGCTTCGTCCAGGCGACGGGCCCACAGCTTCGTGAGAACGCCCCCGCCCTGCTCATGACCGTCGCCTCGCTCGACGGTCACTTCGGCCTCAACGATCTCGACACCGAGAACGTCCCCCACGACGGTGGCCTCGCTGGCCTGCTCAAGACGGCGGCCGCCGAGTGGCCGGAGCTGCGCTGCAAGGCGGTCGACCTCGCGCCCGGCGTCGAGGAAGCGACGGCGGTCGCGGCCATGGCCGACGAGCTCTTGCTCGCCGGTCCGCTCGAGGTCGGCATCATCGGCGAGGAGCGCACGACGCTCGTGCTGCACGCGCAGTCCGAGACCGTGTCGGCCGGCACGACGCCGCCGCTTCAGGAGGGCGACCTCGTCGTCATCTCCGGCGGTGGTCGTGGCGTCACGGCGGCCTGCGCCATCGAGCTGGCTCAGGCGCTCAAGCCGAGCTTCCTCATCCTCGGTCGGAGCCCGGCTCCCGAAGACGAGCCCGCCTGGCTCGCGCCCTGTCGCAGCGAGGCCGAGATCCTCGCGGCACTGCGTCAGCACGAGGGGCTCACCAAGCCCATGGAGCTGCGTGGTCGGTGCAGCGAGGTGCTCGGCGCCCGCGAGCTCCGCGCCACCCTCGCCGCGCTCACCGCGGCCGGCAGCGAGTACGAGCTGGCAGCCGCCGACGTCCGTGACGCGGACGCGGTGAAGAGCGCGATGACGACGGCGCGCGAGCGCTTCGGTCCGGTGCGTGCGGTCATTCACGGCGCCGGCGTGCTGCGCGACACGACCATCGAGGACAAGACCGAGGAGGACTGGCAGGCGGTGGTGTCGACCAAGGTCGACGGCCTGTCCGCGCTGCTGTCGGCCTGCGACGACGCTGGTGACGAGCTGGCGGCGCTCGTGCTGTTCTCCTCCTCCACCGCACGCTTCGGCCGGCTCGGTCAGGTCGACTACGCGGTGGCCAACGAGACGCTCAACAAGATGGCGCAGGCCCAGAGCCGACGTCGCGCCGGTTGTCGTGTCCGCGCCATGGGCTGGGGTCCGTGGGACGGCGGCATGGTCACGCCGGCGCTGCGCAAGATCTTCCTCGACGAGGGAGTGGAGCTCATTCCCTTGGGTGCCGGAGCGCGTGCGTTGGTGAGCGCGCTGCATCGTCCGGCCAATGCTCCGGTCGAGTCGGTGCTCCTGGGGGCGGACGTGCTTCCCAAGCCGGAGCTGGCGGACCTGGCCGAGGCGAGCTCCGCCAAGCTGCGTCCAGCCTTCACGCGTCAGCTCGACGTCGCGAGTCATCCCATCCTCCGCGACCACGTGCTGCGGGGTCGTGCGGTGCTGCCGGCCGCGCTCATGCTCGAGTGGCTCGGTCACGGTGCGCTGCACCGTCACCCGGGCCTGCGCTTCCACGGCTTCGCCGGCTTCCGCGTCCTCAAGGGCGTCACGCTCGACGCGCAGGGTGAGACGGCCATCACCGTCTCAGCCGGCGTCGCTCGTCGTGAAGGCGAGCACCACGTCGTGCCCGTCGAGATGCGAGGTCATGGCGACGACGGTCGCGAGCACCTCCACGCTCGCGCTGAAGTGTTGCTCGTCGAGAGCCTGCCGACGGCGGCACCCCGACTCGAGCCGCCGGCCGGCTCACCCTGGTCGGGACCGGGTCTCTACGACGAGGTGCTGTTCCACGGGCCGCGCCTGCACGCCATCGAGAGCCTCGACCGGTGTAGCGAGGAAGGCCTCGTCGCTCAGCTCGCGGCGGCGCCGTCACCGGCCAACTGGTTCGAGCAGCCGCTGCGGGGGAGCTGGCTCACCGATCCGATGGTCATCGACGGTTGCTTCCAGCTCGGCATCGCCTGGAGCACGGCGCTCAAGGATGCGGGCTCGCTGCCTTGCTACCTCGGCCGCTACGAGCAGTTCCAGCCGCGCTTCCCCCGCGAGGGTTGTCGCTGCGTGGTCCGCGTCAAGCAGGCGACGGCCCATCGTGCGCTGGCCGACGTCGAGTTCCTGGACGCGAGCGGCACGCTCGTCGCACGCATCGAGGACTTCGAGGGCATCCTCGATCCGTCGCTGAAGCAGGCGTTCAAGCAGAACCAACTCGCGGATCCGGCGAGCGGCTCCTGAGCGCTCGGTGAAGGGAGCAGAGAAGGCCGCCGGACATCGTCCTGGCGGCCTTCTCGTGATCATCGGCTAGCGACGATCACTCCGACGCACCAGCCCCGGCTGTACGTTCGGAACCCGCGGAGCCCCCGGCAGCCCGACGCGAGGCGGCTCCAGCTCCGACCCATCGACGATCGGCACGTGCAGCGCATCGGTCACCCGCTCTCGCACGCACCCGCCGAGAACCGCCCGCGCTTCGACGCCAGGCAAGACCAACGCCTCACCCGCCCTAACCAGAACCTCCGCAGGAACACGCAACCGCAGCTCGGCCTCGAACAGGTCGACGAACACGGCGGGTCCCGTGCGGTTCACGATGAAGCGGTGCTCGAGCCAGGGCGCCGTCGCCGTCACCCGACCCGACGGCCCCACCACCAGCTCGCCACCGTCGACTCGCAGCTCGCTCGGCGCAGGCAGGTGATCGTCGAGCGGGTTGTCGTGGTGGTAGAGCTCGTGTCCGAGGAGCTCGACGCCCTCGGGCAAGGTGAAGACCATGGAGGGCTCCTCCAGCCGAGCACCGATCGCCGGGTTGCGAAGAAGACCCCGGACGACGACCTCGTGATCGGAGAAGCGCGTGAGCGGCCGGGTCGGAGGTCCGCCGTCGATGGAGAGCAGCTCGAAGTGCGCGAGCGTCGCCTCCGCCACGCAGGCCTCACCCGACCCTTCGGGCGCCGTGAGACGGCTCGCCCAGAGCACGTCGTCGCCGTCGCGGAGCTCCAGGTGCAGGCGGTTGGCCATCCCCACGAAACACGGGAAGTGGAGACCACAGCTCATCTCCACCCGCGCGCTCTCGCCGAGGATCTCCACCCCTCCTTCGGTGAGCTCCGCCGGCGCAATCGGGAAGAGGTCGACGGGGTCTCGCGCATTCTCACGCTCGACGACGAGACGTAGCGGACGTCCAGGCTCCCAGCCGTTCCGCTCGACCTCGATGACGAAGGGCACGGAGCTGCCGCTCGCACCCATGCCCAGGGGCTGCACGAAGGTCGCGTTGGGAGTCTCACTCGAGCCTTCCTCGACCGGGAGACAACGACGCATGTCACAGCAGTCGAGGCTGGGAGACGAGGCGCTGAAGTCGACGTAGAAGAACTCGCCGTCCTCGACGTCCTCGGGCAGCGTGATCTCGATCGTCTCGGTCCAGGTCACCGGGCCGTCGGCGTGAGGGCTCGTGGCATCGTCGAGGGTCACCTCCCAGTACTCATTGAAGAGCCGCCGAGACTCCCTGAAGCTCTGGCACTGATAGGGCTGGTCGAGAACCCAGTGGATGCCGAGCCTGACGTCCACGTTGATGAGGACGAAGGCATCGTCGGTTCGGTGGGGAGGCTCGAGGAACGGATCGCCGAAGTTCGTGACGGTCAACGTGATCTCGACGGTGTCACCAGGGGTCACCCTGGAGGAGCTGAGCATGACGTCACAAGCGAGGCTCGCGCCGCTACCGGGCGGCCAGGGCGGCCCTTGGCAGGCCGAAGGCATCGAGGTCGAGAACAGCCAAGCAGTCAACGCGAGCACGCTGACCGAAGGTGAGCAGGTGGACGAGAGTCGGTTCATGGGATCTCCAGTTGGCGGGAGAACGGGGAACCCGCGGGAGCGAAGCACCCCAGTAGCACGTCCCTGTCGTCCGAAGGACGGCAGGAGCGAACTCCTCGAGAACCACAAGTCCTGAGACACGAAATGCTGACGCCTGCTCAGAGAAACGAGCAGGACTCCCCCTTCTTGATGGAACGAGATCCCCATCCCGACTGAGGTGACGGACCCCACGCGAACCCGTCGATCGAGCAGAATGCCCAACCGGCGGGGTCCGTCGGACACTGCCTAACAGTGCCCTCGATCAACGACCGACATCACCTCCGATCGCTCCGACGCAGGAGCCCTGGTTGAATGCGCGGCGACCGCGGTGCTCCCGGCAGCTCGAGCCGCGGAGGCTCCAGGTCGATCCCCGCGTCGATGGGCAAGCGCAACGCATCGGTGACCCGCTCGCGGACCCGGTCACCCAGCACCGCCCGAGCCTCGACCCCAGGAAGCACGAGCTCACGACCCGACGTCACGAGCAGCTCGCTCGGCACGTGCAGGCGGAGCTCGACCTCGAAGAGATCGACGAACACCGGCGGAGCCTCGGTCGTCTCCACGAAGCGATGTTCGAGCCAGGGTGCCGTGGCCACTGCTCGTCCGGAAGGCTCCACGACGAGCATCGCACCCTGAATCGCGAGCGCGTCCTCGCTGGGCGTGACGTCGTCGAGCGGGTTGTCGTGGTGGTAGAGGCGGTGGTCGAGAACCTCCACGCCCGGAGGCAACGAGAAGCTCAACGACGGCTCCTCCATCCGAGCGCCCACCGCCGGGTTGCGGAGAAGGCCCCGCACGACGATCTCGTGATCGCGGTAGGGCGACAGCGCGCGTGTCGGTGAGCCACCATCGACCGACAGCAGCTCCAAGTGCGCGAGCGTCGTGTCAGCGACGCAAGCCTCGCCAGAACCGTCCGGATGACCGACCCGGCTCTCCCACACCACGTCGTCCCCATCAAGAAGCTCGAGGTGGAGACGGTTCGCCATGCCGACGAAGCACGGGAAGTGCAGGCCGCAGGTCATCTCCACTCGAGCACTCTCACCGGTGATGACGAGCCCCTCCTCGGCCAGCTCGGCCGGTTCGATCGGGAAGAGGTCGAGGGCATCTCTCGTGTTCTCCCGCCGGACGACCAGACGGAGTGGACGCTCGGGCGCCCAACCGTTGCGCTCGACCTCGATCACGAAGGGCACCGAAGCACCGCTCGCACCCATGCCGACGGGATCGACGAACGTGGCGTGCGGCACCTCGCTCGGCTCCTCCTCGACCTGCAAGCACTCCATCGCGTAGCAGTTGAACGGATAACCACCCCTGACCGAGTGCACCTCGAGACCAACCTCCAGGATGCTCCGGTCGTCGACGTCCTCGGGGATCTCCACCGAGAAGGTCTCCGACCAGGTCACCGGATCGTCGGCGTCCGGACTGTAGGCATCGTCCAGCGTGGCCTCCCAGTAGCCAGAGTGAAGGCTCAGAGCCCGCCGGACGGTGGAGGTCGAGCCCCAGGGATTGCAGATGTCACTCTCGGAGGGCGGGCGGTCGAGCAGGACCCGAGAGCCCATGATGATGAAGCGATCGTCGACCCGATACGGCGGATCATCGAAGGGATCACCGTAGTTGGTCACCGTCATCGTCACCTCGACGGTGCCGCCCGGGGTCACGACCGTCGGGCTGATCATGACGTCGCAGGCGAGGACGGCGTCGTTCGGCGGCACGGGAGGCGACCCACAGGCCGCGACCGTGATCGCCGTCAGCGCCCAGGCCGCCACGCCGAGGCATGGAACCGCGGCTTGACGCTTGGAAAGTATTCGGAACATTGGATCTCCGGGTGAGCGGGAGAAGATGGGGACTCGCCCGAGAACGAGACGCACCCGGGCGAGGGGACGACCGAACGGGTGGTCCCAACGTCCACAAGTCCTGGGGCGTCGAATGCTGACGGTGCCGATGACCTCATTACCGAGCAGCCAAGGGCTCGCGCCGACGTCCCTGACGACCCGTCGGCAGCTCTCACGGCCCGGGACGTGACTTCGGCCCATGCCAACTCACGCTTGGCCGACCGGCCTCCGATAAGGAGGGAGTGGAGACCTTGGTCCCGTGCCCAGCGGGAAAGAGACGAGCGATGACCGAGGCACAGGAACACCTCATCCTGGTGGTCGACGACGACCCGCGCGTGCGGGAGCTCGTCACGCGTCTGCTCGCCGAGCGGGGCCTCGGCTACGCGACCGCTGCGGATGGCGACGAAGCCCTCTCGGTCGTCACCAAGCACCCTCCAGACGTCGTCCTCCTCGATCTCGTCATGCCGAACAAGGAGGGCATCGAGACGCTCCGCGAGCTCCGGCAACTCCGACCCGCGATGCCCGTGATCGCCATGTCGGGGACCGGAAGCGACAACCTCGCGATGGCCAGCGCCCTGGGAGCTACGGCCACGCTGAGCAAGCCCTTCCGCAAGGAGCAGCTCCTGGCCGTGGTCGAGTCGGCCCTGACGCTCGAGACCGAGGACGAGCCGTACTGAAGGGGTCACTCGTGCCGCTGCGATAGAGTTCGCGCTTCCTTTACCAGTAGGAAGCACTGCGAGCTCCCATGGCCCCCACCCGCAAGGTCGCGATCGTCGGTCTCTCCGGTCTCTTCCCGGGCTGCTCCGATCTCGACGCATTCTGGCAACTCGTCGCCGAAGGCCGCACGGCCAGCCGCCCGCTCCCGGACTCGGCCTGGCCCCGCACCCAGCCCCCCCACGCGCGCAGCGCCGAGCCCGCTCCCGACGAAGCCTTCTCGCACTCCGCCTGCTGGCTCGAGGAGCCGGCGCCCGGCACCGACGGGCTGCGCTGGTCGGCCGACCGCGTCGCCACGCTCGACCGACCGAGTCGTCTCGCCATCGAGGCCAGCCGCCGCGTCTTCGTCGAGACCGAGCTCGACCGTCACCCCAGTGATCGCGTGGGCGTCATCCTCGGCCACGTCGCGCTGCCGACTGCAGGCTCGGTCGCCTGGACCGAGGAGGTCCTCGGCCGCCCGCTCGCCCAGCGCCTCGGCCGTCCCCACGTCGCCAGCAGCCCGACCGCTCCTCGCCCTGCCGACCGACTCGTCCCCTCCCTGGCTCCCGCCGCTGCCGCCGCCGCGCTCGGCCTGTCGGGTCCGAGCTTCGCCATCGATGCGGCCTGCGCGTCCTCGTTCCACGCGCTCAAGCTCGCCGTCGATCAGCTCGAGTCCGGTCGTGTCGACGCGATGATCGCCGGTGGTCTCACCGCCGCCGACTTCGCCTACACCCAGACCGGCTTCTCCCAGCTCCGCGCCCTCTCGCGACGCGGTCGCTGCACGCCCTTCGACGCCGAGTCCGACGGGCTCGTGGTCGGTGAAGGCGCCGGCGTGGTCGTGCTGCGTCGTCTCGAAGACGCCGTCCGCGACGGCGACGCCATCCTCGGCGTGCTGCACGGCATCGGTCTCTCCAACGACGTCGGCGGCAGCCTGCTCCACCCCGACTCGGAAGGACAGCTCCGCGCCATGCGCTCGGCCTTCGCGCAGGCCGGCTGGTCACCAGGCGACGTCGACCTCGTCGAGTGCCACGCCACCGGCACGCCCGTCGGCGACGCCGTCGAGGTCCAGAGCCTCAAGCAGCTCTGGGGCGAGGTCGACGACGCGTCGCCTTGCGTGCTCTCGGCCGTGAAGTCGAACGTCGGACACCTGCTCACCGGCGCAGGTGCTGCCGGCCTCGCCAAGACCCTCCTCGCCCTTCGTGAGACGACCCTCCCTCCCATCGCCGGCTTCTCGAAGGCCGCCGTCGACCTCGGTCTCGACGGTCGTCCGTTCCGCGCCCTGTCGAGCGCCGAGCCCTGGCCCGAGCGCGAGCCCGGTCGCCCCCGACGCGCGGCGCTCAACGGCTTCGGCTTCGGCGGCATCAACGCCCAGGTGCTGCTCGAGGAGTGGCGCGAGGGAGAAGCCGAGCGTCGCCCGGTCATCGCCGTGCCCGACGCCCCACCCCGTCCTCGCGTCGGCGTGGTCGGCCTGGCCGCCCGCACCGGTGGTGAGCACGAAGCCGGCCCCGGCCACTTCGCCGCCGCCGTGCTCGGTCGACGTCGCAGCGAGCCGGCACCACCCGCAAGAGCCTACGGACGTGAAGCCGACTGTCCTCCCGGCTGGCCGGTCGAAGAGATCGCCGTGCCGGTGGGTCGCTTCCGCATCCCTCCCAACGATCTCGGCGACAGCCTGCCGCAGCAACTCCTCGTCCTCTCCGCGCTGAGCGAGGTCCTCGACGATCTCGACGACGCCGAAGGCGCACGGATGAAGACCGGGGTCTTCCTCGGTCTCGGGCTCGACCCGGGCACCGGCCAGTTCCACCTGCGCTGGCAGGGACGACGTCTCGCCGAAGAGTCGACCGACGACGTCGATCCTGTGCGCTCGCGAGAGTTCATCGACGCGCTCCAGGAGGCCGTCGCCCCCTCGCTCACCTCCGGCCGCACGCTGGGCTCGCTCGGCGGCATCGCGGCGAGCCGACTGGCGCGGGAGCTGCGCGCGGGCGGACCGAGCTTCGTCGTCTCGGCGGAAGAAGGCTCGGGGCTCCACGCCCTCGACCTCGCCATCGCGGCGCTCCAGTCGGGTGAGCTCGACGAGGCCGTGGTCGGCGCCGTCGACCTCTCAGCCGATCCTCGGGTCGTCCTCGCACAGCCGAAGGAAAGCTGGTCGGGCAGCGGTCGTGTCCGTCCCTTCGACACGCGCGCCGACGGCAGCCTGCCCGGCGAGGCAGCGGTGGTCCTCGTGCTGCGTCGTGTCGACGACATCGCCGAAGACGGCCGTCCCGTGCTCGCACAGCTCACGGCGACCGCGAGCGCGCAGGGTGACCCCGACGGCGACGACCGCCGCGAGGTTCTCGCCGCGACCCTGCGTCGCGTCCTCGACGAGGCCGGTCGCTCGGCGGACGAGATCGGGCTCGTCGAGACGCACGGCAGCGGACGCCCCGACGACGACCGCGACGAGCTGGCCGCGCTGACCGAGGTGCTCGGTGACGACGGTCCGCCCGTGACCGTCGGCAGCTCCATCGCGCGCTTCGGTCACTGCGGCGCAGCAGCCGGGCTGCTCTCGGTCGCCTCGGCGGTGACCGCCGTGGCCGGCGGCGTGCTGCCCGCTCTCCCCGAGTCGGACTCACCACGCGACGAGCTCGACGGTGACGGTCGTCTCCGACGGCTCGACCGACCCCGCCCCTGGCTCCGTGATCGCCAAGAAGAACGACGTCGCGCCCTCGTCACCTCGTGGTCGGCCACCGGTGGTGCCACCGGGGCGCTCGTCGAGGAAGTGCGCGCTGAGGACGCCCGCGTCGAGTCCCGCCTGCTCGGCGCCGAGGAGCCCGCCGAGTCGCTGGTGGTCCTTCGCGCCGACGATCCGGCCGGGCTCGTCACGCGCTGCCGCGAGGCGGCCGACGCGCTCCAGGGCCTCCGCTCCGCCGAGGCCGGCCGGCGATCCTTCGCGAACGCGCAAGAAGGTCGGCGCAGCCTCGTGCTCATCCCCGGACCACGGGCGGAGGCGAGCCGGCTCGCCACCGAGGCCGCACGCTGGCTGAGCGACGGTGCTCGCGAGGCGGCCCTGGCCGACTGGGCCCGCGAGCGCGTGGTCTTCAGCGAGGAGCCCCTCGCCGGACCCGGTCGCCTCGCCTTCGTCTTCCCCGGCTCCGGCAACCAGTTCGCCGGGATGGGTCGCGCGCTGGGTCTCCGCTGGCCGCAGGTGCTCGCGCGCCAAGACGCCGAGAACCTCCGCCTACGCAGTCAGCTCGCTCCGGAGCTCGCCTGGGCCAGCGACCCTCGTCGGCTCGACGAGAGTCATCAGGCGTCGATCTTCGGGCAGGTCGCGCTGGGCTGTCTCGTGAGCGACCTGCTCGACCTCTTCGGCGTGAAGCCCGACGCGGTGCTCGGCTACAGCCTGGGTGAGTCGACTTCCCTGTTCGCCACCCGCACGTGGACACGGCGCGACGAGATGCTGCACCGGATGGAGTCCGGCGGGCTCTTCACCGAGGAGCTGGGTGGTGAGTGCCGCGCGGCGCGTCGTCGCTGGGGGCTCGCGGCCGACGAGCCCGTCGACTGGCTCACCGCCGTGCTGGAGAGCCCCGCCGAGGCCGTGCGCGCGGCGTTGCAGCGTCGCGCCGACGCGGGACCGAGCCGCTGTTACCTGCTCATCGTCAACACGCGCAGCGAGTGCATCGTCGGTGGCCGACGCGACGAGGTCGAGTCGCTGGCCGCCGAGCTCGACGCGCGGCTGCACCCGCTCGAGGCGGTCACCACCGTTCACTGCGAGGTGGCCGAGCTGGTGGCCGAGGCCTACCGTGAGCTGCACGTGCTGCCGACGCACCCGCCGGCCGACGTCCGCTTCTACCGGACCTCGCAGGCAGCGTCCTACGTGCCCACGCCGGAGACGGTGGCCGACTCGATCCTCGAGCAGGCGCTCTCCGGCTTCGACTTCCCCCGGCTCGTCGAGCGGGCCTTCGACGACGGTGCGCGGATCTTCGTCGAGGTCGGTCCACGGGCATCGTGCTCGCGGATGATCGAGAGCATCCTGGACGATCGTCCTCATCGCACGGTCGCGGCCTGCCGGCGGGGCGACGAGGAAGGCAGCTTCCTCCGCACGCTCGCCCGCCTCGTCGCCGAGGGCGTGCCGGTCGATCTCGCCGCGCTGCATCCGGAGAGCGCGGCTCGCTCGGAGGCACCGCAGCTCCGCTACCCCGTGCGGCACGGGGCGTTCGAGCTTCCCTCCGTTCCGAAGGCCGCACCGGTCCCGAAGAAGGAAGCGGTGAAGGCTCCAGTGGCCACCGTCGCGCCGACGCCGCCAGCTCCCTCGGTCCCGGCCGAGCCGCCCGTGCAAGTCGCCGTGGCCACCGCGGCCGCGTCGGCGTCCTCGGCGAGCGTGCCGCAGCCGGCCGCGCCCACGACTGCCGGTCCCGTGTCGCCCGCCCTCGCCGCGTGGTCGCGCACGCAGTCGGCCAAGGCCGACGCTCACGAGAGTTGGCTGGCCATCGACGCGAGCCTCCGCTCCACCCTCGCCGCACAGCTCGCCTGGTCCGCGCAGCTCCGCGCGCAGGGAGCGCAGGGCGGCGCATCCCTGACGCCGACCGCTCCACCTCCGGCCCCCGTCGCTCCCCCGCCGCAGGTCCCGACCGTCCCCTCGGCACCGACACGGGTGACCAGCGGTCCCGTGCTCGGACCGGTCGTCGACGAGAGCACGCCGTTCCCGCCGTGGACCGACCCCGAGCCGCCACGTCAGCTCGACTACCGCGCCTGTCTCGAGCTGGCCCGTGGCCGCTTGGGTGACGTCCTCGGCCCCCGCTACGCCGCGGCCGACGCACACCCCACGCGCGTGCGTCTCCCCGACGTCCCGCTTCAGCTCGTGCACCGCATCCTCACCATCGAGGGCGACCCGCTCTCCATGGGCTCGGGTCGCGTGGTGACCGAGCACGACGTGCTCGAGAACGCCTGGTACCTCGACAACGGTCGGATGCCGACCTGCGTGGCGGTGGAGGCAGGTCAGGCCGACCTCTTCCTCTCGGGCTTCCTCGGCATCGACCTGCAGACCAAGGGTCTCGCCTGTTACCGATTGCTCGACGCCGAGGTCACCTTCCATCGCAGCTTGCCCGTGCCGGGCGAGACGGTGCGCTACGACATCCACGTCGACCACTTCTTCCGTCAGGCCGACACCTGGCTCTTCCGCTTCCGCTTCGAGGCGACCGTCGGTGGGGAGCCGCTGCTCTCCATGAAGGACGGCTGCGCCGGCTTCTTCACCGAGGCCGAGCTCGACGCCGGAGTGGGCATCGTCCGCGCGCCCATGCGCGAGGCGGCGCTGCGATCGATGGCGAGCCGACCCGACGACTGGCGTCCGCTGCTGCCGCAGTCCCCCACCACGCTCGACGGCAACGGCATCGAGGCGCTGCGGGCCGGCGACCTGGCGGCGGCCTTCGGTCCCGAGTTCGCCGGCCTGCCGCTACGCGAGCCCCTGCGGCTGCCGACCGGGCTCATGCGTCTCGTCCATCGCGTGACCGAGCTCGATTCGGAAGGAGGTCGCTTCGGCTTCGGCCGCATCGTCGCCGAGGGCGACGTCCGACCCGACCACTGGTACCTGACCTGTCACTTCGTCGACGACCAGGTCATGCCCGGCACGCTCATGTACGAGTGCTGTCTCCACTCCCTGCGGGTGCTGCTCACGCGCTGGGGGTGGATCGCCGAAAGTGAGGAGGCCTGGTGGGAGCCGGTCCCCGGTCGTCCCGGCCGGCTCAAGTGCCGGGGCCAGGTGCTGGCGAGCACGAAGGTGGCGACCTACGAGATCGACGTCCGCGAGGTGAGCCTCGACCCCGAGCCCATGGTCATCGTCGATGCCCTCATGCGCGCCGACGGCAAGGCCATCGTGGAGATCGAGGGCATGTCGCTCCGCCTCCGTGGCGGCAGCCGACAGCGTCTCGAGCAGCTCTGGGCCGGGCGGACGCCGGGAGCAACGGCCGTCTCGACCCCAGCTCCGGCGCCGGTAGCGACCGGTGCGCCATCCGCGGCGGCCACCGTCGTCGAGCCCGCGATCTACGACAACGGCACGATCCTCGCGTTCTCCATCGGCAAGCCCTCCGAGGCCTTCGGCGCGCCCTACCGTGTCTTCGATGAGGAGCGGGTCATCGCCCGGCTGCCGGGACCGCCTTTCAAGTTTCTCGATCGGATCACCGCGGTCACCGGGACGCCCTTCGAGCTCCACGCCGGCTCGTCCTGCCGGGCCCAGTACGACGTCCCGCCCGACGAGTGGTACTTCCGCGACGCCGGGCAGCCGGAGATGCCCTTCGCCGTCCTGCTCGAGATCGCCCTGCAACCCTGCGGGTGGTTGGCCGCGTACATGGGCTCGGCGCTCACGAGCGAGAACGACCTCCGCTTCCGCAACCTCGGCGGCAAGGCGGTCCAGCACCGCGGCGTGGGCCCGGAGACCGGCTTGCTCACCATCGACGTCACCTGCACGAACATCTCGAGCTCGGGCGGGATGATCATCCAGAACTTCGACTACCAGGTCCTGTCGCCCGAAGGCTTGGTCTACACCGGCGACACCTACTTCGGCTTCTTCTCCAAGGAGGCCCTGGCCAACCAGGTCGGCATCCGGGACCAGGAGCCCTACCGACCGGGTCCCGACGAGACCGCCCGGGCCCGCCGCTTCCCGATGCCCCGGTCCTTCCCCCACGCGACCGGCCAGCTCCCCATGATCGACGAGGTCACGCACCTCAACCCGCAAGGTGGCCCGAAAGGACTCGGTCTCGTGGTGGGCAAGGTGGCGGTCGACTCGTCCTCCTGGTTCTTTTCGGCCCACTTCCACCAAGACCCGGTTTGCCCTGGGTCCCTGGGTCTGGAATCATTGCGCCAGCTCCTCCAGGTCGCCGCCGAGGACCGGTTCGGGGAGGCCCGTCGAGGCCCCTCCGGACGGGCGTTCCGGCCCCAAGCCCTGGGTGAGGAGCACTCCTGGGTGTATCGCGGACAGGTCATCCCCGCGGACGCCGAGGTCACGGTCACGGCCGAGATCATCCAGGTCGACGAGGAGCGGAGGGTCCTGGTCGGTGACGGCTGGCTCGAAGTCGATGGTCGCCTGATTTACGGAATGGAGGGATTCGCCCTCCACTGGGACGCAGACGAAGCATGAAGTACACGCGCGTCCGCATCGAATCGATGGGCTACGAGCTCGCGCCGGTGGTCATCACCTCCGACGAGCTCGAGGACCGTCTCGGTCCGGTCTACCGTCGTCTCTGCATGGCCCCCGGCCAGCTCGAGGCGCTCACCGGCATCGCGGAGCGCCGCTGGTGGGAGGAGGACCACCCCCTCTCCTCCGGCGCGGTGGCGGCGGCCCGACACGCCTTCGACCGCTGCAACGTCACGCCCGAGGACGTCGAAGTCCTCATCTACACGGGCGTCTGCCGCGAGCAGTTCGAGCCGGCGACGGCCTGCCGTGTCGCGGCCGAGCTCGGCGTCCCCGCCGACTGCGCCATCTTCGACCTGTCGAACGCCTGCCTCGGCATGCTCAACGGCCTCGTCGACGTGGCCAACCGCATCGAGCTCGGACAGATCCGTGCGGGTCTGGTGGTGTCCTGCGAGAGCTCGCGTGACATCGTCAACACGACCATCGAGCGCCTGCTCGAGAACCCGACGATGGACTTCTTCAAGAGCTCGCTGGCCACGATGACCGGTGGCTCGGGAGCCGCTGCCATCCTCGTGACCGACGGCAGCTTCGGCGAGGCCACCGGCCGTCAGCTCCGCGGCGGCGTCACGCGCACCGCGCCGCAGTACCACGCGCTCTGCCGCTGGGGCATGGACGCCCTGCTACCGGCGGTCATCCCCGCCGCGCAGATCGCGCAGTCCATGTTGCCGCGCGCCTTCGGCGAGTTCATGTCGACCGACTCGGTCTCGGTCATGAAGCACGGCGTCGAGCTGGGCCTGAAGACCTTCCACCAGTTCCTGATGCGTCTCGGCTGGTCGGCCCACCTCCTCGACCGAGTCATCTGCCATCAGGTCGGCTCGATGCACCGGGAGACGGTGCTCAACACCCTGGGCATCCCGGCCGAGAAGGACTTCTCGACCTTCCAGCACCTCGGCAACATGGGCACGGTGTCCCTGCCGCTCACGGCCGCCATGGCCGAGGAGCGCGGTCACCTCCAGCCGGGTCACAAGGTCGGCCTGTTCGGCATCGGCTCGGGTCTCAACACGCTCTTCCTCGGCGTGGAGTGGTAGCCGAGCTCCAGGCCCCCGGCGTCCGGGGTCCGAGCCCCAGCCTCGAGCGCGCCCGCCGCGACGGTCTCCTCGCGTCCTGCGGTCACGACTTCGAGCCTCGCTTCGCCGAGCTCGAGCACGGTCGTCTCGCCCACGTCGACGAGGGCACGGGCCCGCTGGTCCTGTTCGTCCACGGCAACCCGACCTGGTCCTTCCAGTTCCGGCATCTCGTCCAGGGACTGAAGGGCACGCATCGCTGCGTCGCGCCGGATCACTTCGGCTGCGGCTTCTCCGATCAGCCGGGCGAGCCCGACTACCGCTACACCCTCGAGCAACGGGTCGCCGATCTCGGCGCGCTCGTCGAGAGCCTCGACCACGACGGCCCGGTGAGCCTCGTCCTGCACGACTGGGGCGGGATGATCGGCCTGGCCTGGGCGCTGCTGCACCTGCCGCCCGAGCGACTCGACAAGGTGGTCCTCCTCAACACGGCGGGCTTCTGTCTTCCCGAGGGTCAGGGTCTCCCGAGCAGCTTGCGCCTCGCGCGCGGCTCGCGGGTGGGTGAGGCGTTGGTGCGGGGCCTCAACGCCTTCACGCAAGGAACGGTCGCGGGCCTGGGCAGCGCGACTCCGCTGTCGGCGGCGATCAAGCGTTGCTACCTGGCGCCGCACGACTCCTGGCAGCGCCGACTGTCGGTCGCTCGCTTCGTTCAGGACATCCCGCTCGCGCCGGGTGACCCGGCCTGGTCGCTGGTGGCGGAGGTCGAGGCGGCCCTACCGCTCTTGCAAGAGCGTCAGGTGCTCATCGGCTGGGGTCTCCAGGACTTCGTGTTCGACGCGGGCTTCCTGGCCGAGTGGCGACGTCGTCTTCCCGATGCACGCTACGAGGTCTTCGAGGACGCGGGTCACCTGGTGCTGGAAGACCGCGGCGAGACGCTCATCCCCCGCATCGTCGACTTCCTGAAGTAACGATGCCTGGCGACGAGCTCGCAACGCGTCTCCGAGCCGCCCGAGAGCGGGCGGGCCTGGGCGTGCGGGAGCTGGCGAGCCTCCTCGGCGTGTCGCCGGCCACCATCAGCCAGGCGGAAGCGGGCGGCGATCCCCGACGCTCGACGCTGCTGCGCTACCTCGAGGTGCTGCCGAGCCTGCGTCCGTCGGACCTCGTCGGCGCGGGCGCGCCCTCGCCACCGCTGCACTCGCCGGCGGCCTGGCAGCTCGTGCGCGACGTCCACGGCTGGTCGGCCCAGCGCTTCGTGCTCACCGTGGAGGTCGGACCAGACGGACGACGGGGTCATCTCCGTCTCGTCGGCGCGCGACCGACCCAAGGGTCGCTGACCGACGACGTCGTGCGACAGCGTCTCTTGAGAACCTTGTTCCGAGGCTCGCCTCACCTTCGTACAGAGATCGCGGCCGAGCCCGGTGACCTGAAGGCTCGCTCACGTCGTCTCGACGACCACGGCTTCCGCCACGAGCTGCGCTTCCCACGGGAGTTGCAGAGCCAGGGCATCGAGTACCGACGTCAGCAGCTCGGCGACGACCTCCCGCCCGGCTACTCGACGCCGGGGAGCCTGGTCGTGTCGGCGCTCATGGCCGAGGGCGCCTCCTTGGCCATCGACTTCCCCGTGGAGAGCTTCGAGGTCGTCGTCGAGTTTGCCGCCGACGTGCCCTTCCCCGAGCACGCCCGGGTGCGAGCCTGGAGTGACCTGCAGGCAGCGCAAGCCGAGGTGTCCGACCTCCTCCCCTTCCTTCATCCAGAGGGCGTCAAGGTGCGCCGGTCGGCGGCGAAGCGTCGGCTCTCCATGGTCGTCGAGCGACCACCTTGCGGTCTCTACTACGGGCTCGGCTGGGGTGGTGGCGACGTGGCGGAGTCGGGCGTGCCGACGGTCGTCGGCCCGTGGCCCGAAGAAGGAGTCGACGCGGCGCAGGCGGTCCAGGCAGCGCGGGAGGACCAGGGCTGGTCACGACGCGAGTTGGCGCGCAAGCTCGACGTCTCCCCCGTCACGGTCACGCGGCTGGAGGAAGGCACGGACGTGCGACGGTCGATCCTCGACGGCTGTCTCGAGGTCCTGCCGCGCTTGCAGCCCGAGCAGCTCTTGCCGGTGCGTCCGGGCGAGGGGCCCTTCAATCGGCTGGACGCCTGGGAACACCAGCGCGACCTCCTCGGCATCGAGAGCGAGCTGGAGCGCAAGACCCTCGTCATCACCGCGGCAGGCGATGCCCACGCGCTCTGCGAGAGCCTTGGCGTGCGACGGGTGCGTCCGGGCGGCTCACCGTTCCGCATTCGCTACGGCTCGGCGCGGGCCGCGTCGAAGCGTCTGCCGACGGTGCTCAAGACGGTGGAGGACGCCGTCGCTCGTCAGGCCGACGAGAGCGGGCTGCGCGTGCGGATCATCGCGAGGCCGCAGGGTCGGCTCGTCCACGAGATCACCGTGCCGCCGGAGCTCGCGGCGGTCGGGGCGTCGTACACGCGACGGCTGTTCACGCCGGGCTTCTTCGATCCCGACGCGTCAGACGATCGCCCGACTCGCTGGGACGGTGCTGCCATCGTGCCGACCTTCGCGGTGCAGAGGCTGGAGCTGGTGGTTCAGCTCCCGCCGGGCGTGCGCTTCGGCGACGTGGTGTTCGGTGTTCATCCGCGCATCCTCATCGACGGCCCCTTCGCGGAAGGTGACGTGTCGGAGAGGTTGCACCCGGAAGGCATGCGGGTCGTCGAGGACCGCAAGGAGCGGATGCTGCGGCTGGAGGTCAAGCATCCGCTAGTTGGGTTCTTGTACGATGTCTTCTGGGAGACGCAGGGGACCTGACCTCGGCGTTCTCTGGGGAGGGAAGAGCGATGAGCAAGCGTCGTGCAGACTGCCTCGTGCTGGCCTACTTGTTCAGCGTGATGGCACCGGTGGCATACCTCCAGGGAGCGCTCGTCCAGGCCCTGCTGGCTCGCTTGGCTGACTTCGAGCCGGATCCGCTTCTCGCTCATCTTTGGCCACTCGTGATCTCCTTCTTCCTGTTCGGAGTCTCGGTGCTCGCCGGCATCGCATGGGCCCTCGCGGATCTCAGCCGACGCTTCCCAGGCGATGACACTCAGGCATCGCTGCACGAGTCCATCTCCGAGATCGCCTTCAACTTCGGTCGTCAGCAACCTCCGATGGTCGATCGGTGGAGGAAGGGCATCGTCCTCATCGCTCCCGTGGCGGTCCCCCTCTACTACTTCCGCCACGTCCGACCCGAGCTCGGCGGCGAGCCGTCCTGAGACGCACGCGCGAGTGCTCAGCCCGGCATCTCTCGGAAGAACGATTCCGCATGCCCTGGCTCAAGGCGAGTAGTGCCCCGCGGTCTGCTCGGTGCCGTCGCTACCGACCGGAACGACCAGGAAGTAGGAGTCGAGCCCGTCGCGAAGGGGAACGGAGAGACCGGGGTCTTCGGTCGCGCCATCGCGGTCGTCGTCGGTGATGTCCATGAAGACGGGGTCCTCCGGCCACCGCCCTCGCCCACTCGTCGGCCGAACCGCATCACCGCGATAGAGACGGTGACCCAGTCGACAGGGGTCTTCGCTGCTCTCCCAGCTCACGCGGAGAACCGATGCCGATTCACGGTGAAGGAGTACCGGAGAAGCGAGCACCGAAGCAGCACAACCGGCGCCCCCGGTGATCTCGAACAGGTCACAGTGAAACGCCTGTGTCCGATCGGGATTGGTCACGCGGATGTCGCGACCACCGAGCTCCGTTCCCGGCTCGACCGTGAGCTCGACCTCGACGTGACGCGAGTCGAGAACGCGGACCGCACGCACGTTCACGCCAGGCCCGAAGTCCACCGTCGCTCCGACCACGTAAGGACCACCGACCAGGGTCACGGTCAAGTTCTCACCCCGCCTCGCCATCGGCGGAACCGCCGACTCGAGCAGGATGGGGTCGAGCCGAGCGACGGCGACGGGCTGCCTGAAATCGGGGTGCCAGCCAACCTGAGTCGCGACGCGAGTGTCCATGTCGACCTCCCAGATCACGCCATCGGGATGATCTGGCAAGCCATCGCCATCCAGGTCGTCAGCGACGGTGTCCCCATCGGCATCGAGAGATGCCATGGCATCCAGCACGAGCAAGCGACGAGCTCCCGCGACGGTCAGGCTCACCGGATCGACGAGCTCGGGGATCGGGGTCAGCTCCAGCGGCCCCATCATCCCCATGCTCCAGATCCCCGGTGCCAAGCCGCCCGTGCCCCCACCGAGCAGCCAGGCGTCGGTCGGACCGAGCGCGAGGTCACGCAAGTCCGCGGGCTCCGACGGAACATTCGCCAGGCTCGCTCGTCCCGTCGCCACGTTGACGGTGAACCAGATTCCCCGATGGGTGTCCGAGGGGCGCAGCGCCGATCGGTCGAGCACGTGCAGCACGCCGGCCTCGTCGAACGTCACGGCGATGGGGTCCTCGAAGATCGGCCGGCCGTCCGGCAACGACTCCGAATGGACATCACCGGCACTGATGAGCGCGACCTCACCCGTCGCGATGCTCACCGAGTAGATCGCGCCGTGGCCGCTACCACCCAGGCGGTCCGGACCGAGACCGAGGGGATCGGCCTCTGGATCGGCGACGACGAGGAGCTCGGTACCCGGCCACCAGGCCAGGCCCGTCGGTTCCACGAACAAGGCCGGTGCCTCGACCGAACAGTCGAGGGACGCCTCGCAGGTCGTCCCGTCGGCAAGCACCCGCAAGTCCCCGGACATGAGATCGAGCCCGAGCACGCCTCCAGGGCCCGAACCGCCAGCAGGATCCGGCCCCAGACCGGCAGGATCCATCTCGGCATCCAGGACGAAGAGCCGTCGCCCATCCGCGAGCGCGAGGTCCGTCCGTCGACCCACCGGACCAGCGAGCCCCAGCGGCTGGACGCTGTCTGGCAGGGCTTCGTCCAGGTCCACGTCGAAAATGCTACCGGTCGGTTCGCCGACGGAGTCGGTTCGGTCCACGACCACCAGCTCGGCGCACTCTCCCTGCGCCCACGCACCCACCGGGACCAGGCCGAGGACGGCCAGAGCTCCGAGCAGCTGCATGAGCGAGTTGACCAACTTCCTGTCCACGGAATCTCCACGACATCGGTGAGCCGAGACCGTCTGAGCTCGACAAAGTTCGCGCAAGCCGGCCTCACCTGCAACTCGTCGTGATCACTTTGGAGATCAGAACAGCCCTGCCGACTCGGAGCGAACATGGATCGGAGGCTCGAGGCCCGGTCCAGTCAGGTCTCATTCCCAGTCGAGCCGAACGCCCCCACCGTCACGATGGACTCGGAGTCTCGAACGGTTCGCGGGATCGGCCGGTGTTCGACGCGAGCCGATCCGGAAGAAGACGAGCGTCGCGTCGCGGGTTTCGTCGGTGTCGTCGAGCACGCTGAGCGTCGACGATGGCAACACCTCGAAGAGGGGCGGGAAAGTTCCCCCGCGTGCGCGAAACAGTGCCCCGCTCAGGCAGGTGGTCGTCGGGTCGGCACAGCTCGTGCCCATGCCCTGGAAGTTGCCCTCGAGATCCTCGCAGGTGGGTAGAGTGAGATCCTCACAGTCACTGTCGGGTAGACCATCGCCGTCGCTATCCTCACCGAGACAGCAGGCGCCAATCAGGGCATCACAGGTCGTGGGCTCACACGCCGTGTCGTCGCCCAGGTAGAAACCGCCAGCGAGGTGGCACGCGCTCCAACCCAGGACTTCGCACCCACCCGGCGAAGCACCGGTATCCGGTAGGCAGCAGGCACCAGTCGGTTCTGCGCCGCAGGAGGTCGCCGTGCAACCCGTGCCATCACCTCCGTACTCGCCGCCAGCGGCGGCGCAATCGGACGCGCTCAGCTCCAGGCACTCCGTCGTGCCCATCATCGGGTTCGTCACGCAACAGGCTCCGAACAACTCGTCGCTACACGAAACGGTCTCGCAGCTCGTCCCCACACCGTGATGAATTCCGCCAAACAGGGTGCAGTCGGCCTCGATGGTCTCCCCGCATGCTCCGTCCGCGCCGAGGCAGCAAGCTCCGAAAGAACAAGGAGGATCCACCGCACAGGACGTGCCAGCTTCGAACTCACCGCCCACGGAGGAGCAAGTCGAGGCGGCGAAGTCGTAGCAATCCTCCCAGCCGGTCATGGGATCGTCGTAACAGCAGGCCCCCACCGGATCAGAGCAGGGCAGGTCGTCGCAACCCGTCCCGTCACCGGAGTAGTCTCCGCCGCTGGCCGCGCACTCGGCCTCGGTGAGCTCGAAGCAGGAGATCGCACCCATTGTCGCCACGCAGCAGGCGCCGGTGATCGTGCAGTCAGCTCCTGCCATCGGGTCGCAATCGACTCCGTCGCCCTGGTAGATCCCTCCTGAGGCGAGACAATCAACCGGGTCCAGCACGAGACAACCGGGGCCATCAGGGATGCCGTCGCCGTCCAAGTCGACCTCGGCGAGACAACAGGCTCCTCCCTGAGCCGAGACCGAAGTCGCCTGGAAGCCCAGGACGAAGAAAAGGGTGGCGCAGAGTAGGGCGCGACCGACGAGCAAGGAGACCTGACGTTCACGGGGCGCTGTCATGAAAGGGACCTCGGTAAGCGGGGGAGGCTGACGGTCGGCCTCCGTACCAACAGATGCTGCTGCCTACCTCATGGAACGACAACGCGAGCTGATCACTTCGGCGATCAGACGACGACTCCACGGTGGTCGCAGGGCCTCGCCCCAGTACCTGGACAACCGCATTCTTCCGCATCGGGAGACCGGTCAGATGTCGAGTCGACCGTCTCGTCGCTTGGGGCATGGCCCACTCGCACGAATCCCCCGGCGACACCGGACTCATGGATTGGCCGGGCTCCTCCGGCCAGCATCCTCACCCATTCGCCGGCGAGGCAGGAGGTCGCAACCAGCGTCGTCCGTGACGAAGGAGCGCAGCGAGCCCAGCGGCTCGGACGGGCCGAACACGCCCACGAGAAGTCGATGCAGAACCGGCGCTCACCGCATGGCAAGCGCACCGGATTCAAGACGACCAGGCAGTGACATGACCAACCTCAGTCGCGCTCCCACGACCGAAGGTAAGGAAGAAGCTGCATGAGAAGCCAGCCGCCTCGATCACTCGTGCGAGCATGCGCTCAGGCCGCAGCCTCCCGGAAGAACGACCTCCGCACGAGCTGCGCGTGACGGCTCCCCGTGCCCCACTGCCGCCACCGATACTCCTCGCACCAGCGCGCCATGCGATCGACTTCGAGGTCGCTGAACGGGGTGTCGTTCAGGAGTTGCTTGACCTCGGCCAAGAGCTGACGTCGCTTCCGTCGACCGGTCAGCAGGAGCCAGGCCGGCACGGCGACCAGCAACAGCCAAGCCAGGACCGCGAGCAAGCCCGGGGCCGAGACCATCGAGTGACTCGCCACCTCCAGGACCCAGACCGTCGCGATGACCGCGAACAGGAGGCCGACGGTCAGCAGGCCGATGCGGAAGCTCTGCTTGCCGCCGAGCACGTCGTGGGTGGTCAGCGCGGTCTTGATCCGCGTGCGCTGCTCCTCGTGCTCGGCGCGCTCGGCCTGGACCGTGCCGGTCTCCACCAGCGCCTCCCGGACCTCCAGGAGCTGATGCGTGAGCTCGGCGATGCGGCGATCGGCGGCGGACAGGCCCCGGCTCTTGGCCAGGCCCCACAGGAATGAGACGACCGTGCAGATGCTGGCGACGATTCCCAGGATGACGTTGAGCGAGTCCATGGACCGAGTCCCTCCACGCGTCGAACGAAACGAAGCGTGGGGATCCTACGCGACCTGCTCGCCAGGGTTGCGACTCCTCCAACGGCTAACGCCCGCAGGAGTTGCTCAGGTCCCGCTCCGTGGCGCCGCAAAGCCCGGAAGCTCCCGAGGGGACCGGTCCGAGCCTCTCCACCCCAGCACCGTCCAGTCCCCACGAGCCCTCGACCGAGGCGCCGTCGGTGGCCACCAGGAGCCACCACGCGAGCCCCGTCGGATCGCTGCTCGCGTCGACCGAGCCCTCCCAGACGAACGGTGACGTCGCCCCGAGGGCACAGAGTCCGCCACCTACCTCGAACGTCCCGCTCGCCGTCGTCGGAAGCTGCGACCCACCGCCGTGCACGAGCACGTGGTCGACCGCACCGGCGCACGCAACGTCGTCCCAGGACAGCGAGAGCGTGGTGCCGGTCGGCTCCAGCTTGGCCACTCTCATGGTCGGCGGCACCGCTGGCGGTGCGGGTCCGACCGTGCGATCGGCGAAGCGGAGCAGCTCGCAGTCGGCGTCGACCACGTCGATCCCGTCCCGACCGGGCACCGTGTCTTCGACCGTCGTGGACCCGTCCACCGTGATCACGTACTCGGCCCACGGCCCGGTGAACACGACGGTGTCCGTGCCGCCCTTGCACTCGATGTCGTTGTCTCCGGAGTTCCCACCGAGCACGTTGTCCCAGTCGTTGCCGGTGAGATCGCTGTCGTTGCTGCCCGTCAGTCGCACCCGGGTGAGGTGCCGTGACTTGAGCACGTACTCCTCGCTCGGCTCGGGGGCATGGCAGTCGAACCGCCCCGTGAGCTCGGCGGCAACTCGACAATCGAAGGAGAACACCGGCGGGAGGAAGGCGAGCATGGCCGTCAGGCCGGCGGGGTCGCCGGCTGCCATCGCCGCAGGAGTGTTGAAGGCGTACTCCCCGTAGAACGACGTGCCATCTCGAGTGGGGTCGTGAGCCCAGAGTCCGTACTGCACGTCGATGATGCTGATGATGTACTCGAACGGACGGTCCGCTGCCGGGAGGTCCGGGGGCGGGATCCAGAGCCCGGCCGCCATCGCCGCGTTGGTCGCCGCCGTGATCTCCGCGTGATGGGTGGGCAGCGTCGGCTCGATGCCCGCCCCGTGCACGAGATGGAAGACCTCTTCCAGCGTCGCGTCGCGGTTGGTGTTGGCGACGTACTCGGCCGAGCCCTCGACGACCGACTCCTCCGCGTAGAGGTCCTGGAAGAACAGCGGGGTCGAGCCCAACGGACCCTCGATCGCCCGAAAGGAGTCCGCTTCGGTGTTGAAGTACACCAAGGTCGCGTCGAGATCGGCCATCGAGTTTGCTACCGCCGTCTTGTCGGCGCCGTGCACGGTGCCCGGTGCATCGGTGAGGTAGAAGCGCATGATCTCGCGGGCCCGGACCGCCATCTCGTCCGTCACGCGGTCCTGGAGCAAGAAGTGGATCGCGCCTCCGTTGGGGGCGGTGATCTTCGTGTAGCGGTCGAAGAGATCCGTGAAGACGGGGCCCACCGTGTCGGGCAAGGGCACGATGCCGTTGGGCGTCACCGAGATGTCGATGTCGTCGGGCAGGGTCTGAGCGGTGACGCAGGCGCCGGCCGTCAGGAGCTGTGCGACGAGCAGGCAGACGAGGGTTCGGACCATTCCGGTCTCTCCAGGCCGGGCCGACAGGCCCGAGGCTCCCTCAAGATGGACCGCCCCGACCGACCTTGCATTACCGCAACGTGACGGTCCGCCGGAAGGTCGGGGAGCTCGTGATACAAACTGAGACGACCGGCCGTCACTCGGGCCGATCGCTGGAGACGAGTCATGCGCATCCTCCTCATCGAGGACTCGACGCAGCTCCAGCTCGCCATCACGACGGGGCTGGAGAAGTCGGGACACGAGGTCGACGTCGCCGGAGATGGCGACGCAGGGCTGTCTCGTGCACGCAATGGCCACCACGACTTGATCATCCTCGACGTCATGCTCCCGGGGCAGGACGGGCTCTCCGTCCTGACGACCCTCCGACGTGAAGGCCACCCCACCAGCGTCCTCATGCTCACGGCGCGAGACACCGTGGACGATCGCGTTGGCGGGCTCCGGGCCGGTGCCGACGACTACCTCGTCAAGCCCTTCGCCTTCGACGAGTTGCTCGCGCGCGTGGAGGCTCTCGGCCGCCGACCACGAGAGACCCGCGCACCACGACTGGAAGTCGCCGACCTCGTCCTCCACGTGGACAGCGAGGACGTCTTCCTCGACACGCGACGCGTGGACTTGACGCCACGGGAGTACACCCTGCTTGAGTACCTCGCCCGACGTCAGGGTGAGACCGTCTCTCGAGCCGACATCGAAGAGCAGCTCTACGACGACCGGCAGCCGTCCAGCAACGCCGTGGACCGGATGATCTGCGCCCTCCGCGCCAAGCTGTCCTCGTCCCGAGCCGCTCCGCTCATCCACACCCGGCGCGGCCAGGGCTACGTCCTGGAAGAGCGAGAGCAATGACCTCTCTCCGCCAGCGACTTCAGGTCGCCATGCTGGTCTCCGGCTTTGTCTTGCTCGGCCTGTTCACGGTCATCGTCTTCGTCGTCACGCGAGCGTTCCTGATCGAGCACTTCGACGACATCATCGAGACTCAGGCCCTGGCCATCGCCGCCGTGACCCACCGAGAGGAGGGTCGACACGTGGTCGACGTCGGAAGCGCTCTCCTCGAGATCTACGAGACCCGGGACTACTTCACGGCCTGGACGCTCGATGGAACGGAGATCGCCCGGGCACCGCCCGACGAGCCCCCGTTTCTCGAGTTCGACGAGCTCCCCCTCGACGAGCACGACCGCAGCACCTGGGAGGCTCCCCTTCCCGACGGACGCGACGGCAGGTGGCTCTGCCTCGTCGCGCCCCTGCGCGTCGACGGCACGTCCGACGAGGAGATCGTCGTTGCGGTGGGAACCCATCAGGACGCCGTCGAGCTCTGGATCGCCGGGCTCCTCCATCCACTCCTGTTGGCTGGCGGCCTGCTCGGTCTGGGGCTGGTGGTCGCCGTGCAGCGAAGCATCGACCGTGGTCTCGCACCGATCGACGACATCGCGTCCGAGATCGAGGGCCTGGGCCCGGGCCGGTCCGTCTCCCGTCTCAGCACCACCGAGCGACCGAGCGAGCTCCAACCGCTGGTGAGCCGTCTCGACGATCTCGTGACACGGCTCGACCAGGCCCTGGAGAGAGAGCGACGAACGACGGCCGACATCGCCCACGAGCTCAGAACCCCCATCGCCGAGCTTCGCAGCCTGACCGACGTGGCGCTGAAGTGGGAGGACCACGACTATCGGCGTCAGGCTCTCGATGGATCGCGGACCATCGCGGTCCGGATGGAGGCCATCGTGTCATCGTTGCTCACGCTCTCGCGGGTGCAGCAGGGAGCGTTGACCACGAACGCCGAGCGCTTCGATCTCGTCGAGCTGGTCACGCAGTGTCGGGATGACGAGGCCGAGCGCGCAGCGGAGCGAGAGATGGAGCTCGAGCTGCTCCTGCCGGACACGCTTCTCGTCACGGCCGACCCCGACATCGCCCGCATCATCGTCTCGAACCTGCTGGGCAACGCGGTGGCCCACGGTGTTCCCGGCCACGAAGTCACGTGTCGCATCGACACCGACGGCGAGCGACCTGCGCTGGTCATCGCGAACCGCCATGAGGGGCTCACGAAGGCGGACCTCGCCGTCCTCACCGAGCCCTTTTGGACGAAGGACGCCGCCCGCTCCGATCGCGACCACGCCGGCCTCGGCTCGACCCTGGCCTCCGAGCTGGCCGCGTTGCTCGATTGGGAGACGTCGTTCGCGCTGGAAGGTCCGACGTTTCGAGCGACGCTCACGCTCTCATCGAACAGCGAGACGCAAGCTCAGGGCGAGTAGTGCTCCGGCACCAGCTCACTCCCGTCCTCGAGCACGGTCACGACCAGGAAGTACTCGTCTCCCTCGACCTCTGGGAGCGTGAGGAAAGTCGTGTTCTCCACCGAGCCGTCCTCGTCTTCCGTGCTGATGTCGACGAACGAGGGATCACTGCGCCACTGCCCCGGCATGTCGGTCGGCCGTGGTGTCATGGCGCGGTAGACCCGGTAGGTCGTGTTGCACGACCCTTCGCTCGCCTCCCAGCTCAGGCGGATCCGACCCTCGCCAGGCGCCTCCACCTTCAGTCCCTCGGCCTGCGAAGCACAGCTCGCCGAGCGCGTGATCTCGAAGAGGTCACAGTGGAAGGCCTGCGTCCGGATGGGGTTCTCGATGAGCACGTCGCGGAAGCCCGCCGTAGCACCCGGCTCGATCACGACGTCGACATCGAGCGTCGACCGACCCACGAGCCGCACGTCACCGACGAGCACGCCCTCACCGAAGTCCGCCGTCGCCCCCGCCTCGAACGGACCGCCAGTGACGCGCACGGTCACCGCCGTGCCCGCCATGGCCACGCTCGGGCTCGCCGCGGTCAACGCCAGCGGCTCCAGCTTCGCCAGGCCCACCGGCTCGACGAAGCCGCTGGTCTGCGCCTGCAAGGTCACGAGGGGTGCCCCACCCGCCGTGGTGTCGACGCGGTAGATCGCTCCCGCCGTGTCCGGCATTCCGTCGCCGTCCACGTCGGCCCCCACCGAATCGAGAACGAGGAGCACGCCTGCCTCGAGCACCGTGAAGCTCACGGGATCGACGAGCTCCGACGAGCGGAAGGCCAGCACGGCACCCGCCGCCGGATCGGGACCGATGACCCCCGGCGCGGTCTCCGAGTCACCACCGTCCAGGAGCCAGACGCCGTCGGGTCCCCTGGCGATGTCACGCAGGTCCAGGAACTCCGAGCTCGTCGTGGCCCGGGTCACCCAGCCACTCGGCAGCTCCACCGTGAGCCACGCCCCATGACCCACCCCGACCACCGGCTCGGCGCCGCGGTCGAGCACGTGGATGAGGTTCGGTCCGTCGAGAGCGACGGCGACGGGCTCTTCGAAGATGGACGGTCGACCGTCCGGGATGTCGGTGAAGTAGGCCGTGCCGTCGGAGAGCAGGGTGGTGAAGCCCGTCGCCACGTCGACGCTGAACAAGGCGCCGTAGCCCGAGCCGCCGTCGCGGTCCGGTCCGAGGCCGAAGGGGTTCGCCTCCGGATCGGCGACGACGAGCTGCTCGGTCCCCGGCCGCCAGGCCAGGCCGGTCGGGTCGACGAACCAGCCTCCGTCCGGGCAGCCCATCATGGGGCTGCAGTCGTTGCCGTCGGCCACCAGGACCAGGTTGCCCGCGAGCGGCGCGAAGGCGTAGATGCCGCCCCGGCCCACGCCGCCGTTCGGGTCCGAGCCCTGCGACATGGGGTCGACCTCGGCGTCGGCGACGAAGATGCGGCGGTCGGGTAGCACGGCCACGTCGGTCCGACGCCCCGCGCCCCCCTCGCCCCCCAGGAGCTCGTCGCTCCCGGCAGGTCCGATCTCGAAGTCGAAGGCGAAGACCGCGCCGTTGGGCGGGCCCGCCCCCGGGTCAGCCGCCCGGTCGAGCACGACGACGTCCGCACAGTCGCTCGGGGCCGTGGCCCGGGCAGGAACCCCCGCTCCCAGGCCCAGCACGGCCAGGGCGAGCGCCAGCAGCGCTCGCGAACCGGCCTGCGGCAGCGAGTCGAGCACCGTCACCTTCACGGAGAGCTCCAGGGGGTCCGGCCAGGGGTGAGCGGGTGAGGACCCGGCCGACCGCGGAGAGAATCGGACCTCACGGCCGGCCAGGGCAACTCGTGGCGATCACTTCGGCGATCGCCAGGAGGGGCCGGACGTGACTCGCCGCAGACGAGCCACGCCCGGCAGGACGCTCAGTCCCTCAGTCCCAGAGCAGCCGGACCCCGGCAGCGTCCCGGCGGACCCGGAGGGTCGGACCGGCACCGGGGAAGGCCGGGGCACGACGCGAGCCGAGCCGGTAGAAGACCAGGCTCGCGTCCCGACTCTCGGCGCTGTCGTCGAGGAAGTCGTCACCCGAGACGGGCGGGAGCACCTCGAAGATCGGCGGCCGGGCGCGACCGCGCGAGCGGCAGACCGCTCCCGGGTCGAGACAGGTCGTCGTCGGGTCGGCACAGCTCGTGCCCAAGCCCTGGAAGATCCCGCCGGCCGCCTCGCAGCTCGGCAGGGTCAGGTCGGCGCAGCCCCCGTCGGGCACGCCGTCACCGTCGGTGTCGTCACCGAGGCAGCAGGCACCCACCAGCGGGTCGCAGGTCGTCGCATCACAGGGCACGTCGTCGCCGAGGTAGAGACCACCGGCGAGGAAGCACTCGATGAGCCCGAGCTGCTCGCAGCCGCCTACCGACCCTCCAGTCGCCGGCACGCAGCACGCCCCCACCGGGGCACAGGACGCCGTCAGGCAGAAGCCGCCCGGCTCGAAGAAGCCACCGAGGTCGTCGCACTCCGAGGCCGTCATCTCGGCGCAGCCCTCCACGCCCGACATCGGGTCGGAGAAGCAGCAAGCGCCGAAGTCGCCGAGGCACTCGTCGGCACAGCTCGTGCCGTCGCCGGCGTAATCACCGCCCTCGAGCTCGCAACCGTCCGCCGTGGCCTGGATGCAGCCGACACCGGCCGCCGTCGAGAGACAGCAGGCACCCATCGGACCGACGCAGCCCATGGTCGTGCCGGTGCCGCCGCAGGGCACGCCGTCACCGAGGTACTCGCCGCCGCTGGCCTCGCACTCGTCGGCCGAGAGCTGGAGACAACCATCCAAGCCTCCGGTCATGGGATCGAGGCAGCAGGCTCCGACGGTCTCGCAGCTCGCCGCCGTGCAGGGAACGCCCTCACCGAGGAACTCGCCACCCTCGGCCTCACACTCGTCGGGGAGAAGGACGAAGCAACCGGTCTCAGGGACGCCATCGCCGTCGAGGTCACCGGTCACGCAGCAGGCACCGGTGACCGCACAGGCCTCGGGGCAGGTCGTGCCGTTCCCGGCGTACTCGCCACCCGGCACCGTCGCGCACTCGGCTTCGGTCAGGAGGAGGCAGCCCGGCAGGGGCGAGCCGGCGACGTCGGTGCAGCACGCACCGGTCGGCTCCGGAGTGCAGCTCACGCTCATGCAGTTCGTGCCGTCGCCCGCGTACTCGCCACCCGACGCCACGCAGTCCGACTCGGAGAGGTGGAGACAGTTGACGCCACCGGCGGGCGTGTCCAAGCAGCACGCACCGACGGTCGGTGTCGAGCAGGACGCGCCAGTGCATGCCGTGCCGTCGCCCAGGTACTCACCGCCGAACATCGCGCAGGAGCTCGCGTCGACCTCGGTGCACGTCGTCGAACCAGTCGCCGGATCGAGGAGACAGCAGGCGCCGGTGGGCGCGCCGCTGCAGTCGGCGCCCACGCAGGACGAGCCGTCGCCGAGGTAGCTGCCTCCGGAGGCCGCACAGTCCCCAGCGCTCAGCTCCAGGCAGCCCGGACCGTCGGGGATGCCGTCACCATCGAGGTCGACGTCGTCGAGGCAGCAGGCTCCCGTCGGCGCCGTGCACGCCGTGCCGGGGACGCAGAGCGTGGTGCCGTCCCAGAGCCCACCGAGGTCGGCACAGGCGGATGCCGTCAGGTCACTGCAGGTGGTGACTCCCGTCATCGGATCGCCGTGGCAGCACGCACCGAGCGGGTCGGGCGGGCCGCAGAAGGTCGAGTCGCAGCTCGTGCCGTCACCATGGTAAGTGCCACCGCTGGCCGCACAGTTCTCCTCGGTGATGTCGAGGCAGAAGATGGCCCCCATGCTCGCGACGCAGCAAGCGCCGGTCGTCTCCGGAGAGCAAGCCACGCCAGGAACGCAGAGCGTCGTGGGGTCGAAGGTGCCGCCGGCGGCGAGACAGTCGGACTCGGTGAGGTCCGAGCAGCTCGTCACGCCGGTGGCCGGATCGACGAGACAGCACGCGCCGAGGGGCTCGGGGACGCAGCCGGAGCCGGCGCAGTCCGTGTCGTCGCCCTGGTAGATCCCGCCCACGCTGGCGCAACCGTCTTCAGAGTCCTGAATGCAACCGTCGAGCACGCCGTCGGCATCGGAGTCGAGACAGCAGGCGCCGGTCGGATCGGCGCTGCAGCTCGCTGCGGTGCAGGCCGTCCCATCGCCCGAGTACTCGCCACCACCGGCGATGCAGTCGGCCTCGCTGAGGTTGAAGCAGCCGACGGGGCCACCCGCAGGATCGTCGAGACAACAGGCGCCGGTGACCGGGCACGACACGCCGCCCATGGGCTCGCAGGTCGTCCCGTCACCCTGGTACTCACCGCCGAAGGCGATGCAGCTCATCGGGTCCAGAACGTAGCAGCCAGGACCATCGGGGATGCCGTCACCATCCAGGTCGACGTCGTCGGCGGTGATGCAGCAGGCGCCTCCCTGGGCGAGAGCGGACGGCGCGCTCGCGCCGAGCAAGACGATCAGGGCGAGACCGAAGACGGCTCGACCGAGAAAGTGAGACCGGCGACGGAGGCCGGGTTCGAAACGTTCGGGAGCTGAGGTCATGGTGTTTCCCTCGAAGGGGAGGCCCCCGTGGCCTCCGTGCGAGCGGAATGTAGTCGTGGTCCGGGCAGGTCCGACAATCGAGGCGATCACTTCGGCGATCACCGGCCCGACCATGCGAGAATCCGTCCTCTTCGAGCCCCCTCGTTGGAGCCCGCCATGCGTCTCTCGATCGTCGTCCTCAGCCTGCTCTCGCTCCTCGTGCCCGGCCTCGCCTCCGCCGGCGACCTCGCGGCGGTCACGCGACGGATGACCGGCTCGTTCTCCAGCGCGCCGCAGGCAGCCGTGGACGACGCCTACTTCGACATCCGTCTCGAGATGAAACCGATCTGGCGTCACCGTCGCGACGGACGCTGGTTCTACGTCGAGCAGGCCGCGGCGTCGGCGCTCGAGCGTCCGTATCGTCAGCGGGTCTACCAGGTCACGCGACGCCCGGACGGGTCGCTGCGCAGCCGGGTCTTCAGCCTGCCCGAGCCGCTGGAGCACGCCGGAGCCTGGAAGGATGACAAGCCGCTGGCCGAGCTGGACGCGGACGACCTCGAGCTCCGTCAGGGCTGCGACGTCATCCTCCATCGCGTCGATGCCCACGAGTACGCCGGCTCCACCATCGGTCGGAGCTGTCAGAGCAGCTTGCGAGGCGCGACCTACGCCACCTCCGAGGTCCGCGTGTTCCGCGATCGCATCGAGAGCTGGGACCGCGGCTTCGACCGCAGCGGCAAGCAGGTCTGGGGAGCGACCGCTGGCGCCTACGTCTTCACCAAGACCGCCCGCTAGTTAGCCCGGACGGGCCACCACCTCTTTCCTTGAGTCAGTCATCATGAGCACGGCACCCCTCCCCCGCTTGAGAGAGCTCCTCCCTCCCGAGCTCCTTCGCATCGTCGAGCGCGACACCCCCATCCCCCGCATCGCGGGCGAGGCGGGTCGCCTCCAGCCCGATCACCCCGAGCTCGTCCGCGCGGACATCGGTCAGATCAGCGGCTACGACCCGAAGCTCGAGGTTCCCTACGGCGCTCCCGTCGGGCTCGAGCGCCTGCGTGAGCTCGTCGCCGAGACGATGATCCGCAGCCTCCAGCTCGACGATTCCTCGCGTCACCCCCATGCCCCTGAGCTGAGCGCGCGCAACATCTGCGCTTGCACCGGCGCCGCCGAGGCGTTGAGCCTCCTGCTGCGTTGCTTCGCCAAGGACGCGACGGTCGCGCTGCCCCGCGCACACTGGGAGAACTACGCGAACGCGGTCGACCTCGCTGGCGGTCGTCACGTCATCGTCGACGTCTTCGAAAAGGATGGTCGGCTCGATACCGACGCGCTCGCGGGTCGGCTGCGCGACGCCGACGTGTCGGTGGTCGTCGCCAACTTCCCGTCCAACCCCAGCGGCGCCGTTCTCGACGACGCCGAGTGCGCTGCCCTCGCTGGAGTGATGCGCGACCTGAACCTCGTGGTCATCGCCGACGAGGTGTACTTCCGGCTGCGCTACGACGGTCACGCCCCCAACTCGCTGCTGGCTCACGCCCCCGATCACGTCATCTCGGTGAGCTCGGCCAGCAAGGAGTACCTCCTGCCCGGCGCACGCATCGGCTACGTGGTCTCCGCCCACGCCGACCTCACCGACGTCGTGCTCCGCAAGCTGCTGCGAGCGAGCACCGCCAGCCCCAACGTGCTGGGCCAGCGTCGACTCATCGAGCTGCTCGAGCGTGACCTCGTCGATCTTCAGGCCGGCCGCGACCCGAAACTGGTCGGAGCCATCCGTGACGAGATGGCGCGCCGACGCGACCAGCTCCTCGAGGTGCTCGACCGCCACGGGATGAGCGCCGCTGGTCGCCCCGGTCATCGACCCGAGGGAACGATCTTCCTGCTGGCGAGCCTGCCCTCGTGGTTCGACGGTGACGACGCTGCCTTCGCGTCGGCGACGCTCGAGCATCGCTGCGTGAGCGTCGTGCCCGGCTCCGCCTTCGGGCTACCCGGAACGGTCCGCTTCTCTTACGGCGGGCTGACACAGGAGCGGATCACTCAGCTCGATGCGAACCTCACGCAACTGCGCCAAGCGTTGAGCTGAGAACACGAAGCCCCAAGAGAAGGCCGCGTCGCTGCTCAGCGATGCGGCCTTATTTTTTTTTGGGTTCCCGCGATCGGGTTTTCCCAGCCTCGCACGCAATCCCGAGTGAGCACCCCAACCGGTCGGGTGGGCCGGTCGAACGCCGGTGCTTTCCCCTCGACAGCCATCGTCGATCACTCGCCGACTCCGGCCTCAGCCGGCGGTCGGAACAGGAGGCTTGCGTGTTCAACCATCGACTCAATGATCTCTTCGCTCCGAGAGGGGTCGCCCTGGCGACCATGGTTCTCGCTCATTCACTGGCGACGACGAGCGTCGCTCAGGACCCGTGCGTCACTCACGACTTCGACGAGCTCCTCGCCGGAGAGGCCGTCTTCGATCAGCTCCTCGGCATGGAGGTCAGCGGCGGCGCGCTCGAAGTGCGCGCCTTCGACACCGCCGCACCGTCTTGCGGCGACGACGACCTCCTCACTCCTGGCTCGGGAAGCGGCAACATCCGACCGCAGGGCTTGGTCCTCGTTCTTCAAGACCCCGACTCGGCCTGCGTTCCCGACGACGCTGGCGATGGCGGCACGATGACCTTCGTCTTCGACGAGCCGGTCGACATCGACTGGGTCGGCATCCTCGACGGCGAAGGCGGCGGCTCCATCCTCGGTTGGAACGCTGCTGACGAGCTGCTCGTCGCTGCCCCGATCCTCTCTCTCGATGACGGGAGCTGGCAGGCGGTCGAGCTGGGCGTCGTCGGCGTCACGACGCTCGACGTGCACCTCACCGAGAGCGGCGCCGTCACCGAGCTCGGCTGCGTTCGCTGCGAGTGCCCGGCGGGGCCCGCCGGACCTCCTGGCCCTCCCGGCCCGCAAGGACCGGCTGGCCCGATGGGTGCCGAAGGACCTGAAGGCCCCATGGGCGCGCAGGGTGACCAGGGCCCGGCCGGACCCGCAGGCCCCCAGGGCGCACAGGGACCCGCCGGTGCTCAGGGCCCCGCTGGTGCGGACGGCGCCGATGGTGCTGATGGCGCCACCGGCGCGCAGGGCCCCCAGGGGCCTGCCGGACCGACTGGACCTGCCGGCGCGGACGGAGCCGACGGTGCCACGGGCGCGCAGGGTCCTCAGGGGCCTGCCGGTCCCGCAGGGCCTGCCGGCGCGGCTGGTGCGGACGGGGCCGATGGCGCGACCGGTGCCCAGGGTCCCGCTGGCCCAGCCGGACCGCAGGGTCCCGCGGGTGCTGATGGTGCCGTTGGCGCGACCGGCGCACAGGGCCCTCAGGGTCCTGCAGGACCTGCCGGCGCGGCTGGTGCAGACGGAGCCGACGGCGCGACCGGTGCTCAGGGTCCCGCGGGCCCGGCCGGACCGCAGGGTCCCGCCGGTGCTGATGGTGCCGATGGCGCGACCGGCGCGCAGGGTCCTCAGGGACCCGCCGGTCCTGCCGGCGCGGCTGGTGCGGACGGAGCCGACGGCGCGACCGGTGCCCAGGGTCCCCAGGGCCCGGCTGGCCCGCAGGGGCCTCAGGGAGACACCGGTCCGCAGGGCCCCGAAGGTCCGGAAGGCCCGCAGGGTCCCGCCGGCTCCGACGCGACCATCCCCGCCGACCTGCTCGAGCTCCTGACCAAGACCGTCTTCGTGACCAGCGGTCAGTACAACGGTGACCTGCAGTCCGAAGCTCAAGCCGACTTCCCGGACGAGTGCGGGACCATCGCCGACGGGATCGCGGGAGCCGACTGCATTTGCCAAGCCCTCGCCGACGACGCCGGTCTCGACGGGACCTACCTCGCGTGGATCTCCGACAACGGCACGGCCAACGCTCCGCTCAACCGCTTCACGCAGGCGACGCAGCCCTACGTCCTGACCGACTTCACGCCGATCGCCGACGGCTGGAACGATCTCGTCGACGCCATGCTCGACGCGGCGATCAACGTCACCGAGACCGGGGCGGTGGCGGGCGGCACCAACCGCGTCTGGACGAACGTCCGGACCAACGGCAACCGCTTCAACGACATCAACACCTGCTCGAATTGGACGAACACGGGTGGCCCCGTGGGCGCCTTCGGACTGCGAAACCAGACCGACGGCGACTGGACCGCTCCCGGCAGCGGCATCGGCTGCACGTCCAACGCCCACCTCTACTGCTTCGAGCAGTAGCCCCTGCTCACTCGCGCTCCAGCCCCTCGCTCGGCACCGAAGCCGAGCGAGGGTGCTCTCAAGCTGCGTCCGCCTTCACCGATAGCCCGGACGTGAGCATTCCGGTCTCCCAAGTGATGAGCAGCCGACTCGTCACCGTCGGTCCCGACGACAACCTCGGCCAGGTCCGTGACCTCTTCGAGCTGCACGGCTTCCATCACCTGCTCGTCATGGACGAGGACCGACTGGTGGGCGTGCTCTCGGATCGCGACCTGCTCCGTGGCCTGAGCCCCTTCGTCGGGGCGACCATCGAGCGTCAGCGCGACGCCGACACGCTCCGCAAGCGGGTCCACCAGGTCATGCGTCGCCACCCCATCAGCGTGGGACCAGACCACGACCTCGCCTTCGTCGCCCAGGTCATGCTCTCGCAGAACGTGTCCTGCTTGCCCGTGCTGGGCGACTCCGGAGAGCCCCTCGGGATCGTGACGTCGCGTGACCTGCTCCGGCAGCTCGTGACCTCCAGCCCCGCCCTCCCCACGCCGGTCTGAGCGACCCTGGGGTCGCCTGGATGGCCCCCGCTTCGGCATGATGCCCCATGTCCGAAGCGTCGGCTCAGTGCCTGAACTGTGACGCCCCCCTCCTCGGGCGGTACTGCGCGCAGTGTGGCCAGGATCACCGGCGAGCTCGTCTGCAGACCCGGACCATCCTCAGCGACTGGCTCGACTCGGCGTTCAACTTCGAGGCGACCTTCTGGACCACCTTCCGCGGGATGCTCCGTCACCCGGGTCAGACGGCCCGCGAGTACGTGGACGGACGTCGCAAGCAGCACTTCCATCCCTTCCGTTACCTGCTGCTCACCCTCCTTCTCTACGCGGCCTTCCTCTTCCTGACCGGCCTCAAGCCCACCGACGTCTCGTCCGACCTCCAGCCCGCCCACCCCACCATGAAACAGAACGAGTTCATGACGGCCTACTTCGGCTGGGTGAATCGGAACTTCAACTTCATCATGAGCAGCGTCATCCCGGTGATGGCGCTCGTCTTGCGCTTCCTCTTCCGGGCGAGCGGGCTCAACTACGCGGAGGCCATGGTGCTGTGCTCCTACGTCCAGGGGCACTCCACCGTGGTCATCACTCCGCTGATGCTCGGCGGCCAGCACCTCTTCGGCATCTCGTCACTCTGGGGAATGCTCGCCAGCCTCATCTATCAGTCCTGGGCCATCCGAGGCTTCTACCGGACCTCCTGGTGGAAGGCGGTGGGCGCGTACCTCCTGTCGTTCACGTCCTGGCTCATGATCTTCATGTTCCTCCTGACCCTCAGCCTCGTCGGCTTCATCATCTGGGCCGGCGGCCCCGACCGGGTGTTCGGTGCACGCTGACGACGAAGCGCTCGAGCACCAGCCCGAGAGCACGTCGAGCGAGGATGGTCTGATCTGCCGCAACTGCGGTCGGCCACGCCAGGAGCGCTTCTGCGGAGCCTGTGGTCAGGACCATCGCTACGAACGGCTCGAGACCCGCGCGCTCTTGAAGGACGGCATCGACGCCTTCCTCAATCTCGACGGCACCTTCTGGACCACCTTCCGCGGTCTCCTGCGTCACCCGGGAAAGCTCGCCACCGCCTACGTGTCCGGACAGCGGCGCTGCTACACGCACCCCATCCGTTACCTGCTCATCGCCGTCGCCTTCTACGCGATCCTGCTCAGCCTCGCCGGCAAGAAGCCCTCCGATCTCTCCACCGACGTGTACGGCGAAGGTTCCCTCGCCGCCGAGTCCATGAAGGATCACCAGGACGACTTCAACGCGATGTTCCAGTGGATGCTCCTCACCGCCATCCCGGCGGTGGCGTTCGGCCTCCGCATGTTCTTCCTCGGCTGGCTGTCCTGGTGGCCTCGGTCCGCGTGGAACTGGAACTTCGCCGAGGGCCTCGTGCTCATGGCCTTCATCCAGTCGCAGGGCATCTTCGTGATCACGCCGGTGTTCTTCTTCCTCGATCAACACTTCGGCATCGCGTTCTCATGGGCCCTGGTCCCGAGCCTCATCTACTACACCTGGGCCGTGCGCGACTTCTATCGCTGCCGCTGGTGGCTGGCCGCGGTCGCCTACGTGTCGGCCTACATCCTGTGGATGGGCGGCATCGCCCTGGTCGGCGGCCTCATCGGGGGCCTGGTCGCCGTGGGCGGCAAGGTCCTCGGGGGCTGACTCCAGCACCTGCCGGGAAGCCAGGTCGCGTGCGCTCGGGCCGGCTCCGGCCTAAAATCCCGACACGATGAGAGCTGCGTCCCTTGCCCTCCTGCTGACCACGAGCCTGCTCGGCCCGGTCTCGGCCCACGCCGGCCGTGAGCCGGCCCGACCCATTCAGGTCCGAATTCAGGACCAAACCCGCGATTTCGCCCTTCTCCGGGAGGCTCGTGTCGACGTGGACGGGGTCTTCCCGGGCTGGGTCCGGGTCTTCGCCGACCCCCCGCAGCAGGAGCGCCTCGAGGCGATGGGCCTCGAGATCCGGGTCCTCGACAACCAGGCGCCGGCCCGAGCGGCCGCTCTCCGGGAGCGGGCGCCCACCCTCGGCGAGCTCCGCCCCCACGGCCTCGGCGACCCGACGCCGACGGATTACCACACCTACGAGACGCTCACCGAGCACCTCGAGCTCCTCGCCTCGACCTACCCCGGCCTCGTCCGGCTCGTCAGCCTCGGGCAGTCCGTCGAGGGTCGCGAGCTCTGGGCCCTCAAGGTCACGGACCGGCCCGACGAGGAGGAGCTCGAGCCCGGCCTGGCGTTCATCGCCGGCATCCACGGCGACGAGGTGGTCGGCAAGGAGCTGGTCGTGAGCTTCCTCGACTGGATCCTCGCCGGCTACGGCACCGACCCCCGCCACACCCGACTCATCGACGAGTCCGAGCTCTGGGTGCTGCCCTCCTTCAATCCCGACGGCACCGAGGCGGGCCGACGACGCACGGCGGGCAACGTCGACCTCAACCGCGACTTCCCCGACCAGTTCACCGACCCGAACGACAGCCCAGACGGACGCGCGCCCGAGACCCAGGCCATCATGAGCTGGTTCGACGCCGAGTCCATCGTGCTCTCGGCGGTGTTCCACGGCGGCGCGCTGGTGGCGAGCCTGCCCTTCGACGGCAACGCCGGTCGCGGCAACGTCTACTCGCCCAGCCCCGACGACGCGATCTTCCTCGACCTCGCCCGCGCCTACGTCGACGCCCACGCCTCGATGGGATCGAGCCTCGACTCCTCCGCTTTCGACGACGGCGTCACCAATGGTGCCGACTGGTACGTTCTCAACGGCGGCCTTCAGGACTGGGCCTACCTCTGGCGGGGCCAGTTCGACATCACGCTCGAGGTCAGCAGGGTCAAGTGGCCGGAGCCCGAGACCCTGCCCGGCTTCTGGAACGACAACCGCGACGCCATGCTCGCCCTGCTCGAGCGCGGGCTGCGAGGCCTGCGCGGCGTCGTGACGAGCGAGATCTCCGGTGAGCCCCTGGCCGCCACGGTGCGGGTCGCCGGCACCCAGGCGCCGAGCTTCACCGACGTCGGCCTCGGCGACTACCACCGGCCGCTGCGCCCGGGTCGCTACGACCTGCTGGTCGAGGCTCCCGGTCACCAGCCGACGGTGATCGAAGACGTGGTCGTGCCAGCCACGGGCTTCGCGACCGTCGACGTCGTCCTCCCGCGCATCAGCCCCGAGCTCCGTCTCGAGAGCATCGTCGTCGACGACGGTCCCGGTGGTGACGGCATCGCCGATCCCGGCGAGACCGTCGCCCTCGAGCTGACCTTCGAGGTGCTGTCCGCCAACCTGAGCACGCCCATGGGTCGCCTGGTCGGGCTGGACTGGGTGGGCGAGGTCACGGGCGACGCGGTGCCCTACAGCGACGCGTCGATCGGTGAATTCACCCGCTCGCAGGCGCCGCACCATGTCGTGACCATCCCCACCGATGCGCCGACCGACTTCCTGCTGAGCCTCGCGCTCGACTGGGAAGAGGAACGGCTGTCCGACCGCACGGACGTCTTCACGCTCCCGCTGTCGAGCCCCACCTGCGTGGTGAGCTCCTCGGGCGTGCTCGATCTCGCCGTGGCCGACCACGACCAGGTCACCGGCTCGCTCACCGTCGAAGGTCCGGAGCTCCTCATCGAAGACGCGCGGGTCGGCGTCGAGGTCACGCACCCACGCACCAGCGACCTCCGGGTCGAGCTGGCGTCACCGAGCGGTCGACCGGTCCTCCTGCACGACCGCAGCCCCCTCACCGGCACCGACCTGTCGGAGCGCTACGGTGACACGACGCCCAGCTTCGAGAGCCTGAACCGCCTCAACGCCGAGGCGAGCACGGGTGACTGGACCCTTTCGGTGCGGGACACCACCGGCGACGAGCAGGGCGTCCTCGACTCCTTCGAGGTCGAGCTCTGCGGACGTCAGCCCGACGGCCTGCTCCCCGAGCTGCCCTTCCGGTCGGTCACGCGCGAGACGGACGACTCCGTCCGTCTCCAGTGGTGGACCTACCCGCGCTACTCCAGCTACCGCCTCTTCCGCACCACCGACGTCCGGGACTTCGGTTCGTACGTGGAGCTCGACCCGACCGAGGCCGACGTGCTCGTCGACGACTTCGACGCGGACGCCGTGTTCTGGCTGGTCCGGGGCGAGGGTGAGCTGGGCGTGGGTCCCCTGGGCCACTACGGGCAGTAACCCGGCTCAGCTCAGGGGCGCGGGTCGCCGAGTCGGCGAAGCTTCCCCGGCACGTGCCAGTCGGCCTTGCAGTGCGGGCACTGCTTCGCCTTCGGCGTGCGGAGAGGCTCACCGCAGTACGGGCAGGGCGTCACCGGGTCCGCCTCGTGGACGCCGTGGGAGTGCAGGACCCAGAGCTTTGCCCAGTACATCGAAGCACCGGTCTTCTCTTGAATCGCCCGCATTGCCAACCCAGGGTTCTTCTTCTGCAGGAGACGAAGCTCTTCGACATCCTGCTCATCGAGGTCAGCGAACCGTGGGACGAACAGCCGGCAGCGCCCGCACCACTCGCCCCGCGACGGCCGCTCGTCTCCGAGCTTCTCGACTTCCTCGCGCGTGTAGCTCGGACCAGTCATGAGTGTTCGTCGCGAGTGGCCGGAGATGCCAGCCGAGAAGGGCTGCTCGGGCCTTGGCCCGCTAGGTGACCCGCAGGGACACCGCCCACGTAGCCGTGAGGCCCGCGGCTCAATCCGGTGTGAACCGGGGAATGAGAGCCGGAAGCGCACTTGACAGTTCGCTGAGGACCGAGGGGCGAGCATGCCCTTCGCAGGCAGCAGATCTGGTCACGCAGCAGAAGACTCATGAGTGGTCCGGGCTCAGGCCGATCGTCGACGGGGGGTTCGCCCTTGGTCATCTCAGTCCTCCACCGACAGCAACTTGCCGAAGATCGAGTTGAGCGTGATCCACCCGTTCACGTGACCGCGGTTGTTGCCGATGAGATACCGCGGCCCCTGGATCGCCTTGATGAGGTGCAGGTACTGGTGACCCTTCACCTTGCAGAGGACGATGTCACCGACGTCGAGCTCACCCTCGACCGCCGGCGCCACCGTGCAGAGCTGACCGGAGAGGATCTTCGGTCGCATCGAGTCGCCACGGGGACGGAAGCGAACCGTCTCCCCCTCCTTCAGCCTGGCGACGTGGCCCGTGGCCCATCCCATGCTCAGCCCTGAATGGAGTCCAAGGTCACCGCGAGGAGCAGGAGCTCGGTGCCTCGACGCGTCGTCAGCAGGGCGGTCTCGCCCACTTGCAGCGACAGGCTCCCACCCATCGGCGTGCCCTGCACGTCGGCGTCGACTTCGAGCTGCGCGAGGCGGTCACCCTCCCGTGTCCAGCGGAGCCGGACCAGGATGACCTCTCCCCCCGGCGCTCCCATCGGGATGTCCTGCCGCACCTCAATGGAGGCCGGCGAGCTCTCCTCCGCGTAGATCCGCGGCGCGGTCAAGATGGTGCCGTCGCGCTGGGCTCCGAGCCCGGGAAGAACGACCGGCTCACCCCTGTTGCCGGCTTCGAGACGCAGCAAACCGCGCTCGAGCTCCCGAAGCTCCTCGGGGCCGAGCCAGACCGTCGTGGCGGGCGGCCGATCGGCCGGCGTCGTGGCGGCGATCCGAACCGTCAGCATGGCCGCCGGCACGGTGGTCTCGGCCAAGCTCGGGCCAGAGATCAAGAACGTGACGACGAAACAAGAGCATGCGAGTCGCATGAGAACCTCCCTCGGGATCACGCCGGGGCGGGGCCAGGTGATCGCGGTCAGTCTACCCTCATCGAGAGGTCTCAGCTCGGGACCTGCTCGGTCAGGAAGAACGACACGATCGGCAGGGGCGGAATCCAGCGCATCCCGAAGCCGATCACGCACTCGTGGTTGGGCGACAGCAGCGACATCACCGCGGCGGCCGCGCCCAGGTGGCGGATGCGGGCGAGCTCGAGCCCACGCTCCTTGAGCACCGCGAAGGCCACGAAGAGGAGCGGGAACGAGAACGCCGCCGTCCGCGAGATGTCGAGCACGAGCACGCAGGAACCCAGCCCGCCGACCAGCAGCCCCACCAGTATGAGGAGCTGCCAGCGCTTCCCGTCCCGGTGCAGCAGGCCCAGGGCGACCGCCATGGGCAGCCAGGCTCCTTCCAGCGTGGTCCAGGCGACGACCTGCATCGAGAGCAGGGTCTCCGGGACCTTGATCGCCATCATCGACGTGCTCGGCGTCTCCCAGCCGAGGAGCTGGTGGACCACTGCTCGACTGATCACGTAGGCCGCCACGGAAGCGACGATGACCAGCCAGCGCACCCGCTTCTCTTCCGGAGCCAGCGTCGAGCTCACGTGGATGAGCAAGGCCACGAAGCTCAAGGACATGATCACGCGCTCGTCGGTCCAGCAACCGAGGAAGGCTGACAGGCCCAACAGCCAGCTCCGTCCCATCGCCCAAGCCGTGAGCCCGACGAAACCCAGGGCCACCCCATCGAAGGGCTTCGAAGGACCGATCATCGCGAAGCAGGCCGCGGCGACGTAGAGGCCGGCCAGGGTGAAGCCCACCCACAGGCCACAGAGACGATCCCCCGTCACGCGATGACCGACCGCGATGCCCGAAAGGAGGAGCACGAGCCCGCCGAGGGTGGGCGCGAGATGGGCGTTCAGGCCCAGGCGCTTCGAACCGGCCAGCAGGAGCGAGCCGACCAGACGCGGCGTCAGCTTCTCGCCGTGACTCCGCTGCCCGTTGGTCATGACGGCCTGGATGTTCGACGTGTCGGAGAGAGGCTCCTCGGCCTTCATCTTGTAGGCCACCGACAGACGCGCCTCGACCGGCAAGAGCAAGACGGGCGCACAGCCGAAGAGCATCAGGGCCACGAAGGACAGCGCGCCGGCCTTCATCAGCCAGGCCCGTCCCGAGACGAGACGCTCGAGCTGCGTCATCGCTTCACCCTTGGTCACCGCCGGCCTCGGGGGCCTCCGTTTCGGGAGCAGCGGACAGGCGTCGGAACACGTGCCAGGTCGCGTCGACCCGCAGGTAGGGCTTGCCCATCACCGGCGACTCGTCGACGTCCTTGCGACGATCGAAGACGCGGACGTGACCGTACAGCTTCTGGAGCTCGGGACGGCTCGCCGCCTGGAACGCTTCTTTCGGTCGCAGGACCAACCAGTCGGGCTGGAGGTGCTGGATGACCACGTAGAAGTCGTCGCCATGCTCGCGACGGGCCGCAACCACCGAGGGCGAGGCCAGGCCCGGGAAGTCGAGCATGTGCTTGCCGGCGAAGTAGCCGATGTAACCGAGGGCTTCGAGGTAGACCGTCTCGTCGTCCTTCACCGCCTCGGACAGGAAGAGACCCACCTGCTTGCGGACACCCTCCTCGACCACCTCCTGCTGCACGCGAAGCTGCGCGGCCGAGGCCGAGAACAACTGAACGAAGTACAGGCCGATGACGGTGAGAGGCACCCAACACGCCAGGGCCCGCCAGCGAGGCACAGCCCAACGCGACGCGAGATCGGACACCCCCAGGACCAGGGCGAGGAGACCCAGCGTGGCGGCAGGCGGCGTGTACCAGGGGAAGAGCATGGCCTTCACCGAGACGTAGCCCAGGTAGACGACGACCAGCGCGCACGAGAGCGACGCCATCTTGACCAGCCGGTCCTGCACGGGCCAGAGCCACAGCGTCACGCAGAGCAGCCCCGAGAAGAATACGAAGCCGTCGATGTAGGTGGGCCAGCCGGTCTGACCGTAGATCGGCTCGAAGCAACCGGACGACGCGTCGATGGTCTTCGAGAGCCAGAGACGCAGGAAGAAGATCGGGTCGGTGCCCTCGATCTTCATGTTCACCTTCGCGATGATCGTGTGCGGGACCGGCGTGCCGTAGTAGACCCACGTTCCGATGAACCACGGCAGGTAGACCGCCGTGCAGACCAGGGCCGCCCGAAGCATCCCGCGGAGCTCGTCCATGAAGGAAGCCCGACGGTGGAGCAGGCCGATGAGCCCCATGATCGCGATGAGAACGCAGCCGTCCGGTCGTGACCAGAGCAGGCAGCCCCAGGCCACGCCCGCCCGCTTCCAGGCGGTGGCCGCTCCGTCGTGCGCCGCCGAGAAGGCGAGCGCCAGGGAAGCCAGCACGAAGCCGGCCTCCTGTCCGTTGATCGCGAAGGCCACCGAGCGGACCTGGATGGCGTAGGCCCCCGCGAAGAACACGATGAGAGGCACCGCGACACCCCGTCGCCAGAGCAGGTCGACGAAGACCACGGCGCCGAAGGCCAGGGCGAGGATGCTGACGATCCGGTAACCCCAGAGCGCCGGGAGGTAGCTCTCGGGGACGCCGAAGGCGCGGTCGAAGAGCGCCGGGATGACGACGTTCAGTGGTGACGTGAAGCCGTGAATCTTCTCTCCCGGCTGATACACCAAGCCGTGACCCTGCGCCCAGTTGCGCGAGTGGCGGAAGGTGATGAAGTAGTCCTCCCACACCTGCTGCGTGAAGAAGGTGAAGGCCAGCGGGAGGAGCACCGACGCGAGGAAGGCGCCGATGAGGAGCCGACGGCGCTGCAGCGGCGAGCGCTCCGGAGCGGAGTCGTCGAGACTCGGATCAGGGTCGGGAGACGCCGCGACGGGTGCCTCCTCGACCTCCTCTGACTGCTCGGAATCCGCTGACATCGGGCGCGGATGTTAGCACGGGGCCAAGCCCTGCTCTTCCGACCCCGAGCTCAGGGATTTCGGCCCGGAACCCGGCTCTCGATGCTGCCGTCACCGCAGGCCAAGACCGAGCGCACGTCGTAGAAGACGAGCTCGGCGGCGACCGGCGGGTCGACGTACAGGCTCGACCCGACCGTGACGTCGATGTCACCGGGGATCATTTCGGCGACCGTCGTCTTGCGGACGTGGTAGCGAGCGACCTGCGGCGGCGCGACGAAGCCCGACCAGTCGAGCACGGCACGATCGGACTCGTCACGAGTCACGCGCAGGTGCGGGCTGGGATCGGGCAGGAGCGGATCGGCGCAGATGACGTCGACCGAGACGGTCACGACGTTGTCGTCCTGCGCCGGCGGCATGCTCGAGTCCTGCGCGCGCACGAGGTAGTGGTAGGTCGTCGCGCAGGTCACCACGACGTCCTCGAAGCTCGTCGTCATCAGGCCCGTCGCGACCGGCACGTCGACCATCGGATCGATGGGCAGGGTCTCGGAGCGATACACCGAGTAGGTGATCGGCGGCGTCACGCCGCCGGTGGCCGCCTCCCACTCGAGGGTGACGGTGGGATCGTCGGTGACCGCCCGCGTCTCGCAGGCGCGCAGCAGGCCGAGGAACTCGGGCGGCTCGACGGTCATGGGCTCGCACTCGTTGCCCTCGCCGTCGCCGTCGTCGTCTTCCTGACCGGGGTTTGCGCGGTCGGGGCAGTTGTCGTCGCAGCCGGCCGTGACGCCGTCCGGGCAGGGGTTGTTGCCGGGCGTGCCGTCGCCATCGCCGTCGTTGCAAACGCCGTCGGCGTCCGAGTCGTTGTCGGTGTCGGTCGGACAGGGGTCACAGGCGTCGCCGAGACCGTCCGCGTCGGTGTCGAGCTGATCGACGTTGGAGACCTCGAGGCAGTTGTCACACTCGTCCCCCACTCCATCCAGGAGCTTTCATCGCGTCAACTGGCAACGGATGCAGCAAGATCTAGAGGTCACTCTGAGAAACTTCACAATGACCACCAACTTGGATACTGCTGCGCAAGATTGGACAGACC
>JBCCFW010000028.1:0-56797 GCA_039029535.1 Acidobacteriota bacterium
CTCGGCGATCAGCCGGGCGTCCGACCTGAGGCCGCTGGGCAGCGAGGTACGAAGGAAGTGCGGATTCTGCGACTCATCGGGACGATTGCGGTGGCATCGCTCGCCTCGGCTGCAGAGGCCCACCCCGCGAACGAGGCGGTCTCGGGCTCGATCCACGTGTTCGCTCACCCCGAGCACGTGGTGACCTTCATCTTGGCCGGTGTCGCCTTCGGCGTCCTGATGGCAATGCGGCGCCCCGTACACGTCATCGCCGGTCATGCCCTCCTCACGATGGTCTTGTTCATCGGAGCCTGGATCCATGCGAGGGAGGGTGGAGTCCTGCTGGGCGTCGAAGTCGCCGTGTCCGGCACCATCCTGGCGATGCTCGGATGGTCGGTCACGAACGTGCTGGGTGCTCAGCTCACCTCGAAGCGCGAGACCTGGCAGTAGGGCCGACCCTTCAGTGGCTCGGCGAGAGCCAGCACTCCCACGAGACAGGATTGCCAGCCGGCAATTCGAAGGCACCTGCACGCACCGTGCTTGCGAGAGAGAACGAAGATGCTCCATCGACTGCTCGAGAACCTGGACTCCATCGCGGGAGTTCCCAGTGCGAGCGCGCACTGCGACATCCCCTGCAAGATCTACGACCCGTCGACCGCTCTCATAGCTGCGCTCTCGGTCGTCCGTGTCATCGACATCATGGAGGAGACGGTCGAGAAGGCCGATGGGGACTCGCTCTCCACGCGCAACACGTTGATCCGATGCGTGCAGCGGAAGGAAGAAGAAGCCGAGCGCATCAAGCACGAGGTGCGTGTCCTCTGGGGTGACTACTTCAAGGCGCCGCAGCTCGAGGCTCACCCGAAGGTCCACGGCCTGGCACACGAGATCATGATGAAGGCCAGCGCTTGCAAGCAGGAGGCCGATCGCGCCAACGCCGAGGCGCTCGTGGAGCTCGTCAACGAGCTCGCCGAGATCTTCTGGACCACGAAGGGCGTCGAGACCGAACGCAAGACCTGCCCCTACCCGCCGTCGATGCCGGTGGTGTACCCGAAGCTCTAGCGCGAACGATGACCCTCTTCGGGTGGCGCCTCGTGCGCGTCGCCGGCGACAGCATGGCGCCGACGCTGCGTGACGGAGACTACGTCCTGGCCCGGGAGCGTGAGCGAGCCACGGTGGGCTCCGTCGCGCTCCTTCGTCATCCGACCTTCGGGTCGATCATCAAGCGCGTGAAGGATCGCGACGACCAGGGCCGGTACCGGGTCGCTGGAGACAGCAGCCTGTCGACCTCCAGTGACGCGCTGGGACCAATGGACGCATCGACCATTCAGGCGCTCGTCCGCTGGCGAATCTCGCCTTCCGGACTGCATCCCATGCGAGAAGTCGCCTCGCGGCTGCATCCCACCAGAACGACCTAAGGGCAGCGGTAGTCGAACGGCCGCAGGTCACCGGCGCTCGTGGTGCCCAGGCTCGACTCCATGCCCGTGTTGCGACCGGTCACCAGGTAGAAGAAGGCCTCCCCCTCCGCCGGTCGAGCCGGATCCGCTTGCGTCGGACTTCCCGACGGCACGTCACAGAAGGCCTCGGCGTCGGGATGCGCCATCGGGTCCTGCGTGTAGATGCTCCGCGAGAGGAGCGTGCCGAGATCCCCGCGGTACAGGTTGAAGCCGTCGAAGCCGAGCTCGTCCTGCCAGGTCACGTCGGTCGTGGTCACGCTCGTGAGGAACACGACACCGTCGTCGCTGTCGCAGACATCGCCCACGCCGTCAGCATCCAGGTCCGCTTGCTCGGCGTTGGCCGCCACGACGCAGTTGTCGCACGCGTCACCGACGCCGTCGGAGTCGTCGTCCTCCTGGAAGGGGTTCACCTCGGCAGGGCAGTTGTCGCAGGCACTGCCGACGTCGTCGAAGTCCTGGTCGAGCTGGGAACCGTTGGCAACGGAGGGACAGTTGTCACAGGCATCGCCCCACGCGTCTCGATCCGCATCCTGCTGTCCTGGGTTCGCTTGATCCAGGCAGTTGTCGCAGGCATCACCGACACCGTCGGCGTCGAGGTCGTCAGCCTGAACGTTCGGGACGTCTCGGCAGTTGTCGTCGGCGTCCACCGTCCCGTCCTCGTCGGAGTCGTCGCACGCGTCGCCCTCCCCGTCGTCGTTCCAGTCGGCCTGGTCGGTGTTTTCGACGAAGAAGCAGTTGTCGCAGGCGTCGCCCACGCCGTCAACGTCGGAGTCGGACTGCTCGGGGTTGGCCGAGCTCGGGCAGTTGTCGTCGGCAGGACCGATGCCGTCTCCGTCGGAGTCGGCCAAGACGAGCACCGCCCCCATGCTCAGCGTCGGCACCACCTGCATCGCCATGGAGTCTGAGAGCAACGACGAGCTCAGGTTGACGGGATGCAACCGTGCAGCGGCTTCGGGATGCACCGCGAAGGACAGGTCCACCAAGGCTCCTGCGGTCGCTGGCGCGAAGGGCTCGTTGACCAGTGGACAGGTCAGGACGCGCACGAGGCCGGGCTCGATCTCCCTCCAGGCCACGGCGTGGGTCGACAGGCCCGGACCGGCCGTCACGGCCATCGGCAAGAGAGCGCCGGGGTCGAAGACGACGTCCACCTCCCAGGCGACGACCTGATCGTCGCCCGCGAAGTCGAGCGCGAGCGTGGCCTGACCACCCTGGTAGACCTCGGCCATCCCCAGGGCGAGGTTGGTGGCGGCGCGGGCGCTGACGGTCCCGGCGAGAGCGAGCAGGCAGGTGATGAGAGCAGTCCGTCCGAGCTTCATGAGCGGGCTCCGGCCGAGAACGAGCGCTCAGCGCCCGAGGACCATCCAGTGAACGTCGAGACGTCGGACGTAGTGCCCGGGATCGAAGGGTGGGCAAGCAGCACCGAAGCCGGTGTCTTCGATCCCGGCTCGAATGCGAATCTCGTTGTCGGCCGCCACGTCGGCCACGGAGGCCCTGGTCCAGGCACGGCGATAGTCGCCACCACACTCCTCGACCCGACCGTCGGACTCGCAGGTTCGCGTGCAGTGACCGGTCGAGACGAAGACGCTCACGACCTCGGTGAACGCGGGAGAACCCAGGTCGACGGTGATGCTGCGCGTCCGATCGTCCGGGCCCGGCACGTCGTAAGTGACCACGGCAACGCCGCTGCGCATCACCAGGCCGAGGCCGTCACCGCTCGTGCCGACGAGATTGGAGGCGAGCACGCTGCCCGCCACGTCGAGGTCGCCTTGAACCTGCCCGGTGACGGTCAAGTCACCGTCGACCGTGACGAGCTGGGCGCCGTCCTCGGTTCGGAGCAGCTCGTCTCCTCCCGATGCCACGACGAGATCACCCTCCACCGCGACCTCGGCGGCGACACCGTCCACCGAAACACGACCACCGAGGTTCTCGGCCTGAAGGGCGTAGGGAGTGGCTAGGAGACGTTGGCGCGGCTGGATGACGCCACCACGCTCCGGCACCGTGAGCTCGATGAAGACGCTCGCGCTCGTCAAGGCGTCGCTCAGGAGCGCACCACCGAGGTCCTCGGGACCGAGCATGACGTTGAAGCGTCCCGCGGCAACGGGTACTCGCAGGGCGTGTCCCGTCATGGGCGTGTCCCCCATGCTCAGGTCGAAGACCTGCGGCCCCCAGAGCAGGGTGCCGCCCGTCGGTGCGTCCCAGACGTTGACCTCGAGGATGTAGCTCCCCGAGGGAAAGGGCTCACCCGAGAGGTCGGCGAGGAGCCCCTGGTAGTTGACGAGCTCCGGCACGACACCTGACTGCGCCATGACGGGTCGGCTGTTGCCGTGCCCGATGACGACCAGCGTGATGAGAACGAGGAGAGTGCGTGTCATGGTCATGCTCCGGCTGCCGCTCAGCGGTCTTTCGAGTAATGCGCGAACTTGATCAAGATGTCCTCGAGCTCCTCCAGGACCACCAAGGCTTCCCCCGTCGCGTTGCGCGTGGGGACGACGAGACGCCACCCGGTGGCGGCCACGCTGCGTTCCTGGAACACCCGAACCTCGGCCGCCTCCGGCGGCACCTCGCCGGGAACGGCGGTGAACCACAGCGCGATGTCGGAGGTGAGCGCTTCCCGCGAACGGAAGTCACCCGCCGCGATGTCGAACACCCAGTAGCGCGTGGACCAGGCCGTCATCTCGTCGAGCAAGCGATCGGGACGGGCGGGATCCGGCATGCCGGGTGACTGATTTCGGACGTAGGACGTGCCGCCATAGGTCATGCGCCCCAGCACGTTCTGAGGAGGCGGGTCGCTGATCGGCTGACCGCCGAGCAGCGTGACTTGCATCCAGTCGAGCCGGTCGAGCCACGCGCTGCTCCTGAAGAGCGCGCTGTCGCTCGGTCCGTCCCGGACGGTGCTGAACTCGAGCACGACGTCACCGGCGTTCACGTCCTGGGCCGGATCGTCGACCGTCGCGACCAGCCGACCGAGGTGTCGGCGGAAGGCTTCCTCGGCGCTCAGCAGCTCGCCGCTGTCCAAGTCCGGATAGAGGATCGGCTCGCCCATGCCATCGAAGGACCGGAAGCCGAGGAAGTCCTCGCGCACCGAGAACACGTCGAACCAGGCATTGCCGACCCCTCCGCCGAGCAGGACCTCGTCGTTGTAGTCGTTCATGGCGCGGACCATGGCGAGGAGCTCGGGGGCGGTCCGGAGCCGGAACACGGAGTCGGACGTCCAGTTCCCACCGCCGGGTGCCTCGATGGCCCAGTCGTGGTCGAAGCGCGTGTTCCACTTGTACTCGAGAGCGCGTGCCATGAACCACGTGCGCAACTGCGCCTTGCGGAAGGCCTTGTCGGCTGCGAGGTACAGGCTGTGCTGTCGCACGCGGTGGAGCGGATCGGCATGGAAGCGATCGGCGGCGGCGACCTCGGCCTCTTCCCAGCGCCTGATCAACCGCTCACGCTCGTTGAGCATCGCGTGGAGACGACCCACCTCCTGAGCGAGGAGGATCGACGACTCCGCGCTGTCGATGGAGATGAGGGCAGCCTCGAGCATCCAGGTCTTGATCTGCGCCCGGCTGTTGATGTCGAGGATCCTCCCCTCGAGATCGTTGATCTCCGCGGTCTCCGCGGCCGCCAGCCGCTCCTTGCGAGCCGCGAGATCGCCCTTCTTCTGCTCGTTGTAGAAGCCGAAGACGGCATTGGCCGCGTGAGCGGCGACACCCGGGCTCGCGGTGACGCTGACGCCGGGCGGGAAGCCTCCCGTCGTCACGGAGATGCCGTCCGCCGCCAGCGCGAGCTCGTCGGCGGACTTCTGCATGGCGTCGTGGAAGGCGATCTCTTCGGTGAGCTTGGCCTGCTTGCTCCCGTAGCGAACGACCACCTGGTTGATCGCCTGCTCGACACCGGCCTCGGCACCTCGTCGAGCGATCTCGATCTCGACCTGACGATGGAGGTTGTCCATCCGCTGGCGGTTGCGCGTGATGTCGAGCCGTGCGACCTCGACGCTCTGGAATTGGCTCCAGATCTCGCCCGTGGTGTTGGCGGGTGCGGAGAAGCCGTCGAAGTCGGGGTCGCCGATCGGGACGCCGTTGAGCTCGATGAGCCGGCCGTCGATCTCGTCCCGACTGTCCTGGAGCTCGGTCGCGACCTGGTCGCGAGTCGCCTGATACGTGTCGCGCTCGAGAAGGGCCGCGCAGTGGAGGTCGAGCGCGGTGAGCAACGCACCCACCGGCTCACCTCCCGCGTCCATCATCCGGATGCGGAAGCGGTCGAACGAGGAGGCGTTGCCCTCGGTGAACTCGGCCGTGTCGCCCTCGATGAGCATGAGGAAGTCGTCGGGGAAGCCGAGCGGATTGACGCTGCCTTCCTCCACGAGCAGCTTGAGGTCGTTGAGCTGCGTGAGCGCCGCCCGCCAGCGCGCGATGGCTTCCGGCAGCCCGGTGCCCTCGGAAGAATCCGGCGGAAAGTCGGGATCGTCACGGAAGACGCCGAGGAGCAGCGTGCCCTGGAGATGCAGCTCTCGTTGCGCCTCGGACACGACCTCGAGCGCTCGATCGCGGTCCCGCGGCTCACCCCTCAGCACGAGGAGCTTCGCCATCTCCTCGACGACATCGGCGTGGTCACGGAGGAGCGTGAAGAGCAGGACCAGGTCCGAGTAACCCCCGAAGATCTCGTCGGCCATGCCGTCGCCATCGGCGTCCACGACGGGCATGGGCGTGACGCCGTCCATGAGATAGGTCGGCGCCATCCGCGCCCGCGTGGGAACCAGGCTCTGGAACATGAAGTAGCCGAAGGGCGGATTGCCCTCGGGAGGCGGATCGACCACCGAGGCGGTGTCGACGCCGAGCCGGTCCTGAAGCAGGCCGAGGTAGGTCGAGAGGGCGTAGCGGTAACCGCCCCGCGTGGCGCCGGTGAAGCCCCCGAGCGTCATCTCCAGGAGGGCGATCTCGTCGTCGAGCGGACGCTCGAGCGTGCCCGCACCACCGCTCGCGACGACGCTGAGCTCGGAGATGCAGTCGTCGGTCGTGCCCGCTGCGATGACGGCCTCGAAGCGTCGACGACGGGCTTCGGCATCGAGGTCCTGAGCCAGCGCGACCTCGGCCACGGTTCGCGCCTGGTAGAGATCGAGCAGGGCGTGCTGCAAGACCTCGTAGGTCGGCGCATGACGGAGCGCCAGACGCAGCGCCTTCTCGGCCTCGGCGAAACGCGCTCGTTCGGGCTCGCCGTAGAGGTCGGCCATGGTGAGCAGCCGCGCGTCGAGCTGGTTGACGACCTCGCCGGGCAGCGTCGGATGCTCGGCGTAGAGCAGCGTCTGGTAGCGGAGCGCGGCCTCGGGTCCATCATGGAGAAGCGCCCTCGCCTGCTCGACGAGCTCGGCCAAGAGTTGCTGGTCCACGCCGTTCGACAGCACGGGCTCACCGGCCGACCACTCGAGCAAGACCGCCTCGGACGACTCGGGGCAGGACTCGCCCGGCGGCAGGCTCTCGGGCAAGCAGACCTCACCGGGATGCGCCAGCGTGCCCACCCCGGTGCCGGGAGCCGGCTCCATCCAAGGATGCGCGTTGAGGAAGTCACCACGAACCGAGCTCGACGCCGGAAGCACGATGTAGGCACGCCGTCGCGAGTCGAACGACTCGGGAGCAACGACGCGCACGAAGGCCTCGTGATAGCCCTCGCCGGCATCGATGAAGGTCGTGGGCAGGCCGGTGAAGTCCGGAAGGACAGCCCGCCCGTCTGACAGGGCGACCTCGAAGTCGGCACCACCGTCGTCGAAGACGATCTCGTCGGTGCCGCCGTCCGCTCGGGGGACGACGGCGACCCATCGATACGACACGGTGCCGTCACCCTCCCCGTGGAGAGTGCCCGAGGACGTGAGCACGGTGCCGGACTCCACGCGGAGGGCGTCGAGCCCGACGTCCACGCGCGCCACGGTCTGCGCACTCACGGGCGAGGCCAGCACGAGCAGGGTGATCACCAGCAGCGACTTGAAGCTCATGTCCACGACTCTCATCGGGCGTCGAAGAGCTGGGCCTCGACGGCGGCCGGGGCGAGGGGCACGTCTGCGACGAGGAAGGTGCCTTCGGTGACGTGTTCGAGATGTGGATTCCCCGGTGAGCGGAGGGTGTCCAGGAACGCACCCGCGATGCCGTTCGACTGCACGTCCTGGTCGGCGTCGGCGGCATCCGCCACGAAGCTCAACGTGCGCTCGAGGGGAACGCCGAACGCCGTGTCGCTCGCCGCCATCCGGATGGGCTCTGTCGTCGCGACGAACCTGTTCGGGCTCGACTCGACGATCAGGTCGAACTCCCCGGCGGGGAAGCTGCCGTTGCCGAGGCTGACGAGCCGGCCATCGAGGCCGGTCGTCGATTGAATGAAGTCGAAGCGCAGGTCGAGCCGCCCCTCCGTGGTCTCGAGCACGCCACGCCAGACCCGGTCGTTGTCGACGATCGAGAGGACGTGACGCTGCACCGCGCCGAGCTGATAGCCGGTACCAGGGAGCAGCTCGAGAACGAGCGTCTCCACTCCTTCGTCGAGCTCACCGTCCTCCAGGATGTCGAGCGGGAGGTCGGCACCACCGCCAGCGACCGAGAGGGCCGCGAGGTCGCCCGCGGTCGGGCTCCACTCGAAGTCCGTGCCTCGCAGCGCCGTCCCGACGGGCATCCCGCTGTCGGGATCGAGATCCACGACGCGGAACCTGAGCTCGAGCGAGAGGGGCACGCTCAAGACGACGGGAACGCCGATCGAGCCGGCTCCTTCCACGACGGTCGAGTCGCTCGCCAGGAAGCTCAGCTCGGGGCAGTTCACCGGTGGCACGGCCGCGCAGTCACTGGTGAAGCTGATCTTGAAGAGGACGACGTCCCGTGGGTCGACCACCCCGTCCCCGTTGAGATCGAGCTCGAGCAGCTCGGCCGCGCTGATGGGCCGGGTCTCCAGGATCGCGTCGGCGAAGTCCCCCATCGTCGGCTGGGCCCGGAGCACGGAGCTCGGCAGGGCCGTGATGGCGAGGAAGAGAAGTCCTCTCCGGACCAGGTCTCGTCGGTACACCTTGTCGTCACCTCGGAAGTGGGGGCCTCATGAGCCCCCTGCACTTCAAGGTGCGAAGCAGCCTCGGATTCCTCGCGCTTTTTTTCGTGAGGTACGATTTCTCCATGAATCCGGGTGGCGACCGAGGGCACGAAAACCTGCTGAGACGCCTCTCGACGGGCGATCCGGCCGCTCCCGAGCAGCTCATGCCTCTCGTCTACGACGAGCTCCGGAGCATCGCCGCTCGCTATCTCGCGGCAGAGCGCGCCCACCACACCCTCCAGCCCACGGCCCTGGTCCACGAGGTCTACCTGGCGCTGGTGGGCGACGACCGGACCTGGCAGGGACGCGTTCACTTCCTCGCCGTGGCCGCCCTCTCCATGCGTCAGCTCCTCGTGGCGCACGCGCGAAAGAAGAACAGCGCCAAGCGCGGAGGACGCTGGCGGCGGGTCACGCTCTCGGGTGTCGGCGAGTCGGACGGCGGTCCAATGGACGTCGACTTGGTCGCGCTCGACCAGGCGCTCGAAGAGCTGTCGCGACTCGAGCCCGTGCAGGGCCAGGTCGTGGAGCTGCGCTACTTCGGCGGGCTGACCATCGCCGAGACGGCCGCGTACCTCGGCATCGGAGAGACGAGCGTCCACAAGTACTGGACGGCCGCCAAGGCCTGGCTGAAGAACCGCCTGCGCTCATGACGTCGGACGGGCCGCCCCACCCGAGCGACTCGCTCGCCGGAGCCCGGGCCCGACATCGTCGGCTCCTCGAGATCTTCTGGGACTGCTGCGAGCTGCCTCCCGACGAACGCGAGGCCGTCATCGACGCCGGCTGTGAGGGAGACCACGCCCTGCGCGACGAGGTCAAGGCCATGCTCGCCACCCACGACGAGGAGGACGACGCTTTCCTCGTCAGCGGCGAGCTCGGTGAGAAGGTCAAGGAACAGGCGGAAGCTGTCCTCGTGGCCGAGACCTCTCGGCCGAGTCACTGGCCCGAACGCATCGGACGCCACCGCATCGTCGGCCTGTTGGGCGAAGGTGGCATGGGCACGGTGTACGAGGCGGAGCAAGAGCGACCGCTGAGACGCGTCGCCTTGAAGGTGCTCCGATCGTCGTTTGGCTCACCCGACCTGCTGGAACGCTTCGAGCGGGAGGTACAGCTCCTCGGACGTCTCAGCCACCCCGGCATCGCGAGCGTGTACGAGGCCGACTGGACCGAGGGCGACCACGCCCAGCCGTACTTCGCCATGGAGCTCGTCGCGGGGAAACCGCTCGACGAGCACGCAGCCGAGACCTCTCTCGACATCCGGGCACGGCTCGAGCTCCTGGCCCAGCTCTGTGACGCCGTGCAACACGCTCACGAGGCCGGCATCGTCCACCGCGACCTCAAGCCGTCGAACATCCTGGTGACGGCAGTCGGTGAGCCGAAGATCCTCGACTTCGGCGTCGCACGTGCGGTGGATGCCATCGCCGGCCTGACGCATCACCTCGAGACCAGCACGGGTCAGCTCATCGGCACGCTCCCCTACATGAGCCCCGAGCAGGCCTCGGGTCGACCCGGCGACATCGGTCTCCAGTCGGACGTCTACTCCCTCGGCATCGTCGCCTTCGAGCTGCTGACCGGTCGTCACCCGCAAGACCTCGACGGCCTGAGCATCACGGAGGCGCTGCGGGTCATCCGCGAGGACCCACTGCGACGAGCGAACCACGTCGACACGACCATCCCGGCTGCCATCGACACCATCCTCGGCAAGGCTCTGGAGACGGAGGTCGGCCGGCGCTACCAGTCCATGGCGGACTTCGGCGACGACATCCGTCGCTTCCTTCGCGACGAGCCCATCCACGCCCGACCACCGACGATCCGTCACCGAGCACGGATGCTCGCACGGCGTCATCGCTACCTGCTGCGCGGAGCCATCGCGGTCCTCGCTGTCGGTCTCGTGGCCAGCGGCTGGGTGTTGAACTCCGTGCGCCACGAGCGAGCCAGCCGCGTCGCCGCCACGCTCCGGGCCTACGAGGCAAGCCTCCAGGCGGCCCAGACAGCGCTACGCGATCGAGACAGCGCGCTGGCCCTTCAGCGTCTCGACGAAGCGCCCGTCGTTCACCGTGGCTGGGAGTGGGAGCACCTCCGCTCACGGACCGACCAACGTCTGCTCACGTTGGCAGGACGCCGGGCGACACGGATCTGGACCCGAGCCGACGGCCTCGGAGTGATCTTCACCGAAGAGGACGGCAGCGGTCTCGGAGTCTTCGAGTGGGATGCCGTGAGGGATGCCGTCACCTGCCTCGGCGCCATCGACGACCAGCGCCCCGTCTCGGTCGCACCTGCGGCCCTCACCGCCGTGGTCGAGCTGGTGGCCTTTCGAGAGGACGAGGACTGGGTCGACATCGTTGCCACGGGAGCCTCGGAACCGCATGCCCGAGCGTGGCGCTGCGGGGGCCCGAGTGGAGTGCCGGATCAGCCGCGACGCATTGACGGAGACCTCCTCTTCAGCGACGGAGGAACCTGGCTCTGGCGAGACGGCGTGCACGTCGCGGGCGACACCGGTCGCATCGAGCGGGCCAAGGGGATCAGCAGCGATGGCACGTTCGTCGTCGGCTACCGAACCTCGACCTTCAGCGCGATCGACCTGGTGACTGACGAAGTCCTGCACTCCATGAAGGCGATCCACCTCCGGCGGACGATTCCGGACTATCCCGTGCGTCCGAACAGCCGGCAGTACTACCTGGCGACCCACGCCCCGGCACTGTCGTTGTGGGAGCCGGACGGCACGGAGCCCGTGCGCGAGACTCCGGTCGCTGCCGCGAAGGTCATGTCGCTCGGCCTGAGCCCGTCGGGGTCGTCCATCGGCGTGGGTGCGCTCGACGGCAACGTGCAGGTCTTCACCGGCGACCTCACGCGAGAGCTGGCCCTCCGGCATGCACCGACCGAGGACATCGACCAGCTTCTCTTCCTCGACGAGCAGACGCTGGCCACGCGCTCGAGAAACGGTGAGGTCTCCCTCTGGGACCTCTCGGACGAGACGGCACCGGTCCTGCGTGGACACGAGAGCTACGTCTACGACGTCGACTGGAGCCCGGACGGTCGGTGGATCGCGTCCTGTGCCTGGGATGGCACCGTGCGCACCTGGAACGCCGCGACCGGTCTCGAGCACGCGAAGTGGGCCGTCGGTCACGAGGACTCTCGGAGGATCCAGGCGCTGCGCCATGACCAGACCGGCAAGCGTCTCCTCATCGGCCTGGGAGGAACCCACAAGAAGAGCCGAGAGCAGGCCCTGCTCATCACGCTCGATGCGACGACGCTCACGCCGATCGCCACCATCGAGGTCGCCGGTTGTCCCGAGTCCATCGAGGCGCACCCCGACGGCGGTTGGCTCGTCGACGGTCGAGAGCAGACGCTGCACGTGGCTCAGGATGGTCAGAGTGTCACGGAGGTCAACGAGCTGGAGGGCACGTTCGGCCTGGCGCCCGATGACGACACCGTAGCGTCGGCCCGGGGGAAGACCGACATCAGCATCTGGTCGCTGACGACGGGCGTGGAGACACGTCAGCTTCCGAGTGAGCGCGCGAGCTATCTCGCATGGAGCCCCGACGGCAGCCTCCTCGCCGCGTCGACGAACCGGGGCGTGATCCGAGCCTGGGACACGACGAGCTGGGAGCTCGTCGCGACCCTCGACTCGACCAGCGCCACCGTTCACGACCTGCGCTTCCATCCCGACGGCACGCGACTCTTCGCCGGCGACGCCGATGGCAGGTTGCACGTCTGGGAGACGGACGGCTTCGCGAAGCGACTCACCCACCGGGGTCACTCCAACTACATCAAGGCCCTCGCCTTCTCTCCCGATGGTTCCGAGCTCGTCACGGCCTCGGGTGACGGCACGCTGCGGATCTGGAGCACGGACCCGATCGGCGAGAGGCAGTTGGCGAAGCGGATGGCAATGGGTGGGACAGCAGCCGAAGCTCCCTCCCCATCACTGCTCAACCCGACGGGGAGCTTCACCCGGCGGCTCGAAGAACGGAAGCCCTGAGGGCTGAGTCTCCGCTCACCACGCAGGTAGCTCACCGACAGCCTGCCGCCCAAGCACCTCTTCGAGCCAAGCCAACACGCACCCGCACGGCGAGATGCCGAGCTCACGCGCGACCACGTGCTCGCCACGCCCGACACTCCTCACCGTGGTCAGAGAAGCTCAGGGACAGGCGGTCCCGCCGATGCTCGGATCATTGGTGGCCGGGCGCTCCGCCCCCGTCGCGTCCTGGCCGTAGGAGCCTTCGGTGCCGGACACCGTGCGGGCGACGACGAGGTAGTAGGCCGACTGGGTGAGATCGTCCAGGTCGGTGTAGGGCGAAGCGGGCAGGTTGCAACCGCTCGTCACCTGGACGTGATCGTAGAGACCTGCACCGACGAGGGAGGCGATCGTGCCTCGGTACACGTTGTAGCCCGAGGCCGGCGTCACCTCGTCGAAGAAGACGAGGCAGCCTGGGCTCCCGGGCATCTTCTGGACGGTCAGCGGTGTCGACAGACCGTTCCCGTCGGGATCGCCACCGTCATCCACCTCGGGTGGATCCTCTTCCACGACGCAGGGACTGTTCGGCAGGCCGATCGACGGCACCGGCTCCTCACACCAGGAGGCCGCATCGTCGCCGCTCCCGGAGTACTTGATCGAGCTGCCCTCGGGTACGCCCGGAACGAAGTCGTCGAAGGGCCAGATCCCGGCAGCGACCGCGACGGACTCCCTGGGGAGTCGCCCGGAGCCCCAGCTCACGTAGTCCACGATGTTCTCGGGAAGTGCGAAGGCGCTCCCCGTGCCCGGACGGTAGAGAGCGACCGACTCCGCCGCCCTCAGGGTGGTGAAGGGGCCCGTGAAGACCTCCGTCGGAGCATCGACGCCGGTCTCGTCCAGCCGCACGACGAGCGTCTCGCCCGCCGCGAGCATGACGCCGTCGGGAATCGACCAGTACACGGCCCGGGAGCAGAGCACGTAGCCGCCGACATCGATGGCGACCGGGCCGGGATTGAGGAGCTCGAGCCGCTGATTTCCTTCATCGTCGCCGATGGGATCGTAGAGAACCTCGTTGATGACGGGCGGAGACGGGCAAGGGTCGTTTGGAGCACCAATGGAAGGGCTCGGCTCTTCGCACCACGCCGCCGCTTCATCACCACTTCCCGAATACAGGAGTGAGCTGCCCTCCGGCACTCGAGGAATGAAGTCATCGAGAGGCCAGATCCCGGCAGCGACGGCAACGTCTTCCCGGGCCTGCCCGCCCGCGCCCCAACCGACGTAGTCGACGATGTTGGCCGGATCGCCGAAGTCTCGCGTTCCTGGCACGTAGAGCCCGACGGAGTCATTGGCTCGCAGGGTGACCCAAGGACCGGTGAACACCTCTGCCGGGTTGTCCATTCCGGACTCGTCGACGCGGACGACGAGAGTCCCGCCTGCCGGGACGGTCGTCCCCATCGGGATGCTCCAGTAGCGGACCTGAACGCAGAGCGAGTAGCCGCCCACGTCGAGGGGTGCGGCCGTCGGGTTGAGGATCTCGATCCGATGGTTCCCGGGACCGATCGGGTCGTAGAGGATCTCGTTGAGCACCGGCTGCTGGGCACGGGCACCGGGGACGAGCGCGAACAGGACGAGAGTGACGAGAGGCTGCGGGACGGGGCAATACCGAGACACGGAGGCTCCAAGAATGATGCCGATCGAATGAAACCTCGCTCACCCCAGCGAGTCAGTCAAGACAGCCCGCGCCACCGAGACGGAGCGGGCCGAGTCCAGGACTCCGACCCTGGCCGGTTCAGCATGGTCTCGAGCCCCGAGAGGCGAGGAGCTCGACCTGCTCCTTCCGTCCTGGCGTGACAGACCGGGCCGCACCGGTGAGCCCCGCGCTCACGGACACGGGGCCACCGGCACGACCCGTTTCACGGCGTCGTCAAGCCGCCCCAGCCTCCCGGGAGGCTCTTCGGGTAACCCCGGTAGCACCGCCACCGTCGGGCGACTCGACCCTGCGTCGCTGGTCGAGCCAACCGGTGGCCGCCTGGAGTCAAGGCGTCCGAGAGCGGGAGAGCGCCGAAGCGAGCGCGAAGGCCGAGCTCGCGTCGTCGGGTCGGAGCGACGAGGAGCTCTCAGCCCTCCTGGGTCAGCTCTCGCTCGACGACACCGAGTCGGCCGCCCGCAGACGCGTGCTCATCCGTCGCTTGCTCGAGAACTAGCTCGAACCAGGTTCGACGGCGACGAACTCCACCTTGATGCGGTCCGGGTCCTCGACGAAGAGCGCGTGGTAGTCGGTGCCGCCATTCGCAAACGGATAGCTCTCGTCGTAGAGACACGAGATGCCCCGATCGAGGCAGTGCTGCCGGAGAGCATCGACCGCCTCGCGCCCCTCCACTCCGAAGGCCAGGTGGTTCAACCCGACCCGGCAGCGATGGAAGGGACTGGCGGCGTGCTTCACCGCGACCTGAACGAACGTCAGGTAGGGCCCGCTCTCGGTCTCCAGGGTGAATCCGTCATCCCAGGCGGCCCCTTCTCGATAGCCGATGCGTGTCAGCAAGTCGGTCCAGAAGGCCCGAGTCGCCTCCAGGTCCGAGACGTAGATCTCGACGTGATGAAGCATGGGTCGACTGCTCCTCGAAGTTCCGCTGCGTCGTCATCGCTGCGGCCTCCAGGGTAGCGGAGGACCGAGCGCCACGGGCCGACTCGACTTGCTCGCCCCGACGGCAGTACCTTGAGCCCGAAACTCTCAGGCAAGGAACGGGCCGCGCGCCCGAGATCCGTGCCGGTGACACGGGGAAGCAACGTGACGTGTAGAGCAACCGTCGTGGCCTCAGCAGCACTCGTCTTCTTCATCGGCTCGTCTCGAGAGGCCCTGGCCACCGTGGACGACCTCTCCGACGTGATGGCTCAGCTCACCGACCACGTGACCGGCGTAACGCCACTGACTGGACCACAGCTCGAGGCCCTGACGGTCACGTTCGAGGAGAATCGGGACTTCCTCGACGACACCACGGCCGTCATGACGGAAGCCTTCGACCTGGCGAGCCTCTACGAGTCCGTCGTGGGCCCCCTGTTCATCAACGCCGAGACCCGAGACGGCTTCCCGCGGGAGAGTGGCGCCGACGGCCATGAGCTGGAACGAGCGATCTTCGCTCTCCAGCAGGCCATCCTCGACGTCGTCTACACGCCCGCGAACTGCCAGGTCCATCAGGCCCTGTTCGACGGCAAGATCTTCGAGACCTCGACCTTCTTCCCCGGCGCTTGCCCTCCTCCCGTCGATCCGATGGTCACGCACGCCGTTGAGATCGACGCGAGCAACCCCACCATGTGGGGCAAGCCCGTGTGCTACGGCCCCATCCCCGCGAGGAGACCGACCGGGCTCTATCTCGCACCGGGCAGCATCGGCGAAGTGACCGTGCCAGCTGCGATGGTGGGCCTGGGCTTCGAGATCCTGGTCGGCGCCCATGCCGTCGACAAGCTCGAGTACTACAAGCCGGACCTGCTGCGGCTCGATCGGGTGTCGAAGAGCTTCCCCATCACCGACACGGTCACCAGCATCGCCAACCCGCTCGGCGGCGGCATCTACATCATGGTCCCCTACGAGGCAGACCTCGGAGCCCAGACCGTTCAAGTGAGGAACGTCGTGCAGGCCCCGTACTACTCGGCGACGAGCCTCCGGGAGACCAGCCTGGCGGAGTGGACCGACACCGAACGCCTGCATCCCGGTCCCTGGGCGGACTTCGAGACCGAGAAGTTCATGATGACCCTCCCGACGAGCTGGGTCTACGCCTACGCCGATCCCGTCACGCTCATGCAGGACTGGGACATCGCCATGGACGCGTTCTCCGAGCTCGTCGGATACACGCCTCCTCACAACGTCCGCAATCTCCCCGTGCTGTACGTGCAACCGGACCGCTCCATCCAGCACGGCGCCTATGGAACGGGTTATCCGCAGGTCAACACCATCTACGACCCGGATGCCCCCACCGACGGCAACTCCGGTCACTTCCTCCTCACGGACGTCCTCGGCTGGAGCACGCTCTACCACGAGCTGGGTCACTGTCAGCTCTTCTCCAAGTTCCCGGGCCACGAGGAGGCCATGGTGAACTTGCCGTACGTCTACGTGGCCACCGAGAAGTTCGGCATGCCGCTGGTCGACGCCTTCACCGTCTCCATGGAGCTGGGCTATCTCGAGAACGTGGACGTCGACCAGGCGGCGTTGACCTGGTTCGTCACGGAGAACTTCCGCAACGGCCTCCCGATGGACCTCACCCACACCGAGCAGAACGAGGTCCGTTACCAGCACCGCGGCTACGGCAGGTACGTGGAGATCGCCGAGCTCTACGGCTGGGAAGTTCTGATCGACTTCTATCACTAGGAACATCTCGATTACATCGCCGGCACACCCGACGACGGCCTCCACGAGATCGACAGCCGCATCCTGAGGCTCTCGAGGGCAGCCGGAGTGAACCTGGCGCCGCTGATCCACACCTGGGGAGTTCACCCCGAGGACTGGCCGACGCTCCAGGAGATGATGCGCGACGAGGGGATCCCGTCCTCGCCGGAGCTGCACGTTCGTCTCCTCCACTACCTCGACATCATCCCCTGCGACAACGCGGAGTTCTGGGAGCACTACCGGACCATCTACCCCTCCGAGCCCGAGGGCGGGAATCCGAACTTCCAGTACGGCTGGTACAACGTCTGGAAGCACGTCTACGACGAGTCCCACGGCAGCGCGGCCAAGGCCGCGATGCAAGACATCATCGACCTGTACTTCGACCAAGACACCACGGGCCCGACACCGGATCCGATGACCTGGGCTTCAGTCCCGACTCCCGTCAGCGACAGCGCGATCACCATGCTGGCGTCAGTGGCCACCGACGACCTCAACGGCGTCGAGTACTACTTCACCTGCACCGAGGGCGACGGCCACGACAGCGGCTGGCAGTCGAGCCGCTCCTACACCGACACGGGCCTCCTGACCGGCACGACCTACACCTACACGGTCACCGCCCGAGACACGAGCAACAACCGCAACCCCACGGTGCCGTCGATCGCCGAGTCCGCGACGACCCTGGCCGACACGGGCCCGCCGACACCGAACCCCGCGACCTTCGCGACGCCTCCGTCAGCTTCCAGCGACACGGAGATCGTCATGACGGCCACGACGGGCGCCGACGGCTCGACTCCGGTCGAGTACTACTTCGCTGAAGTCAGCGGCAACCCCGGCGGGACGGACAGCGGCTGGATCACCAGCCCCTTCTACAGCGACGCAGGGCTGAACCCCGACACCGAGTACACCTACACGGTGCAGATGCGAGACGCGCTGCTCAACACGGGGACCGCCTCCGAGCCCGTCAGCACGGTGACGCCCCTTCCGGGTCTCGTCAGCGTCTGGGTGCCGAACGGCGACTTCGAAACGCTGTACCAGCCGGGCTCCGACACGATCACGGCGACGCTGGACGGCTGGACGCAGGGCGTGGGACCGGGCTGCCCCATCGACGGCGGTCAGTACGACTTCTCCGACGGGACGAGCGGCGACGTCGCCGACATCCCCGGCTGGGTCGGCCACGACCGAGCCGGTTGGCTCGCCGAGGGCGGCACGTATGGACGAGACGAGACGACCGGCAACCTTCAGGGCTCAGTGTCCATCGGCGGCAATCGCACCCCGGGCGGTCAGAACTGCTACCTCGCCAACGGCGCGACTTGGGGAAACCCTGCCGGAGGCTTGATCACCTCGAGCGACTCTCTCGGCATCCTCGAGAGCAACGCCAGCTATGCCCTGTCCATGTACGCCCAGGGCTCGGCGAATCCCGTCGTGTTCGAGCTCCTGGCCGGCGGAGTGACGGTCACGCCCACCTCGTCCGTCGATCCGAGCCTGACCGGCGACCATCAGCAGTTCCTCAGGATCTACCACGCACGAGATCTCGTGGGTCTCGTCGGGCAGGAGCTCACGGTGGTGCTGGGTCTCGGTCGTGATGCCGACGGTCCACAGAGCCGGTTCGACGACGTCACGCTCGAGTACTACCTCTTCGACGTCAGCGACAACGACCGGGACGGTGACGGCCGCGCCGACGTGGCCGACAACTGCCCCGACGATCCCAACCCGGATCAGGACGACGCCGACGCCGACGGCCACGGTGCTGCCTGCGATTGCGACGACACCAACCCGGGCGCCCACGAGCCGGGCAGCGACGAGGTCAACGACGGTCTCGACAACAACTGCCCCGGCGAGAGTGGTCACGGACAGTCCGACGAAATCTTGCTCTGCGGGTTCTTCACGGGCGACAAGGAGGAGCTCTCGTGGATCGTGCAGGGCCTGGCGACGAGCTACCAGGTCGCCCGCTCAACCACGCCGGATTTCACGACCGAGCTCGAGTGCCATCAGGTCTCGGTCGCCACGTTCCGCGACCCGAGCCGGCCCGAAGCGAACACCTGCTTCCACTACCTGGTTCGCGCCCGCGCACCCCACGCCGGGAGCTGGGGCCTGAGCTCCACCGCGACGGAGCGGACGGTCGACTGTCCCTGACGAGTGCGGGCGCTGGTCACCCGTCAGCGTCCGACGAGCTCGCCCCGGTAGAGCCAGACATGGCTCGCCTCGTCCTGCAGGAAGGTGCTGTTGACGACGGCGATCCTGCCCGTCGCGTCGACGGCCAGCTTCTTCATCAATGCACCCTGCCGACTCCCGTTCTCTCCGAGCTCCGGCTCGGCGCTGCCCGGGATGACCGAGGGTGCCGCGAAGGTCCGGCCACCGTCTCTCGAGACCGTGAAGCCGAGTCCCCGTGGGCGGAACGATCCGGTCACGTGGAGCTCCCAGACCAGGAAGACCGCTCCCTGGCCGTCGAGGCTCAGCGCCGGGAAGCTCCCTCCCTCGATCTCTCTCGGTAGCGAACTCGACATCTCCCGCGGCTGCTCGAAGCTGCGTGCGCCATCGGTCGACCGCGTGTAGCGGATGCGATGCCGGTCGAGAAGGCTGCCGGAGCCCTCCACGTAGGCGAGGTGAACGGTGCCCTCGGGATCCACGGAAATCTTCGCTCCGTCGGGATGCCCGTCGCTCTCGACGGGAGTCCACGGTGCGTCGAACGAGAGCCCGGCATCGGTCGACCTGGTCAGGTGGATGTCGGCAACCTCGTCCTCCCTGACGGTCCACGCGAGGAAGAGATCGCCATCGGAGCCAACCGCGAGGGACGGGCCCCGCGCGGGAGCCTCATCACCGCCGGCGACGTGGAGCGGTTCCGAGAAGCTCTGCCCCCCATCCGTGGAGCGGCTGAGCCACAGGCGTCCCTCGTACTCGGTCCAGGCGGCCAGGAGCGTGCCCGCCGGTCCGATGGCGAGGTCCAGGCTCCCGTTGTGCCAGTACTTCCGGGTGAGCCGCCCCTTGCCATCACCAGCGAGGCTGTTCGAGAGATTGATCGGCTCGTCGAAGCTCTTCCCCGCATCGGTTGAACGCGCGAAGAAGATGTCGCCACCGTGCGTGCCTCCGGAGAAGACGATCTCCTGCCAGAGGACGTAGACGGCGTCCGGGTCGTCCGACGGAGTCACCATCTTGGGAAGCCAGGAGAAGACCGCAGGGCTCCGGGAGACATTGACCGGCGTCTCGAAGCGCCTGACTCCCTCCGGGTCGAAGGCCTGGAAGACCACGTCCTTCCCGACCTGATCGACCCAGGCAACGGCCACCGCTCCCTCGCCGTCCACGGTCACGGTGGGGTCGTCGACGTAGTGGAACTCCGACTGATTCCCACGCCAGGGCCCCTGATGCGCGCCGCCGGCGGCGACATCGATCCGATTGACCCAGTCGACTCCCGAGGGCTCCACCGGCTCCGAGACGCAGGCGAGCAGTGAGGCGGTCAGTAGCAAGGCGGAAGCGACGAGTTTCATGACCAGGGAGTGTAGGTCCATCGGCAGCTCGCGGTGGCAGGTGCCGAAGCGTTCGGTCCCGAGCTGTCCGACGCACGGGCCGCCCCGTCGCTCGGTCGACCGCGCTAGACTTCATGACCGACTTCGAGTGCCATCAGGTCTCGGCGGCCGCACTCCTCGATCCCGACCAGGCCGAACCGGGCCTGCTTGTCGATTGTCCGTGACGGAGGCTTCGGAGCCAGCGTCATGGGCCCGCGTGGCTCGAGCGCCAGAGAGTGGCGAGCCCTGGCAAGGAAGAGGAGGAAGTCGATGCTGGTCCATCGAGCGACGACGAACGACACCGCACGAGGCCGCAAGTCCCGGCGCCCCGAGGAGTTGCGGCGGCGCGGGGGGGAGCCTCATTCCCCGGATTCCACCGGACGGCTCTCCTGCTTCGTTCGCGCTCCTCACCGATGACACCGCACCGCCGTCGTCACGGCACCTCGGCCCTCCCCACGCGGCGGTCGCAACGCGACCGCGCCGACTCGTGACGCGGACTCCTCGCTCACGCTGGCGTGAGCTCCGTGGCACGTTGGCTCTCGCCCTGGTGGCGGTCGCCCTCCCGGCCCTCGGCGTGCTGGGTCTCCTCGATCCAGCACGACGCGCCGCCGAGGCCGTGCGTGGTGACGGGCTCGCTTGGTTGCCAGTCTTCGTGGTCGTCGCCGTCGTGGCGTGTGGCACGGCCGTGTTGCCGACGCATGCCGTCAGCCTCGCGGCCGGCTTCCTGTTCGGCACCGTCCTCGGCACCGGCACGGCGCTCACGTCCGTCGTCGGTGGTGCAGCGCTCGGCTACGCGCTGGCACGCCTCATGGCCGGTGGCCGACTTCGGAGCACGATCGACTCCACCAAGGCAGGACGCGCCTTGGCGAGCGCGATGGTCGATGCACGGGGCGGTCAGGCCGTTCTGGCGGTCACCCTCGCCCGGCTGCCGCCGCAGGTGCCCTTCGCACTGGGCAACGTCGTCGCCGCAGCCTCCGGAGTGCGGCTGACGGCGCTGCTCGCGGGGACCGCGCTCGGCATGCTCCCCCGCGTCGCGGCCGTCGCCTGGCTGGGCGGTACGCTCGCCGAGCTCGAGGCTGGATCCGACCCGGTCGTGGTGGTGGTGGGCATCGCGTGCGCGACCGTGGGCTTGCTCTGCCTCGGTGCGTGGTCGTGGCGCATCCTGCGCAAGACCGCAAGTTCGGAGAGCACGGTCGATCCAGACGAACGCGGAGACACGACCTGAGGCGAGGGCCTACTTGGTCACGGGCAGGAGCGTCGCCTGGACGGCGGGCGCCAGCTCTTCGTCCAGAAAGGACAGGAAGGCGCTCAGCCTCTTGGGGCGCACTCGACTCGGAGGGTAGAGCACCCCGATCACGCCGCTGGCCCCCACCGTCACCTTCGGCAGGACCCGTACGAGCTGGCCCGACTGCAGCGCGTCGTGAGCTCCCCAGGCGGAGAGCTTGGCGATCCCCATCCCCTCCAGCGCGGCCGTCACCAGGACTTCTCCCAGGTCGGTCCTGAGGTTGCCTTGGACCTCGACGGTCTGAACCCTGCCGGCGACCCGGAAGCGCCAGCGCCGATCGTCACCCAGGTAGAAACACTGATGGTGGCGCAGGTCGGCTGGCTTGCGGGGGGTGCCGTGACGCTCGAGATAGGACGGGGCGGCGTAGAGCCAGCGTTGCTCCTCCGCCAGTCGGTGAAGGGACAGCGACGAGTCCTCGAGCTCTCCGAGACGGATCGCGACGTCGATCTCCTCGTGAAGCAGGTCCACTCGCCGGTCGCTGAAGCTGAGATCCAGCTCGACACGGGGGTGCTTCTCCCGGAAGACGGGGAGGCGAGGCACGAGGAAGCGTGCACCGAAGGTCGCCGAGCACGTGACGCGCAGGCGTCCCATGGCCGTGGACTCCGACTCGCGGATCTCACGAGCGGCGTCCTCGAGCTCTCCCAGGGAGCTCTCGACCCGCGCCAGGAACTGCGCACCAGCATCGGTCACTCGAACCTGGCGTGTCGTCCGCTGAAACAACGTGGCGCCCAGGTCACGCTCGATCCGAGCGATCGACCGGGTGACCGAGCTGCGCGACAGGTGGAGTAACCGGGCTGCCGCGATGAAGCTGCCGTGCTGGCGGATCGCGATCGCGACCTCCAGGTCCCTGAGCGTCCAGGAGTCCAACGGCGGTTCGGGCATCGTGCCTCTAGATGAAACAGTAAGTGTCAGATTCGGCTCATTGTGCCTTCATTCGGACCATCCTATCTTGACTGCACGAAAGGCAAGAGAACGCTGCCTTCAGGAGAAACACGATGACCTACTACTCGGTCCTGGCCGTCACCCCCACCAGCGATGAGTGGATCCCCGACTACATCGAGCCTGCGAACACGCTCGTCGCCAAGCACGGCGGCAGGTACCTCGCCCGGACGGCCAGCCACGAACGACTCGAAGGTGAAGGCGAGAACGCCGCGCTGCGGATCCTCCTCGAGTGGCCGTCGAAGGAGGCCGCCTTGGCCTTCATGAACGACCCGGAGTACGTGCCCCACCTGAAGGCCCGCACCGCAGGCTCGAACAGCCACCACTTCCTCATCGAAGGAAAGGACGACCTCGCTTGAGCTCGTCACCGCACGCTCACCAGCAACGCGATGTCTCCGAGTTCGCAAGTCTCAATCGGGGATACGACGCGGTCTTTCGCTCGAGTCGTCTGAGCGTCGGGCTCGTGGCTCCCCTGGAAGCCCACGCGGGCCCGGTGCCGACGATGACTCGCCACCTGGAGCGGGTCGAGCTGGCGGATGAGCTCGGGTTCCCCGCCATCTGGCTCCGCGACGTTCCGTTCGACGTGCCGAGCTTCGGCGACGCGGGTCAGGTTCACGATCCCTTCGTCTACCTCGGCTTGCTGGCCGCCCGGACGGAGCAGATCACGCTCGGCGTCGCCAGCATCGTCCTCCCCCTTCGGCACCCTGCCCACGTCGCCAAGGCCGCGGCCAGCGTGGACGCCCTCTCCGGCGGTCGCCTGATCCTCGGCGTGGCCTCAGGTGATCGACCCGAAGAGTATCCGGCGTTCGCCCTGCCGTTTGCGGATCGGGGAGCTCGGTTTCGGGATGCCTTCGACTACATCCGACGAGTCAGCGCGGACCGGCCGGCCTTCGAGAGCTCCTTCGGCCGTGTCGGAGGAGGCATGGACCTGCTCCCCAAGCCGACGGCCGGAGGGCTGCCGCTCCTCGTCACCGGCGGGAGCCAGCAAGACGATGACTGGCTCGCCCGACACGGCGACGGCTGGATGATCTATCCGCGCGGCGCAGCGGCACAGGCGAGGATCGTGCAGGGCTGGCGTGACCGCGTCGAGGCGCTGGGCGGTCCTCCCAAGCCCGTCATGGAGCCGCTCTACATCGACCTGGTGGACGATGATCACGCGATGCCGAGACCGATCCACCTCGGGCTCCGGCTCGGCATGAGCGAGTTGAGGGAGTACCTGAGGTCTCGGGAGCGGCTCGGCGTGAACCACGTGGCGCTGAACCTGCGCTTCAACCAGGCGGGCATCGAGACGACGCTCCGCCGCCTGGCCGACGAGCTCCTGCCCTGCTTCTCCGCCTGAGGCAGTCAAAACTAGAACTGTTCCTGAACCTCGAAGTGATCTTCCTCGAGCCGCCAGGCTCCATCGTCCTGCCGGACCCAGAGCTCCTTCGTGATGATGCCGCGGCCGACGTTCATGCTCCAGCTCGCGGAGAGAAGCACCTCGGTCGGTGAGCTCGCGGTGAGCTGCACGTCGGCGTAGCGCAAGTCGGTGGCGCCGGTCTCCGACGTGAACTGACGCCAGAAGCTCTCGATCGCCTCCCGTCCTTCGAAGGAGCCGACGGGCTTCGCGTGCATCCGAGCGCCCTCCGCGTAGCCTCGAGCACAAGCGGCCACGTCACCTGAGTTGAAGCTCGCGATCCACTCCCGACTGGTGGCCACGACCTCGGCCCGAGCCATGCTCTCGAGCAGGTAGCCCAACAGCTCGTCTTCGCCGTCGGAGAGCCGCTCGATCATGTCGAGGTGGTCGCGATCCCTCGAGACGTGCAGGTGACACTCCTGTCCCGCCCTCAGCAGCTTCTCCTGGTACTCCTTGGTCTGACGGAAGAACTCCGGCGTGTCGTGCTCGGGAAGGACCAGGTGCAGGGGACACCGCTCGTCTCCTGGAACCGACATGAGGAGAGGGCTGACACGCTCAGCAGCCTCCATCGACATCCCGATCTCGTCGTTGACGTAGGTGTCGACGAGCGGGCGGAGATCGAAGAGCCCGGCCAGGGAAGTGACGCTCTTCAGCTTGCCCTGCGCCTCTTCGGAGACCCCGAGCTCACTCCAGTCGGTGCGGTGCAGGAGAGTCACGAGATGGCCACCCGCGGAGTGCCCCAGCAGGTGAACTGCGGGCGCCCCGCTCTCGTGAGCCCGAACCAGGATGGCCGCCACCGCGTGCTGCACCTGCGCCACGAGGGACTCCATCGGAGCCTCGCTCTTCCAGTCCGGGGCCATGCGGTAACCCGGCAGGACCACGGAGTAGCCCTGTTCGTTGAAGGGCTTGGCGATGTAGCCGAAGGCTTCCTTGGAGAACCACTGCCACCAGCCGCCGTGGACGTAGACGACGACGGGAGCGTTCTCGGGGAGGCTCGCCGGGTGGTAGAGGTCCATCTCCCCCGCCAGCTCGCCCTCGCCAAAGCTCAGGCACGAGAGACCGTCGCCGATCTCCTGTCGGTAGGCATCGCTGTGACCGGTCGTGAATTGGACGTGGGCTGGCAGGAGCTCGTCGCTGGGGAGGCGGCGGGTCCAGAGCGTCGGGTTGTACTGCTCATCGGCCTGTTCGCGGGTGAAGGGCATCAGGGTGGCTTGCGAAGTCGTGTTCATGACCGAAATCGTAGCCCCGGAGCTCCACCCCGAATAGATGGCCAACAGGCCAACGATAGGACTATCCTGGCCACGTGCGAATTCACGTCCTGGCCGTCCCGAGCGTGTTCGACTCGGCCTTCTTCATCCTGCGAGACACGCTGCTCACCGCCCTGCGCTTCGCGGGAGACTCGCGGGTCTCGGTGGAGGTCTCCACCCTGGATGGAAACCCGATTCGGTCGGCCGGAGGCCAAACGATCGAACCGGACCGCGCCGCTGCCCGGGCACGCCCGAACCTGGTCGTCCTGCCCGGCTTCTCGGTGGGCGACGAGGTGGATCAGGTCGTCACCTACGTCGAGAGCCCGGAGTCACGGGAGATCGTCCACTGGCTCACGCGTCAACACGAGCGCGGCGCGGCGATGGCCACGGGCTGCACGGGAGCCTGGCTGCTCGCCGAGGCAGGGGTCCTCGATGATCGGGAAGCAACGACGACCTGGTACTTGGCGGAGGAGTTTCGACGGCGCTACCCGAAGGTCCGCCTGGTCGAGAACAAGATGCTGACGCGTGATGACGGTGTCCTCTGCTCGGGTGCAGCGATGGCTCACATGGACCTCGCCCTCTCGATCGTCGGCCAGGCCTTCGGCGCCGAGACGAGTCGCAAGGTCGCGGCCGCGCTGCTCCTCGACTCCCGCGAGTCGCAGGCTCACTTCATGATCACCGACTTCCTCACCGACCGCAGCGATGACGTGCGCCGCGCCGACGAGTGGATCCGCGAGAACCTGAGCAAGCCGATCCTCATCACCGACCTCGCCCGCGCGGTCCACGTCTCGGTCCGCACGCTGACACGCCGGATGAAGGACGCCACGGGTCTCGCTCCCATGCAGTTCGTGCAACGGGTGCGCGCCGAGGAGGCGCTGCGCTTGCTCAAGACGACGAGCCTGCCCGTGTCGACGATCGCCCAACGGCTGGGTTACGGCGATTCGGCAACGCTGAGACGACTCTTGAAGCGTCTCCTGGACCGAACCCCGTCCGAGTTCCGTTGATGACCGGCCTTCCCTGAGAAATGACGAGCATGTCCGACACTGACGCCGACTGGCTGGAGTGGGTCCGAACACGACTGGGCGCGGAGACCGCGACCCCGGGCGAACGCATCCAATCGCTCTGGAGCGGCTACGGTGAGATCCGGCGGGTCCACCTCACCGGCCATGCTCTCGAGAGCGTCGTGGTGAAACGCGTCTCACCCCCGACCGACACCGACCATCCACGGGGCTGGAACACCAGCCGATCGCACGAGCGCAAGCTGCGCTCCTACGTCATCGAGGAGCACTGGTACTCACGCTGGGCAGAACGCTGCGCCGGCCGCGCGCGGGTGCCGCGGTGCCTCGGGACCCAGGCGAGCGACGGTCAATCCTTGTTCGTGCTCGAGGACCTCGACGACGCCGGGTTCCCCTACCGTCGTCAAGACGCGACCGACGAAGACATCCTCGCGTGCCTCGGATGGCTCGCCGACTTCCACGCCCGCTTCCTCGGCGCCGCGCCGGAAGGGCTGTGGCCCGTCGGAACCTACTGGCACTTGGAGACACGGCCCGACGAGCTCGCGGCAACCGACGACCCGTGTCTGCGTGCTGCCGCCCCCCTCATCGATGACCGACTCAATCAGTGCCGCTTCCAGACCTTCGTTCATGGCGACGCCAAGATCGCCAACTTCTGCTTCCCGGCGGAAGGTGAAGGAGTCGCGGCCGTCGACTTCCAGTACGTCGGCGGTGGCTGCGGGATGAAGGACGTCGCGTACTTCCTCAGCAGTTGCATGTCCGAGCGTGAGTGCGAGGCCCGCGCCGAGTTCTTCCTCGACGAGTACTTCAACTTGCTCCGCGCTGCTCTTCCCTTGGCCGAGACCCCCGTCGATCCGGCTGCCCTCGAAGCGGAGTGGCGTGCGCTCTACCCGATCGCCTGGGCGGACTTCTATCGCTTCCTCGCCGGGTGGTCGCCGACCCACTGGAAGATCCACGGCTACAGCGACCGGCTGACGCGTGAAGTCCTCGCGACCTTCGACCTCTGAGCCTCAGACCGACGCCGTGGTCGTCGTCGAGACTCGTTACGATCCGATGACAGCCCCGTCTTGGCAATCCCCCGTACGATCACGTCGAGATGGACCCAGGAGCGATCGATGGTGCCGCTGGACTGGATGAACAACGACCACGCCGCGCACGGAGCTCGAGCGCGAGGGAACCCACGGCGGTTGCCGAGCGCGGCAGCGCTTCGTGGGACGCTCCTGCTCGCACTGCTCGCCTCCCTTGCCTGTGCATCGACTCGAGATGCCGCCGACGGTCCCGAGCCGGCCGCCTCCGCCTCCACCACTGCACGCCCCGCGGACCAGAAGGCTCCCTTCGACGACATTCGCGGGATCACGGTGAGCTGTGGCTGGCACAGCGCATGGGCCAACCCGTCGATGAAGGAGTTCCTCGGCTCGGTCCCCGAGGTGTCCGCGAACTGGGTGACGATCCACCCCTACGCCAAGGTCTCGAAGGAGACCGGCGAGGTGGACTGGCTGCCCGAGGAGGGCACGGAGTACATCGTTCGGCCGATCCGGTGGGCTCACGAGGCCGGCCTGAAGATCATGGTCAAGCCGCACTTGGCGTACTGGGGCCAGTTCAGTTGGCGGGGCGAGGTCGGCTGGGGACCGGACGAGAACAACGCGGCCTGGCAACGCTTCCGCGCGACCAACCGCGAGTGGATCCTCCGCATCGCTGCGATCTGCGCCGCCGAGGGCGCCGACCTGTTCGTCGTCGGAACCGAGCTCCGGCTGGCGGAGCACATGGAGGACTACTGGAAAGGGCTCATCCGCGACGTGCGCACGGTCTACGACGGCCCGTTGACCTACGCTGCCAACTGGGACGACTTCCATGAAGTTCCTTTCTGGAGCCATCTCGACTACGTGGGAGTGCAGGCCTACTTCCCGCTGTCCAACGCCGGGAATCCGTCGGTCGACGAGCTGCGCTCGGCCTGGGCCAGGCACGCCGCCACCATGAAGCGAGTCGGTCGCGCCGTCGGCAAGCCCGTGTTGCTGACGGAGGTCGGCTACTCGAACACCGCCACGGCAGCGTCGCGTCCGTGGGAACCGGAGGGGCCGCCAGAGCCCGACGGCTTGCAGGCGCGCTGCCTGCGCGTGGCGCTCGAGACGGTGCGAGACGACCCCGGCATCGCCGGCGCCTTCATCTGGAAGTGGTTCCCCACGCTTCGGTCGATCGGCCCGGGCGACTTCACCGTCCAGACCGACGAGTTCAAGGCGTTGTTGCGGGAGATCTGGAGTGCGTCGGACAGCGCCGAAGGGACGCGCGCCCTGCGTCCGTGAAGAAGCACTCGTCTCCGTCAGGCCTTCAGGGCGGAGCGTGACTCGCCGTGGCTCCTGACTCTCACGGCCTGCCGCCATCGGGCACTTCCCAAGGAGGCACCGGCGAGTAGAGCTCCGTCAGGAAGTCGAGCATCGCCCGGACTCTCGGAGGGACCAGTCGGCCCGCCGGGTAGAGGGCCCAGATGGCGGTGTCCTCGTGCAACGGATGATGCGGCAGCACCTCGACGAGCGCGCCGCTCCGAAGTGACGCGTGGACGTTCCACGCCGACTTCAAGCCGATGCCCATGCCGGCTTCGATGGCGAGCCGCATGGCCTCGCCGTCATTGACCCGATGGCCAGCCTGCGGATGGATGACCGCGCCATCGGTGAACTGCCACCGATTCGCGCTACCGAGGATCACGCTCGCATGGTCCTCGAGATCGGCTGGCACCTCCGGAGTGCCGTGCGCTTCGAGATAGCGTGGTGAGGCCACCAACATCCGCCGATCCGAGGCGAGCTTCCGAGCGATCATGGTGCTGTCGGCGGGCTTCGTGTTGCGAACGATCAGGTCGAAGGCGCCTTCGACCACGTCCAGGACCTCATCGGAGAGCACCAGGTCCAGGAGCACTCGCGGGTAGAGCGTGGCGAAGCGGCCGAGGGCCGGCATGACGTGCATGCGACCGAAGGAGCCCGGCATCGTCATCCGAAGGGTCCCGGCCGGTTCGGCAGCATGGCCGCCGATGGCGCCCAGACCCTGGTCGATGGTCTCGAGAACGCCCTCGGCATGCGGAAGGAACGTCGCGCCGTCCGTGGTCAACGACACCGAGCGTGTCGTTCGGTGGAACAGGCGCGCGCCGACCTCCTCCTCCAACTTCGCGAGCCGCGCGCTCGCGCTCGCGGCAGAGCAGTCGAGGTCGGCCGCGGCACGGCTCACCCCGCCCAACTGAGCGATGCGGACGAACAACCTCAGCGAACGGATGTCCATTTATCAATCATATCCGAACAGTGATTGAGCAATCAGGCCCTTTATCTCGCAATCAGAGACAGACAACCTGTGGACCGGCTGGGACAGCGGCCCAGCAGCCAGGACATGGCGACCGCCGGGCCGACCACGACCGGCCCGAGCCCGTGTCCCTTCGCAAGCGCCTCCACCCTCGCTCCCACCCCCAACGGAGAAGACCATGAAGTACGAAGGATTCACCACGTTCCAGGCAGAGCAGAACGAAGGAGTGCTCACCGTCACGTTCGACTACCCGCCAGTGAACGTCCAGGGCGCACCAATGCTGGCGGACCTGAACACGCTCGCGATGCGACTCGAGCGGGACCGAGACACCAAGGTCGTCGTGTTCCAGTCAGCCCATCCCGAGGTCTGGGTCTGCCACTACGACACGGAGCTCCTGAAGGACATGTCGACCGAGGCCGTCTCCCGCGACGACGTGAAGCTACTCGACCTGCAGTCCGTCCTGGAGCGCATCAGCAAGGTGCCTCAGGCGACCATCGCCAAGCTCGAGGGCTTCGCACGTGGAGGCGGTCACGAGTTCGCGCTGGCCTGCGACATGCGCTTCGCCGCGCGTGGCAAGTTCAAGTTCATGCAGATGGAAGTCGGGATGGGCATCCTCCCTTGCGGAGGCGGTGCTTCCCGCATGGCACGTCAGGTCGGGCTGGGCCGCGCGCTGGAGATCATCCTGAGCGCTCGCGACTTCAGCGCCGACGAGGCCGAGGCCTACGGGACCATCAACAAGGCGCTCGAACCGGACGAGATCGGTGAGTACGTGGACTCCCTGGCGAGGCGCATCGCCCAGTTCCCGGCGGAGTCGATCAATGCGTGCAAGCAGGCGGTCCAGGAGTCCATCGACAAGCCCATCGACGAGGCTCTGAAGGCGGAGGCCTACTGGCTCTACCAGGCCACCAGCAAGACGCCCGCCATCAAGCGATTCACCATCGCCGACGAGAAGGGGCTGGAGCACGACATGGAGAACCAGCGCAACTGGAACGAGCTGGTCATGCAGGTCCAGGACATCGACTGACGGAGACCTCGCCGGGGAGAGCCACCGTTTCGTTCGGATCGCTCACGTCGAGCAAGGCTCCCGATCCGTGGCGCTTGCCTGGGCCGGCACGCTTCCAGCGACACCTTCGGGCTCCTGGAACCCAACCTGGACACGGAGCCCCGGCGTGTTCTCCAGGCTCAACGTCCACCCCATTCGCCGGCAGATCCGGGCGACCAGCGCCAGGCCGAGACCACCACGCGGGAGGGGGTGTCCTCGCTCGAGAGCCTCGGGAACGGCCTGAAGGTCGTCGATGCCGATCCCATCGTCATGAATCTCGAAGGCTTCGGTGGTGAGAGTGAGGGTCACCTGGCTCGCCTGCGCATGCTCGATGGCATTGCGGAGGAGCGTGCCGGCCAGGATCACGATCATCCGCGCTGCCAGCGGTTCGACGGGGAGCCACTCCTCCGAGCTGAGGAGCTCGCCGTCGAACCCCTCCCTGTATTCGTCCAGCATCGCGCTCCACTCCTGCTCGAAGGAAGCGCCCTGGATGCCCTGTTCCTTGCGGGCCAGCGCGAGCAAGCCTTCCACGGCATGCTCCATGCGCTGGACGGAACGTTGAATCCGCTGCAGCCCCTCTGGAGGAAGTGACTGTTCCTCCGCCAGCTCACTGACACCCTTGATGACGCTGATCGGGTTGCGCAGCTCGTGGCTGGCTTCACGGAGAAAGGCCCGCTCGCGCTCGAGCTGACTGTTCATCTGCACGAGGTAGCTCTCGAGCGCGCTGGCAAGCAAGCGTGTCTCGGGATCGGGCAGGTCCCGAGGAGGCGGCTCCGAAGAATCACCGCGCCGAAGCCAGTCGGTCAGGCTCTCGATGGGGCGCACCGACCGCCTGGCGAGCACGATGCCGACGATCAAGCCCGTCAAGGTCAGAGCCAGGACGCCCATCCACACGGCGATCGCTGCCCATTGCTCCACCATCTCCGACCCGGGGATGCGCATGACCGCGACCTGCCGGCGGCCCTCCGGGTCGGTGCGAATGAGAACGTGGACCTCCTCGTTCACGATGGGACTCAACGGTGAATCGAGCAGCTCGTGATGGCCATCACCCAAACCGGCGATGCGCTCCCTCAAGACACTGCCGTGCTCGTCCTCGGAAGCCACCTGGACCAGAGCTCCGAAGGCGGAACCCCCGTCCGCGTTCTGCATGGCCTGAGTCAGTTGCTTGCGGCAGAGCCAGTCCTCCAGGTGGTGATACACGGTGACCAGGAGGGTGCCAAAGAGCGTGCTCAGACCCAACGCGAACACCGCGAAGGTCCAGAGCAAGCGCCTACGCATGATCTGACTTCAGCGCATGACCGTAGCCACGAATGGTGTGGATGAGCGGCCGGTCGAAGGGCTTGTCGACCTTCTGCCTGAGCTGGTAGACGTGCGCCCGAATGGTCTCGTCCTCGACGTGGTCACCGTCCCAGACACGTCTCGCGAGCACCTCCTTGCTCACCGCCGCCGGACTGGCCGCACAGAGGGCAGCCAGCAGGTCGAACTCGAGCTTGCTCAGGTCCAGGTGGCGACCCTTCCTGGTCGCCGTCCGGGCCTCGAGATGGATCTCCAGGTCGGCCACCTGCAGCAGTCCGGCGGTCTCTCCGCGGCTCCGCCGCACCAGTGCCTGAAGTCGCACGTGCAGCTCGGCCAGGGCAAAGGGCTTCACGAGGTAGTCGTCCGCGCCGCGCTCGAAGCCCTCGACTTTCTCCTCCACCGTGTCACGAGCGGTGAGCATGATGATCGGAAGGTCCAGCTTCGCCTCGCGCCGCAGCTTCTGGCACAGCTCGTAACCCGAGAGCCCGGGCAGCCCGATGTCGAGAACGATCGCGTCCGGACGTGTCGTGGTCGCGAGATGAAGCCCGCTCAGACCGTCGTAGGCGTGATCGACCTCGACCTCGCGTGCAGTCAGGTAGTCGGCGATGGTCGCAGCAAGGTCGACGTCATCCTCGATCAGCAGCACCTGCATGGTCGCACGTTACCAGCGGAAGAGCACGCCGACGAAGGCTTCCACGGTGAAGTCACTGCCGATGTCCTTGATCAAGGGACTGTCCGCAGCGTTGCCCAGGTACTGCTCGACGTCCGTGACGCCGTACAGGCTCCAGTGGTCGTTCAGCTCGTACTCGAGCTGGCACTGGAATTCGAAGTTCTTCAGCCCACCGCTCGGGTCGTACACGCGAAGGTCGGTTCGCTCGGACTCCTCCTCCGTGATGTCGAACTCGGTGTCCATGTGAGTGTCGTCGCCTCCGGTCAGTCCGAGGTAAGTGCGGAAGCCGAACCTGTCGTTCTGGTAGTCGTAGCCGCCGCCCGCAAACCACACGAGGCCCTTGCCCCTGCCGAGCAGGTCGGGCTGGAGCGCAGCACGGATGTAGGCGTCGCCCCAGCGGTAGGACAGGGTGAACTGGCCATCGATCGTGTCCTCGATCTCGTCGAGCCCCTCGAAGTCCGCGCTCTCGCCGTCACCACCTGCCTCGTGCTCGACCTGCACCAGGAGCGCGAGGTCGTCCGTGAGGTCGAAGGCGCCGGAGACACCGAGCGGGTTGATGGTGTAGCGGTTGTTCCAAGCGTCCTTGAGAACGATCCTGAGAAACCCGTCTGGGCCGGTCTCGGTCTCGTCGGAGCCGGGATAGGTCGGCGCGACCTCGTAGCCCACCGCGGCTTCGACTCGCCATCGCTTCTCGTCGTAGTCCTGCATGTACCAGGGACCGAGCGGGTTCTTGGTCGTGTCCGCTCGCGCGGCTTGAAAGGCGAGGAAGGTGATGGTGATGGCGAGGACGCTTCTCATGGACTCTCCGTTCGTCTGAATGCGGAGTCGAAGCTGCCTCAGCCCGCGTGATGGGTCCGTGAAGGGCGCGTGAATTCGGAGTGGGTGCTCTCGGCGAGCGTGTAGTCTCGGGTCATGAACACCGAAGAGCTCGATGAACAGTCGGGCTGCCAGACCGGTTGCTGCGGTCCGGCAGCGGCTCAGCCGACGCGCAGGACCGAGCGACCTGGGCGGAACGACCTCTGCTGGTGCGGGAGCGGCAACAAGTACAAGAAGTGCTGCATGCGCGCCGACCAAGCCTCGGCCTGCATCACTTCGGTCGCCTGACGCTGGCCATCCTGCGGAGGCCCTGGGCAGGACTCGCGAGCCGCAAGGCGTGGCAAAAGGGGCCAACTCCGTCACGCGCCAGCGCTGTTGCTCGTCAGGTCGCTCCTCTTCTGGGGCCAGGTGTAAGGAATCCGCCCCCTCGCCCGTCAGCCCTGGTAGAAGCCGCAAGCATCGACACTTCAGCGGCTTCCAAGGAGTCCGAAAATGGCTAGTGCTGATGGTTGCCGCTGTCCGACCCCGTGCCCCTGCAAGAAGACGCCAGAGGGCTGCTGCTGTGGCGCGAAGTGCACCTGCGGCGACGCCTGCAAGTGCGACCCCAGCTGCGGTTGCTAGACACCGCAAGACGGGCTAGAACTACCGAATGGCATCGGAGAGCATGACCAACGCCGAGGTCGTCACCGGAGCGCTCCGCGAGCACGGAGCGGCTCTCCGAGCCTTCGTTCGTGCCCGCGTGCGTCCAGAGGACGTCGACGATGCCTGCCAGGTCGCGGCCGTGAGAGCCATCGAGAAGGCCGGCTCACTCGAGGACCGCTCCCGCGTCCTTGCCTGGCTGTACCGCCTGCACCGCAATGTCGTGACCGATGTCACGCGCAGTCAAGCCAGCCGTCGCCGCGTCTTCGATGCGGCGGCCGAGGTGCCGGACCGAGCGGCGCCGGAACCGGCGGACTCGTGTCGCTGCAGCGTGAGCCAGAGCCAGCAGGTCAGCACCGGGCACGCCGCGATCCTCCAGCTCGTCGATGTCGGCGGGAGCACGTTGAGAGACGCCGCTCGCACTCTCGGGATCTCGGTGAACAACGCCACGGTGCGCTTGCACCGCGCCCGCCGAGCTCTCAAGAAGAGAATGCTCGAGCATTGCGGCGTGGAGAGCCTGAGTGACTGCCTCGGCTGCCGCTGCGGGTGGGATGGGTGTTGTCCCACCTGATTCGGGTGCCTGCTTTCTCGATGCCCGATCGCTGGTCTCTCACTTCGTTACCCACCGCTTACCGATCGTTCCGCCAGTAGCTCGTACGATGGAGTCGAGAGGACTCCATGGGACGTGACGACGACTGGCACTCCGGCCGGACATCCAAGACGGGTTTCTGGAGAATGTCGGCTCACCTGCTCGTGAAGCCGATCACCTCGGTCGGCCTCGCGCTGTCGCTGAGCCTGGCCCCGACCACGCTGGCACGAGAGCGCCAAGAGCACGGCCGGCTGTGGACCTTCGAGAATCCACCCCTCGCCCATCTCGAAGAGAAGCACGGCTTCCGGCCGGACCAGGAGTGGATGAGCGCTCTTCGGCTCGGCTCGCTACGCCTCGGAGGAGAGGACGTCTCCTCCCTCATCGGCTCGGCATCGTTCGTCTCGCCCAAGGGCTTGATCATGACGAGCAGCCGTTGCGTGCTCGATGCCGTCGCGCTGACTCTCGACGCGGTCGGTCCGATTCGAAAGGGCGATCCCCCCAGCCTCATCAAGACCGGCTTCGTCGCCGGGACGCCGAAGCAAGAGATGCGGCTCCGCTCGGGCCATGACGAGTGGCTGACCGCCGCTCAGCTCGTCACGATCTCGAACGTCACCGACAAGATCAACAGGGGTGTCTTGCCGGACGACGACGAGGCCCAGGCCAAGACGAAGCGCGAGGCCAACGAACGGGCGATCCTCGACGTGGTCCGGAAGACTCATCCCAAGCTCGTTCCGCAGGTGGTGAGCTTCCATCAGGGCGCCGTATTCCAGCTCTACCGATACAAGACCTACGACGATGTTCGACTCGTGATCCTTCCGCACGTGCAGGTTGCCCGCTTCGGCGGCGACCCGGATGGCGTCGCCCAACCGCACCTCGGCTTCGATTTCGCCTTCCTACGCGCCTACGAAGACGGCAAGCCCGCGAACACGTCGAGCCAGTACTTCGAGTGGAAGGCGGGTGGTGCGAGGAAGAGCGAGCTCGTGTTCGTGTCCGGCAACCCCAGCACGACGAAGCGGCTGCTCACGAAGGCGCAGCTCGAGCTCGAGCGGGATGTCAGGCTTCCTCTCGAGATCGAGTGGCTCACGAACCGGTCGCGCATCTTCGGGGAAGTGCTCGGCGACCCGAGGCGCAACCTTTCCTCCGCATGGTTCTCGGCCTGGTCTCGAACCCTGACGCATGCTCTCGAGTTGGAGAGCGGGCTGAAGGCGGCCTGTCACCGGCTGCAAGGACTCAGCGACGCAGTCTTGATGGCACGGAAGACCACGGCGGAAGAGACGTTCCAGGGCCTCGTGATGGCAGACCAAGAGCTCGCCGAGACCCATGGCGATCTCCGGGACCAGCTCGCCGGTGTCGCCCGGGAGCGGCGGCAGCACGAAGTCCGGGCGCACTTCCAGTTGACCGGCAACCTCGCCCTGCTCAACGCGGCGCTCACCATCGTGCAGGCGTGCGATCCCGCCGAGACCGAGGAACGCCGCAAGCAGCTCAAGAGGGAGATGGAGGACTGGAGATCTGGTGGCGGAATCCCCAACGGCCTCGCCACGGCCCTCTTCGTGGACCACGTCACTCGTGCCCGTGGTTGGCTACCCGAGGACGATCCCTACTTCTCCAAGGTGCTCGGCGGCAGGAGCGCGCAGGACTTCCTGAAGGCCGTCCACGAGACCACGGACGACGGCAAGCTCCGCACTCTCGTTCAGGACGCGGATCGAAGCAGAGCCCTCGTCGACTCTGGCTGGAAGGCGATCCGAGCCAGCGAGGATCCGGTGATCGTCGCCGCGCGGGAGCTCGTCGTCCTGATGCGGGCGAACGAGAAGCTCGGCGCCGAGCTGGACGCCAGGGAGAGTGCCCTGAGCGCCGAGCTCGGTCGCGTGCTGCTCGCGCATCACGGCACGACCATGGGCTCTGATGGAACGACGACACCCCGATTCTCCGACGGTGTCGTTCTGGGAGCCCCTGGAAGCAGCACGACCTTCCATGATCTCTACGCGCGCAACACCGAGCTCGATGGCGAGCGCGTCTTCAAGCTCCCGAAGCTCTGGACCGACCGGAAGGCCAAGATCGACATGACGAAGCCCGTCACCTTCCTCAGCACGAACGACATCGCCATCGACGGCATGGCCCTCGAAGCGAATCACTTGGGTGGATGGAGCTCGCAGCACGCTGGCGGTAGCTCCGGCAGCGTCGTCGTCAACGAGGATCTCGAAGTAGTCGGACTGGTCATCGGCGGGACCGCCGACGCATTCCACGGCGAGCTCGTGTTCCGGGACGACCTGCCCCGCTCCGTCTCGTTGCACGTGGACGCCATCATGGAAGCCTTGATGAAGGTCTACGATGCCCACCACGTCGCCAGAGAACTGACAGGCAAGTAGACTGCTCCTCCATCAGCAAGTCGAGCGGAGACCTCCGATGGACAGCCAGATCCTCGAGGCCATCGGAAACACGCCCGTCGTGAGGCTTCAGCGCTTGCCTCCGCCCGGCTCGGGAGCAGTCTTCGTCAAGCTCGAGGGAGGCAACCCGACCGGCTCCTACAAGGACCGCGCCGCGCTGGCCATGGTCGCCGGAGCCGAGGCCGACGGGCTCCTCCAGCCCTCGACGAGACTGCTCGAATGCACGGGTGGGAGCACCGGCACGTCGCTCGCCTTCGTCTGTGCCGCGATGCAGGTCCCGGTGACCATCATCTCGTCGAACGCTTACGCGCAGGGCAAGCTCCAATCGATGACGGCACTCGGAGCCGAGCTCTTGATCGAGCCGAGCGAGAGCGGGCGAGTCACTCCGGATCTCTGGCCGAGGATGCGGAAGCGAGCAGCGGACCTCGTCGAGAAGGGCACCCACCACTGGGTCGATCAGTTCAACAACCCTCACGCCCCCGGCGGCTACACCGCGATGGGCGTGGAGCTGGTGCAGCAGGTCGACCGTCCGATCGATGCCTTCTGCGGGTGCGTCGGCACTGCGGGGATGATCATGGGCGTGGGCAGCGTCGTTCGTGAACGCCATCCAGAGGTCCGCGTGGTCGCGCTGGAGCCCGACTCGTCACCGGTGCTGTCCGGCGGTGCACCGGGATCCCACGGGATCGATGGAACGGCCGCCGGCTTCGTGCCGCCACTGTTCGACAGGAGCGTAGTGACGGACGTGATGGCTCTACCAGAGAGCGCAGCACGAGGCATGGCACGACGCCTCGCGCGAGAGGAGGGCCTGTTCGCAGGCACCTCGACTGGGATGAACGTCCTGGCCGCGTTGCAGCTTGCGAAGGACCTCGGTACGGACTCGACGGTGGTAACCGTCGCCTGCGACACCGGCTTCAAGTACCTGCAAGAGGACCTGTTCTCGACCTGATCGGCCCGCGGCGATGCGCCCAGTCGGTGGCGACTTCGCGAGGCCGGTGAGCCGCCTGCCAGTCCTCACGGCCGCCCCCCGACCAGACCGACGGCACGAAGCCCAGGATGGCGTCTGGTGTAGCCTCTGCTTCTTCCGTCGATCCCACCTGCGCTCCGTGGAGTCCTGACATGCGTCGGCCCCAGCTCCTCCTCCTCGCTCTCTCGGTCTTCGTGGCTCGTCACGCAACGGCCCAAGACTTCTCGCACGATCGCTTTCGGCAGCTCGACGAGCTCCTGCCCACGCCGAACGTCTATCGCACGGCGTCGGGGGCACCGGGTCACCAGTACTGGCAGCAGCAGGCCGACCACGACATCGAAGTGGAGATCGACGACGAGAACCAGCGCATCATCGGCACCGAGAAGATCACGTACACGAACAACTCTCCAGACACGCTGCGCTATCTGTGGGTGCAGTTGGAGAACAACATCTTCTCGCCGAAGAGCAACGGCGCCCTGGCCTCCATCGCTCCATCGTTCAGCGAGGACAAGCTGCCTTTCCGCACGATGTCGCGCCTGGTCGCGGCGCGCGACTTTGACGGCTCCGTCCACGTCACGCGGATTGCGAGCTCGACCGGCAAGCCGCTCCCACATCGCATCGTCGACACGATGATGCGCATCGACTTGCCGACCCCACTGGCTCCCGGCCAGCGCATCAGCTTCCACATCGACTGGAACTACGACATCAACGACGCGACCACGGTGCGTGCGCGGACCGGCTACGAGTACTTCGAAGACGACGGCAACTACATCTACGAGCTGGCTCACTGGTTCCCGCGCATGGCCTCCTACACCGACTACGCGGGCTGGCAGAACAAGTCCTTCATCGGGAGTGGCGAGTTCACGCTCGAGTTCGGCGACTACGACGTGGCCATCACCGTGCCTGCCGATCACGTCGTGGCGGCGACCGGAGTGCTCCAGAACCCGGACGAGGTTCTCGAACAGAGCTGGAGACGACGCTTGCGCGAAGCGGAGTCGGCCGACGAACTGGTGTTCATCGTCACCCCCGAGGAAGCCGAAGCCAACGAGAAATCACGCAGCACCGAGAAGAAGACCTGGCGCTTCCATGCCGAGAACGTGCGGGACTTCGCCTTCGCCAGCTCTCGCAAGTTCATCTGGGATGCCTGGCTGCACGACATGAACGGTCACCGCGTGTGGGCCATGTCGGCCTACCCAAAGGAAGCCGAACCGCTCTGGAGCAAGTACTCGACTCACGCCATCATCCACACGCTCGACGTCTACTCGCGCTACACGTTCCGCTACCCCTACCCGGTCGCCTGGTCGGTGAACGGCCCGGTCGGCGGGATGGAGTACCCGATGATTTGCTTCAACGGGCCTCGCACGGAAGACGACGGAACGTATACGGACCAGAGCACGAGCAGCAAGGACGGCAAGTACTGGAACCGGAGCAAGTACGGCCTCATCTCCGTGATCATCCACGAGGTGGGCCACAACTACTTCCCGATGATCGTCAACTCCGACGAGCGCCAGTGGACGTGGATGGACGAGGGCCTGAACACGTTCCTGCAATCACTGGCAGAACAGGAATGGGAGGAGGGTTACCCCTCACGTCGCGGCGAGCCCAAGGACATCGTCGAGTACATGACCAGCGAGAATCAGGTCCCGATCATGACGAACTCGGAGTCCGTGATTCAGTTCGGGAGCAACGCCTACGGCAAGCCAGCCACGGCGCTGAACGTCCTGCGCTCGACAGTCATGGGCGAGGAGCTCTTCGACGAAGCCTTCCGGGAGTTCGCTCGCCGCTGGCAGTTCAAGCGTCCGGAGCCTGCCGACTTCTTCCGAACCATGGAGGATGCCTCTGCGGTCGACCTGGACTGGTTCTGGCGGGGCTGGTTCTACACCACGGATCACGTCGACATCGCGGTGACGGGCGTGCGGCTCCATACCGTGAACACCGAAGACCCCGACATCGAGAAGCCGCGCCAAGAGAGCGAGAGAGAAGAGGAGCCCACGACACGACGTGAGTCCTGGCATGCCTCCGCCGCGAAGCGCGTCGACAGGTATCCGGAGCTGAAGGACTTCTACAACGAGTTCGACGAGCTCGACGTCACGCCTCAGGACCGAGAGAAGTTCGAGGAGCTCATGGCCAAGCTCGAGGACGACGAGGCTGCACTGCTCGGCAACACGCTCAACTTCTACGTGATCGACTTCGAGAACCTCGGTGGTCTGGTCATGCCACTGATCCTCGACGTGACGTACGACGGCACCGACACGGAGCGCGTGAGGATCCCCGCCGAGATCTGGCGCCGCGACGCTCGACGAACGAGCAAGCTCTTCATGACGGACCGTGAGATCACCGCCGTCGCCCTGGATCCTCAGTTGGAGACCGCGGACTCCGACCGCAACAACAACCACTGGCCGGCCAAGGCCGTACCGAGTCGATTCAAGCTCTTCAAGGAAGAGAAAAAGAAGAACGCCATGCAGCTCGCAGCGGAGGCAGAGGCCGAAGCCAGCACGAGCGCGACGACCTCGAAGGACGAAAGATGAAGAGCCTCCGCTGGAGCGTCGTCCTGCTCGGGCTGTCGGCCATGTCGGCCGAGGCTCACCGATTCCATGCCTCCTTCGCAGAGGCCGAGCACGACGCCGAGCGCCGCAGCCTCGAGGTGGCGCTGCGTGTCGAGGACCACGATCTCGAGGACGCACTCCGCTTGCGCCACGGCCGCGAGTACGAGCTCACCGCAGGGCCGGTGGGGGAGCGCATGGCTCGCGCCTACGTGGAGGAGCACTTCATCCTCGCGCGGCCGGGGGGCCAGCCACTCGAGCTGGAGTGGGTGGGCTGGGACTGGTCTCGCGGGAGCACCTGGCTCTACTTCGAGTATCCGTTGTCCGGTGACCCCGGCGACTTGCACCTGACCAACACGCTCTTTCTCGAGCTGTCGCGAGAGCAAGTCAACACGGTGAACGTCCGCGTCGGCAAGGCACTCCACACGCTCACCTTCCTGGCGCGCTCCACCCGGCACCACCTCGGACTGCCGCAGGCTTCAGCGAGCTCTGGGCCGGCTTCAGGGCGTCGCTGAACGATCGCACTCGTGACACGGAGCTCGTCGAGAGAGCCCCCTCCACCAGCCGATGCGCTCTCTTCGTGAAGGACCGAGGCCGCGACACCACCGGGGCACGGCGGCTCTCGTCGCAGACGGCCCTCGCCACTGGGTCGATCCGCTCAACGACCTACACGCTCCCGGCGGCTGGACTGGGATGCGTGCGGAGCTGCTTCGGCAAGTGGACAGTGACGGGGCGAGTTGGCTCTACCAGGGAGCGCAGCACGACGACGGAACCTTCGATGCCGCTCAGGGCATCTTCATCGCCAAGACATCAGCTGGATTGATCTCGGGTTCTCCGGCCAGCAGCTCGGCGTTCTCCGAGAGCGCTGCAACGATCGCCCCTTCCGCGTGTTCATCACGAGACACGCGATCCGGGAAGGCGTCGAAGATCCAGAAGGTGTCTGCATCGCTCCGCACGGCGAACCAGACGATCGTTCCGGGCTCCTGATTGGCGAGCTCCACCGCGCCGGTCAGCAGCGCGCCGAGCTCCTCGGCACGACCGGGAGCGGCGACGATCTTCGCGACGAAGGCAATGGGGAGAGAAGGGCTGGACGCTGACATGTCGGTCTCCTTGGTTTCTGTCCGGGAGCACTCCCGGGCTGACGACCCACATCGTGCGCTTCCGACCGCTCGCGAACCAGTGGCGCATGCGACAGCTTTGCTACCATTTGCGCCATGAGATTTGGCCTGGCTGTCAGCAGTGGGAGCTTCGGATCCGGCGTGGCCGCGATGCTCGACATCTTCAGCGTCGCCGACGCCGTTCGAGCCGACGTCGACGAGACCATTCCGCCGATCGAGGCTCAGGTCGCAGGAACGAGCAGCATCGTCCCGCTGACCAGCGGCATGCAGCTCCCGGCATCGCGCGGCTTCCATGAGCTGGCCGACTTCGACGTCGTCATCGTGCCAGCGCTCGGGTCGCTGACGGGCCCGGACACGCGCGCGCGTCTCGACAGCGAGGAAGGACGCGCCGTCATCGAGGTCGTGCGTGAGCTCGACACCTCGACCGTCCGGCTCGGGGCCGCCTGCACCGGGGTCTTTGCACTGGCCGAATCGGGGCACCTCGATGGACGTCGCGCGACGACGTCGTGGTTCCTCGGTGCCGAGTTTCGCCGCCGGTATCCCGACGTCGATGTCGATCTCGACCAGATGGTCGTCACCGATGGTCCGATCCTCACGGCCGGCGCCGCCTTCGCACACGTCGACCTGGCCTTGAGCATCTTGCGAATGGTGAGCAGCGACCTCGCCCGTCACGTCGGCCAGTTGCTCGTCATCGACGAACGACCGTCACAGGCCGTCTTCATGGCACACGAGCACGTGCAGCACGATGACGCGGTCGTCATCGAATTCGAGCGCCACGTGCGTGCCGCTCTCGCGAAGCCCTTTGAGATCGGAACCGCGGCCGCAGCGATCGGGACGAGCCGCCGGACGCTCGAGCGACGGGTCCGCGAGGTCTTGGGGCTCTCACCGCTGGGCTTCGTTCAGCGCCTGCGGCTCGAACGCGCCCGTCACTTGAAAGCCACGACGGACCAGTCGTTGGAGGAGATCGCACCGCGGGTCGGCTACGCGAACGTCGAGTCGCTGCGCGCCCTGATGCGTCGACATCGGTGACGGGGTACCAATCCTCTCCAGACGGCTCGCCTTGCGGAATCAGGCAGGCCGATGTCCCCTCGCGCCGCAGGTCGACACGGCTTCGGAGCGTCGCTGAACAGGCGCCAGGATCCCGTGCTGGTGAGGATGTCCGGACGTGACTTCGCGCTGAGCTCATCGCGCCCCGTGTCCGACCCCGAGTGGTGCCAGCCACGCATCGACGTGGGAAGCGCGAGCGTCTGAGCATGGAGCCACATGCAAGCTACTTGCTCATGCAAGACGGACGAAAGTAGTCTTGCCGTGGCGCATCACCACTGAAGAGGCACGAGAGCTGCTCCGGGCCTCGGGGGACGGCTCCCAACCTGGGCAGTCCGCAGGGAGCGACGCCGTCACGGCCGGAGCTTCGGCGGTTGAAGTCGTGCCCGGGGTGGGACTGGAGGACCGCATGAAGAACTGGCGCAGTCCGGCTCGCGCTCTCCTCCTCTCGACCCTCGCGTGCCTGGGTCATGCCTTGTTGGTGGGGCACGCCGTGGCCGCCGTCTACGTCGTCGACTCCATCGGCGACGGCTCGGACGCCGACCTCCGGGATCCCGCCTGTGATGACGGCAGCGGCGCTTGCACGCTCCGCGCCGCGCTCGAGCAAGCGAGCGACCGCCCGGGTCCCGACCTCGTGCAGTTCGACCTCGAGCCCGCCACCGGGTTCATCATCCGGCCGCTCAGCGAGCTGCCGACCGTCGACGACCCCGTCACGATCGACGGTCGATCGCAACCGGGCTACGCCGGGGTTCCGATCATCGAGCTGGACGGGAGCCTGGCGACCGGCTTTCCACACGGCTTGCGAATCACGGGCGGGGACGTCCTGGTGGACGCCCTGTCCATCCACTCCTTCGTGAGCTCGTCGATCCGCCTCAGCTCTCGAGGACGCAACACCGTCCGCTCCTGCTTCATTGGAGCGCGGCCGGACGGGACCACTCCGGGGAGCGGCCTCAACGGCGTCTACGTCTTCGAGTCCCCGGACAACCGCATCACCGACAACGTCGTGGCCGCGAGCAGGAGCCATGGCGTCCACGTGTCGGGAGCGGGGAGTCGCGACAACGTCATCCAGGGCAACCTGATCGGCCTGGCTCCCGACGGCGTGACGCCGGCAGGCAATGGCCTGCGCGGCATTTCCATCGCGGGTGCGCCGGGCGCCATCATCGGTGGCACGGCGCCTGGTCAGGGGAACGTCGCCATGGCCTCGGGTACCGAGGGCATCGCCATCGTCGGCTCGAGCGCCGTCGGTGCCGTCGTCGAGGGCAACTCCATCGGCGGAGGAGACGCGCTGCGCAACTTCGTCGGCCTGCTCCTGAACGATGCGAGCAACAGTCGCATCGGTGGGGGCGGACTCGGCGCGGGCAACACCATCTCCGGGAACTTCATCGGCCTGCGACTCACTGGGACGGCCGCGAACAACCTCGTGGAAGGAAACGAGATCGGCGTCCTGGAGGACGGCGTCACGCCCTTGGCCAACGAGACGGTCGGCGCGTGGGTGGACTCGACGGGCACCGGCAACCGACTCGTTGGCAACCACGTGGCCCACAACGTGAGCCACGGCATGGACGTTCGCCAGGGCCTCGGCACCGTGTTGTCGCGAAACAGCATCCACGACAACGGTGGCCTGGGCATCGACCTCGGAAACGACGGCGTGCCGACGTTGAACGACCCACTGGATCTCGATGACGGTGCAAACGGGCTGCTCAATCATCCGCTGGTCAATCTCGCCGAGGCGGACTGCTTCACCACGCGCATCGCGGGTTGGTACTCGGGGCCGCCGAGCGTGAACGTGGAGGTCGAGCTGTTCGGGGTGGGAGCTCCGGACCCGAGTGGCCACGGCGAGGGAGACCGCTTCGTCGGCGCGGTCTCGGTGACCACCGACGGGGCGGGCAACACGCCGTTCGACGTGGTCGTGCCGGAGAGACTGGCGCCGGGAACGCGGGTCGTTGCCACGGCGACCACCGCATCCGCCGGGACCTCGGAGTTCTCGACGGTGCTCTCCGTGGTCGACATCTGCATCGTGGTCGACCGAGACTTCGATGGCATTCCGGACCACGAAGACAACTGCGCCGACACGCCCAATGCCGGCCAGGAAGACGCGGACACGGATGGTGTCGGCACTGCGTGTGACAACTGCCCCGCGGACGCGAACGCCGCCCAACTCGATGGCGATGGCGACGGCTGGGGAGACGTCTGTGACAACTGCCCGGCACGGACCAACCCGGCGCAGGCGGATGACGACGCGGATGCCGTCGGTGACGACTGCGACAACTGTCCGGCAACCTCGAACACGGCCCAGGAAGACGGTGATGCGGACACCGTCGGCGACGCCTGCGACAACTGTCCGGAGGACCCCAACTCGTCACAGGCCGACGGTGACGCGGACGCCGTCGGTGACGACTGCGACAACTGTCCGGTTACCTCGAACCTGGCCCAGGAAGACGGCGACGCGGACACCGTCGGCGACGCCTGCGACAACTGTCCGGCGGACGCCAACCCGTCACAGGCGGACGGCGACGTGGACGCCGTGGGCGACGACTGCGACAACTGCCCGGAGGACGCCAACACCGGTCAGGGAGACAGCGATGCTGATGCTGTCGGCGACGTCTGCGACAACTGTCCAACGACGTCGAACGTGGCCCAGGGAGACGGCGACACAGACGCCGTCGGCGATGCCTGCGACAACTGTCCGGAGGACGTCAACCCGGGCCAGGACGACGGCGACGCGGATGCCATCGGTGACGCCTGCGACAACTGTCCGACGACGTCGAACGTGACCCAGGAAGACGGCGACGCAGACGCCGTCGGCGACGCCTGCGACAACTGTCCGGAGGACGCCAACCCGGGACAGGACGATGACGACGCGGATGCCATCGGTGACGATTGCGACAACTGCCCGGCGACGCCGAACGTGGCTCAGGAGAACAGCGACGCAGACGCCGTCGGCGACGCCTGCGACAACTGCCCGGAGGACGCCAACCCAGACCAGGAAGATGGCGACGCGGACGCGATCGGCGACGAGTGTGACAACTGCCCTGAGCATGAGAACCCAGCCCAGGAAGACGCGGACGCCGACATCGTCGGAGATGCCTGCGACAACTGCCCGGACGTCGCCAACACCTCGCAGGTCGACTCGGATGGCAACGGCATGGGTGACGCTTGCGAGGCCTGTGGGCGTCTCGCTGGCGTGGCGACGGTCACGCCGTCGTACACGTGCCCAGGCGAGACGGCCACGTTGGATGCGAGCAGCATCGTGTTCGCGAGTTGCCCGGGAAGCCTGACCTTCGAGTGGCGTGACGAGCTGGGCGTCATTGGATGGTCGGCCGAGGAAGTGGTCGCTCCGATGGACACGACCACCTACGAGTTGACGGTGACCTGCGACGCCGACCCGTCGTGCACGAGTGAGGCGGCGCTCACGATTGAGGTGGATCGTCCCCCTGAGCTGGAGGAGGCGAGAGCCACGGACGTTGCCGACTGCAACCTTCTCCTCGAGCTGACCTGGACGGCGGCCACCTTCTTCGACGCCACGGCCTCGGGCGTGTACCACGTCCACCGCAGCGAGGTGAGCTGTGACGACGCGCTGCTGCGACCACCGGTCGGCACGGTGACGGGGCAGCGCTGGCTGGACCTGGAGACCTCGGCGGGCGTCACCTATCACTACGCGGTGGTGGCCGAGGACAGCCGCACGAGCGTCCTCTGCTCGGATCCTGGTCCGGAAAACGGTGGCGCCACGACGGCGGTCTGCCTCGATGCGGTCGTGGATGCCGCCGCGGACTGGTTGAACTTGCCGGCCCCCATCGGTCCTGACCTGCGCATGTCCCACGACGACGGCGAAGTGACGGCGAGGTGGCCGACGGCACGGCCGCTACTGCTCGGTGAACGCTACGTGCTCTTGAAGGCGGACCTCGCCGCCAATGGGATGTTCGTGCTGATCGACGGCGGGACGCTCGACAGCGCGCGCCTGGGGACTGGCTCCGACGTCCGGCTGCAGTACTTCGACCTGCGGGTCGAGGGCCCCTGCAGCCAGCTCTCTCCCTGACGCGCGGACACCTGTACATCCTGGCACCGACCGACAAGGGAAGAGCAAGGTGAACTCGGACTCACGATCAGCGAAACAGGACTCCGAATCGAGACTCATCGAAGAGTGGTGGCTCGAGCCGAATGCCGGAGATCAATCAATGGAGGACGAGCACGGCGATCACTGGCGGGAGTTCTTGAGCTTCATCGAAGAGAAGGACCTGAGCTCCAGCACCGTTCTCGACTTCGGTTGCAATCAAGGCGGAATGCTGAGAATGCTCTTCGACAGCAGGCCGTTCGCGTCAGCAGTGGGTGTCGACTTGGCTCAGCGCTCGATCGCAGTGGCCGAGAGCCGCAAGGGGAGCCGCCCCATTCGCTACGAAGCGACGACCTCGATTCACCACTTTCAGGACGAATTCGATCTCGCAACGAGCAGCGCCGTCATCTACCTCGTCAAGGACATGGAGCAGCACGCAGAAGAAATGTTCGGCGCGCTCAAGCCAGGCGGCGTGTACTACGCAAGCCACCCGGACTATCCGAGCTATCCGAACTTCGAGCAGATCAAGGAAGACATCAACAGGTTTGCAGCCGTGCCGCTCGTCCCGCACACGCTGGATGGAATCGCCTCGGCCTTCGACGCCGCCGGCTTCGAGGTCGGCATCAAGCGCGTGATCCCGCAGGCATTCGTGGAGCTGAACCCGCGCAGGAGCTGGCACTCGTCCGTGGCAGAGAACATCGAAGCCAGCTACTCGCACGGCTACGTGTTCCGTCTTGCCAAGCCGGCAGCAGGCTCGGCCCATTAGCAGCGAGCGTCTGGGACCGGCCTTGGACTTGTTTCCTTGCGTTGCGACTCAGGAAGAGTTGGCCGCTCTGATGCCTTCCTCAGGCGTGCTCTGAGTTGGAACCCGCTCCCCGTGCTACAAGTGCTCGTTCAGGAAGGCGACATAGGCATCCGAGGCGGCGATGCGGTTGGCCTTGCGGCGGAAGCCGTGGCCCTCGTCGGGGAAGAGCAGGTACTCTACCGGGACACCGTTGGCGCGGACGGCCGCGACCATCTCGTCGCTCTCGACCTGCAGGACCCGCGGGTCGTTGGCACCCTGCACGACCAGCATTGGCTTGACGATGTTGCTCGCGTGGAACAGCGGCGAGTTGGCCGTCAGCCGCTCCCGGTCCGTCGCCGGGTCACCGAGCTCCGCGTAGAGCGACTCACGGAAGTTCGCCCACCAGGGCGGGATGCTCTCGAGAGTGCGCAGCCAGTTCGTGACGCCGAAGACGTTGACCCCTGCGTCGAAGGCCTCCGGCGCAAAGGCCAGGGCCGCACAGACCATGTAGCCACCATAGCTGCCGCCCGCGATGGCCACGCGGTCGGCGTCGACCCAACCCAGGGTCTCGAGGTAGCGGCGGCCCCAGATGCAGTCCTTCAGGTCGACGTCCCCGTGCCGCTTGTCGTCGAGGTGGTAGAAGGTCTTGCCGTAGCCCGAGCTGCCCCGGTTGTTGACCGACAGCACCGCGTAGCCATGGTTGACCAGGTGCTGCACCATGGGGTTGTAACCGTGCCGGCTCTGGCCGCCTGGCCCCCCGTGCACCCAGACCACGGCCGGCACGGGCGTGCCCAGGTTCGCTCCGTGCGGGCGGTAGAGCAGCGCGGGAATGTCGAGACCGTCGAAGCTCGGGTAGCGGACGACCTTGGCGTCGACGAGCTCCGACTCGTGGATCGCCGGGCTGAGGTTGTCGGTCAGCTTCGAGAGTCGGCCGCTGGCGACGTCGAGCACGTGGAGGTTCGAGGGCGAGCGGTCGCCGTTGACGTGGAAGGCGAGGCGAGAGCCGCCGGGTTCCACGGCGAGGCTGCGAATGTCCCCGGCCGGCAGCTCGGGCAGGTCCAGCTCACGACCAGTCGCCGTCTCGAAGACGCGCACCTGCGTGCGGGCGTCGGCATTGGTGCTGACGCTCAGGTGACGGCCGTCCTGGGAGAAGCGGTACGACCACACGTCCCACTCGTCCTCGAACACCACTTCCTTGCGCCCGGTGGCGACGTCGTGAGACCAGACACGCTGGAACTCACTGGCGGCGTCGCTGCCGAAGAAGAGCTTCCGACCATCGGGAGAGAAGTCGTGGACGTCATGGGAGATGTCCCCCTCGTGCGACGTCACGATCTCCGGCGCCTGACCCGGCCGATCGGTCCGGGCGAGGAAGACGTCGTCGTCGGCGTTGGTGCGGGTCTTGACGAGAGCGACGAGACGACCGTCCCGGCTCACCTCGCTGATCGAGAAGCCGCCCGGGTTCTGGTAGAGCATGCGCCGTGCATGGCTCGCCTGCCCGGGCCGTCCCGTCTGATACTCGTAGAGGTCGAAGTACTCGGGATCCCGCTCGTTGGTCGCCACGAAGAAGCGCAGGCCGTCGTCGGACCAGCGCAGGAAGCGCGCCTTGAGCTTCTCGCCGGGGGTGAGATCCACGATCCGACCGCTGGGCTCGCGGACGTACAGGTGGGTGAGCTCGTTGCCTCCCTGATCCCGGCTGAAGAGGAAGCGATCGTCTCGCGGGAACCAGCCCTGACTGTAGGTGGCGTCGGTGGTCGAGTCGGTCAGGGCCGTCGCCGCCCCGCCGTCGACGTCGATGGCGTGGACGTTGTAAACCCCGGTGGCGTCGCTACTGAGCAGGATGCGCCGGCCGTCTGCCGACCAGGACGCTCCCCACATGCTGGTCGTCTGGAAGAAGGTCTCCGCGTCGTGACTCTCGGCGACGGGCGCGACGTCGAGACCACGGGTCGCACAGCCGAGAAGAAGCGAAAGCGTACAGAGAGAGGATGCAACGACGGCGAGGCGGGCAGTCACGGTGTCTCCAGGAGTTCGGACGGAGCCCGCAGTCTAACCCAGACGATTCGTGAGCCTCCTGCTGCACCCAGGGAGGCACCGATCCACCCGCAAGCCAGGCCATCCAGGGGGTTAGAATCCGAGTCCGCACGGAAGAGGTTCCAATGCAAGCATCGATCCGTTTGGTCATTTCCTGTCTCGCGTGTCTGCTGACGCTCGTCACCGCCTCCCTAGCCGACGCCGGCCCGACCTGGCTCCGCCATCCGGCAATCTCGCCGGACGGCTCGAAGATCGCCTTCAACTACAAGGGCGACATCTTCGTCGTCGACACGAGCGGAGGCAGGGCCACGCAACTCACGACCTACACGGGGTACGACTACAACGCGGTCTGGTCGCACGACGGCCAGACGATCGCATTCGCGTCGGATCGCTATGGCAACTTCGACGTCTTCACGATGCCAGCAGTCGGCGGAGCGGTCACCCGGCTGACCCACCACTCGAGGGACGACATGCCCTCCGACTTCACGACAGACGGCACCGAGGTCCTCTTCCGGTCCGCTCGCCTCGATCCTGCGGCCAGCTCGAACTTCCCGACGAGCGCACAACCCGAGCTGTACGCGATCAGCGTGCACGGAGGGCTGCCCCGGCAGTTGTTGTCGACCCCGGCGATCGGGGCGCGGTTCGATCCGTCCGGACGGCGGTTGATCTACCAGGACCGCACCAGCTACGAGAACGATCTCCGCAAGCACCACGAGTCGTCGGCCACGCGGGACATCTGGATCTACGAGATGGAGTCCGGCCGTCACAGCCGTCAGACGGACCACGCTGGCGAAGACCTCAGCCCACGGTTCGACGGAGAGGGAGGATTCTTCTACCTGTCAGCGGCCGCAGGAACGATCAACGTGTTCCACGCGAAGCTCGATGCATCCGGTCCGGGCACTCAGCTGACTCGGTTCGACACCCATCCCGTGCGGTCGCTCAGCGTGTCTCGTGACGGCTTGCTGGCCTTCTCCTGGGACGGCGAGCTCTACACGCTCGCACGGAAGGGTGCCGAACCGATGAAGGTCCCGGTCACGATCCGGCGCGAGCAAGGAGATCGGACGCAGTCGCTGCATCAGGTGGCAGGCGGCGCGTCGGAGATGGCCGTCTCGCCCAACGAGAAGGAGGTCCTGTTCGTTCACCGCGGCGACGTCTTCGCCACGTCGATCGAGACGGACGTGACGAAGCAGGTCACGGCCACGGTGGAGCACGAACGCTGGCTCGACGTGAACGAGGACGGTCGGACGGTCGTCTACGCGAGCGAGCGCGACGGCAGTTGGAACCTGTACGAGGCGACGATCCAGCGCGAAGAGGAGTCGTTCTTCTTCCTGTCGACGCTCATCGAGGAAAAGCCGCTGCTGACGACCGCCGAAGACACCTATCAGCCGGTCTACTCACCCGACGGGAAGAAGGTGGCATACCTGGAGAGCCGGACGACCCTCAAGGTTCTCGATCGCAGGACCGGCAGGACACGCACGGTGTTTGCGGGCGACAACGCGTTCTCCTACGGCGACGGCGACCAGTACTTCGCCTGGTCTCCGGACAGTCGATGGCTGTTCGTCGAGTACCAGCTTCCCGAGTACTGGTTCTCGGAAGTCGGCCTCGTGGCGGCTGACGGCTCGGGCGAGGTGACGAACCTGACGGACTCCGGCTTCCACGACTACCGACCGAAGTGGATGGTCGAGGGGAAGATGCTGCTGTGGTTCGCGTCACGGGACGGCATGCGCAGCTTCGCGAGCACTTCGCAGTATCAGGCGGACGCCTATGCGATGTTCCTGACTCGTGAGAGTTGGGACAGGTTCCGCTTGAGCGAGGAAGAGGCCGAGTTGCTCGCTGAGGCCGAGGAGGAGGAAAAGGACGACGACAAGAAGAAGAGCAAGCGGAAGAACGGCGCGAAGAGGAAGGCGAAGAAGGTCGATCCGATCGAGATCGAGCTCGAAGGCGTGCGCGACCGCAGGACGCGACTGACGATCCACTCTTCCCTGCTGACCGACGCCGTGGTCACGCCTGACGGTGAGACGTTGCTCTACCTGACGACCTTCGAGAAGGGCTTCGACCTCTGGAAGACGAACCTGCGCACGAAGGAGACGTCGATCCTGGCCGATCTCAACGGGAGAGGTGGGAGCCTGACGCTCGACGAGAAGGGCCAGCACGTCTTCGTGCTGGCCGGGGGCAAGATGTCTCGCGTCGAGATCGGATCCGGCAAGTCCAAGCCAATCGCAGTCGCAGGCGAGTTGCCCGTGGATCGCGATGCCGAGTGGGCCTACTACTTCGACCACGCCTGGCGATGGATCCAGCAGAAGTACTACCTACCGGACATGCGGGGCGTGGACTGGAAGGCCTACGGGGAATCCTACCGACGCCACCTCCCTTCGATCGGCCACGGGCGAGATTGGGCCGAGCTCTTCTCGGAGCTGCTGGGTGAGCTGAACGTCTCGCACTCGGGGGCGCGTTTCAGAGACCGGCACCCTGATGCCGACCAGACCGCATCGCTCGGCTTGTACTACGACCCCGACTACGAGGGCGACGGCCTGCGGGTCTTGGAAGTGATGGACAAGGGCCCCCTGGACAACGCGAAGTCCAGGGTGCGCCCCGGCACCCTCATCGTTGGCATCGACGGCATCGAGCTGCTCTCGGGAACCAACCCGTACCGGCTGCTGAACCACAGGGCAGGAAGGAACGTCTTGCTGACCCTGCGCGGCAGGACGGGCGCACGATGGGACGAGGTGGTCAAGCCGATCTCGCTGGCGCAGGAGTCGCAGTTGGCCTACGAACGCTGGGCCAAGCGCCGCCGCGAGCTCACGGATTCACTCTCCGGGGGCCGGCTTGGCTACGTCCACGTGCGCTCGATGAGCGATCCCTCCTATCGCACCGTCTTCGAAGAGGCGCTGGGCGCTCAGGCAACCCGGGAGGGACTCGTCGTGGACACGCGCTGGAACGGTGGTGGTGATCTCGTCGACGACCTGTCCACGTTCCTCGACGGTGATCGCTATGCCACGTTCACGACGCGTGAAGGGCGCATTCTCGGCGGCGAGCCGCAGAGAAAGTGGAAGCGACCGTCGCTCGTGTTGATCAACGAGGGCAACTACTCCGATGGGCACTGCTTCCCCTACGCCTACCGGACCCTGGGCATCGGGAAGACCGTCGGGATGCCGATCGCCGGAACCTGCTCGTGGGTCTCGGGGACCTCGATGACCGACGGGCAGACCTCGGTTCGAACGGTTCACCTGACGTTCGACGACAGGTCCGGCAAGCCGCTGGAGAATCAGCAGTTCGAGCCGGACATCAAGCAGCGCAATGAGCCGGGCGAAGCTGCGAGGGGGCGTGATCAGCAGCTCGAGCGCGCCGTCGAGGAGCTGTTGAGGCAGCTGGACACGAGCCGTTGACGGCGCGGCTAGCGGCCCTTCGGATCGGCAGCGTGGCGTCCTAGCTCAGGAGCCGGTGGCTTCTCGGAACCCGAGCACCAGGTAGGACGGGCCCACGGCCACGACCGTCAGGCCGTCGAACTGGATGGCCTTGGCCAGGTCGACGTTCCGCTGTGGTTCCGATTCCAGCCACTTGCGGTCCACGACGAGGGTCCGGGCTCCGGCCTCCCGCAGCGCACGGATGGCTGGGGACTGGGGAAACGACAGCGCGGTCCGACGCAGCTCACGATGAGACGGAGGGAAGTAGCCCGAGTAACCGTTGAGAAGCGGCTGTCGGTGCGCGAGCGTCGAGAACATCCAGCGCACGGTCTGTTCGTAGTACTTGGACTTGCCCGGACGAGCGAAGGGGATCATCGCGACGGGCCCCGGGCGCTCCTCCACGAGCTCGATCCACTCCTCGTCGGGAGCATGGCGACCCAGGTGGTGGAGCTTGATCGGCCACGCCTGGACCTCGAGCAGGCCGTAGAGCGCGATGGCACAGAGCCCGATGCGAGCGGACCGACCCTTCGCCCAGAGCCACGTCGCCCCCAGTCCGCTCGAGACCACGAGGAAGCAGTCGAGGTATGCGCCGAATCGGTGGCTGTTCCGCATCCGGGAGAGACCGGGAACGACGTCACGCACCCATTCCCACGGGCGGAAGTCCAAGAGCTCGATCCGGGGCGCCACGACGAGCACTGCAGCCGCGAGAGCCCCGGCCCCCGCCGCCTGACCCCAACGACGGAAGCGACGGTCTCGCTTGGCGGCGACGAGTCCGCACAGCCCCAGCACGAGCAGGCCCGTCCCGGGGTAGAGGTCGTGCTTCGCACCCTCCACGCGGACGCTGAGCCAGGGGCTCCACTTCGCTCCCCAGGTCGGAGGAGCCAGGTGAATGAAGTCGCCCGGATGACCGGCCGACTTCAGGACGGAGCGGAGAGAGCGCGCCTCGCCCCCCTGGTGCCGCAACTGACCCGTGACGGGCACGGCGACCAGCGCACCCGCGACGACTCCGGCCAGAACCATCGCACTCACCCGGGAACGCGTGATGAGTGACCTCCCTCCGATCCGGATCAGCGCCACCAGGGGCAACAGGAGCATCGAGTAGACGGCGTAGTAGGACGAGGTCAGCGCCGTCACGGCGAGCCAGAGCCCGAGCTCGGCGCCCACCCGCCAGCTCGGTGCGCGCGCGAGGGCTTCGATGGCGCCGAGGCTGAAGAACAGCGGAAAGAGCATCAGGAGCTGGAGCACTCCCTGCTCCTCGGCGACGTAGGGGAGACAAACAGCGAATCCGCCGGCGAGAAAGGCGGCGCCGCGCGTCAGGCCGATCGCCTCCACGAGCCGGAAGGCCGACCACCCGTTCAGCCACAGTGCCGTCAAGACGACGAGGTTGTAGGCGACGACACCGCTCCCCACGAGCCAACGGAGCAGCGCGAACACCACGCCCGTCAACGGCTGTGGATCGGAGAACGCGAACGTCCCCGTCACGGGGTGGAAGATGGGGGCGTCCCAGTAGGTGGCGTAGCCCTCGGCGAGCTGCACCGCGTTCCACTCGAGGGTCCAGAGATTGAACAGCGGGACCGTTCCCGACGACTCGGAGCCCTGGGGGAGCGCCGAGCCGAGATGCGTCACCAGGGGCCAGGACGCGAGGACGGCGAACAACGCGAAGACGGCGGGAGGCAGCCACGCGCTGCGCAGCCCCTGGGGGACCGCCTGTCGGGGAGAATCGTCGGCCTTCCTCTCCCCCGCCTCGGTCCTGGCAGCGTCAGGAGGCTCGACCATGGTGTCCACATGATTCCTGGGTTTCACGATTGATGAACTCTCGATGCTGAGAAACGCACCTCGGTGCGTGGTTCCCTGCGTCGAGGGTCACGGTGCCCCAAGACACGCGTCGACGAGAGGAGCAGGTCTTTTCGAGCACGGCACGACGAGCGTACCAGGCCAAGCGGGCGCGATGACAAGGCGCCGAAGCGGTACCTCAGGTGAGCGTGAAGAGACCCGCATCGTGGAACGCCTCTTGGCGGGCATCCCAGCCCTCGACCACTTGGCGCCGCTGGCCGGGCGTGAGCAGCCCACGCTTGCATCCACAGCTGACTTGGGTCTTGCAGTCGGCCGTGACACCGAGAAGCATCGGCTGAAGAGCGAGATGCAACGACAGCAGTCGCGCATGTTGTCATCCCGAAGCTCGGTCCTCACTCGTACTCCCCTGCCGGTTGGGCGGCTGACTGGCCACGCCAAGGTCAGAGGGAGAAGCGCTCTTGGCGACGATCGAACGTGTCCCAGCAGCCTGAAGCTCCATCAAGTGCCGTGGCAGTCGTAGATGGAGAACGCCACGGCCAGCACGCCCCGGTGGACTTCTCGGAGTCCCACCTCGTCGGACCGTTGGCTCTTCGGCTGATGGTCGCGGCGGAGCCAGCGAAGCGACGCCGAGGGGAACGCACGTCGCGGTATCCTCTGCGCCAGGCTGGAAGCTCGGCCCCCCGATGATTCCCGATCCGACGGCGGAGCATGCACGAGACATGAACGACACAGCCCCCGAGCCCAACTCGCCCGAGCAACCGGATCCCGCTGCTGCGCCGAGCAAGGAACGCTGGTTCTGGCCGTGGTTCTGGCGCGTCTTCCTCGTCGCTTCACTCGGCTACGCCTGGTACTCGTTCTACGCTCCTGCCAACGACATCGCCTGGGCCGCGGACGCTGGCTCGGCTCAACAGCAGGCGGCGCGTTCAGGCAAGACCGTCATGCTCTTCTTCACGGGAAAGTGGTGCTCTCCCTGCCAGATCATGAAGCGCCAGGTCTGGGCAGATCCGGAGGTCGCCGCCGTGGTCAACGAGCATCTCGTCGCCGTGATGGTCGACGTGGACGAACCAGCGAAGGCTCCCATCGTGAGCCGCTACGGGATCGGCGCCACCCCGGTCACGCTCCTCACCGATCCGGAGGGCAATGCCCTGGCGTGGAGGGTCGGGAAGATCGGCAAGGCCGAGTTCTTGGACCTGCTCGACGAGCGGACGGGAAGCACGAACGACGGATAGGCAGGACAAGCGCCCCGTTTACCGCACGCATCCGGCTTCCCTCGGTCTCGGCGAGCGCCTCGGCGGCTCCGGTCGGGACGAGGCGGTGCCGGCCGAGACGGCCGTGGGATCGACTTGGTCGGCTGGAAGACCTGTTGAAACCGGCGGCTCCCGCGTCGGCGCACGCTCGGGAGCTGGCAGACGATCAGGTAGATGAGCCGGACGCAGGGCCGTGGCGGGCTTCGCGGAGCGAGTGATGCTCGAGGCGGCTACTCTCCGGCGGAAGGGACCGTGAAGCAGGAGTGCCGCTTCAGGCCGCGCTCTTCCCACGGCCGAAGGAGAGAAGCTGGTGATCCGCCAGGGACTCGAACCCCGAACCCGCTGATTAAGAGTCAGCTGCTCTGCCAGTTGAGCTAGCGGACCACCGAGAAGTCGAGAACTCTAGCCGGCTGCCGGAAGGCGGTCAAGCCGGCGAGCCCGAAATTCTCGCCCAGTCGTCCTCAAACGGCACGATCCGGCGTGGCCATCAGCTCGGCCACCGGGCGCAGCACCTCGGGGATGAAGCCGATCGACCAGTGGGTTGCCGAGACCTCGACGTGCTCGACCCCCTCGTTCGTGCGGTCGATGCTGGCCTGCCAGGCGACCACTCCATCGCGCTTCGAGTAGAACGACGTGACCGGCACGCTGAGCGGCACCTCGTCACGCTCCGCGACCATTCGCTCCATCTCGTCCATGTCGTAACCGCGACGTCTGTATGGACCCGCCGCCAGCGTGTACTTCGGACCGCCGACGATGGGCGACGCCAGCGTGACGACTCGCTCGACCACGTCCGGCGCGTCCCGCGACACCTCACGCGCCAAGAATCCGCCGAGACTCCAGCCGACGAGCCGGACACGACTGCCCGTGCTCTCCGCGAGCGTCGTCACCTGCTCGACCAGCGAGGGCATGAGCGCC
>JBCCFW010000029.1:0-55340 GCA_039029535.1 Acidobacteriota bacterium
GCAGGAACCCGGACGGGAGCGATTGCTAGATTTGGTGCGAAATCCCTTGCGCTTAACTCTGCTTTGTCGCATTTGGCAGTATGGGTCGTCGCTACCGGATACCCAAGCCCAACTATACGAGAACTATCTCGACGCCAATCTCGGCATCAATTATTGGAATAAAAACTTGAAGCAATTGCAGACTCAGGCAGAACGCTGTCAAACCAATATCACCGACCTGCAAGATCGGCTGACTCGGGTTGGCGAGGACCTGCCGCGCCCGCTGAATGACCGCGGCCGGCAAGCCGGCCAGACGCGCGACCTGAATCCCGTAGGAACGGTCGCCCGCCCCCTCCTCGACGCGATGAAGGAAGACGATGTCGTCCTTCCACTCGCGCGTCGCCATGCGAAGGTTCACCACCCGCGGCAGGAGATCGCTGAGCTCGGTCAGCTCGTGGTAATGCGTCGCGAACAAGGTGCGCGCTCGCGTGCCCTCCGTCTCGTGGAGGTGCTCGGCCACCGCCCAGGCGATGGAGAGCCCGTCGAAGGTCGCCGTCCCCCGCCCGATCTCGTCGAGCACGACGAGGCTGCGATCAGTGGCCTCGTGGAGGATCCGCGCCGTCTCGGTCATCTCGACCATGAAGGTCGACTGACCCGTCGTCAGCGAGTCGGAAGCACCGACTCGCGTGAAGATCTTGTCGACCAGCCCCACCCTCGCGCGCGCGGCCGGCACGAAGGAGCCGACCTGCGCCATGAGCGTGATGAGCGCGACTTGCCGTAGGTAGGTGCTCTTGCCGCCCATGTTCGGCCCGGTGAGCAAGACCACCTGACGCTCGTCACCATCGAGCCGCGTGTCGTTGGGAACGAAGCGCGCGTCGCCGAGTCCGGGCAGCCGGGGAAGACCCAGCTCGACCACCGGATGACGCCCTCCCTCGATGAGCAGGCCGCGGTCCTCACCGAGCTCCGGACGACGGTAGTCGTTCTCGACCGCCACCTCTGCGAGTGAGCAGGTCGCGTCGGTCAGGGCGATGGCGCGCGCCGTACCGCGCAGCGGCTCGGTCACCTCGACCACGCGCTGGCGCAGCCGCGCGAACAGCTCGGTCTCGAGCTGCAGCGAGCGCTCGCGGGCCGAGAGAACCTTGGTCTCGATCTCCTTGAGCTCGGGCGTGATGTAGCGCTCGCCCTGAGCCAGGGTCTGCTTCCGCTGGTAGTGCTCGGGCACCTTGCCGAGGTTCGCCTTGGAGACTTCGATGTAGTAGCCGAAGACCTTGTTGTGCCGGATCTTCAACGAGCCGATGTCGGTGGCTTCACGCTCGCGACGCTCGAGCTTGGCCAGGTGGTCCTGCGCGTTGCTCGACAGGCTGCGGAGTTCGTCGAGCTCGGGGTCGTGACCGTCGGCGATGACGCCACCGTCGCGCAGGTGAACCGGCGGCTGCTCGACGAGGGACGCGACCAGCTCGGTGCCCAGCGTCGCGAGGGTCTCGGCGTCGATGCCCGAGGCCAGCTCCGACGCGAGCGGCAGCTCGCGGCGCTCCAGCTCTTGCACCAAGGTGGGCAACACCACGAGCGACTGCGCCAGAGCCTGGAGATCGCGGGGGTTCAAGCTCCCGAGCACCGCCTTCGACAACAGGCGTTCGACATCGCCCACCGCATCCAGCGCGGCCGCGACCGGCTCGCGGGTCGATGGGTCCAGCCAGGCCTCGACGAGATCGAGACGGTCGTTCAGCGTCTGGTGGTCGAGCAGGGGCGCCACGAGCAAGCCCCGCAGACAGCGGCTGCCCATCGGCGTCCGACAGCGATCGAGGACTTCGAACAGGCTCCCGGCTCGACCACCGTCCCGCAGGTTCTCGACCAGCTCGAGGTTGCGACGCGTGGTGGGATCGATGACCACGCAATCCCGGAGATCGACCGCGCGCGGCCGGTCGACGTGGTCGAGGTCGGCTCGCTGCGTGTGCTCGAAGTAAGCGAGCAGGGCTCCCACCGCTCGCGTCGCCACCGGTCGCGAGTCGAGCCCGCAGGCCGCCAGGCTCGCGACCTTGAAGCGACGCAGGATGGTCTCGGTGGCGGCCTTGCGCGAGAAACTCCAGGGCTCGACCTCCGAGACCGGCGGCGGCTCGCGTCCGACGAAGAGCCGACCGAGCTCCTCGCTGGCGCCTTCGGACAAGAGCAGCTCACGGCTGTCGTGGGTCGCGAGCTCGGCGGCGATGGCCTCGTGGTCGTCGGGATCGTGCTCGGAGTAACGCAGCTCGCCGGTGCTCACGTCACCGTGAGCCAGCCCCACCTTCGTGCGCTCGCGAAACAGCGCCGTGACGAAGCACAGCTCCGAGCCCAGGAGGGCAGAGGCCTCCGCCGCGGTGCCGGGCGTGACGATGCGAACGACCTCGCGACGCACGATGCCCTTCGCCTGCGCAGGATCTTCGACCTGCTCGCAGATGGCGACCCGATGGCCCTGCCGGACCAGTCGCGCGACGTGCCCCTCGGCGGCGTGATGCGGCACGCCGGCCATGGGGTAGCCCTCCTTGCTGCCTTCCTTGCCCCGCGAGGTCAGGGTGAGGTCGAGGGCCTTCGACGCCACCACGGCGTCCTCGAAGAACAGCTCGTAGAAGTCGCCCATCCGGAAGAACAGCAGCGCGTCGCCGGCCTCGCTCTTGGCTCGGCGGTACTGCTGCATCATGGGCGTCTCGCCCCCGCCCCCGCTCTTGCGCGCCATCAGCGCTGCTCCTGACCCGGCCAGAGCAGCGCGTGAAGCTGAAGACCGAAGCGAGCGGGAAGCGCCGGCCGCTCGAGCATCCAGTCGGCCAGGGTCACCGGCTCGAGGGTGCCGGTGGCCGGCTGCAAGGTGGTCGTGGCCGGCAGCTCGCCGAGACGCTCGTCGATCCGGGCGACGGCCCAGTCGAAGTCCTCGCGCGACGCCACGACGATCTTGATCTCGTCGTCGGCTCGCAGCCGATCGAGATTGTCCCAGTCGATCTTGTCGCTCTCACCGGAGCCCGGCGCCTTGAGGTCGCAGATGATCCGCGCCCGCCGGTCGAGCACCGAGACGTCGCGATGACCGCCCGTCTCCACCTGCACGTCGTGACCGGCGTCGAGAAGCCGCGCGACCAGGGCCGCGCAAGACTCCGCCTGGAGGAGAGGCTCGCCACCGGTGACGGTCACGAAGGGAGCCCCCAGTCGCTCCACCTCGGCGACGATCTCGTCGAGCGACCACCATCGCCCGCCCACGAAGGCCTGCGGCGTGTCGCACCAATGGCAGCGGAGATCACAGCCGGTCAGACGCACGAAGGTGCAGGGGCGACCGGACTGACGAGTCTCGCCCTGAAGGCTCCGGTAGATCTCGTGGATCCGGAGACGTGGCTCCACCCGAAGTCCCCGCGCCGTCACTCGGTGCTGGTTTCGTCCGTCTCGGTGCTCGTCGCCTCGGACACGGCCACTTCCCGAAGAGCCGACCGCCGCTCGAGCCCGACGATCGCCGAACCGTCGGCATCGACGACCTTCACCAGGTAGTCGTCGCCCTTGGGCTGGTAGTCGAAGCTCTCTCCGGCAGGCCCTTCGAGGTCGGCCGGAGTGAGGTAGCCGAGGTCCGTCAGCTCCTCGAGGGAGACCGCATAGCGCTGGTCGCCCTGAGCCAGACGGTGGAGCTCGAGCGCTCCTCCGATGCGGGTGAGCCGCCCGTTGAGGTTCGCCTTCGACTGCGCGGCGAGGTCCTCGCTGCGGACGCCGGCCCAGGGACCGCTGTTGAGCGGGTTGAGCCAGAAGAAGGCGGCACCGCAGAGGACGAGAATGCCCAGCAGCACGTTGAGCGCGACCAGCACGGCACCGGGGATCTCGCGTCGGGTCTCGACGGACATGCCGGAGCTGGCGCTGTCACTCGCCGCGGCCTGCTGCCCCTTGAGGCGGAGAAGATCGCGGTTGATCAGGTCGTGCGCGACCTTGCTGATGTCGAACTCGGAGAGCCGCGCGAGGTACATGATGTCCTCGAGCTGCCGCGAGCCGTCGACCAGCTCGTAGACCGCACCCTCGTCGGACGAGAGCTTGATCGTCTCCTGGGTCGGCTTCTCTTCCTTGGCGCCGCCGCCGCTCAGGTCGAAGTCGAAGTCATCGTCGTCGTCTTCTTCCTGGTAGGGCTTCTCGACCTCGATGGGCATGTCGACTGGAGCCTTCTCCAGGACGACCAGGAGGTTCGGGACGACCTTCTCGATCATCGGCCATTCGTCGATGATCTGCATCCCTTCCATCAGGATGCTCTCGGCGCTGATCGGCGTGACGTTGTCGCGGTCGTAGTCGATCTGATCTTCCTGGTCGAAACGGTAGTCGCCGTCGTCCCAGCGGAAGACCTTGTAGATGATCTGCGTGACCTGAAGCTGCAGGGCCTTCTTGAGGTCGTCCTGCCGGACCACGCCCTCGTTCACCAGCAGCACGCCCAGCCGTTGCAGGGTCTGCTTCTGCTTCTCGAGGACCTGCATGAGCTGGACCTCGGTGATCAGCCCAGCACGCACCAGCATGGTGCCGAGTCGACCCTCGAGCCGCTTGTTCTTCGAGTCGGCGAAGACCAGGCAACCATCGAGGAAGGTGATGGTGACCTCGTCGTGCTCTTCGTTCTTGAGGAACAGCGTGCCCGTCTTCTTCTGCAGCCCGATGAGCTGGAAGATGTCGGGAAGAGCGAAGTCCTTGAGAGTTCCTTCGAGTGCCATCGCAAGCTTCCTAGTGCCGGAGCGACTGGACGAGGGCGATCACGTAGCAGAGCACCAGCACGGCCAGCTCGATGATGAACACGATGGAGACGTCGAGCTGCGACAACCGGAGCGGATCGCTCACCATCCGCGGCGCCAGGAGCAGGGCGGACAGCGCCGTGGACCACAGTAGGAGCAGCAACCCACCGGAGACGAGACGGTTCGCGTAGAGCCCGCCCGTGCCCGGCAGCAGCAGGTTGAAGGTGCGCACCGCGATGCTGCTGAAGGCGATGTGACGCTCCACTTCGCGGAGCTTCGCGGTCCGGACCTCGGGCGACACGCCGTCCTTCTTGACGTAGAGGTGGACGCACTGCGTGCAGTACGACGACTCGGTGTCACCGGAGCTGTGCAGGCTGGCGAAGGCCCGACCGCACTTCTCGCAGGCCACGGCATCGAAGAAACCGCCCTGCTTCTTGAGTCGCATGACCACGAGGAAGAAGCCGAGCAGGGCCGCGATGCTGGTCGGGTTGAGGAGACGACCGACGAGGCTGCCCGTCAGGCTGCCGTGGCTGCGCTTGACGATAGCCTTCTTCTCACCGGGGCTCAGCCGGGCGTCGACCATGACGTCCGAGCCGTAGCGGTCGCGCCACTCGTCGACGAGGTTCGGGGCAAGCTGTCGCGCCTTGCGTCGCCACTCCTCGGCCTTGTCGGTCTGGAACTGCTGGGTGAAGGCGATGGAGCCGTTGCGCCAAGCCAGCGCTTCACGCCGGTCCTTCTCGGTGGCGAGCTGGTAATCGGCGATGGCGCTCGAGATGGCCCCGCGGCGGAAGTGGATGTTGGCGCGGTTGATCATCGCCCGCGCGTGCCGGGGCTGATCGTCGATGAGCTCGCCGTAGCTGGTCAGGGCCGTCGACGCGTTGCCGGTGGCCGCCTCGAGCGCCGCCTTGAGGAAGCGCTCGTCCGGCTTCGGACGCGCCTTGAGACCGCGCTCGTAGTCGCTCAGGGTCGAGTCGAGGACGTCGCCCGACTCCAGCCCGAGGATCGCGCGGTAGGCCGGGTCCTCGGTGAGCGAGGTGAGCCAGGACAGGGCGTGGAAGGCCGGCGGGACCAGCGCCAGGAAGAGCAGGCAAGCCGCGGCGAGGACACGCTTCGCGCGGCTGCCGTGACCGCTCAGGGCGACCAGCCAGAAGATCGCCCACCAGGGGGGCGACAGGAAGAGCAGGACGGGCAGGAAGAGAACCGCCCGCGCGACCCAGGCATCGAGCCCGTCCGGCAGCATCCCCGAGAGCTTCTCCTGGAGGCCGAAGCGGAAGAGCCGCCCGTGCTTGACCAGGAGGACCATCGAGTAGCCCGCGCAGGCGATGACGCCGGCGAGCAGGAGGACCAGGCCGGCCCGCGACAGCAAGCGGACCTGACCATCGGTCTTCGACATGTTGGCCATCACGGACTTGACCACGTCGGTCATCGCCGAGACGTAGTCACCCCGCGACATGGCGAGCTCGGCGCGCCCCAGGAGCGCCGGCGGGTAGCTGGGCTCGAGCTGGAGGGCGGCCTCGAAGGCCTTCTCTGCATCCTCGGGGCTTTCGAGCTGAAGCGACTCGTGCCCCATCGCGACCAGGGAGCCGACCACGAGGGTCTTGCTCTTCGCGCCCGGCTCGGCGAGCTGACGCTGCATCTGCGGGAGGAGGTTGTTGGCCTCGCTATCGTTGCCGGCCGAGACCTCGCGGCGCCACTGGCCCAAGCGACGTCGGAGTTCGTCCCAGCCCGAGAGCCCGGTCACCGCCTGCTCGTCGTTGGCCTGTCCCTCTTCGCTGACCTGGAGAGCCGCCTTGTCGATGACGACCCGCGTCCGCACGTTGCGGGCGGAGGCCTCCGACGCCAGGGCACCGACCAGGAACAGGGTCAGCAGGACCCAGGAGAGGGTCGTCCGGCTCGTCCTAGAGTCCATCATCAGGTCACGCCTTTCCCGACGCGTCGTTGAGCGCTCCCGTGACCTCGACGAAGGCGAGCTGCACCTGGTGGAGCATCTCGCCGAGCATCGCGGCCTCCCGGGCGTCGAGGTTGCCGGCCGTCTTCTCCTGGAGGACTTGCAGGAGCCGGATGGCATCCTGCGCCGCCTCGAGGTTCACCGGCGCACGCTGGCCCATGGGGTCGGGGAAGCCGAGGTTCAGTAGCGCGCTCTGCCCGAAGGCCATGAAGACGGCTTCGATGCCCGAGCCATCGAGCTCGCCACGCTCGTCGACGGTCGCGCTGGGCTCGGGCTCAGAAGCGGCAGGCTCGGGAGGAGGAGGCTCCGGTCGCGCGTCCGCGGACGGCGGCGGGGCTGCCGTCTCCGGCGCGGGCTCCGGCTCGGCCGGAGCGGATGCTTCTTCTTCGAAGCCGGAACGCTCCTCACCGGTCTCGGTGAAGCGCCGACGATCGGTGACCCGGAGCTCGGATCGCTCGTCGCGCTGCTCCTCGGACGCCATCAGCTGGCTCTCCTCGCTGCTCGTCCCGGTCCGGACCACGTGGCCGCCACGAGCGTCCCGGACACCTCGGTGAGTCGATCGAGCGATGGTATCAAAAAGCCTTGCCGCTCAGTCCTTTGAATAGTTGGGAGCCTCGTTCGTGATGGTGACGTCGTGGGGGTGCGCTTCCCGGTTCCCGGCGTTGGTGACCCGGACGAAACGGCCCTCCGTGCGGAGGGTCTCGATGTCCGGGGCCCCGCAGTACCCCATGGCGGCTCGCAGACCACCCACGAGCTGGTGGATGGTGTCTCCCAGGCCGCCCTTGAACGGCACCCGCCCCTCGATGCCCTCGGGGACGAGCTTCTCGGCGGCGACCTCGCTCTGGAAGTAGCGGTCCTTGGAACCGGCCCGCATCGCCCCGAGGGCCCCCATCCCGCGGTACGACTTGAAGGCGCGGCCCTGGTAGAGAATCGTCTCGCCCGGGCTCTCCTCGGTGCCGGCCAGGAGGGAGCCTATCATGACCGTGCTGGCGCCAGCGACCAGGGCCTTGGCGACGTCTCCCGAGTACTGAATCCCGCCGTCGGCGATGATCGGGATGCTCCGGTCTGCCGCGGCTCTCGAGGCGTCGGCGACGGCCGTCACCTGCGGCACCCCGACCCCCGTGACGACGCGGGTCGTGCAGATCGAGCCCGGCCCGATCCCGACCTTCACCGCGTCGGCACCGGCAGCGATGAGGTCGGCGACCCCCTCGGCGGTGCAGACGTTGCCGGCCACGACCTCGATGTCGTGGTTCTTCTTGAGGGTCTCGACGGCCTCGAGGACGCCCCGCGAGTGACCGTGAGCCGTGTCGACGACCAGGAAGTCGACCTCGGCCTCCAGCAGCGCTGCCGCCCTCTCGAGCCCCGCCGGGCCGACACCGATCGCCGCCCCCACCCGCAGGCGACCGAGCTCGTCCTTGCAGGCGTGGGGGTAGGTCGTCGCTTTCTCGATGTCCTTGACGGTGATGAGGCCCTTGAGGACCCCGCCACCGTCGACGACCGGCAGCTTCTCGATGCGGTGCTGCTGGAGCAAGGCCTTGGCCTCGGTCATCGTCGTGCCCACGGGCACGGTCACCAGGCCCTCCGAGGTCATCACCTCGGCGATGGGGAGGTCGGAGCGCTCCTCGAAGCGGAGGTCGCGGTTGGTGAGGATGCCGACCAGCGCCCCCTCGGCGTTCACCACCGGAACGCCGGAGATCTTGAAGCGGGCCATGGCCGCCAGGGCCTCGCCGACGAGCTGCTCGGGTTGCAGGCTGATGGGGTTGACCACCATGCCGCTCTCGGAGCGCTTGACCCGGTCGACCTCCTCGGCCTGGTGCTCGATGGAGAGGTTCTTGTGAACGACGCCGACGCCGCCCTGACGGGCGATGGCGATGGCCATCGCGGCCTCGGTGACGGTGTCCATCGCCGACGAAACGATCGGGATGTTGAGTCGGATCTTCGGCGTGAGCCAGGTGCCGACGTCGGTGTCGTTGGGCAACACGTTCGAGGCGCGCGGGACGATGGAGACGTCCGCGAAGGTGAGCGCCTCGCGGGGCTGTTCTTTCATGCTCATCGACGACTCCTCACCCTGACCGCGCTCGTCACCGGCCCTTCCCGCAGCAGCGCTTGTACTTCTTGCCCGAGCCGCAGGAGCACGGGTCGTTGCGTCCGACACGATCTGCGGCAGCGACACGACGGGGGCCTGCCGGACTGGCCGCGGCCGCCGCCTGTTGCTCGATGCGCTTCACGCGCTCGCGAGCCCGTCGCTCTTCTTCCGCGCGCTCCTCCGGAGAGACCGGCTCCACCAGGAAGACCAAGCGGGCCGTCTCCTCCTCGATCCTCTCCTTCATCTCCATGAAGAGGCCGTAGGACTCGCGCTTGTACTCCATCTTGGGATCCTTTTGCGCGTAGCTGCGCAGGTTGATCCCTTGCTTGAGAGCATCCAGCCCGGTGAGGTGGTCCTTCCACTGACCGTCGAGAACCCTCAACGTGAGGATGCGGCAGTGCTCCTTGAAGGCTTCCGGCCCCAGGCGCTCGGCCTTGGCGGCGAGCTGCTGATCGACGAGGCCCGCGTAGCGATCGCGGATGTCACCCGCCGTCAGGTCGCCGACGCCGAGCTCGTCGTCGCTCGGCGAGAGCCCGAAGAGGTAGCGCGAGCGATCGCGCAGGCCTTCGAGATCCCAGCGATCGGCACCGACCGCATCGGGGACGGCGTCGCCGGCCACCGCGGCAGAGAGCATCTTCGTGACCTCCTCGACGTAGGACTGGGCGCCCTCGGCGTCGAGGATCTCGTTGCGCAGCGCGTAGATCTCCTTGCGCTGCTCGTTCATCACGTCGTCGTACTGGAGCAGGTGCTTGCGGATGCCGTAGTTGTTCTGCTCGACCTTGTTCTGCGCGTTGCCGATGGCGCGTGTCACCAGCGGGCTCTCGATGGGGACGTCTTCCTCCATCCCGAGTCGCTTCATCAGCTCGGACATCTTCTCGCTGGCGAAGATGCGCATGAGGTCGTCTTCGAGCGAGAGGAAGAAGCGGGACGAGCCCGGATCGCCCTGACGTCCGGCACGACCACGGAGCTGGTTGTCGATCCGCCGCGCCTCGTGTCGCTCGGTGCCCAGCACGTGCAGCCCGCCCGCGCCGACCACCTGATCGTGCTCGGCCTGACAGCGGTCCCGCAGCTTGACGATCTTGGCGAGCAATTCCTCGTCGAGACCCTCGACGTCGGCAGCGAGCTTGCGAGCCCCGTCGAGATCGTCACGCATGACGAGGCGGAGGTACTCGGCACCCAGGCCCTCGTAGCGCGAGAGCCCCACCGCCTGGAGAAGAGGTCCGGCGTGGAACTCGGCGCTGCCGCCGAGGAGGATGTCGGTACCACGGCCGGCCATGTTGGTCGCGACCGTCACCATCCCGCTGCGCCCGGCCTGGGCGACGATCTCCGCCTCGCGGGCGTGGTTCTTCGCGTTGAGCACGACGTGCGGGATGCCCTTGCGCTTGAGCCGTGCCGAGAGCATCTCCGACTTCTCGATGCTCGTGGTGCCGACCAGGCAAGGACGACCGGCTCCGTAGACCTCGGCGATTTCGTCGACGATGGCCCGCCACTTCTCGGGAGCCGTGCGATAGATGACGTCGGCGTGCTCGAGCCGCGTGAGCTCCTTGTTGGTGGGCACGACCACCACGTCGAGACCGTAGATCTGGGTGAACTCGGTCTCTTCCGTCTCGGCGGTACCGGTCATGCCCGCCAGCTTCTCGTACATCCGGAAGTAGTTCTGGAAGGTCACCGTCGCGTAGGTCTGCGACTCGCGCTGGATCTTGACCTTCTCCTTGGCCTCCACCGCCTGGTGCTGACCGTCGCCCCAGCGCCGACCCGGCATGAGACGACCGGTGTGCTCGTCGACGATGACCACCTCACCCTCCTGGATGACGTAGTCGGTGTCACGCTTGTAGAGGGCGTTGGCGCGGAGAGCCTGCTCCACGCAATGGAGCATCTCGATGTTCTTCGGGTCGTAGATGTTGCCGAGCCCGAGGAGCTTCTCGACCTTCTCGATGCCCTCCTCCGAAAGCGTGACCGAGTTGGCCTCTTCGTTGACGCGGTAGTCGATCTCCTTGCGGAGCTTCTGCACCAGCGCGTCGGCCTGGTAGTACTTGTCGGTCGCCTCCTCGGCCGGCGCCGAGATGATGAGCGGCGTGCGGGCCTCGTCGATGAGGATGGAGTCGACCTCGTCGACCAGGGCGTAGTTCCAGCCGCGCTGCACGAAGTCGCCGGTGCTGTACTTCATGTTGTCGCGGAGGTAGTCGAAGCCGAATTCGTTGTTGGTGCCGTAGGTGATGTCGGCGCCATAGGCCTCGCGACGGGCCGTGCTGTCGAGGTCGTGCTGGACGGTGCCGACGCTCAAGCCCATGAAGCGGTAGAGCGCCCCCATCCACTCCGCGTCACGTCGGGCCAGGTAGTCGTTGGTGGTGACGACGTGGACGCCCTTGCCGGACAGCGCGTTGAGGTAGGCGGGAAGAGTGGCCACCAGGGTCTTGCCCTCACCCGTCTTCATCTCGGCGATGCGACCCTCGTGGAGGACCATGCCCCCGAGGAGCTGACAGTCGTAGTGGCGCATGTTGAGGATGCGCTCGGCCCCGGCCCGAAGAGCCGCGAAGGCCTCGGGGAGAAGATCGTCGAGATCCTCCCCACCCTTCGCCCGCGCCTGCATCTCGGCGGTCTTGGCGCGGAGCTGATCGTCGCTGAGCGCACGCATGGTCGGCTCGAGCTCGTTGATGCCGGCGATGCGCGGCGTGAGCTTCTTGAGCGAGCGCTCGTTCTTCGAGCCGATGACCTTGTCGATGACCTTCTGAAGCAGCATGGACGACCGGGTTCTGAGCCTGCACCGATGGCGCGCACGGGCCCCCGAAAGGCGAGGTGGTCGGCGCGTTGAGGAGGGTGTCGAGGGCGCCGGATCCCCCGCGAATGGAATCGCTTAGGATGGCAAATCAGGACACTACGGTCAACCTCGCGAGGGGCGCGTCCAGGCCTTCTTGCGAGGGGTCAGCTCATCCAGGCGGGCCCGGGCCTCGGCCTGCCGCGGAACCCTCCCGAGCAAGGCCCGAAGGGCCTCGATTTCCTCATCACGCCGCCCCCGCCGACGGTGCAGGCGGGCGAGGTCCTGCCAGGGGTGGGCATTCCACGGCTCGCGCTCGGCCGCCTCGGTCAGCAGGCGCTCCGCTTCGTCGTGATCGCCACAGCGCCAGCGGTGCCGCGCGAGGTCGATGGCGGCCCAGGCCGAGCCTCCCTGTCCGATGAGCTCGGCCTCCCGCGGGCCGAGCTCGGAGCTCCGGCGGGCCTCGCGCAAGGCGGTGCTCAGGCTCTGCTCGCCCAGCTCGAGCTGACGGCCGGAGACCATCGGCACCACGGGGCGGTCCTCGTCGAACCAGAACTGGTCGGGGAGCTCCTTCTCCTCGGCCCAGGCGTCGAAGTCGGCGCCGGGCGTGAGCCCCAGCGCCCTCACTCTCCCCTCCCTCGGTCGGAGGGCCCGCACGATCGGGAGCGCCTGGCTCACCAGCCGCGGGGTCTCGCCGGGGCCGCCGTGGAGCAGCTCGAGGGCGGGGCTGATCCCGCAGGGCCGCAGGAGCTCGGCCAGGCCGGACAAGACCGGCACGAGCTTCTCGACCGGAGCCGGCAGCGGGTGGATGCGCAGGGACAGCCAGAGCGCCCGGCAGCCGGAGGCGTGGCAGGCGCGCAGGACGTCTTGCTGGCGACGACGCAGGGTGGCCGAGGGCGCGTCGTCGAGCGGCGGGAGGGCCAGAGAGGCCTCCCAGGCCAGGCCGACCTTGCGGCGGACGAGCTCGTCGGCGAGCTGTCCTAGGGCGTCCCAATCCTCCAGGAGACCCGGGCCTGCGAGCTCCACGTCCATCAATCCGTGTTCCTGCCGCAGTCTCAGGAGCTCGTCGATGAGAGGGCGGGGCTCTCGGCGGGCGATGCGCCGCTCGGCACCGATCCCCCGCTCTCGAGAGACCAGGACTCGCCGGTGATCCCGCGACGGGACCAGCCCGGCGCTGGGGAGCGGGTTGGGCAGTCGGATCGCGCCGACCTCGACCAGGCGGGCCTCCTTCTCTCCTGTTGCCCCCCGGGTCAGCAGGCCGCCGACCGCGACAGGCTCACCACCCTCCTCGAGGACATCAGCAAGCTCGATCAAGACGCCCTCGGCCTCGTCGGCGGTGACGACGCCATCGAGCGCCCGGACGCGGCCCAGCAGGTCGGAGGGCAGCGCCGCGGCGAAGGGCCCGGTGGCGACCACCCGCGCCTGAGGGCTTCTTTTCTTGATGAGGCGGAGCAGCCGGGGGCTCGCGTGACGGTTCGCGACTTCCCAGAAAATGGCGGCGAGGTCACAGGGCTCCTGCTCGAGGAAGCTCTCGACATCGCGCCAACCCAGGCGGCCGAAGTGAGCGAGAATGGGTTGGTGGCCAGCCTGAGCCAGGCAAGCGACGTGCCACGTGAGCTCGGGAGGCAGCTCGGCCCCCAAGTCATCGATTCGCCCCTCGTCATCGGGGCGGTAAGCCACTAGGACACGCATGGGCTCATCGTACGCCGAGTCGCCGGAATTCGGCGGACTTGACCGGGTCCGAAGGCCGTTGATAGCCTCCGCGGGCGCGCAAGTGGTTGAGCCCAGGGAACTACCGCCTTGAACACCAGCCAGATTTTCACCGCCATTGCGGTGCTCGCGGCCGTGGCGTCCTGCGGCTCGAGCGTCTCCGCTCAGCAGACGCAGACCCGGAGCTCCACCCAGCGGGCTCCGGCGAGCCTGTCGGGGACGTACCACCAGGGCTTCAACTCCACGAGCGAGTACCACGATCTCGCCGTCGCCCATCACGGTGAGCGACGTCGTGGTCACTGGCATCCGCCCACCGAGGGCCGGATGGTCCGTGGTCACTGGACCCCGTGGAACCCGCCCGACCCGGCCACCTACCCCGCCGACTACCCCCGCCACACCATCGTCAAGGGGGACACGCTGTGGGACATCGCCGCGCAGTACTACAAGGATCCGCTGCTCTGGCCCTTCCTCTGGGAGTACAACGACTGGATCCTCGATCCCGAGTGGATCTACCCGGGTGACGTGCTGCTGGTCGGCCCCCTGCACGTCGTCGGCCCCGGCTCGCCCTCGCGAGCACCGGCTTCCGCCCTCGCCTCCATCGACAAGGGCTTCTCCCGGACGGCGAAGTACAACGACCTCTACTGCGGCCACTTCGTCCGCAAGAAGAACCGCAAGCCCTTCGGCGAAATCGTCGAGACCGAAGCCGACCCGACTTGGCTGACGGCCACCATCGGTGACGTCGTCTACATCGACGTCGGCAGCAAGGACGGCGTCCTGCCCGGCGACGAGTTCGCCATCGTCTATCCGCAGACGCACATCGCCTCCACGGTCGACCAGCGCGAGCGGCTCAACTGGGAGCTGGTCCACCCGATCACCAGCAAGCACATGGGCGTCATCACCAAGATGTCCGGTCGGCTGCGGGTCATCCTGCTGGGTGAAGAGGTGTCGACGGCTCAGATCGTCTACGCCTGCGACTCGATCGAGATCGGCTTCGACATCCACCCCTTCACCGAGGTGCCCATCCCCCTCACGCGTCGTCACGAGTCCCAGCGGCACGTGCTCGACGTGGCTGACCGCGGTCGTGGCTTCGTGGCCTGGGTCGAGGGCAACTACGCGGCGAGCACCAAGGGCAACCTGGTCACCATCGACCTCGGTAGCGACCAAGGGGTCCTCCCCGGCGACGTCTTCACGGTCTTCCGCAACTTCGAGCACGACGTCACCGCGCTCGACAACGACTTCCTGGGCAAGTTCTGGGACCGTCGCGAGGGCCTCAACAAGGTCCGCCGGAAGCGCACCCACGACGAGCGTGGGATCTTCTTCGACCAGCGCAAGATCCACGACACTCCGCCGCGCATCATCGGCGAGCTCGTCGTGCTCTACACCGAGCGTCACAGCGCCACCGCGAAGGTGCTGCAGACTCGGCTCGAGGTCGTGCCCGGTGACCTCATCGCCTATGCCGGCGCCGACCGCGAGCTCATCGTCGAGCACACCGCGGTCGACACCAGCACGTCGCGAGGCGCTCAGTAGAGTCGCCTCTCACCTCGACGAAGAAGGCCCCACCGACTCACGGTCGGCGGGGCCTTTTTCATTGCGCCGAGGCGCGAGCGACCCGAAGCGTCAGGCGCTCTTGCCGAACAGCGACTCGTCGACGAAGTGCCGCCACTCCGCGGGCCGCTCGCGACCGTCGCGGACGACCTCGTGGAGAGGATGCCAGCGCGGCTTCTTCGGCTTGCGGAGCAGGCTCATCCCGACGTCCTCGGGACGTCGGTCGGCCTTGCGCCGGTTGCAGCGCACGCAGCAGGTCACGACGTTCTCCCAGCTCGACGGACCACCACGCGAGGTCGGGTGGACGTGGTCGAGGTTGAGCTCTTCGGACCCCGGCGTCGCCGAGCAGTACTGGCAGCGGTGACCATCGCGGGCGTAGACGTTGCGACGCGTGAAACGCACCTCGTGACGCGGCACTCCATCGTAGGCGGAGAGCACGATGACGCGAGGCACGCCGAGCCGCCCGCCGACGATGCCGAGCGAGGGCCGTGCGTCGGGCTTGCGAGCAAGCCACGCGTCGAAGTCATAGGTGCTGTAGTCGGGCAGGATCGCGACCGCGCGGCCCTGATAGATCAGTCCCAGCGCCATCCGGACGGTCGTCACCCGGATGGGTAGATAGACCCGGTTGAGTACGAGCACGCTGGCGTCGAGCATGATGTTCATTCCCCCTCCATCCCGTCCGGACCGAGCGGGTGGGCCCCGACGAGAGAACAGAATGATTGGCAGGGACTCCGACGACCGTCAAGCGACCGACTCCACGCCAGCCTTCGAGCCCGGCCCGAATCCCTCCCCGCCAGCCCCGACGCCGCGTCGACGACTGCACCCGCTGGTGCGCGCCTTCGCCTACCTCTTCCTCGGCCTGGGCGCGTGGACGGTCTTCGTGATCCTGGCGAGCTTCGTCGTCATCGGCCTCGGCTGGGCCTCCTTCGACGAGCCCACCAACCCCGCCTTGCTCACGGCGCAGGTGCTGGCGACGGTGCCGGCCATCGTCGTCGTCTGCCTGCTCTGGCGGGTCCTGAGCGGGCAGAGCCTGGGCGCGCTGGGCTACGCAGGCGGTACCGCCCTGGCGGTCCGGGAGCTGCTCGTCGGCCTCGCCATGGGAGTCGGCCTGCTGCTCGTGCCCTGGGTGATCTCGTTCGTCCTCGGCACGGCGACGGTCCACTTCACGCCCTCGGGCCTGGGCGGCGCGCTGCTCTGGATCCCGCTGCTGCTCATCGCGGCCCACTGGGAAGAGGTCCTCTGTCGGGGAGCGGTGCAGCAAGACCTGAGCTGGCGCTGGCCCTGGCTGGGCCTGGTCCTCAGCTCGGCCTTCTTCATGCTCTTGCACGCCGGCAACCCGGGCCTCGCCAGCGACCCGGCGGTGCACCGCCTGGCCCTCATCAACATCGCCCTGGCGGGCCTCCTCCTCGGTGCGGTGTTCTGGCACACCCGCCGGCTCTGGCTCGTCACGGGGCTCCACCTGAGCTGGAACTGGACGCAGGGCTGCCTGTTCGGGATCGAGGTCTCGGGGATGAGCCTCCCGAGCGTGCTCGAGACCCGTTTCGAGGGCGAGGGCTGGCTCACCGGGGGCGATTTCGGGCTCGAGGGCTCGGCCTTGACCACGGCGACCCTCGTCCCGGCGCTCCTCATCGCCCTCTACCAGGGCTACCGGAAGCGCGACGACGAGACGCCTGACGATGGCTCAGCGGGATCGCCAACGGAACCACCCACCGAGCCCGAAGAGGAGCAGTCGGTGGAGATGCTGTCGTAGCAACGCTAGGATTCGGTGATCGGCATCACTCTTTCTCCAAGAGGTCCCATGCGTCATCTCCTTCTCTGCCTCGTTCTCGTCGTGGCCGTTCCTGCCTCCGCGCAGGAAGTCCCCCTCGACCTCCCCCAGCTCACCGATGCTCAGCTCGAGACTTACAAGGAGTCGACGAAGAAGGCGACCAAGCTCTACCGGGAGGGTCGTCACGCCCGGGCCATCCACCACGCGAAGCGAGCCCTCTCCATCCACGATGGCGACGAGGGTGCCTGGTACAACCTGGCCTGCACGCAGGCACTGGCGAACCAGCGTGAAGAGGCGCTGGCGTCCTTGAAGGAGGCGAGCGCTCGCGGCTGGAACGACGCGGTCTGGCCCACTCGCGACGGCGACCTCGCGATCCTCCACGACGACCTGGTGTTCGAGCGCTGGATCGAGAGCGTGAAGGACATGAAGGACGAGGCCGCGCCCTGGCCGACCTTCGCTCGTGCGAGCCTCGCCTCCGACGAGGACACGCTGGACGAGTCGTCCGAAGCGGCCAACAAGGCCATCAGCCGGGTGCGCGCCGTCATCGGACGGTCGGGCATCACGTCGGCGAGCCGCCAGGTCGCGGCCTGGAAGGCGGCGAGCTGGGACCACATCGCGACCACGATGAGCGGTGACGAGCGCACCGAGGCGTCCTATGAGGCGATCAAGATCATCGCGGGTCGTCGTCCGTCGTCGCTCTCGGCGACCTCGGCCAGCGAGCTGCTGCGTCGCAGCGACTCCTTCCTCTCGAGCCATCCGCGCGCGGAGGAGTCCGGCAAGGTCGAGCTCCTCCGGGCGGAGGCGCGGCACGCGCTCGCGCGTCGTGACGACAAGAAGGCGGCGGCCGAGGGTCTCCGCGCGGAGCTGAAGGGCCTGGCCGACAAGCACCATCGTGGCGAGACGGCCGAGGGTGCTCTCGTGCGGCTCTTCGAGCTCTCGAAGGACATGGACGAGGCGCGTCCGGTCCACGCCCGGCTCATGTCCATCGCCGAGGACGCGGACGAGACGCGGCAGGCGCTGGCGGGCGGCGGTGCCCGTGGCATGCACTACAAGATCGACGGACTGCCGCGCTTCGAGGCGACGCGCACCGACGGCGTCAAGCTCACCCGCAACAGCTTCCAGGGCAAGGTCACCCTCGTCGACTTCTGGGCGACCTGGTGTGGCCCGTGCATCGCTGAGATGCCCCACCTCAAGGCAGCGGCGGCGAAGTACGCGGACCGGAAGTTCGAGATCCTCGGCATCTCGCTCGACAACGAGAAGAGCAAGGACCTCGCGGCCTTCCAGTCCTGGTGCTCGGAGAACGGCGTGAGCTGGCCTCAGGTCTACGACGGCAAGGGTTGGGACGCCGAGCTGGCGGAGACCTTCGGCGTGCGCTCCATCCCCTTCCCCATGCTGCTCGACGCCAATGGCAACGTGGTGGCGACCGACGGCGAGCTCCGTGGTCCGAACCTCGAGAAGTCCATCGAGAAGGCGCTCGAGAGCCTGGAGAACCCGGCCGTCGGGTTCTAGCTTCGACTGACCGAGCTCACGTCCGCTGGGCGTGAGGAAGCCCGTCGTTCCCTCCGGGGGCGGCGGGCTTCGTCGTGTCTTGCGCCAGAGCACCGGAAGCGATCCGGAAGCACCCGTTCGTCGCCTGACCGAATCTCGGGACGACTCAAGAGCAACGAACCTACTGAAGGCACGCGGCTTGCCGGAGGGGGGACTCGAACCCCCAAGGGCGTACACCCGGCGGATTTTGAATCCGCTGCGTCTACCAATTCCGCCACTCCGGCATCGGAGGAGGGACGCAGAGCTTAGCCGACGAGGACGAACGGGGAAAGCGCGAGCCGGACGACCTGGCCCAGCAGTCCTCGCCATTCCGTCGTAGAGGCCCTCCCTGCCTTCGCGAGTCCGCGGTCGAGGGGCCGCAGGCTGAGCGAAGCGAGCTTGCCCTCGACGGCGCAGACCATCGGGCCGACGGATGCCAAGCGCGTTCGGTAGGCACGACAGGAAGTTCTCTGCTGTCGTGACTGCTTCGCGCCATTGGCTCCCGCCAAAGTTCCGAGTCGCACCGCGCCATGGCTTCGGACTCTTGCCCAAGTACCCCTTGGAGCCCCTTGCGAGGAACGCGCCTGGCGGCCGTGACGACGAACGGCCTCGAGGCCGTGGTTCACGACAACTCGCTGGAACACGTCCCGGACTGCCGACTCCGAGACAACTGGTGCTCCCCGCCGTCAAGCGCTCCGACAACACACCGACCACGATCTCGTGTCGGACATGCCCATCAGAAGAGTCACCACGCTCCCACCGCCGCGCCGCCCTCAGCTCATGCCCATTGATAGATTGACTAACTGACGCCTCCCATCATCGGACAGCCACTTTCTTGGTGGCACGGCCCGGGAGCTTGGGCATGTCTCGAAGCAGTGTTCACGTCGTTGCCCTCACCGCAGTTCTTCTCACGAGCGTCGGCCTCGCCTCCGCCCACAGCGGCGGCCTCGACCAATGCGGTGGCCATCACGACAGGAAGAACGGCGGCTACCACATCCACAATCACCAGACCGCCGCCCGCTGCCGTGGTGAGTCTCCCCAGACCACGCCAGCCCCCTTGGGCTCTACCTACGGCTCGAGCACTTCAAGCTTCCGGAATCGGAGCTCACCAAGGCGCTCGAGTAGCGACTACACGTCGATCGCCGCTCCCTCGCGATCGGGCGCGGGGAGCATCTCACGTCTGTCACCCAGACGTCCTCTTGGGCCGACTCCGCCGGTGCTTCCTGGACTCGAGGGCCGCACGGCTCGCGTGTTCTCCTGCGACAACCCAGCACTGGGAAGGGAGGCATGCACCGAGGAAAAGGACTGGCGGCACATGACGATCACGGTGAGAGAGTCGTGGGTAGAGGATGGGGCGTTCGTCGGTTCGAGCAGAAGACTCCTGATAGACGACGGGAGCGGCCTCGACGTCCAGGTAGTGGGCGAAGCCGATGCCGAAGGCCGAACGTGGCTGAGAATCGAGGCTGGCCCCGTTCTCGGCTGGGTACCCAAGGCTCACACCCGACCCCACGATGCACCGCCACAGCAAGTCGCTCCCCCAAGGCTCGCACTCTGGGCCCCTGATGGCGTGCAGGTTTGGGGAGGCGACACCAACGAGTTCGAGCTCCTCGGAGAGCTTGACGGAGCCGACCGACGTGGATACCTCCTGCGCTCCGGGGAGTGGCTCTTGCTCAGCGAATCGACCACAGAGCGTCAGTACTGGGTGCGAGACCAAGCAGTCGAGACCGACCTGGAGAGGCTCTCCGACCAGGAGAAGGCTAAGTGATCGAAGAAAGCAAGTCTGCGGTCGTAACAGGCCATGCAGCCATCGTCATAGTACTCCCGACCCTCGCGACAGCAGTCACCGCAGGCATCGATACTCACAGCACTCGAAAACAAGTAAGGCTGCTGAGCAGTTCCATGAGATTGGCCGTGACAGCCACGAACTCTCTGCGCGTGCTCGAATTGCAGTAGACCCCCGTCTCGAGAGCCCCCCCGAGGTCAGGACGAGCAATGCTGTCCTTGTTGGCACTCCGGTCGAGCTCCACTCCATGGCACTCCGAGGCCTTCGGGAGACCTCACGAAGACCGTCCGTCGCGTCACAGCGCAGCGCCTGTCCAGACAGTCGACCGGCATGGCAGCCCGGTCAGATGGAGCGCTCTGGTGCTACCGGTCGTCGTGCTGGTGCTCAACCTGAAGGCAACAACCCGGGGCTGGCCTAGAGCTTGTCGACGAGCTTCGACGCCAACCAGATCGCGGCGAGTGCAACGATCATGGCGAGCGCCACCAGCAGTGGCCAGGGACGACCGTTCGAAGGCGGTGCATCAGCGCGATCGTCGTTGGAAGAGGAGGAGAAAAGCGTCAGCAGTCGGCTCAGTGGGCCGAGGAAAGACATGCGTCGAACTCCGAGTTGAGGGGTACTACTCAACACGGGGCCGCTGACGTAGGCTTCGACTGCTTGGGGTGCCCGGTCAACGGCCGGTGCCCTGGGACCGAGCCTCGGGTGTGACAGCACCCGGGGCTCACTTGCTTTCGCTGTCTTGATGCACCTTTTCCGTGCCAGCGGAGTCTAGCTGCGACGAGATGCAATCACGCAAAAATAGTGCTCACCGTCGAGAAGCAGCCTCTTAGTCAACAAGCTCAAATGGAGATTTCCACAGCATCCGCCGATTTCCACACAGTAGAGAACTCGACTTCGACCATGTCGGAACGAAGAAAGCCAAGGCGAGCTGGGTTTTCCACAGCAAAACTCATGGTTGACTACCAGTAGCCAATCAACCCAATCGCAACTTTTTTCGTGGCCTCCTGGACCAGACGGCACCACTTTGAGCGATCGGCAGTGGACCGAGCCCCATCAGCGGGCGATTCGCGTCGCCTGGTGACCGCACCTCTCGTGGAAGGCTTGGCCGGATCATCTACTCGCCGCCGAGAGCCATCGCTGACATCTCGCTCGTCTTGCCACGAACCGCCGAAGCCCACCAGGACAAGAGCGCTCACCGGCCCGCAGGACCTCGGGACGGCCGCGACCAGCTCGGTGAGCTGAACCGACACGCCGTCTCCCTCGACGCTCTCGCTGAGCTTGGCGAACGCGACACGAAGAGCTCCTTCCTCGAGTTCAAGAGACTCAGCCGAAGTGGCTCCAACACCCACCCGCGCGTGAGATCGACGCGTCCCATTCGTCCTCCCACTCGTCATGACGATCACGGACGACACCGCCCCACCTACCTTGCGCTCTCACTGGCTCCGCCTCCAGGCCTGGCATCTCGTCGCCCTCGCCCTGGCTGGCCTACTCGCGGTGAACCGACCGACTCAGCCACTGCTCGGCACGCTCGGCCTGCTCGCCTACCCCATGGCGGCCACCTGGATCGCCGCCGCGTGGGCCCGCAGGAACCGGAACGGACCCCGCGTCGCCCTGCTTGCCACGCTCGCCGCCGCCGGCGCATGCGGTCTGGCCGGCGCCCTGCGTCACCTGCTCACTCCCCACCTCATCGTCGGCCCCTTCCCACCGGACATGAGCTGGATGGTGCTGACCAGCCTCGCCGTCGCGGCCGCCATCCTGTCGACGGTGACGGCGCTCGTAGCCGGCTCGACGCAAGCACCGAGCTGGTGCCGCCACGCCATCGCCCCACTCCTGACCGCCCTGCTGCTCGGCTTGCTCGCGATGTCGGCGTGGCGGCTCGCGTCGCTGGAGAGCTCGACCCCGAGCCTGCTGCTGGGAGATCTCGTCCGGCTCGAAACCAGCACGCTCGAGCGCGAGGAGGCCAGCTCGCTGCTCGCCCCCCTGCTCGCCATCCTCGGTGAGGAACGCCAGGCCCGCCAGCTGCACGCTGAGCGCTGGCCGAGACTCCCGACGTCCCCACCCGCCTGGACACCGCCTCCGACCGTCGAGCCCTGGCGCGAGGCCGCCGCCGACATCGCCGCCCAACATCGGATCGTGCTCATCATGGAGTCCCACCACGTCTCGGAGCACCGGGAGCTCGTGCGTCGGCTGCTCCCGACGTTCGCCGAGCACGGCTTCCACTACTTCGCGGCCGAGACCTTCCAGGCGCCGCACGACGAGCTCGCCACTCCCGGAGGCTCGAGCCTCGGCATGGGCTTCTACGGTCAGGACCCACGCTTCGGGGAGCTCGTCCGGGACGCGCTGAGCCTCGACTTCACCCTCATCTCCTACGACTACGGGGCGTCCGCTCCCGAGGACCGTGAGCAGCAGCAGGCGGAGAAGCTGGCTGCCGTGCTCGCGGAGGATCCCGACGCACGCCTGCTCGTGCACGTCGGCTACTTCCACCTCCTCAAGCACCCCACCTTCGACGGCGAGCGCTGGATGGCGAGCCGGCTCTGGGAGCTCACCGGCATCGAGCCGTACACTCTCTGGCAGCTGTCATCCGAGCCCACGGCCGGGCAGGGACCGACCGATCACGAACGCCTCACGAGCGTCGTTGGAACACGCGACGAGCCGGTCGTCCTCCGACCCATGCCGAAGCATGCGATCAGCAGCTTCCGTGACCTGTTCGAGGCCGACACGGAGATCGTCGACGCGCTCGTGCTGCACCCACCCTTGAAGGAGACGAGACTCGGACGCCCGACCTGGCTGCCCGCCTCGGGCCGACATCGACTCGCCGGGACCGTGCGGGGCGGCAAGCGCCCCCTGCTCGTGCTGGCCCGCTCGGTCTCGGGAACCCCCGGCGTGGTGCCGCTCGATCAGGTCGTGCTTCGATTCGGTGACGAGTTCGAGCTCTGGGTGAGCGACGAGCGCGCCACGGTCGAGCTCCACGATCAGGTCGGCAAGGTCGGCCCCCAGGCCGAGTGGAGCGTCGGCGGTGGACCCGTGGAGCTGCTGGTCGAGGGACGTTGAGCCTCTCCGATCCCCTGCGTGAGACGTGTCGGTCAGTCCTCGGGATAGAGCTTCGGCTCCGGACCCGCGGGCGGCTCGTACGGACCGAGGCTCGGCAACCCGGTCGACCAGCCGTCGCGGAAGTGGACCTGGGTCAGCCGCCGGCACGCTCCGTCCAGGCCCGGGAACATCGAGCGCTCGTCGATTCCCATCCGAGCCAGGTCGCGCAGCGCCGCCGCTGCCTCGCTCTTGGGCATCGTGATGGTCGGGAAGTCGAGGATGTAGCCCAACTCACGGATCACCTCCTCGTAGTCGTCGCCGTTGCCTTGGCCAGCAAGTTGGAGAGTTGCTGCTGGACCGCAGGGAGAGTCTCATCGACGTAGCGATCGAGATCGACCTCCGGGCTCTCACGGAAGAGGCTCGACACGAGCGTCCAGCGTGAGTCCGCCTGACCCCGGAAGGATGCTCGGGACCGGGTCCCACTCACCCATGAAGTGCTTGAGGGACGCCCAGCTGCAGTTGGTGTTCTGCACCGGGTGGCCACGGAGACCTCCTCGTGCCGGCCCGCACCGCACGCGCGGTCGAGCCATGTTTCAAGAGGAGAACGTCGCCGACCGGGATCCTCCGCCAGCACCCGGCCACCGGAGTACGATCCCACACTGCCCGACCCGTCAGCGCCGACCGCTGACGTCACCCGGGCGCCGGTGCGTGCATGTCCGACCCTACCCCTCTCCCCAACCTCCACCTCACCTGGCTCGGCGGCCCAGCCCCCTGGCGACGCATCCAGTCGCTCGAGATGGTCGGCACCATCAAGACCAGCGGGCTCGAGGGCAGCTTCCGCGCGACTCTCACCCGCGACGGCTGCCTCCGCACCGAGCTCGACCTCGGCGTCGTCAAGACCACCGAGGTCATCCGGGGCGACGAGGGCTTCGAGCTCAACATGAGCGGTCAGCTCGAGCCCATGGACGAGGGCAAGCGTCGGCGCACTCAGCGTCAGTCCGAGCGCATCTTCCAGGCCGACCTCGAATCCGACGACTGGATCGTCCTCGGTGAAGAAGAGAAGGACGGGACCACCTGGACCGTCCTCCGCCGCGAGCACGACGATGGCGACCAGCTCGACCTCTTCCTCGACCCCGATACCGGAGCCTGCACCTGGACCCGCCGGCTGGAAGACACCACCGTCTCCTGGGAGCGCAACGACGACTGGCGCAGCGTCGGCGATGTCCGCATCCCCTTCCGACAAGAGACTCACTACCCCGAGACCCCGGAAGGCAACTCGACCATCGAGTTCGAGACCATCCGGCTCGACGTCGACCCGCCCGACGAGACCTTCGCGCCCCCCACTCCCGCCAAGCAGGCCAGCTTCGGCGAGCCGACCTGGATCGACTTCGACCTGCACCGCAAGCGTCATGCCTGCCTCCCCGCCCGCCTCGACGGTCACGAGGCCGCCGCCCTCCTCGACAGCGGCGCCGGCCTGACCGTCCTCGACAAGGCGTTCGCCGCCGAGCACGGCATCGAGGGCGACGGTGAGATCACCGCCATGGGCGTCGGCGGTCCCTCGCAAGCCACGCTCGTCAACGACCTCGCGCTCGAGCTCGGCAGCCTCCGACTCACCGGCGTGACCGCCGCCATCATGGACCTCGCCGACATCCAGCGACGTCTCGGACGCACGCTCCACGTCGTCGTCGGCAAGGAGGTCTTCCAGAGCGCCGTCGTCGAGATCGACTACCCCTCCGACCGCATGCGCTTCCACGATCCCGAGGGCTACCGCCACGACGACGACGCCACCACCGTGCCCCTCATCCCCAGCGTGGACGGCCTCCGTCAGGTCGAGCTGCAGGTCGAAGATCTCCCGCCAGCCCGCGTCCACGTCGACACCGGGAGCGGCGCGAACCTCGACCTCTTCGCCACCTTCGTCGACGAGCACGACTTGAAGAAGGGACGCACGGTCTCCACGGCCCTGTCGGCGGGTGTCGGTGGTGACCTCGAGTCGGGAGTCGGCACCTTGCGCTCCCTCACCTTCGCCGGCCATCGCATCGAAGACGTCCCCATCGGCTTCGCCAGCGCGACCCTCGGCGCGTTCCACACGAAGGAGCTCGCCGGCAACATGGGCACGGGCCTGTTCCGGCGCTTCGCCCTGACCTTCGACTACTCACGCGACGAGCTCCACGTCCGACCGGGGCCCGACTGGGACGCCCCCTTCGAGCGTGACCGCTTGGGCCTCAACCTCCTGCTCCAAGACGATGGTGCGCTGGAGGTCCTCCACGTCGCGAAGGGCAGCCCGGCCGAGACGCAGGGCTGGAGCCGTGGCGATCGCGTGACCGCCATCGACGGTCAGGCCGTCGAGGCCGATACCTGGCAGCAGCAGCACGACGAGGCCAAGCGACAGCCGGCCGGCACGGAGGTGAGCCTCACCCTGGCCGACGGGCAGGAACGAACGCTGGTCCTGAACGACTACTATTGAGGAGTCGACTGGAGGGTCATGTCCTCGGCGAGCCGCGACTCCGACGAAGCCACCCGCCGACGCGTGGAAGAGCTCTTTCACGCGGCGCTGGACCTCTCTCCTTCGGAACGAGCAGCCTTCCTCGACGAGAAGTGCCGTGATGACCGGCGTCTCCGCGCCGAGGTCGACTCCCTTCTCAACCATCACGACGCCGCATCCGGCTTCCTGGAACACGACGAGCTCGCCGTCGCTTCCACCTCCCCTCCCACTCCGTCACGCGTGGGCAGCTACGAGCTTCTCCGTCTCCTGGGTGCTGGCGGCATGGGCGTCGTCCATCTCGCGCGTCAGGAGAACCCTCGCCGTGAAGTGGCCCTCAAGCTCCTGCACCCTGGCCTGACCACGCCCGAGCTGCTCCGGCGCTTCGCCCAGGAAGCTCAGGTGCTCGGACGCCTCAACCACCCCGGCATCGCCCAGGTTCACGAGGCCGGCACGACCGACGACGGCTCCGGACCCTGCCCCTACGTCGTCATGGAGCACGTCGACGGCGTTCCGCTGACGCAGCACGCCACCGAGGAAGAGCTCGGGCTGACCGACCGGCTCGAGCTCGTCATCGCCATCGCCGAGGCCGTGCAGCACGCGCACTCCAAGGGCGTCGTGCATCGAGACCTCAAGCCGGCGAACATCCTGGTCGATCGCGACGGTCGTCCCAAGGTCCTCGACTTCGGCGTGGCTCGAGTCCTCGATCCCGACCGCTGTCTCACGAGCCTTCATACACGCGAGGGACAGCTCGTCGGCACCGTCGCCTACATGAGCCCCGAGCAGGCCGCCGGTGATCTCGAGATCGACGTTCGCTCCGACGTGCATGCCCTGGGAGTGACCTGCTACGAGCTGGTCACCGGACGTCTCCCGCACGGAGACAGGCAGCAGCCTCTTCCCGAGCAGCTCCGTGCGATCCGTGAGGACGATCCGGTCCGCGCGGGCTCGCTCGACCCCACGCTGCGCGGTGATCTCGAGACCATCCTTGGCAAGGCCCTGGAGAAGGACCCGGTCCGACGCTACCCGACCGCCACCGCGTTCGCCGCCGACCTGCGTCGCTTCCTGGACGACCGCCCCATCGAGGCCCGCCCTCCGAGCACGCTCTACCAGCTCTGTAAGCTCGCACGGCGTCATCGCGCGCTGGCGATCGCGCTGGGCCTGGTCTTGCTCGCCTCTCTCGGCACGACAGTCGTGCTCGCCGTCAGCCTGGTCCGCGTCGAGAAGGCTCTCGCCGAAACCGAACGACAGCGACGGGCCGCGCGGCTCGAGGCCGACAAGGCCACGGCCCTCCACGAGTTCTTCGAGGACATGCTCACCGCCGCCGATCCGACGACGACCCGCGGCCGCGACGTGACCGTCCGCGAGCTCCTCGCTCACTCCGCTGACGGAGTCGACGACGAGCGCTCGCAGCAACCCGAGATCCGGGCAGCCCTCCGCTCCGCCATCGGACGCACCCACCAGGCTCTCGGTGAGCACGACGACGCAGAGCGTCATCTCGAGGGAGGCTGGAAGGCTCAGCAGGCTCTCCTCGGAGACGCCCATCCCGACACGCTCCGCTCGCGGCTGGCCCTCGGCTCCGTCCTCCTCGCCAGGGATCGACTCGATGAAGCCGACCAACACTTCCGAGCCGTGCGACACCTCGCTCTCGAGCGGCCTGCCGCACCCGAGAGCGACGCGATCGCGCTCATCGCTCTCCATGGTCAGGCCCGCGGGCAGCTCGCTCGCGGCCGCCTCGTCGAAGCCGAGCACTTGCTTCGCCTCGGTCATGCCCGGGCCGCGAAGATCTTCGGGCCGGCCTCGGTCGAGTGCGCCCGCTTCGTGCAGGCCCGTGCCGATGGTCTCTCTGCGCTCGGCCGCGACGAAGACGCAGAGCGTCTCCTCCGCAAGGCTCTCGAAGGCCTGCGGGATGACGTCGGTGACGACCATCCCACCAGCCTCGCCACGCTTCAGTCACTCGCTCTCACCGTCGGACGTCGTGGTCGCCTCGATGAAGCGGGTGAGCTCCTCGCCCGAGCTCATGAGCTCAACACCCGGGTCTTCGGCGCCGAGCACCCTCGCACGCTGCTCGTTCACGGCCTGGTCGCCTCCAATCTCCAACGACGTGGCCAGCTCGACGAGGCCGAGACCATTCATCGCCAGGTGATCACGCATCAGCAGGCCGTCCTCGGAGCTGAGCATCGCGACACGCTCACCTCACGCAACAACCTGGCCCAGGTGCTCCAGGCCCGTGGCGCGCTGGACGAGGCGACGTCGATCCTCGATGAGGTCCTCACCGTGCGACGTCGTCGCTTCGGCTCCGAGCACCCCGACACGCTGGTCCTCATGAACAACCTCGCGCGGGCTCATCAGGACGCGGGTCGGCCCGAGGACGCCGCCCCCTTGCTCGCCGAGACGCTGGAGACCCGGCGACGTCTCTTCGGAGACGACCACCCGCAGACGCTCATCTCGATCAACAACCTCGGCCTGTCGCACTACCTCCTCGACGAGCGACCGCAGGCCGTGCCGCTCTTCCGCGAGTGCTGGGGGCGTGGGCGCGCGACGCTGGGCGCAGCACACCCGACCAGCCTCCAAGCGCTCTCGAACCTCACCGGCACCTTGCTCGCCCTCGAACGCTGGGACGACGCCGAGCCACCGCTGCGCCTCCTCGTCGACGCCACCGCCGAGCGACACGGCGCCGACCATCAGCAGGTCGCGATCGTCGAAGGCCGGCTCGGTCGCTGCCTCCTCCGCCTCGACCGACCCCACGACGCGCTCGACGTGTTGGAGAGAGCCCACGAACGACTTCGAGAACGGCTCGGGGACGAGCACCGGCGCACGCGCCAGGTGCTCGAGCTGCTGACCGAGGCACGGAGCGCCGTCGGCAGGTGACGTCTCTCAGGGCACGTCGTCGACCGGCAGGTCATCGCCGAGGAAGCGTCGTGGGGTCACGCGGGGAGCGATCCGCTCGACGTCGATGGAGGCCCCCACTCCCAGCCCGGCGGAGGCACTGGCCGTGATCCCGTCGATGACACCAGGCCCCGGCTCGGGACCGCCGGGCTCGAGCACGAGACCGTCTTGGAGGAGAAGAAGCCGTTCCTGCTGGAAGAAGTCCTCGATGGCGTGGGTGTAGACCGCCGTCACCTCGACGTCGGCGTGGCGCGTGCCGAGCAGCACCCAGCCTTCGAAGAACGCCCCGTCGGCGGGTCGGCCGGTCTCACGCGCGAGGTCTTCGCAGGAGAGGGCGTCCGCCTCGAAGGAGCCGAGCGCGGGCTGCACGCTGAAGTCGACTCGGGGCTCACCCGGCACGACGACGGAGGCTCGAACGGCCGTCGGTCGGCCGAGGTTCACCATGTTCACGACCGTCGCGTAGTCACCGGGCTCCACCGCCTTGTAGCGGCTGTTGAAGGGCAGGACGTCGTCTTGCAGCGGCACCCGCCCGGTCTCGAAGCCACAGGTGAACTTGACCGGGTACGTGACCGAGCGGACGCGCCCCTGAGCGTGAGCAGTGGGCAGGACGGTCACGAGCAGGAGCAGGGAGAGAAGTGGGACACGGAGAGTCGTCATGGCGCGGGGCCTCGTCGGAGGATGGAGGGAACACCCCTCACCCGTCAGTGCGACGAAACACACGAGATCGGCTGGACCTGATTTCCGATCTACGATCGAGGCATGGAATCGACGGGGAAGACCGGCGGAGGTCACGCCGAGGTCACGCGACTCCTGGACGCCATCGGTCGGGGCGACCCGGGCGCTTCGGAAGAGCTCCTCCCCCTCGTCTACGACGAGCTCCGGTCCCTCGCTCGAGCGCGGATGGCGCGGGAGCCGGTGGGGCACACGCTGCAGCCGACGGCGCTGGTCCACGAGGCCTACCTGCGCTTGCTCGGGCCGGACGACGGACGACGACCTCGCTGGTCCAGCCTCGGTCACTTCTTCGGGGCGGCCGCCCTGGCCATGCGACGAATCCTGGTCGAGCGGGCCCGTCGTCAGCAGCGAATCCGACACGGTGGGCAGCAGGCTCGGGTCGAGCTGGACGAGAGGGAGCTGCCCGGCCTGGGCCTCTCGACCGACGTGCTCGCGCTCGACGAGGCCCTTCAGGCCCTCGAACGACACGATGAGCGGAAGCACCGCGTCGTCATGCTTCGCTACTTCGGCGGCTTGTCCATCGACGAGACGGCGGAGGCGCTCGGGCTCTCTCCTGCCACGGTCAAGACCGACTGGACCTACTCGCGAGCCTGGCTGCACCGCGCGCTCTCGGAGTCTGGTCTGGTCGACTGAACGGTCTGGGCCTTGGTCTGCTGTTCGTGACGGGACTTCCCCTCTCCCGACACCTACCTTCCGAAAGGTGCTGGAGAGCCTGTCACGACTTGGTCCGTGACCCGTCTTCACCAGCGACACGGGACCGAGGGCTCCACCGTCGTGGACCTGGTTCGGGGGATGCGTCTCGTCTGTCGTCCCTCGATGCGGTACCCGATTTGGGGTCAAGTACATGATCGACTCGTGCCGATCGCGTCTCTTTCCCAGAGTGACGCTCCTCGCCGTTCTTCTTTCTCTCACCATGGCGACGACCAGCCAGGCCCAGCTCGATGGGGCCAGCCTGTCCGTCGTCGATCCCAATGGAGGGCTCGCTCCCTTCGTCCCCTGGTTCGACTCGACCGGATCCCTTCGGCTGAGCCCAGGCTGTCAGCTCGATGGTGACTACGTCATGCTCGAAGACGAGCTCGCCATCCGACTCACGATGCCGAACGAGACCGAGACCGACCAGGCCAACCTCGGGTCCGTCGTCACGATCCCGGCCAACCTGACTGTCACCAGCGTGATGGACCTCGGCACCGCGAGCATCGTGATCGAGCCGTCGACCGAAGGCCCCACCCGGGTCATCGTCAGCAACCTCTCGATCGGAGCCGGTGAGACCCGCCAGCTCGTGATCTTCGTCGACGTCGACGACGCAGGTCCCGAAGCGGTGGAGACCACCTTCGCGGCGCACACGCACCTGGCAGAGCAGAGGTACCTCAGCTTCGACAACCGCGTGCAACAGGTCGTCTGGATCTGCCCGGGGCTCACGCTGAGCCTCGGCGCCACCCAGCTCCGCGCCACGCTGTTCGGCGACGACTTCCTCTCGATCATCGAGTCCGAGATCACCGTGATCGATGCTCCCCTTCCTGAGCCGGAGAACGGTGAAGGCGGCGAGAGCTTCCGGGGTGCCGCTCCTGGCCTTGATGGGCCCAGCGCTTTCACCGGCGGCCTCGGGACGCCCGCTTTGCCGTGTGACGATGGCGGCGGCCTTTACTTCCCTCCTCTCATCGGTCTTGAAGGTGGCGGTCCGATCGGACCAACGGGCATCACTGGACGCGACCTCGGCGATGCGCCGGTGATACCGACCTCTGGCAGCTTCGTGAGCCGGTTCCCAGTCATCTTTCACGACACCCTAGTCAGCGGACCCCAGCTCGTGCTCGGCAGCGTCATCACGACGGAAGAGCAGCTATGGCAAGGTTACGAGGCGGATGAGTGCTTCAACCACCCGTTGACACCTCAACCGCAGGCAAATCAAGACGCAGGCGAGGATGGCGTCGAGCTCGTCGATGTCGCTGGCGAGCCACACCTCCGCATCTCCTGGACGGGAACTGGCTTCGTGAACGTGCTCGTCGATGCGAATCTCGATCAGGCATGGGAAGACTGCGGCGAGCGATTGGCTACCAACGCCGAGCTCTCTGGCACTCTCGTTCCGCTCACGGGGCTGGGCCCAGGCTACCTGGCCCTGCGCGTGACCTTGACCGCCGATCCACTACCGCCCTGCTGGTTTGGTGGAGGTGGTTTCAGTAGCGGCGAAACCGAGGACTATGTCCTCGACATCCCCTCCACGGGGGGCTTCCCCACCGCAACTCGCGCTGGGCGGCCACCCCGCCGGCTCGACTTCCGCTCGGCGAGTCCATCCTTCACCTCTGGTCAACCCTGGAAGCTCCTCGGTGGCGCCTGCCAAGGCGATCACGTCGTGGACGAGTGGTATCCCGGAGGCCCCGACTGAGCCACGGAGCTCGTCCTCTACTGCGCAAGACGCGTGTCGACGAGGACGAATGGTGCCCAAAACCACGGATGTGCGAGCCGGCCGTCACCCCCGTCACGGCCGGCTCGCAGTAGCGCAAGCTTGGCCTCTCGTACTGCATCAACACGGGTCCGTCCCGCGCCAAGCCCCTGGTAGAGCTCCTCGACGAACCGGGCGGTCGAGCGATCCTGCACGCGCCAGAGGCTCATGACGACGGCATCTGCTCCCGCCGTCAGGAACGAGCGAGCCAAGCTGAGCACGCCCTCGCCCCTGCGCAAGGGCCCTAGCCCGGTCGAGCAAGCGCTGAGCGTGACGAGCTCGCAGCGCAGCGACACCTCCCTGACGTCCTGAGCGTGGAGCAGCCTCGCTGGCGCTCCCGGTTCCCCGGTACTGAGAACCAGTCCCGAGTAGGCAGGGGAGGTCACGTCGACTTCAGCGTGACCGGCCAGGTGAAGATGCGTCGCCGTGCGAGCCCGACGACGATAGGCAGCTTCAGTCGCCTCGTCTCCAACGAGGAGCTCTGCCTGCTCGAAGTGACGGGTCAGCCCAATCACCTCCTCGTCGACGTGCTCGAGCTCTCCGAGTGGCTCCTCGCGGCCCTCGACCTGCCCGTGCGAACACGCGAAGGCGACGAGCGACGCTCTCCCTCTCCTCCGGCGCGGCGGCGTCAAGACATGAGCCAACGACGGACAGGTCACGACGGCGTGTCGCTCGACGAGGTACTCCAACTCGCACCAGTGCGAGATAGCCGTGTCGTCCCGTGGCGGGCTCAGACACTCGAAGGGGAGATAACAGAGGATGCCGTCGGGGACGACGACCAACCTCCGCCGCCCCTCCAGCTCCCTTTCGAACGGCGCGATCAGGCGCCGGTAGAGACGGCAGCCGAGCTCGCCGGAGAAACCGGCGAGACCGAGATCGAGACTGAAGGCTGTTTCGGGTGACCGAACTTCTGCCAGTAGAGAACGGACAAGTCGTTCGAGCCCCCGCGGGGTCAAGGCGATGCGCTCGGCCCGCACGGAGTGTTCAGTGACCACCCAGGCGAGGACTTGCTCTTCGCCGACAAGGAAGTATAGAAGAGCCGAGTCGACTCCAAGCGCTCTCTGCACTTCTCGAAGGTCGCTCGGCGTCTCGAGTCGACGTGCGGGCTGGCGTTCCTCGACTTGGCGAGCAACGTCCTCCAGTTCGAGACGGCAGGACTCACGCTGTCGCCGCAGCGCGTTCAACCTCTCCTTCGTCGCAGCAGCTCCAGTCAAGAACTGACGATCGAGAGCCGACTCGATGCCGCGCAGGGTCGCCCGCAGTCGGTCGCGACGCTCACGAAGGCTGCTCGGGAGGCGACCTTCAGCCACCGCGCCTCCCGCATGGTAGCGAAGTGCTCTGGCACGACCACGGTCCACGAGCAGCAGACTCTCCACTGCAGCCTCATCTCGCGCTTCCTCGAGAATGAGCGAAGCCGCACGTAGCACTGGACGCTGATAGAGAGCGAGCAAGTCGAGCTGCAGGTCCTCTCGACGCGAGCGTGGGAGCTCTTGCTCGAGACCATCCAGAAGCTCTCGATAGGCGCCTAGCGCTCGCTGTCGCCGACCAAGTGCCTCCTCTGCCAAGCCAAGCCGGAGCAGAGCGAGTAGATCCGTGGCGCACGTCCCACCACCCAACTCTCGATGCTGGTCATTGAGACGAAGAGCCAGCCGTGCACAGCGCAAAGCTCTCCTATACTCGCCCAACATCAGCGCCAGCTCAGCCTCCTCAGAGGCAAGAGAAGCCTTGTGGAGCCGCTCGTCGTGCCGACGTGCAAGACGCTTCGCCTGGCGGAGAGAAGCCTCGGCTGAAGCGAGTCGCCCGCGCTCCCTCAAGCTCCTTGCAAGAGCTCGGTATGCGACTGAGGCATCACGGTCCAAGCGATGACTCTCTGCCAAGGCAATCGCTTCCTCGAGCAGACGAACCGCCCGAGCGTGCTGACTCTTCCTCAGGGCAACCTCGGCAAGGTTCACTTGCACGGTCACCATGCCTTGTGGGTGACGCAGACCCCGCGCGGTTTTCAGCGCCTCGCGCAGGGCGCTCTCCGCATCATCCATGCGTTCGCGACGCACGTGTCCCACCGCTAGGCAGACGAGCACATGGACTCGACCGACGCCACCACCAATCGCGTCCTGGATCGCCAAGGCCTCGCGATACCTTCGTATCGCTTGTCGATGTCGTCCAAGCTCAGTATCGAGAACCCCCATGCTCGTGAGAGCAAGCGCTTCTCCGAACCGATCGCCAACGCGACGCTTGAGCGTAACGGCCCGCGGATAGAGCTCCTCGGCCCCTTGGTAGTCGAATCGCTCGCGCACGGCGTGCGCCAAGTGGAGCATCGCAGTCGCTCGACCCCAATCGTCGCGTTGTCTCCCAAACTCCTCCAGCAGCTCCCGAAGCCGTAACTCGGCGCGCTCCGGACGACCTTCCTGCATGTCCAGGCCAGCCAACTCGACCTGAGCCGGAAAGCACGGCTCCGCCAAACGCACTGCTCGAAGTAGCGGTCCGCGAGCCTGCCTCACTGGCCAGCCGGCCAGGCGGCCGAGGTATCCCAGCCCGTAGTGCGCCGCCGGCTCATCGGGCCGTTCCTTCGTCCGCTCTTGTAGACCGGCCAAGACCGACGCGTAGCGATTCGACCGAACACTCGCCTGCACCAACACCTGCCACGCCCATAGGTACCCAGGCTCCCTCTCGACCAGCTCCAACAGCATCTGCCGCGCCGGCTCGGGGCGCCCATCGTTGAGGACGTCCACCGCCGCGCGGAAGTCGCGGAGGAACGAGCGCGAGAAGCGCCTCTGACCGGAAGTCATGACCGGAGCATGCGCTCGACGGCCACGACTTTCCAGACCGGACGCGCGGCTGGTGCCCACCACCCTTGCACTCTTGGACTCTCCAGCTAGTCTGTAAGTCTCAATGCGAGGGAGGAGCCACGCATCGGAGGGACACGACGAGCGTGCACTGGACACGCTCGTCCGTGACCGCGCCCAGTCATCGTGGGCCTCACGCTCTCCGTGCGCTCTCTCTCGCCCACCGACTCGCATCTCGAGTCACTCAGGAGGAGCTTCATGAGCACGAGAGAGTTCACCCGAGCATCGACCATGGCCAGCCTGGCCCTTCTCTCAGGTCTTCTCGTACCGCTGGCACGGGCCGGCGGCGGCTACTACCTACCCCCACTCATCGGCCGCTCCCTCGACAGCAACAGCCGACTGTCGCCTCTCGACGTCGCCCACGCCCCAGGATGTGGCCCAGAAGACTTCCGACTCGGCCTACGAAGCGAGCCCTGTCACGAGCTCGCGAACGTCGAGTGCCCGTCCGACCTCCCTCTCCCTGGAAACTGCGTGGAGAACCCCGCGGGCTTCGACGGCGTGTCTCTCGCCGCTTGCACGAGCACGAGCACCTCGGCGACCGTGACCTTCGCGGTCACCTTCAGCTCGCAGGACCTCGACCCACTGGAGCTCTATCTAGGCGGCGCGCTCGAAGACGAGTCGCCGGTGAGCGCCAACCACCCCGGTAGCTGGACCACGGTCACGCCTCCGGCCTGGCCGAATCCGCCGGGCAGCGCCGCTGTCACGCTCGGCTTCGACGTCGACTCGCTCTATCTCATCCAGGCCACGCTTGTCCCCGACGGGCTGGGCGAGAGCGGCAACACCTACCCGAGCGGGTACCACGCCTTCGACGGTGACACCGAGAACTACTGGCTCGAGCTCACCGAGCAACCGTCCGGGAAGACCACCATCACGCTCTGGAAGCTCCATCCCGACGAGCCCGGCGCCATCGGCGAAGCGATGACCTGCGACTGAGCGCCAGAGCCAGCGAGGCGAGCCCGATCGGCCGGGGGCAGGCCCTCTGAGTGCTCGGAACCTACTCTCCTTGGTGAGGACGACGTGTCACGACTGCGGTCGTGGACCGTCTTCACCAGTGACGCGGGGCCGAGGGATCCACCGTCGTGGACCCGAATCGAGGGGTGCACTATCCCGTTCTTTTCATCCCTCGATGCGGCACCCGCCATGGGGTCAAGCACGTGATCGACTCATGCCGATCGAGTTTCGTTTCAAGAGCGACTTTCGTCGCAATCCTCGCTTTCCTGGCCATGGCCACCACCAGCCGGGCTCAGCTCGAGGGCTCCGCGCTCGCGGTCCTGGACCCCAACGGTGGCCTGGCGCCCTTCACGTCCTGGCCGGACGAGGAGGGCGGACTCCGGATCTACCCCGGCGTCCAGCTCCAGGACTCCTACGTCCTGCTCGAGGACGAGCTGGCCCTGCGGCTGACGGTCCCCAACGAGGGAGAGACCGACCTCACCGACCTGAGTGGGATGGTGGTCGTTCCACCCCACCTCTCGGTCACCAGCCTCGGCGGTCACGTCGACCAGGCCACCGTGGTCGTCGACGCCGCCGACGGTGGTCCGACGCTCGTGCTCATCAGCGGCCTGACGCTGGCCGCCGGTGAGACCTGGCAGCTCGTGATCTTCGCCGAGGTCGGCGGAGTCGGTCCGAACGCCCAGGACACGACCTTCGCCGACCACACGCAGCTCGACGAACAGGCCTACCTGAGCTTCGACAACCGGGTCGGGCAGGTCACGGTGATCTGCCCCGATCACGGGGTGACGCTCGGCGAGACGTCGATCACCTCGATGCTCTACGGCGAGAGCGTCAGCATCGGGCTCGATGCCGAGACCACGGTCGTGGAGGCCGTTCTTCTCGAGCCGTTCCCGATCGAGGGCGGCGAAGACGGCAGCACCGGCGGAGACGGTGGGTCCGATGACGGTGCTGGTGGAGATGGCAGCGACAGCGCAGGCCTCGTGCCGGTCCACGATGACCGACCCTCGACCTTCGCCGGCAGCGCGATGGCCGAGCTCGGTTCGAGCGTGTCCGCCGCAGGCTCACGTCGTGCGCTCTCCTCGGAAGGTCGTCGAGCACTCACGGCTGGCGGGCGTGGCTCGGTCCCCGTCGGGAGCATTGGGGTTCCGGTCGGAGGGGGCCTCAGGTCGCACTCCAGTCCAAGGGCCCGGGCCTGCAAGGATGGACCCGGCTTCCACCTCCCCATCAACATCGGACTCGAGGAGGTGCTGCCCATCGAGATCATCAATGGCGAGGAAGTCATCGTCCTGATCGGACGAGACTTTGGCGACGCCCCGGTGATTCCGACGCTCGCCGGCTACTTCAGCACCTTCCCCATCATTCACCACGATCGCACCTTCAACGCACCCGGCCAGATCCACCTCGGCCAGGAGTTCTCGAACGAGGACCAGATGTGGGGTGGCATCGACTTCGACGGCTGCGACAACCACCCGCTGAGCCCGACCGTTCTCTCGAACCAGGATGGCTGGGATGACGGGGTTGAGCTGGTCAACGTCAACGGGGAGCCCTTCCTCGAGATCACCTGGAACGGCCTGGGCTACGTCAACGTCCTCATCGACAGGAACGACAACAAGAGTTGGGAGTGTCAGGAGCGAGTGTTGGCGAACGCCTTCAGCCAGCAGACGACGGACTCGGTCACCCGAGTGCCGCTCGGGAGCATCGCCCATCTCCAGGGCTCCTTCTGGGTCCGCGTGACGATCACGCTCGCCCCGCTGTTCACCTGCTGGAATGGCGGGGGAGCCTTCATCATGGGCGAGACCGAAGACTACCTGCTCAAGATCCACACCGATCCGAATGCCATGGATGACGCTGCCCTGACGACGTCGATCCTCGAGCTCTACGGCATCATGTGCGACGGCGAGGCTCTGTCGACTGCGTTCTACCCCGGAATACCCTGACCGACGGGCTCACTTCGTGCGTTCGATCCGCGTGTCGATGAGGACGAAGGGAGCCCAAAACCAGGGATGTGCGAGCCGGTCGTCGATCCCATCACGGCCGGCTCGCAGCAAGCTCAGCTTGGCCTCACGGAGCGCATCGATCCGTGATTGCGCAGCAGTCAGACTACGGTAGAGCTCGTCCGTGAAGCGTGCCGTCGATCGATCCTGAACACGCCAGAGGCTCATGATGACCGAGTCGGAACCGGCGACCAGGAATGACCGAGCCAAGCTGAGGACCCCCTCGCCTCGACGCAAGGGACCCAGTCCGGTGGAACAAGCGCTGAGCGTGACGAGCTCACAGCGAAGGCTTACCTCTCGGATGTCACGGGCATGAAGGAGGCGCCCCTTCTCACCAGGCTCACCAGTGCTCAAGACAAGGCCCGAGTAGGCCGGCGCCCCGTCGTCCAGCTCGGCGTGACCAGCGAAGTGGAAATGAGTGGCCGAGCTGGCATGACGCCGATATGCGACCTCGGTCGCCTCCTTGGACAACAGGATCCGCGTCTTGTCGAAGTGACGGGCAAGTCCACGGACCTCTTCCTCGACGTGCTCGAGCTCACCTAGCGACCCACTTCGTCCCTCGACCGAACCGTACGAGCAGGCCATCGCGACCAGCGAGTCCGATCGACGACGCTTGCGCGACTGAACGGCCGTCAAGTGACTGAGCGAAGGACAGACAAGGACCGCTCGCCTCTCGACGAGATACTCGAGCCGACTCCAGTGCGACGCCCCGCTGCCAGAGCACGATGAGCTCAGGCACTCGAACGGCAGAAAGTGCAGGACTCCATCCGGAATGAGGACGAGCTGCTCCCTGTCCGCAAGCTCGTCCCCGAATGGCGCGATCAGAATCTCGTACAGTCGGCAGGCGAGCTCGCAGGAAAAGGCCCCGAGCGCCAGTCCGAGGTTGATTGACGACTCCGGAGCCCTCAAGCCCGAGAGGAAGGTGCGCACCATCCGATCGAGCCCGCGCGGCGTGATGCCGAGCTGCTGCGCCCGAACTCCCGTGCTCGTCACGACCCAGACAAGGACACGATCTTCCCCAATGAGGTAGTAGAGGAGCGCCGTATCTTCACCGAGAACCTGCTGGACGACTCCGAGGCTGTCCGGAGCCCTCGACTGCTCCCGAGGCAACAACTCTTCAACCTGACGATCGGCCTCCTCGAGCTCGCTGCGCAATGCCTGATGCCGTCGCCAAAGGGCTTGTTGTCGCGACCGAGGACCTCCGGACCCACTCATCGCTTGCTCCAAGGCAGTCTCTACGCCGCGTAGGGCAGCATGGAGACGAGAGCGCTTTTCACGGAGAGCCACAGGTAGCCGCCCTTCGCCCAGCCTCTCGTCCGTGGCAAGACGAAGAGCCTGAGCCCTCCCCAAGTCGACGAGCAGCAGGCTCTCGGCAGCGGGCTCGACACCCGCCCCCGAGCCATCCTCGAGGATCAACGTCGCTGCACGCTCGACCGGCCGTTGATACAGAGCTTGGAGATCAAGCTGAAGATCTTCTCGACGAGTCCTCGGCAGAGCCCTTTCGAGCCCCTTCATCAGTTCTCGATAGGACTGGAGCGCATCCCCTCTCCTGCCAAGGGCCTCCTGGGCCAAGCCCAACCGAAGCCACGCCATGAGATCCGTCACGCACAGGCCTCCGCCAAGCTCACGGTGCTGTTCGTTGAGCTGAATGGCGTGTCGGGCTCGCCGCAACGCTCGCCGCGGCTCATTACGCTCCAAGGCCAGCTGAGCTTCCTCGGAGGCCAAGGACATTCGATGCAGCCTGTCTCCGGATCGCTTGAGAAGACGCTTGGCTCTCGCCAAGGCTCTTTCGGCATCATCGAAGAGACCACGCATCATCCAGAGACGCGAGAGCATGCGTTCTGCAGCGGCCCCCTCCCTTTCGAGGCCACTGGCAGTCGCGATGTTGCGGACCGAGCCGAGGAGACGTTCCGCTCTTGCGAAACGACGTCTCCGCATGGCGAGCTCCGCCAAGTTGATTTGAACTGAAGCGAGCCCCTTGGGGTACTTGCTCCGGCGTGCGATGTGCGATGCGCGTGTCAGGACCTCCTGAGCCTCGTCCAAGTTCTCTCGACGTATGTGCCCAACGGCCAGAAGAACGAGCGAATGGAGACGCCCAAAGTCATCCCCAACCCTCTCCTGAATGGCAAGAGCCTCACGATGGAACTGGAGACTCTGGCGATGGTTGCCGATCTCGAACTCCAACAACCCCAGGCTCGTCAGCGCCGCGGCCTCACCTACGCGGTCACCCACGCCACGCTTCTTCCGCAAGGCAATCGAGTAGAGCTCCAGAGCAGTCACGTAGTCGAAGCGATTGCGGGCAGCATGCGCCAGGTAGTTGAGGGCCGTCGCCTCCCCCCAACGGTCTTTCTCAGCCTCGAAAGCCGCCAAGACTTGCCGATACTTCGGCTCAGCCCGCTCAGGCTTCCCTTCATCAACATCGACGGCCGCCAACTCCATCAACGCCGGCCAACACTCCTCATCCTTCTTCAATGCCCTCCGAAGGACCGACCGGACTCGCTTCGCGGGCCATCCGGTCCTCCTTCCCAGGTAGCCCAATCCGTACAACGGCGCCGGATCCTCCGGCCGCTGCTTCGCCCGCTCGCGCAGCTCCTCCTCGATCTCCGCGAAGCGACGAGCGCGAATGCAGGCCTGCACCATCTCCTGCATGGCCCAGAGGAAGCTCGGTTGCCGTTCGACCAGCTCGGCCAGCATCCGCCGCGCCGGCTCGTGTCGTCCCTCGTTCATGACGTCCACCGCCGCGCGGAAGTCGCGGAGGACCGAGCGGGAGGGACGTTTCCGACGAGCGCTCATCCCCCGAGCATGCGCCCGACGGCCCCCGCCTGCCAGGCCGAGGTGAAACAGCCCTCCGTGGGCGCTTGCACGGCGCGACCCGCTGGTTATTCTTAGAGTTCTCAATGCGAGGGAGGAGCGTTCGCATCGGAGGGAGATTCGACCTGCGGTCCAGTCGGCCGCACGTCACGGATGGCTCGTACGACGAGGGCGTACCTGCTCGCTCGGCCAGTGCCGACACGTCCCTGCAGCCTCTCTCCTCCCTGGCCCACCACGTTCGTGACCTGCATTTCAGGTCTCTTCCGGAGGAAATCACGTGAGCACTCGCAGTTTCGTTAGACCAAGCTCCATCCTGGGCCTGCTTGCTTGGACCTGTCTCCTCATGCCAGAGGCGTGGGCGGGTCCGGGAATGCACCTTCCCATCACCATCGGTCGGTCCCTGGACAACAACGCCCGTCTCGACACGCTGGACGTCGCCCATGGGGTGGACTGTGGTCCTGCCGACTTCCGACTCGGCTCGCTGAGCGAGTCCTGCCTCCGCTGGGCGGCTTCCACCTGCCCAGGCAGCCTGTCCCTCCCCGGTGGCTGCACGGAGACCACGCGAGGGCTCGACGGCGTGTCGCTGTCGGCTTGCTCGAGCACGAGCACGACCGCCACGGTGACCTTCACCGTCACCGCGACCTCGCAGGACCTCGACCCGCTCGAGCTCTACCTCGGCGGGGCGCTCGAGGACGAGTCGCCGGTGAGCTCTGGCCACCCGGGGAGCTGGAGCACGGTCACGCCCACGGCCTGGCCGAGTCCCCCCGTCAGCCAGAACGTCACGCTCGCCTTCGACGTCGACTCGCTCTACCTCATCCAGGCGACGCTCGTCCCCGACGGCGAGGGAGGCACCGGCAACACCTACCCCACGGGCTACCACGCGTTCGACGGTGACACCGAGAACTACTGGCTCGAGCTCACCGAACAGCCCTCCGGGAAGACGACCATCACGCTCTGGAAGCTCCATCCCGACGAGCCCGGCGCCGTCGGTGAAGCGATGACCTGCGACTGAGCCTCGCAGTGGCACGCACGATCGGTCGCCCGGAGCGAGCGGCCGGTCGTGCCGTCACGCGTCGCCGCCCCAACCCTCCTCCAGCACCGCTGCCCGCACCGGCACCAGCGGGGGCTGCACGCGTGGTGGACCGAATCCCGCCAGCAACTCGAGCGCCGGACCGCAGACTCGGCCCTGGCACGGCCCCATCCCCACGCGCTCGTGCAGCTTCGCGTCCCGAGCACTGCGCCGACCGCGCAGGGCCGACCACGGGACGTCCTCGCAGCGACAGACGACCGTGTCGTCCCCCATCCGCTCGAGCAGCTCGTCACGCACGCCGAAGCTCGACCCCAGGAGCTCGACGAAGCGACGCTGGCGCCGAAGCTTCCGTCGCAGCGCCGGCTCCACGTCACGACCGACCGCTGCCGCTCCTGCCACGCGCCCGGTCACCAACGCCCAGGACACTCCACCTATCCCCAGCAGCTCACCCACCGCATGGACACCCGCCCGGCTGGTCGTCAGCGCCTCATCGACGTCCACGACTCCGCCCGACGTCGCGCAGCCCAGCAGCATCGGCAGCTCGAGACTCGGCACGAGCCCTTGCGCCGTACCCAGCCAGTCGCAGCGCTCGGTCCAGCGGCTCGCGCCGTCCGTGAGCTCGACCTCCTCCAGTCGCCCCTCACCACCGGCCGCGGCCACCCAGGTCCCCGTCCGAAACGGGACATCGCGCGTGCGCCAGCGGTAGCCAGTCGCTTCGATGAGCTTCTCCGGCCAGCGCCAGAGACCGAGCGCGAAGCGACGCAGCTCGGAGAGCTCCGCCTGCTCGGCCAAGGTCGTCAAGCACGCCCCACGCTCGACGAGCAACGCTGCGACCGGCAGCAGCAGCGGACCCGAACCCGCCAGCACGACTCGCTGCCCTCGAACCTCCAGCCCCGACTTGAGCAAGGCCTGCAGGGCCCCGACGCCGACCACCCCAGGCAAGGTCCAGCCGGGGAAGGGCAGCACGCGCTCTCGCGCCCCGGTCGCCAGCACCATCGACGACGCCTCGACCGTCACGACTCGACCTGCGCGCTCGACGACCACGTAGCCCGGAGCGCCATCGAGAACCGTCGTCTCCGACCAGGTCGTCACCCTTGCCCGACGCAAGCGCTCGAGCCAGCCGCGCGCTGCCGGCGGAGGCCCACCGGCTCCGTCATGACGCCAGACCTGACCACCCGGTCGTGCGTTCTCGTCGAGCAGCAGCACCGACGCGCCGGCCTCGGCCGCGGTGACCGCCGCCGCGACGCCCGCCGGCCCCGCCCCGACGACCAGCACGTCGACGCGCTGACGCTCACTCACCGGTGGTCACCCTTTGTCCTTCGCGCACCGGCAGCAAGCACGACCGCCGGCCAGCCACGTCGTCCACGGTGACGCGGCACTCGTGGCAGGTCCCCATGCCGCAGAGCGGTGCTCGGGGCTCGCCCGTCACCGATCGGCGGAAGGCCGTCACTCCAGCGTTGAACAGGGCCACCGCCAGGCTCTGGCCCGAGGGCACGACGAGCTCGCGTCCGTCGACCTCGATGCAGACCGTCTCTCCGCTCATGCGGCCACGAAGCGGTCGGGCCGAAAGTGCTCCGGTGAGAGCGCGGGCTCACGCTCGAGCATGAGGTCGGCGAGCAAGCGGGCCGTCACCGGTGCGGTCGTGATGCCCAGCCCCTCGTGACCGGCGATGACCCAGGGCTCCTTCTCGCCCAGGGAGCCGATGAGCGGTAGCTTGTCGGGCGTGCTCGGGCGAAAACCCACCCAGCTGCGCAGGATGCTCGTGTCCGCCAGGCCCGGCAGGAAGCGACGCGCCCGTGCGAGCAAGCGAGCGAGCAGGCCGCGGTCCGGCGTCGGATCCCAACCGACCTCTTCGCGGCTCGAGCCGACCAGGAGCTGACCCGTCGGACGCGGCTGCACGTTGAAGGCGACGCTTGCCCCACCTCCCCCGCGGACGCTGGCCTGGTAGCCGAGCTCGACGAGCTGATGGCTCACGGGCACGGCCACCCGGTCAGTCACCAGGAGATGCCCACGCCGCGGCACGAGCGACGGAAGCGGCGACAGCGCAGCCGCTTTCGCGCCCGCTGCATTGACGACCGCACCGGCTGCGATCGTCGAGCCGTCTTCGAGGACGACGTGGTCGGCAGCGAGCCGGCGCACCGGCGTGCCCTCTCGCAGGCGCGCGCCGGCCGCCGACGCACGGTCGACGAAGAAGCGCGCCGCCGCCGGCGGGTACACGACGCGATCGGCGCTCACCCGCAGCGCCCCGACCAACCCGGACGCGAGCGACGGCTCGACCTCGGCCAGCGCGTCCTCGTCGAGAAGCTCGGCAGCGACGCCGGCCTCCGTCAACGCCGGCAAGCGCCCGGCCGCGGCCTGGAGCTCGTCATCCGTCGTGGCGAGCCACAGCGTCCCGGTCACGCGGTCCTCGCAGGCGTCAGGCAACTCCGGCGCCAAGCTCTCCCACGCACGCAGCGACGCCGCGGTGAGCTCGAGCAAGAACGGCGTGTCGTCCATGACGACGAGATGCCCCATCGCCGCCGCGGTGGCCCCTCCGCCAATGAAGTCCGCTTCCAGGACGAGCACGTCGTGACCGGCCTCAGCCAACTCGGTCGCCACGCAGGCCCCCACCAGGCCGGCGCCCACGACGAGGACGTCGGGGCTCACGTCGGAGGCAGCCCGTGCCGGAAGGGATCCTCCGGCGAGAAGCACAGGGTCGATCGCGCCACGACGTGAGCCCGCCCCTGAAGCGTCGGGATGAGCCGACCGTCGGCGTCCTCGTCGAGCCGACCGACGAAGCGACCACCGACCAGGCTCTCCTGCACCCAGCTCTCCCCCAGCGCGAGCTCCCCCCGAGCGTGAAGAACCGCGAGCTTGGCCGAGGTGCCCGTGCCGCAAGGCGAGCGATCCCACTCACCGCCGGGGCAAAGGACGAAGTTGCGTGCGTTCACCTCGGAGTCGGGTGAGGCCGAGACCAGCTCCACGTGATCGACGACGCCCTCATCACCCAGCGGTCGCAGGTCGTCGAGCGCACGACGGATCGCGGCGCTGACCTCCAGCAAGCGGGGCAGCTCCGACGGCACGAGCTCGAGCCCGGGCACCGTCGTGAGGAAGAACCAGTTGCCACCCCACGCCAGGTCGCCACGTAGCCGACCCACGCCGTCGACCTCCAGCTCGAGGTCGAGTCGCTCGGCACGTGCGGGCACGTTCTCGAAGCGAACCGAGCCGTCGTCGAGACGTCGTGCACCGACCGGTCCGACGGCCGTGTCGATGACGACCTCGCCCTCGGGCAAGCGTCCGAGCCAGGCCAAGGTCTCCACGACGCCGATGAGCCCGTGACCACACATCCACAGCGGACCGACGTTGTTGAAGAACACGACGCCCGCCGCGGCACCTTCGCTCACCGGCTCGGTGAGCAAGGCCGCGACCACCGCCTCGTGTCCCCGCGGCTCCGCCACGACGCCGCGCATGAGCTCGCCGTGCGACTCGGCCATCTCGCGTCGACGGTCTTTCATGGTCGTGGACGCGAGCTCTGGCCAACCGTCGATGACGACCCGCGTCGGCTCCCCCTCCGTGTGGGAGTCGACGACCTCGAGCCGGTCCGGGAGACTCACGTGCGAGTGACCGGTTCCCGAGTGAGCTGACCGTTGACCAAACGAAGCAAGCCGAGCGGGTTGTCGTCCCGCAGCTCCGGCGGGAGCGCGGCGTCGGGGAAGTCCTGCCAGCAGGTCGGTCGCAGGAAGCGCGCGATGGCCGCCGTGCCCACCGAGGTCGTTCGCTCGTCGCTGCTGGCCGGATACGGACCGCCGTGGTGCATGGCCGGCGACACCTCCACGCCCGTCGGGAAGCCCCGCAGGACGAGACGACCCGCGCGACGCGACAACGTGGACAACAGACCAGTCGCTCCCGCGAGCTCGTCGTCGGTGGCATGCAACGTCGCCGTGAGCTGACCCGGTAGCGCTGCCGCCAGCGCCGTCATGGCGTCGGTCGAGTCCGCCGTGATGAGAAGGGTCGCTGGACCATAGAGCTCCGACAGCAAGTGCGGACGCGAGGTCAGCGTCGTCGCGCTGACGCCGAGCAAGGCGGGCTGCAAGGCAGCGCCGTCACCCCCGACGGTCCCCGCCAGGAGCTCGACGTCGGGCGTGTCGAGGAAGGTCTGCAAGTCGGAGCGATAGCTCTCGGCGATCCCGGCATGCACCGCCGTGCCAGTCGGCGCGTCGCTCACGGCCGCGACCAACGCCTCGCGGAAGCCGTCGGCCTCGGCGCCGGTCGGAACGACCAACATGCCCGGGTTCGTGCAGAACTGACCCGCGCCCAGCGTGAGCGAGCCGACGGTGGCCGCGGCCAGCGCTGCCGGGTCTTGACTGAGCACGCCGGTCAGGAAGAAGACCGGGTTGCTCGATCCCATCTCGGCGTGGACGGGGATGGGCTCGGGTCGGGCCGCTGCTCGATCGAAGAGCGCGCGGCCCGCTCGCAGCGAGCCGGTGAAACCGACCGACTTGATGCTCGGATGGTCGACGAGCTCCTCGCCCACGCGCGGGCTCGCCCCGTGGACCAGCGAGAACGCTCCGCCCGGTAGCTCGTGCTTGGCGACCGCCTTCGCGACCGCGGCCGCGACCAGCTCCGAGCCGCCCGGGTGCGCGGGATGTCCCTTGACGACGACGGGACAGCCGGCAGCGAGCGCCGAGGCGGTGTCACCACCGGCGACGGAGAACGCGAGCGGGAAGTTGGAGGCGCCGAACACCGCCACCGGTCCCAGCGGTCGCAGCACGCGACGCAGGTCGGGACGGGGCAAGGGCTCGCGATCGGGCAACGCCGTGTCGATGCGAGCGTCGAGGCAGGTGCCGTCGCGGAGCAGCTCGGCGAAGAGCCGGAGCTGACCGACGGTGCGTCCGCGCTCGCCGGTCAGTCGCGCCGGCGGCAAGGCCGTCTCACGACCGAGCCGTTCGAGCAGCGGGTCGCCCAGCTCGAAGATCTCGTCGGCGATGGTCTCCAGCAGTTGCGCTCGCTCCGACGGCGCGAGGGCGGCCAGCGCCGTGAACGCCTCTTCGGCCGCATCGGCTGCCTGCGCGATCTCGGCCGAGGTCGCTTCGGGGAAGCCCGGCTCGAGCGTCTCGCCCGTGGTCGGGTCGACCGCTTGAAAGCGCTCGCTCCCCTCGGCGCTGCGACGACCCGCGATCCAGTGAGTGCCTTCGAGCTCCACGCGACCTCCTGTCGATCCCGACTTCATGACGCCGGGGCAGCTATCATGCCCCTCTCGTCGCCGCCGCGACGCAGGACTCCGGAGCCACCATCGTGTCCAGTCCCTGGAAGGGCGTCTACCCCGCAGCCACCACCCAGTTCCACGAGGATGAGAGCCTCGACCTCGAAGGCACCGCCCAGCACGTCGAGACGCTGCTCGACGCCGGCGTGGACGGACTCGTCATGCTCGGGACCCTCGGCGAAGGCACGTCGCTCCAGCACGAAGAGAAGCTCGCCGTCCTCGAGACCACGGTGAAGACCAGCGCCGGCCGCGTGCCCGTCCTCGCCGGCATCGCCGAGCCGACCACCGCCGGCGCGATCACGCTGACCCGTCAGGCAGACGAGCTGGGAGTCGACGGCGTCATGGTGCTGCCAGGCCTCACCTATCGCAGCGACCACCGCGAGACCGTCACCCACTACCGCCGCGTCGCCGAAGACGGCGGCCTGCCGGTGATGGTCTACAACAACCCCGTCTCCTACGGCGTCGACGTCACGCCCGAGGCGCTGCGCGAGCTGGCCGACGTGGAGGGCATCGTCGCGGTGAAGGAGTCATCGGAGGACGTGCGACGCATCACCGACATCCGCAACGTCGTGGGCGACCGCTATCAGCTCTTCTGCGGCGTGGACGACATCGCCCTCGAGTGCCTCGCCGCCGGGGCCGACGGCTGGCTCGCCGGTCTCGTCGACGCCTTCCCCGACGAGACCGTCCACCTCTACCGACTCATGGCTGACGCCCGACTCGACGAGGCCCGCGCTCTCTACCGCTGGTTCATGCCTCTCCTCCACCTCGACACGAACCCGCGCCTCGTCCAGAACATCAAGCTGGCGATGGTCGAGCGCGGCTGGGGCCGGGACACCGTCCGGGCCCCTCGGCTGCCCCTCGCCGAGCCCGAGCGCTCGGAGGTGCTCGCGGTCATCAGGGAGGCCCTGGCGAACCGACCCGAGCTCCCGAAGTCGAGCTGACCGGGAGCAGGGCCAGACCCGGCCGCTGACAAGATCCTCACCGTCACGCTCGGCAGGGGCGGATCCGGCCCGGAACGGGCCGAGACCGACCTGCCGCCCGTTCTCGGCGGTCTCCCCGTGCGACAGCTCCCCTCCAACTAGTTAGTCGACCTTGCTGCTCGCCGGTCCGGGACCTAGCCTTAAAGTAGAAAAACTCATCTCGGTGCCCGTGCCTGGGCCCTTTCGCCACGATCATCGCCATGGCCGACCCGGAGGGGTCGGCGACGTCGGAGGACGTCCATGCGACCCAACCGCACAGTCTCCTGGCTTGTTCTCGCCCTCATGACGACCACCTGGTGCCTGCCGGCCATCGCCCGGCCCGGCCGCCTGGGCAACCTGCGCATGACGGCACCTGCCATGTCGGCCCGAGGGGATACGGGGAACACCCTCGAGCCGGCCATGCTCACCTTCGAAGGTGACGCGTGCAGCTGCTTCACGGCAACGTCGGTTGCCACCGTTGCCGAGGCCATTCAGCAGGCCGACATCATGCTCGCCATCGACCTCACCGGCTCGATGTTCGAGGAGCGCGACGAGCTCATCAACAACATCAACGGGATCATCCTCGACATCGAGTCGTTCATTCCGGACGTCGCATTCGGTCTGATCTCCTACAAGGACTACCCGTCCAACGCTCCGGTCAACACGCCCTGCCCGTACTCCTCGACCTACGGCGGCGGCACCGACTACCCCTTCCAGCTCGAGCAGGCCATCACCACCGATGACGCGCTCGTGACGGCGGCGGTTGGGGCCCTTCCGCCGGCCTCCGGCGGCTCCGACGCTCCCGAGTCCTACAACCGCATCCTCCTCGAGGCCTACGACAACCCGATCCTCGGCTGGCGTGCCGGCTCGCGTCGCGTGCTCGTGAACTTCGGCGACGAGATGCCCCACGACTGCAACGTGCTCGAGTGCCTCGGCGGCACGTCCGGCACCGACCGCGGCATCGACCTCGGCCGTGACGGCATCCCCGACAGTGGTGACGAGCTCGCCACGCTGGATCAGATCGACGGTCTCGTCGACGACAACGTCGTGCTCATCCACTTCGACTCCTCGCCCACGATCAACAACGACGGTGGCTTCAGCTACCAGCAGATCTGGGACTGCTGGGCCGCGCAGACCGGTGGTCAGGCCGTCAAGCTCAACACCGACGGCACGCCGCAGGGCGGCGCCAACCTCCCCGAGCTCATCGCCGACATCGTCGGTGAGGTCTCGAACTTCTGCGAGTCGCTCTCGCTGAAGGCCGAGCCCGGCTTCGAGGAGTGGCTCACCAACGCCGGTCCGGTCTACCCCGACGTCGAGGGCCCGGCCACCCGCGAGTTCGACATCGAGATCTGCGTGCCCGAGGACACCCCTCCGGGCGTGTACACCTTCGACATCATCCTCGACTGTGACGGTGACGACTCCGCCACGCAGACCGTCGAGGTCACCGTGGTCGACGACGGCGACCCGTGCTGCGGCATCGACTGTGCCGAGCTCGACTACTCCGGCGTCTCCGCCGGTGACGTCGTCACCTCCCTCCCAGGAATCCCGTCCATCACCGCCCTCGGCGCGAGCGGCGGCACCAACGTGGTCGCCTACGACACCGCGGTCGAGACCTGTGAGGACGACGACCTCGTCATCAACCAGGGCCTGGCGCTGGTCATCCAGGAGGACACCTCCTCCTGCGTGCCCGATGACGACGGCTTCGGCGGCACGATGACGCTGACCTTCGATCCGCCGGTGGAGATCGGTGAGGTCGTCCTGGTCGACATCGACGAGCTCGGCACCACGGTCATCGCCCGTGACGCCGGTGGCTCGGTGCTCGCGAGCGTGAACGCGCCCGCCAGCGCCGACGGCGGCACGATGAACGTCATGCTCGATGTCTGCGGCGTGACCGAGCTCGAGATCGAGTTCGGCGGCTCCGGCGCCCTGCTCGGCCTCCAGTGCACCGACCGTCTCGGCCTCCTGGGCGGCCTGCCCATTCAGTTCCAGCGCGGCAACTTCCGTCCGTGAACCCGAGCTGACCCTCACGGTCGGGGCTCGGCCCCGACCGTGACCGAGGGCGCGTGATCATCCGGTCACGCGCCCTCGTTGCGTCTGGGCCTCATCGGGGACGGGCTGACGTGCTCTTCGTCGACACGATGACGAGAGCGGGTAGTAGACTCAGCCTCGGAGAACCTCATGACGAGTGAGCTCGGACAACTGCTGGCACGCACCGACATCGGTCGCCCCCTCACCGAGGACGAGTGCGCCACGCTCGTGGCCGCCGGCCGCGTGCAGGTCGCCTTCAACGACCAGGCCCTGCTCACCGAGGGTGATCGCGGCGACACGATGCTCGTTCTCACCGAGGGCGAGGTCGTCGTCACCAAGAAGGATCAGCACGGCGAAGAGCGGGAGATCTGCCGGCTCGGAGAAGGCTCGGTCCTGGGCGAGATCTCCTTGCTCTGCGACGCCCCGCGCACCGCCAACGTGAAGGCGGCCGACACCGTGCGCTATCTCGAGCTCCCGCGGGACGCCTTCGAGAAGCTTCTCGAGGAGCAGGACCCCGCCGCCACCAAGGCTGCCGTCGCCATCGCCCGCATCCTCGGGCAGCGTCAGGCGAAGCTCAACGAGCGCCTCCTCCAGGTCCTGTCCGAAGGTCCCTCCGACGACGTGCGTCGCGTGCTCGACGAGATCGTCGTCGAGTGGGACGAGTGAGCCGCGAGATCGACTGAGCGATGCCCATCCCCGAAGACGAATTGGTCGTCTCCCTCCACCGCTACCATCAGCTCTGCGATCAGCTCCGCAACGAGCACGAGCTCCGGGTCCGTCATCGTCACGGCCTCGCCCGCGAGCTCCGCCCCGACGACTGGCTCGACGACGTCGACGGCCTGCTCCAGGACCTTCGCTGCCTCGTGCACTGGCTCGCGTCCCTCCACGTCGTGGCGGAGGGCTATCGCGAGATCAAGCTGCACGACGACCAGATCGACGAGCTGCTGACCTCCTCGCACGCCGACACCTTGCTGCGCTGCCGCAACTCGCTCTTCCACTTCCAGAAGGACTACTTCGACGCCCGCTTCTCGGAGCTCTTCCGCGCCGGCGGCGAGGCCATGACCTGGGCGCGCGACCTTCACGAGCGACTGTCCGAGTACCTCAGCAGCGAGATCGAGTCACGTCGCGGCCAGTGATCGCCGGCAAGCGCGGGCCGCGCCGCGTCTTCACTCGAACAGGACGTTGTCGATGAGCCGGACCGCACCGAGGTCCACCGCCACCGCCAGGCATGCCGGCTGATCCACGGTCTCCAGCGGCTGCATCGTCTCGAGGTCGACGAGCTGCACGTAGTCGACCTCGACCCCCGGCGCCGCCTCCATGATCTCGCGACAGGCCTGCATGAGCACCGCCGCGTCGCGCTCCCCTGCCGACCAGCGCTCGCTCGCCGCGCTCAGGCCGCGATGAAGCGACAGCGCGCTCTCGCGATCCTCGGGAGCGAGCCGGAGGTTGCGACTCGACATGGCCAGGCCGTCGGGCTCGCGCACGGTCGGACAACGCGTGAGCTGCACCTCGAGGAAGAGGTCGGCGCAGAGCCGACGGAGCACCAGCGCCTGCTGGATGTCCTTCTCTCCGAAGTAGGCCCGATCGGGCGCGACGAGGTTGAGGAGCTTGAGCACGACCGTGCAGATGCCACGGAAGTAGCCCGGACGGCTCGCACCGTCGAGATGCTCGGTGAGCCCCTCGACCTCGACCCAGGTGCGGTGCGTGTCCGGGTACATGCTCGCGTCGTCGGGATGGAAGATCAGGTCGACACCCAGCTCGTCGAGCAGGGCCGCGTCGCCTTCTGGATCTCTCGGATAGGTGTCGAGGTCCATCTCGGGCCCGAACTGCGCGGGGTTCACGTAGATGGAGACCACGACATGGTCGTTCTCTTCCTTGGCACGTCGGACCAGGGAGAGATGCCCCTCGTGCAAGGCGCCCATGGTCGGCACGAAGCCGACGCTGCGTCCGCCGGCGCGCAGCGCGCGTAGCTCGTCCCGCAGCTCGACGAAGTCGGCGACGGTCTTCACTCCTCGATCTCTCCGCTGAGGAAGTAGAGGGCCTCCTTCGCCGGCATGGGCTTGGCGAAGTAGTAACCCTGACCCTGATCGCAGCCGAGCCGACGCAGGAAGGTGAGCTGCTCGCGGGTCTCGACCCCCTCGGCGACGACGGTCAGGCCGAGGTGTCGGGCGAGCGCGAGGATGGTCTCGACGATCCCGGCATCGGCGCCCTCGGTCGCGAGCTCGGAGACGAACGAGCGGTCGACCTTGAGCGCGTCGATGGGGAAGCGCCGCACGTACGACAGCGACGAGTGGCCCGTGCCGAAATCGTCGAGCGAGAGCTTCACGCCCCGCTGCCGCAGTCGCTGGAAGGTCAGCTCGGCACCGTCGGGATCCTCCATGAGCGAGCTCTCGGTGATCTCGAGCCGAAGCCGGTCCGGCGGGAGCTGATGGTCGGACAGCGCCGCCTCGATCTTGCCGACGAGGTCGAGGTCGGCGAGCTGACGCGCCGAGACGTTGACGGCCACCGACACGTGCTCGGCACGCTCGTGGCTCGCTCGCCACTTGGCGAGCGTCGCGCAGGACTGACGCAAGACCTGCTCGCCGATCTGCACGATGAGCCCGGTCTCTTCGGCCACCGGGATGAAGTCGTTGGCGCCGAGCAGCCCCTCACGCGGGTGCTGCCAGCGAGCGAGCGCTTCGAAGCCGACGACCTCGAGCCCCGCCAGGTCGACGACCGGCTGGAGCAGCACCGGGAACTCCTCGCGCTCCACCGAGGCGCGGAGGTCCGCCTCACGATCGAGCCGGGCGGCCGCCTCCGCCTGCATGGCCGGGTCGTAGACGGCGACGCGGGCCCCCAGGTCGCCGGAGCGCGAGCCGGCGGTTTGAGCCGAGCGGAGGATCTCGATGGCGGGCGCAGTGCTGTCGCTGCTGAAGGCGACGCCCAGCCGTGCGCGCGGGTCGAGGCGATGACCCGCCAGGGTCCACGGTCGGGTGAGCGTGTCGAGGAGACGGCTCGCGGTCTTCAGCGCCTCCGACGGATGCTCGATCTCGGCGAGCAGCACGGCGAACTCGTCACCACGCACGTGCGCCACGGTGTCGCCGGGCTCCAGTGACGACTGGAGACGACCGGCCACCTCCCGCAGCAGGTGATCGCCCGCGAGGAAGCCGTAGCTCTCGTTCACCTCGTGGAGACGCTCCAGCCCGAAGTGCAGCACCGCGAGCTGGAGCTCCTGATGACGCGCGAGTCGACGGAGGGCGACCGTGACGCGATCGAGGAAGGCGGGCAGGTTCGGGAGACCGGTGAGGGGATCGAGCAGGCGCTCGTCGGTGACGTCGCGGGCGGCGCCCAGGATGCGAGTGGTCGCCCCGGTCTCGGGATCGGCCACCGGTCGGGCCCGCGCCTGGATCCACCGCACCTCGGCGTGACGCGACTGGAGGCGGAGCTCGGCGGCGTGCTCCTCGCCGCGCTGCACCGCCGCGAAGTGCTGGGCCAAGGCGTGGTGATCGGCCGGGTGGAAGAGCGCGGCCAGCCCGCCCTCCTGGCTGACGTCGTCCATCGTGAAGCCGGTGGCGGTCACGAAGGCATCGGTGATCCACAGCGGCCGGAGCTGACCGGACGGCTGGACCTCCAGCTCGTAGGCGTAGTCCGAGACCAACTCGGTCAGGGTGCGGTAGCGCTGAGCCTCGCGGGTGAGCTGCTCCACCTTGCGACGCTGGTCCGTGATGTCGCGCACGCCCAGGAGGGCACCCTCGACGCCGCCCTCCTCCGAGAGCAGGGGTCGAGCTCGCATTCGGAGGTCGAAGTGACGCTCCCCGGCGATGCGACGCAGGATGAGCTCGTCGGGCTCCCTTCCCTCGAGCGCCTGGGCCAGGGGAAGGTCGGCCGAGACGAGGTCCACGCCGTCGAGACGCACGAAACCGTGCTCGCCCCAGCGGTGCGGCGGCGTCGCGAGGACGTCGGCACCCAGCAGGCGACGGGCCGCGGGGTTCGCGAGCTGGCAATGACCCTCGGCATCGACCGCCAGGAGGCCATCGCTGGCTTGCTCGACCAGGGCCGCGAGCAGCTCCTCGCGAGAGCTCGTGCGTGGCGTGGTCAAGACGGGAGGACGATAGCACGCAGCCGCCCCGAGAGCCCGTCTCGGTAGTAGGCGACAGAACGCGGCCACGACGGGCCAGCGCCTCCCTTGCCGAGCCGTCGTCTCGTCTCGCCACGGCGGCTCCGTCTCGCCTCCGTCGTCATCGCTTCGCCACGCGGCCGCAGCTCGTCGGACGTTCGCGCTGCCCATCCGCCAGGACCGTACTCAGCGCGACCCGACCTGGTCAGGTGTCGTCGTCTCCCTCGGTCTCTCGGCGCGGCAGGCGGAGAGCCCCGCCCGAGTGCGTGGACACGAGCTCCAGCGATGCTCCTCCGACTGCTCAACCAAAGCCACCAATTGGCCATGTTGGCCAATCGCAGGAGAGCAGTGATGAAACGCAGAGCCTTCACCCTCGCCCTGATCGTCGCGGCGTGGTCACTCTCGACGCCTCGGGTCTCGTTGGCCCAGGACCCTCGTCTCGAGTACCTCAATCCGCTGAGCGAGATCTACGGCGAGTCCCATGTCGACCTTCTCGTTCCAGGCACGATCGTCCTTCGCTTCGATCAGTTCCCCGCCGGTCTCCTGGCCGGCACTCAGCCCATCAACTTCGGCATCCCCGACCTCGACGCGCTGGTGCCTGAATTCGGAGTGACCGCCGCCACTCCCCTCTCGGGAATCCTCCCCGGTCAGCAGCTCGGTCCCGTCGACGTCTCGATGATCTTCGAGATCGAGTTTGACGAGACGCACGACCCGCTGGAGGTCGCGCGTCGCTTCGACGCCGCCGACGGCGTGGCCTACGCCGAGCCGGTCTTCGAGCAGCTCGAGCTCGCCACGCCGAACGACCCGAACTTCCTCGCCGGCAACCAGTCGTCCCTCCAGCTCATCGGCTGCGAGGACGCCTGGGAGTTCGCGAAGGGGGCCGGGGTCGTCGCCTGCTCGGTCGAGAGCTTCGACTGCGAGCACGAGGATCTCGAGGACAGCCTCCACGCTGGCGGCGGTCGCTGTGGCATCAACGGCCACGGCACCGCCGTGGCCGGGCTCATCGCCGCGACCACCGACAACGCCCTCGGCGGTGCCGGCATCGGCTGGGAGTCACTCATGTACTCCGGCTGGCTCGGGAGCTGCATGGCCGAGGGAGGCCGCGTGCTCAACCACTCGGTCGTGACGACCGGCAGTCGGGCCTACCAGGAGCTCATCAACGAGGCCGAGCTCCGCGGGCTCGTGCCGGTGATCTCCGCGGCCAACTGGGATGCCTCCCGACGCAACCCGTCCCCGCCGCTGCGCAACGTCTTGGTGGTCGCGGCCACCAACGGAACGCCCAGCGGCGGCGGCCCCACCGACGGTCGCGCGGTCTTCACCGCCTTCGGTGAGCTGGTCGACATCGCAGCGCCGGGCGCGGGCGGCGGTCGGCAGACCACCGTGCCGCAGGTCTGCACCTCGGGTCAGGACGCCGGCGATCGCTGCGTGACCGACGACGACTGCGACGGCGACTGCCGTCTCATCGGCGGCTCGCTCAAGTGCTTCGGCGGACCCAACGCCGGTGATGCCTGCGTGGACGACGACGACTGCGAGGCCAACTGCGCGGTGCCGCCGTACAACGGCTTCTCCGGCACCTCGGCCTCGGGCCCGATGGCTTCGGGCGTGGTCGCGCTGGTCGCCGGCATGCACCCGGACTGGACCGGTCGCGAGATCATCAACCACATCAAGGGGACGGCCGAGCCGATCTACGGCATCCCCTACAACCGCAGCCGCTACAACCTCCTGGGCACCGGTCGTCTCGACGCGGCCGACGCCATCGGTGACGACGCGAACCCCGACAACGACTACGAGAGCATGCCCTCGCTCCAGTACGTCTCGGTCGCGGTCGACGACACGCCCGATCCGTCCAAGCCCTGGCTGGTCGGCGACGGTGACGGCTCCGCCGACGCGGGTGAGGTCGTCGAGCTCGTCGTCCACCTCATCAACCGCTACGGCGCGAGCAACGACGTCGAGGCGATCCTGACCACCAGCGCCCCCGGTCTGGCCACGGTGCGCACCGATCTCTTCACATCGCC